>CAYZQO010000076.1:0-26025 GCA_964480725.1 uncultured Polyangiaceae bacterium | reverse complement strand
CCACCCGCAGAACCACGCGAGGCCACGACGCTCGATCGGCGGCTCGCTGCGCGAGTTGGGGGTCCGGGGATGGGTCCGGGGATGGGTCCGGGGATGGGTCCGGGTCCGGGGATGGGTCCGGGGATGGGGATGGGGATGGGTCCGGGAGCAGATGAGGGGACTCCCCGCCGCCCCCGCCCCCTACCGCGGCCCCGCCGCCCCCATCACGCTCCCCCGCACCGTCCCCGTCCCCTCCAGCTCATACGCGTACGGCGGCTCGAACCCCACTCCCCGACTCTCCACCGCCCCGCTCGCGCCGCTGACGTCGTTCCCTCGCTCGACGATCTCCGCCGTGTGCTCCCCGGTGTCCGCGTCCTCGTCCAGCTGGAACCGGATGGGATCGCTCACCCCGTCGAACACGCAGTTCTCCACCAAGAGCCGGGCCAGGTACCCCGCCCCGACGCAGTACTCGTTGCCGGCGGCCGAGTAGTAGCTGTTATAGACGTGCACCTTGCCGTGACGCACCCGCGGCATCTGCGCCAGCACGCCGTCGCCCCACCACACGTGGTGGAAGGTGACGTTGAGCTTGCCGGGCGTGTCCGTGTCCTCGTTGCCGCAGAGGTTCGAGTAGCGGTGATCGTCGGTCTTGGTCACGTAGTGAAAGCGCGTCCAGGACACGGTGACCAGGTCCGAGCCGCGGACGATGTCGAGGTTGCCGTCGGCCCCGTCCACCAGCTCGCAGTGGTCGATCCACACGCAGCTCGAGCTCGTGATCTCGACGGCGTCGCGTTCGTTGTCCGCGACCGCGCCGTCGACGCGCAGGTCCTGGAGCACCACGTTCGTCGCCCCCGAGACGCGGACAGCGCCGCGGAGGGTGGCCCCGCCCCGACCCACCAGCGTCTTGTCGCTGCTGACGTCGAGCAGCTCGCCGCCGAGATCGTACTCGCCGGTGAGCTCGAGCACGCGCGGCCCCTCGGCGGCGGCCGCCTCGAGGAGCTCGGCCGCCGTGGTCGGTGTCACCCGCGGGCCGCCGTCGCCGCCGATGGTGCCCCGCGGGCCGCAGTCCGCCACCGCGGCCCAGCCGACCAGGCCCGGAAGGCCGGGCGCCCCCGCCGCGCCGCCGCCCCCGCCGCTGCCCGCCGCACCGCCCGCCGGGGCGCCGGCGCTGCCCGCCACGCCGCCCGCGCCGGCACCGCCCGTGACCAGGCCCCCCGCCGCCGCGCCGCCGCGGTCACCGGCCCCCGCGGCGCCGAGGCGCAGGTCGTAGTCGTGCACGCCGCAGCCGGCGAGCAGCGCCGCCACGGCGGCGACACGGCCGCCGCGGGCCACCGCTCGCCGCGTGGACGACGCTCCCGCCATCGGGAACGATGGAAGCACGCCGCGCGCGCGCCCGCCACCGGCAGGGCCGCCACGTTGCGCCCGGGTCCGCCGGGTGGCTACGCTCGGCCCGGTGAACGCGGGCCACGGACGCGGAACCCGACGGCGGCGCGGCGGCGCGGCGTGTCTCGTCGCCGCCGCCCTGTCCGCCGCGCTGCTCGGCGCGCCCCTCCCCGCGCGAGCGCAGGGGACGGCGCCGACGCCGGTGCGGCTGACGTTCGCGGGCGCGCCGGGCTCCTGCGAGCGCGCGGCGCTCGAGCGGGAGATCGCGCGCCGGTCGAGCGCCGTCGCGCTCACGACGAGCGAGGACGTCACCACGGTCCTCGCCGTCCGCGTCGCGTCCTCTCCCGGGGCCGTCGAGGCCACGCTCTCGATCGAGCGCGCGGAGCGGCCGACCGTGGTGCGTACGGTGACGGGGCCAAACTGCGCCGAGGTGCTCGAGGCCACCGCGCTCATCGTCGCGGTGCTCCTCGCGCCGCCGGTCGCGGCGCCCGCGCCCGCGCCCGCGCCGCCCCCCGCGCCCGCGCCCCCGCCGGCCCCTGCGCCCGAGCCTTCGCCGCCGCCCGCCTGGCGGTGGGGCGGCGGCACCGCGGGCGCGCTCGTCGCCGGGATCGCGCCGAGCCCGCTGCTCGGCGTCGAGGCCTTCCTCGACGGTGGCGTGCGCCGCAACGGCTGGTCCCCCGCCCTGCGCTTGGGCGTCACGGCGGCCTGGCGCGCGGAGCCGGAGCTCGGCCCCATCCGCGCCGCGTTCCGGCTCACGGCCGCGACGGTGAGCGCCTGCCCGCTGGCCTGGGTCCCGGGCGAGCGCCTCGCGCTGCGCGCCTGCGCGACCGGAACAGCGGGCAGCCTCGAGGCGACCGGCTCCGGCGGGGAGGGCGCCCGCTCGGCGCGGCATCCCTGGGTGACCCTCGGCCTCGGCCCGCGCCTGGAGGTCCCGCTCCTCCCCGTGCTGGCGCTAGAAGCGGCCGCCGCCGCCGAGGCCGCCCTCTTCGAGGCGCGCTTCCGCGTCGACGACCGGGTCGTCCACCGTAGCTCCCCCGTCGTCCTTCACGGCACGGTCGGGGTCGCGGTCCGGCTGCCGTAGAAGGCCGAGGACCTCGCGGTAACTCGCTTCCGCTCGAGCCGGGAGGCGCGCGGCTCAGCTGGGATCGACGACGTGGCCCAAGAACAGGAGCTGACCGGTGGGCTCGTCGTAGACACCGAAGATGAAGGGGCGGTCGAAGGTGATCTCGGCGCTGGGCGGTGCTTCCGACTCGGTGACGATCACTACGGCGGTCGCCGCCGCCGCTTCGGTGCCCGTCTCGTCGAGGGCGACGAAGGCCTTGTGATAGACGTCGTCGATGTTGAGTTGCTCGACGCCACCGGCGAGCGCCGTGAAGTCGGCACCGTCGTCGAAGGCCCTGGGCATGCCCAGGGTGCTGAGCGCCTCCTTGAGCGGTTGCTCGCTCTCGAACTCGAAGCGGGGCAGCGTGACCGTCGCGTCGTGTTCGGTCATGCCCGCCAACGCCTCCTGGAAGAAGGCATCGTCGAGCGCCGAGCTGACGTCCGCGAAGGCGCCCGCCGCGGGCAGGATGAACACCATCTTCACATCTGGAGACACGTACGGCAGCGTGAGCGCCTGGTAGTCGTCCCCTTCGCTGTACTGGGCGCGCAGAGTCTGGTGCATCATCGGCACGGAAACCGGCCCCGACGGGGCCTCGAAGTCGCCGTCGACCGTCAGCGTGGGATCGAACTCGAGGAGCCAGCTCGCCATGAAATAGATGGCGTTCGTGAGCACGAGCCGAGTGTCGACGGTGATGGCGTCAGGCGGGAGAAGGTCTTCGACCCGCTGCTCGGTCTGGTCGGCGACCCAACCGTTGATCTCTTGCCGAACCGCCTCGAGGTCGTCGTTGTCGAAACCCATCACACCGGAGCCGTAATGGATGGCGATGAGGTCGAGGTAGTCATCGAGGAACGGGTAGTCGTTCAGCCCGAACGCCTGGTTCACGATCTTGAGCTCGAAGCCATCTCCCTCGCTCCGGGGGGCGAGCTCCTCGCTGCGCCCCTGCAGGGCGCGGGTCGTGGCGTTGAACGCCTCGTGCAGCGTGGGCTCCGGCAAGCCGAAGTGCATCGCGGTGGCGATCTCCGTCTCCGTGTCGCCTTCCGCGCCAGCGTAGGTCATCGCCAGCGCCACCGAGATGCTGTACGGCGAAAAGAAGAGGTTCGCGTCGTCACTGGCGAGCTCGCGGTACAGGTCGAAGGCGAAGCTTCGATTGTCGTCGGCGAAGGTGACCGCGTCGGATGGGTCGAGCTCGGGGTCGGTGTCCACCTCGGCGTCGGACATGATGAGCTTGAATCCGGCGCTCGCCGTGGTGCCCCCGGTCCCTCCTACCGCCGCGTTGCCTCCGAGCCCGTCATCGGAGGGATTCCCGGTCCCGGTTCCGGCGCAAGCCAGTGCCAGCATGGGCAGGGCACAGATTAGAGTCCTCGATACCCTCATGACTCAGTCCTTTCGGTTGCGCGAGAGTGGAAACATCTGGAAATTGACCTGGACGACGCGGTCGGCATCGCCGTCAGCCTGATACCGCTGCAGCAGCGACTGGCGCAGCTCGACGAGCTCTGCCTTCAGCTCGCCCATGTGCTGCTCACTGATGCAAAGGGTGAGCGAGGCGATCTCGCGCTGCTCACGAGGGACGTGATCGAGCGCGTCGCTGGCGTGCTTCATCATCGCTCGGTGAAACTTCACCACGTGATGTCCGAGGGGCTTCTCCGGTGTCTCGACCAACGGATCGGTTTGTTCCAGGCGTCCCTCAGCGTTACGCTCGAGCATGCCGAGGTCCGTGAGGACCTTGAGGGCACGGCGCGCCTGGGCCGGCGAGATGGGAGGCATCAAGGTCTTCGCGATCCAACGGGGATCCTCGTCGAAGTCCGGACGTGCGACCAGCTCTCGAACCACCGGGATGTACCACTGGCTGTGGTAGGAGTCTTGGCTGGCGTCGAGCTGATGCGCTTGACGGAAGCGACGGAAGCGCCGCAGGTGCCGGTAGTGGCGTTCGCGAGCCTCGGCGCCGTTGGCCTGATTGAAGGCGACCAGCTCGCAGAAGTAGTCGACGGCATCCCCCGAGAGGTCGCACGCCTTCGCGAACCGGAGCGCCATGTCAGCGGTCAGGTTGCGGTCACCGTCCATGACCAGCTTCAGGTAGTTGGGGGAGCGCAGACCCGCCGCGAGTGAGAAGGCGCGCAGCGAGTAGCCGGCCTTGCGCCGCTTTCGGAGCCCGTAGAACTCGCGCAGGAAGCTGCGGTAGTCGCGGTGCCGAAACACATCCACGCTGGCCCGACTCGCCATGGATCCCATCGTGCACCCGGCGGGCGCGACACGCCAGCGCTTGGTGCCGATTTAGAATACGCGGAGTATTCGAAGTCGAGTCACGGACAGAGCCTAAAGTATTGATATATTGGTTTTTTTTAGCACTCATCGTTCCCATGATGCTCGCCTTGAGCTGGCTTTGGTTTCTCCTCGCTGGATCCTTTGTCCCTTCGCCGGAGGGCTTTCGTGGTCGGTGGAGCGGCCCGCTGCCGCGGACGGTCACCGGGCCGGGCCGTCGGCCCCGCTCGGGTTGATCAGCCGGGGGCCGTCGCGCATTACTCAAATCGTGCTGCTGAGCTGGCGCCGTCCGGAGCCCGCCGTGCCCGTGCCCACCCGGGCCCGCACGGCTGCGCAGTCCTTGCGCCTGCGTCGCATCTTTGACGACACCCACGATCTCTGCTGGCGGCTACTCCGCCGCTTCGGCGTCCCCCCCGAGCGGGTCGAGGACGCCGTGCAGCAGGTGTTCCTCATCACGGCCGAGCGCCTCGACGACATCCAAACCGGCAGCGAGCGGGCCTTCGTGTACGGCGTCGCCCTCGGGGTGTCGCGCACGCTCGCGCGCCGGCGCTGGCGCGAGGTCCTCGGCGACGAGCCGGACCTGCGCGGCGCCACCCAGCTCGGCGCCGACGCCCTCGTCGACCGCAAGCGCCTGGTCGAGCGGTGCGACCGGATCCTCGACCGGCTGACGCCGGAGCTGCGCGAGGTCTTCGTCCTGCACGAGATCGAGGGCCTGAGCGGGGCCGAGATCGCGCGACTGGTCGAGCTCCCACCCGGGACCGTCTCGTCCCGCCTCCGGCGCGCGCGGCAGCTCTTCCGCGAGTCGGTGGTGGCGGCGAGCGCGGTCCCCTCGCCCACGGAGGTGCGCGGTGGCTGACGAGCGCCTGATCGACACCAGCGAGCTACTGCTCGAGCGCGAGCTGTTGCGCGCCGCGGCCGAAGAGAGCCCGCCCCCGAGCGCGCGCCGGCGCGGCCTCGCCGCGCTCGGGCTGCTCGCCGTCGCCGTCCCCACGGCGGCGGCAGCGGCGCCCGCCCCGGCGGCGGGCTTCGGCGCCTCCTGGGGCCCGACGCTCTTCGGCGGCTGGTCGGGGATCGCCAAGCTAGGGCTCATCGCCGTGGTCGGCGGGGCGGCCGCGGGCGGCGCCGTCGCCCTGGACCGCACCGCCCGACGGGACGCCGCGGCGCCCACCCTCGTCGCCCCGAGCGCCCCCGCGGCCGCGCCGGCCGCGCCGGCGCCCGCGACGCCCGACCCCGCCGGCACCGTCGAGGAGCCGCCCGCGCCCCCCGCCGCCGCGCCCCCCGCCAACGGGGCGCGCCCGCGCCCGGCGGCGCCCCCCCGAGACGCGGCCGGGGCCGCCTCGCTCCGTGACGAGATCGATCTGCTCGATCGCGCGCGCGGGGCGCTCGCCCGCGGCGCCCCGGACGCGGCCCTCGGCGCGCTCGGCGAGCATGCGGCGCGGCACCCACGCGGCGTGCTCCGCGAGGAGGCGGCCGTGCTCCGCATCGAGGCCCTGCGCGCCCGGGGCGACCAGCGCGCCGCGGCCGAGGCGGCCGCGCGCTTCGAGGAGCGTTTCCCCGCGAGCGCCCACCAGGACCGCGTGCAGGGCGCCACCCGCTGACGCGGCGGGAGCCCGCGTGATGGCGCGGTCGGGGAACCGCCCGTGGTGGGCCGGCAGGTCGGAAGAGACGCCCTCGCGCCCCGGCGGCTCGCGTCGCGGTTGCGCTCGCCGGCGCCGCCGTCTAGAGGGTCGTCCGCGTCGGCTCGGACCGGGCGGCGCGCCGCGGGCCTCGCTCGTGGGCGCGGCGCCTCCCCCGAGAGCCGCTCCCTGACCGCAGGCCGCGCCCGGGATCCCGCCACGGGATCCGTGGCCCACCGTGGCGAACCCCGCCCACCGGCTCCCCCGGGGTGGTCCGCGACGCCGGGCGCGCTAGCCTGCGGCCGCAGTCGAGGAACCAGCCATGGATGTGCGCCGCTCGATCGTGATCCGCTGTGAGGGCTCCGCCGGAGACGGCATCATCACGCTGGGCAAGTCCCTGGCGCGCGCCGCGGCGCGCGCGGGCTACCACGTGGTGACCTTGGCCTCGTTCCTCGCCGAGGTGCGCGGCGGACAGTCCTCGCTGCAGCTCAAGATCGGCCTCGGCAACGTGCTTTCGCCCGGCGACGACCCCGACGTGCTGGTGGCGCTCAACGAGCAGGCACTGCGCGAGGTCGGCGGGCGGGTGGCCCCCGGCGGGCTCGTGCTCGGCCCCGCAGGGGTGGCCGCCCCGACCGAGACGCGCCCCGGCGTGCGCGTGGTCGCGCTCGACTGGGAGGGGCTCTCCAGCACGGCGACCGGCGCAACCCGCAGCAAGAACGTGGTGGCGGTCGGCGCCCTGGGGGCGCTGCTGGGCCTCGACGCGGAGGCGGTCCGCGCCGTGGTGCGGGAGGCGTTCGGCAAGCGCGGCGCCGAGGCGGGCGAGATCAACGCGCGCGCGGTCGACGCCGGCGCCGCGGCGATCACCGCGGCCGTCCCGGGTCGGGCCTTCGCGCTGCCGCCGAGCGGCAGCGGCGGCAAGCTCCTGCTCTCGGGCAATCAGGCGGTCGCGCTGGGCGCGATCGCCGGCGGCGTGCGCTTCTACGCCGGCTACCCGATCACGCCGGCCACCGAGATCATGGAGGAGCTGGCCGATCACCTGCCGCGCGTGGGGGGGCGCATGCTGCAGGTGGAGGACGAGATCGCGTCGCTCGCCATGTGCATCGGCGCCGCCTACGGCGGCGTCAAGGCGATGACCGCGACCAGCGGCCCCGGCCTCTCGCTGATGGTCGAGCTCATCGGCCTCGCCGGCGTCTCGGAGACGCCCGTGGTCATCGTCGACGTGCAGCGCGCCGGCCCCTCCACCGGGATGCCGACCAAGGACGGCCAGGCCGATCTCGATCTGGCCGTGTACGGGACCCACGGCGAGGTGCCCCGCCTGGTGCTCGCCGCCCAGACCGTGGCCGACTGCTTCACGCAGACGGTGGCGGCGGTGAACCTCGCGCACGAGCACCAGGTCCCCGTCCTGCTCCTGACGAGCCAGTCGCTCTCGCACTCCCTGCAGACGGTCGAGGTCCCGGACCTCGCCGCGCTGCGCGTCTACGAGGAGCCCTTCTACGCCGGGCCCGAGGCGGGCGAGTACCTGCGCTTCCGCCCCACCGAGGACGGGCGCGCATCGCTGCGCGCGCGGCCGGGCACCCCGGGCGGGATGTACCGCACGGGCGGGCTCGAGCACGACCACCGCGGGCTGCCGAGCTTCGACGCCGAGCGCCGCCGCGAGATGGTCCGTCGCCGGCTGGACCGCGTGGAGGCGCTCCGGCGCGCGTCGAGCGCCGCCGTCACCCCGGAGACCTTCGTCCTCGGCCGCCACCCGGTGGCGCTGCTGAGCTGGGGGCGCGCCGCGGCCATCGCGCGCGAGGTCGTCACCGAGCTCCGCCAGTCGGGGCTTGACGTCGGCTACCTCTTCCCGCACGTCGTCTGGCCGCTCCCCGACGAGCCGATCCAGGAGCTGCTCCGCTCGGGGATCCGCACCCTGGTCGTCTGCGAGGCGAACGCGAACGAGCAGTTCGCGAACCTGGTGCGCGCCCGCTTCGGCGCCGAGCTCGGCCGGGCCGGGATCGAGCTCGTGGCGGTCACCAAGGAGGACGGCAACCCCTTCGATCCGGCGGAGCTCCGCGCCGCCCTCGCGCCCCGGCTCGCCGCGGGCGCGCGCCCCACGCCGGCAGCCACCCCGACCGGTCCCGCCACCGACGCGGCGACCCTCCCCGCCTAACCCCAGGACGGAGCGCCCTCGCCATGACCCAAGCCATCGACGCCGGACCCGAGCCCAAGCTCAGTAGCTACCGCTCCAAGAACAAGCCCACCTGGTGCCCGGGCTGCGGGGACTACGGCGTCCTCGGCGCCCTGGACCGGGCCCTCGTGCGCCACGGCGTCCCCGCGCACCAGGTCGCCGTGGTGGCGGGGATCGGCTGCAGCAGCCGCTTCCCGTTCTTCATGGACACCTACGGCTTTCACTCCGCCCACGGGCGCGGCCTCGCGGTCGCCACCGGGCTCAAGGCGGCGCGCCCGGAGCTCACCGTGGTCGCCACCGGTGGCGACGGCGATGCGCTGGCGATCGGCGGCAACCATTTCTTTCACACCATGCGCCGCAACGTGGATCTGACCTACATCCTGATGGATAACCAGATCTACGGGATGACCAAGGGCCAGACGGCCCCCACCAGCCGCAAAGGACTGAAGACCAAGTCGACGCCGCGCGGCAACGTCGAGGCCCCGGTCAATCCGGCCTGGGTGGCGCTCACGGCGGGGGCCACCTTCGTCGCCCAGGGGACCAGCTGGGACATGAAGGGCCTCTCCGAGCTCCTGCTCGCGGGGCTCCAGCACCGCGGCATGGCCTTCGTCAACGTGCTCAGCCCCTGCGTCACCTTCCACCGGGAGGCCGACAAGGAGTACTTCCGGGCGCTCTCGACGCCGGTGCCCCCGACGCACGACGCCTCCAGCCGCGGCGCTGCCCTCAACCTGCTGCTCGAGAGCGGCGACCAGCACCCGATCGGCCTCATCTACCGGGACGCGACCGAGCCGCCTGCCTACGACGCCCTCGTCGACGGCTGCCTCGATCACCCCGCCGACGAGCGCGCCGTCATCGCCGAGCTCCTGCGCCGCCAGCTCTGAGCCGAGCCGCGCCCCCGCGCCGCCGCCGCGCTCACTCGAACGCCGGCCGGAGCTCGCGCCGATCGTCGAAGGTCACGGCGTGGAGCGTGAGGCTCTGCGAGGCCGCCGGCGACAGCTCCAGCAAGAGCTCGTTGAGGCCCGAGCCGAACGCCCCCGCGGGGACGGCGAAGACGAGCTCCCGCTGGTCGGGCGAGAGCGCCTGGGCCCCGCCGCACCAGGTGGTGCGCCCCGCCGGCGACCGCAGCCCGACCCGCAGCGTCACCGGCTCCGTCGCGGTGGCGTGCAGGGTGAGGTGCGTCAGGGCCCGCCACTGCGCGGCGAAGACGAGGCTCGCCCGGGTGCCGGTCGGGCGCAGGCCACCGCGGACCGGGGCGAGGCCGCGGCTCAGCCGCTGCACGGCGGGATCCTGCAGCGAGAGCCCCCGAACGCCGAAGCGCAGCGTGCGAAAATCGCGCTGGTACCCGCGCGGGAAGGCGGCGTCGCCGAGGCGATCGCCGGGCAGCCCGTAGCGCGCCTGGAAGAGGCGCTCGGCGGGCCAGATCGCCAGCCCGCCGACGGTGTCGTCCACCAGCGCCCAGAACCCCTGCGCGGCGCCGCCGTAGAGCTCCGCCTGCGTCACGGGACGCTCGCTGGGGACCAGGCTCCGAGGCTGGCCCCAGCCGTAGCCGATGGCGTACACCGCGACGGGCAGCGCGGCGAAACCGCTCACCGCGACCAGCGCGCGCGAGCCGCGGGCGAGCCAGCGCCGGGCGCCGTCGACGGGGTAGGCCGCGAGCCAGGCGGCGAGCGGCGTCAGGTTGGCGAGGCGGCGCGCTGGCGCCCAGTCGAGCGCCGCGGCGCCAAGCCACGCCTCGCCGATGGCTACCAGCAGGAGCGGGGCGAGGAGCGCCGAGCGGGCGCGCTCGCGCGCGCCCCAGCCGAGGCCGAGCACCGCGAGCCACCAGAGCGGGGCGTGGAAGAAGAGCCCCTCCTCGCGATCGAAGAGCATGAGCCAGGGGTGCGCCTGCCACGGATCGAGAAAGTAGCGGCCGTGACTGAACACGAACGCGCTCCCGTAGAGGTATCGATAGAGCGCCCCCATCGCCCCCAGACCCACCGCGAGGCCCGCGGCGACGCCGAGCGCGGCCGGCCAGAGGCGCCGCGGCGCCGCGCGCGCGGCCGCGACGGCCATCACCGCCGGCACCAGGGCGAAGGCGGCGTTGGAGAGGCGCTGCAGGATGGCGGCGGCGAGCGCCAGCGCGACCCACCCCCACCGCAGCGGGCGCTCGGGGCGCTCGACCGCGCGCACCGCGGCCAGCAGCAGCGCGGCGACGCACAGCGCGTCGTGCAGGTGCGAGTAGCTCGGCAACACCGTCGCCACGCGCAGCAGCGGCCCGCCCAGGACCACCAGCGCCGTCGCCAGCGCGGCCACCCCGTCGCCGAAGCGGCGGCGGACGAGGCGGTAGGTCAGGTAGGTCGTCAGCGCGAGCCAGAGCGGCGCGGTCCCGAGGGCGAGGCGCGTCCACGGCAGCCCGCAGGTCGCAGCGGGGACCACCGGCCACACCGCGCGCGCGGCCAGGAGCAGCGGCACCCAGAAGAGGGCGGGCCCGGGGTAAAAGAGGTTGTCCGGGCGGCCCGTGCCGCGATCGACGCCGATCCGGAACGGATCCCCACAGAGGCGATAGTCGTTCTGGAACTCGACGTCGCCGTCGAAGGCGAGCGAGCGCGCGTACAGCCACGAGTAGAACCCGTCCGCGCGCGGGACCTGCACCGCCGGGGTCGACAGGAACAGGCCCAGGGCCGCGAGCCCCACGCCGACCGCCACCACCAGGCCCCAGCGCTCGGCGCGGAGCCACCCGAGCGCGGCGCGCCCGCGCGACCGGGACGCGCGGGGGGAGCCGCCGCCGCGCGCGCCGTCCATCGCCTCGCCGCGCCGCCCCACCCGCTCAGTCGAGCAGGGCCGCCCGCAGGAACTCGACCCACTGCCCGGTGCGGACGTCGAGCGCGCGGTTCATGCCGCCGTCGTCCCAGTACGCCCAGCCGATGCCGCGCCGCTCGGCCTCCTCGCGCACGAGGCGGACGAAGTTCGCGCGGCTCTTCGGATCCGCCTTGTCGATGGCGGCGAACTCCCCCAGGTACACCCGCTTCCCGGAGGCCAACAGGTACGACTCCACGGTGGAGAAATGCGCGAACACCGTGGCCGGCCCCGAGGGGTTGTTCTCGAGCGGCGCGGTGTTGTAGCCGTCGAACCACTGCTTGACCCAGCCGACGCGCTCGGCGGCGGCCACCGGCACCAGCGGGGTCGCCGGGGGACCCGGGAAGACGACGCCCAGGGTCCCGTACTCCGGGTCCATCCACGGCGCGCCCTGGTGGGTGAAGAGGATCGGCTGGTACATGTGAAAGGACGCGACCAGGTTCGGATCGTCGGGGAGCTCGAGGCGCGCGAGGTAGTCCGACGCGGACCAGAAGTACGAGTCGACGATCACGATCCGCTCGGGGTTCGACTCGCGCACGACCGCGATCGCCTGCTTCGCGAGCGCGTTCCAGCGGCCCGGGTCGAGCGCCTTGCACGGCTCGTTCATCAGCTCGAAGGCGACCGTGGGCGGTCGCGCCGCATAGCGCGCGGCGATCTGCTTCCAGAGGCCCAGGAACCGCTCCGCGTGGGCGTCGGGCTGCTCGGTGAGCTCGGCGTAGTGGTGCAGATCCACTATGATGGAGAGGCCGCGCGCGGTGGCCTGATCGATCGCCCAGTCTACCCGCTGAAAAAACGCCTCGTCCACCGTGAACGGGGCCGCCGCGCCCGCGTGGGCGCTGAAGCGCACCGGCAGGCGGACGTGATCGAAGCCCGCCTTGGCGACGTGCTCGAAATGTCCCTCGACCAGCACCACGCCCCACTCCCCCTCGCGCGGGGCGTCGAGGCCGTTGCCGAGGTTGATACCGCGGGTGAAGCCGGGCAGCGCCGCGCTCCGGGCCTTCACCGCCGGCCGCGGGACGGTGAACGGATCGTGCACCGGCGCGACCGGTCCCGAGGGCGCGGCCGCGGCCGCGGTGGCGGGAGGTGGGCCCCCGCGGCAGGCGAGCGCGAGGACGGCGAGCGAGAGGGCGGCGAGCAGCGACGGGCGCGACATGGTTCCTCCGTGGGGGGCCGATCCTCGCCGGACCCGGCGCCGATGGCAAATCGCGGCCGCCCCCGGGCCCCGCGCCGCAGCGCCGCCGCTGTCGCCCGCGCCGCCGGCCCCCCCGGTGACCGTCGCTGTGCGCCACGGTGGGCAAGGGTCGCAGCCGCGTGCCCAGCCGCGTGCGCGCTGGCGCCGGGCGCCGATCGGTCGGACAATGAAGGCGGGTGATCCATGGCTGAACGATCCGAAGAGATGCGCCAGTTCCTTGAGCTCGCCTGCCGCCTGATCGAGCGGCGCGGCCAGGTGCCGCTCTGGCGAAGCTTCCAGCGGACCCTCGCCGCCCCGGCCGCCGGCGCGCTCCTGCTCGTCGGCTGCGCCGAGGATGGGGACGACGACCCCGCGCGCGCGGAGGACTGCAGCAACGCGATCGATGACGACGGCGATCGCGACGTCGACTGCGACGACGCCGATTGCGCCGCGGAGTGCACCGCCACGCCCGTCTACGGCATCCCGTTCGGAGAGGACTGCACCAACGAGGTCGACGACGACGAGGACGGCGACGTCGACTGCGACGACGCCGACTGCGCCGGGCTCTGCTCCGCGCCCGATTACGGCATCCCCATCGAGCCCGAGGACTGCGCCAACGGGGCCGACGACGACGGGGACGGCGACGCCGACTGCGCCGACGCCGACTGCCTGGTTGAGTGCGGCGGGGGCGAGCGGTACGGGATCCCGATCGCGCCCGAGGACTGCGAGAATGGGGTCGACGACGACCTCGACGGCGATGTCGACTGCGCCGACGCCGACTGCGTGTGTGCCATGCCGCTCTACGCCGCGCCGTCCGATTTCCGCTGACGGTCGGCAGGGCCGTCAGGGCGCGGCCGAGGGGGCGCTCGGGGCCGGAGCGCCCGCGCCCTCGCCAGCCGAGGGCGTGAGCTCGTCCTGGAAGACCACCAGTACGTCCACGTACCCGAGCTGCTGCAGCAGCGCGACCACCACCGTGCGCGCGTTGCGGCGCGCCTGCCCGAGGATCCCCGCGTCGATGGCGGCCTGCTCGAGCGTCGCCTCGGCCTCCTGGCGGGCGCGCGTCTCGAGCGTCTCGGCGCGCGTCGCGAGCCAGTCCTTGCTCCGGGCGTAGACGTAGCTCTGCTGGCTGTCCAGGCGCGCGATCAGCACCTTGGGCGGCGGCAGCACGAGGCGGACGCGCCGCCGCTCGGCGTCCACCGTGACGTCCTCGTCACGAAGGCTCGCCAGATCCACGCCGGCGCGCACCTGCCCGTGGGCGACGAAGAGCAGCTTGTCCTCGACGGTGAACCCGAGCGTGCCCAGGCCCTGCTGTCGCTCCGAGACGTCGATGACCCGCCCGAGCGTCTGCTCCACGGTGGCCACCTCCGCTAGATCGCGGACGGCCGCGGCGAAGTGCGGGGTCGGGCGGACCACCACCGACGCGGTGGGTGCGGGGGCCGCGGGCGGGACGTCGCGCGGCCAGGCGGCGCCGACGAGCGCCCCCACCAGCGCCGTTCCCCCGGCGATGGCCACGACCGCGCGCGGCCGGAGCCCGCGCGGCGCGGCCGGGCTCGGTCCGGGCAGCGGCGCTGGGGGCGCGGGGAAGTCGCTCACGGACCGGAACGGTACCCCACGCCCCCAGCGGCGCCAACGCGCGCGCGGCGTCGCCCCATGCCCCCTCCCGCGCGCCGAATTCCCGGCGCCTGACGGCGAACCGAGCGAGGGCGCTCGCCTCGACCTCCCTTCGCCGGCAGACTGGGGGGTCCGCAGCGAGGAGCAGACGATGACCGCACGCCACGCCGGGCTCGCGCGACACCGCCATCGGGCCGGTGAGCTCCTGCTCCCACTCGTCCTCGGCACGACGGCGTGCAGCGAAAACGGCGACGGCGACGAGGGGACCGCCGGAGCGACGGGCGGGGCTGCTACGGGTGGGGCAGTGACAACGGGCGGCGCCGCGACCGGCGGCACCATCGCGGGCGGCGCTGGGTCCGGGGGAACTGGGTCGGGGGGAACTGGGCCGGGGGGGACTGGGTCGGGGGGAACTGGGCCTGGGGGAACCGGGCCTGGGGGGACTGGGTCGGGAGGAACGGGGTCGGGAGGAACTGGGCCCGGGGGAGCTGCGCCGGGGGGAACCGGGTCGGGGGGAACCGCGACGGGCGGCCTCGACTCCGCGGGTGCGACCACCGGGAGTGACGCCGCGGGCGGTGCGACGACGGGCGGCGCCAGCAGCGGCGGCGCGGGCGGCGCCAGCAGCGGCGGGGCGCCCCCGAGCGGTGGCGCGGGCGGCGCCAGCGGCGAGCTCACCACCCGCTTCCTGAGCGACCTCTGCGAGACCGAAGGGTCCACCAATGCCTGGGGCCCGATCGAACGGGATCTGAGCAACGGCGAGGACGCGGCGGGCGACGGCGGTCCCCTCACCCTCGGCGACCGGCTCTTCTCCAAGGGCCTCGGGATGCACGCGCCCGCCGAGATCGCCTACGCCCTGGGCGGCGCCTGCACCCGCTTCGCGGCCACGGTCGGCGTGGACGACGAGATGCGGAGCGCGGGCTCGGTCCGGTTCGAGGTCTGGGGTGACGGTGCGTTGCTCTGGGAGAGCGCGGTCCTCACCGGCGCCGAGCCGGGGTTGCCGGTCGAGGTGGACGTGAGCGGCGTCGCCGAGCTCCGCCTCGTGGTCAATGACGACGGGGGCAACGGCAGCGACCACGCGGACTGGGCCGACGCACGCGTGACCTGCGCCGGCGATCCCGTCCCGAGCTGCCCGCGGCCCCCAACCGAGATCCCGGTCCCCGACGGCTACCACCTCGCCTGGTCCGACGAGTTCGAGGTCGAGGGGCGCCCCGATCCCGAGAGCTACTCCTACGAGAGCGGCTTCACGCGGAACGAGGAATTCCAATGGTACCAGGAGGACAACGCCTGGGTGCAGGCGGGCTTCCTCGTCATCGAGGGCCGCCGCGAGCGGCACGAGAACCCGAATTATCAGGCCGGCAGCAGCGACTGGAAGCTCAACCGACAGTACGCGGAGTACACCTCGTCGAGCCTGCACACCCGCGGCAAGCAGAGCTTCCAGTACGGCCGCTTCGAGCTCCGGGCGCGCCTCGTCGCCAGCGCCGGGCTCTGGCCCGCCTGGTGGTCGCTCGGCAACGAAGGCGAGTGGCCCTTGGGCGGCGAGATCGACATGATGGAGTTCTACGGCGGGGCCATCCACGCCAACGTCGCCTGCGGGACCGACGAGCGCTGGGTCGCGCGCTGGGACTCCGAGAGCCGCGCCGTGTCGTCGTTCGGGGTCGAGGACTGGGACGCGAAGTTCCACGTCTGGCGGATGGAGTGGGACGCGGACGACATCGTCCTCTCGCTGGACGGCGAGGAGCTGAACACCACCCACCTCGACGACATGCTGAACCCGGACGGCACGAGCCCCTTCCGCCAGCCCCATTACCTGTTGATCAACCTCGCCATCGGCGGCACCGCCGGCGGCGATCCCTCAGGCACCGGCTTCCCGTCGCGGTACGAGGTCGACTACGTGCGCGTGTTCCAGCGCTGAGGGCCGCGAAGCGCGGGAAGGGGGAACCTTGCTCGGTCAGACGAAGGTGGGATCCAGAAAAGAGGAGTCGAGGTCCGCTGAGGGGCCGAGGGGTCCCGCCGACGAGGTGCGCTGGATGGGTCCCTTTTACCGAGTCTTCGCGGTGTTCACCGTCGCGTCGCTGTTGACCGCCTGCGGCGGGGCCACGCGGAGCGACGGGCAGGAGGTGCCCGGAATGGGCGGAGCGAGCGCAGCGGCGGCTCCGTCGACTTCCGGCGCCGGGGGAGTCGCCGGCGCTACTGGGTGCGAGCCGATCGTGTTCGACGACGCGGTCGTCGAGGCCGCCGTGCGCGAAGCAGCGCGGGTGGACAGCGGCCCGCTGTTTGGGGCGGACGTGGCAGGGATCACTGAGCTCCGGATGCTCGGTGCGACCTCGCTGCGGGGCCTCGAGTGTTTGGATGGACTGACTAGCTTAGCGCTCTGGGAAGCCGACGTTCCCACTTTCGAACCCGTTCTCGGGAGCGATCTAGAGGGTCTCAGCATCCGCCAGTCCGAGGCGCCGCTCGACGAGATCGGCCGACTGACGAGCCTGACCCGGCTCCAGCTGGAGGGACCGACGGTGTCCGACATCGGGTTCGTCGCGAGCCTCACGCGCCTGAGGTGGCTGGCCGTCTTTCGGACGAGTGTGACGGACATCGCGCCTGTCGCGACGCTGCAGCGACTCCTGGGGTTCGACGCGACGGAATCCCCCATCGCAGACCTCACCCCGCTGGCGGGTCTGCCGGAGCTCGTCCGGATCCACGTCAGCAATACGAGCGTCACGTCGCTGGCGTCCCTGGAGCGGCCGCCTCCCATCTCGCCGGATCACTTCTGTGCGGAGATCCAGGTGGTGGGCGCGCCCCTCGACCCGACGACCATGGAGGAAACCATCCCGCACCTGTGCGAGCTGGGATGGTACGTGCTGTGGGCGGGAACCGCTGGGGACTCGGACGCTTTCTGGTGCGGCCCGGACTGTTACTCCGAGCCGCGGCAGTAGCCCGGCTCGACGGCGATCCCGCGGGCACCGCCTCTTCCCGGTCCCGATCCCTTCTCCCGGTCCCGGTCCCGGCCCCGATCCCGGCCCCGGCCCCGATCCCGATCCCGGTCCCGGTTGCGGTCCCGGTCCCGATCCCGATCCCGGTCCCGGTTGCGGTCCCGGTCCCGGTTCCGGTTCCGGTTCCGGTTCCGGTTCCGGTCCCGCCTCACTGCCCCGCGCCGCCGGCCAGCGCGTACACGCGGTCGAGCCCGACCCCCAGCGTCGGCCGGGTGAGTGCGTCGAGCGCCGCGCGCTCGCCCACCAGGTGGAAGGTGCGCTGGGTGTGGACGAGCGACTGGCCGGGCGCGAGCAGGGCCGCGGGCGAGCTGGTCTCGATCTCGTAGAAGCCGCCGAGCGGGGGCGCGCCCGGCTCGGTGGGGCCGTCGTTGTAGCTGTTGACGACGTCCCCCGCGAAGGGCTCGGCCTGTCGCTGCCACATGCTGTTCACGTAGTCGGTGGCGCCCGCCGGACGGTCGTAGCTCACCAGCGTCAAGAGCCGCGCCGAGTCCGAATGGCTCCCGAGCCACGCGCGAGCCCGGGTCGGCCCGAGCCCGATCTTGCTCCGGTGCAGCCCGTCGCAGCGGAAGACGAGGAACCCCTCGGCCTCGCTCACCCGCAGGCGGTCCGCGGGCACCTTGCCGAAATAGGCGTCGTTGACCACCGCGCCCGTCCCCGCCCGCTCGAACGGCGCGATGACGAAGGTGTCCGGCGAGGGGTTGTACATGGACAGGATCCAGACGCTGGGCGCGCCGGTCTGCTTGGTCCACGCCTTGGTGCCAGCGTTGGTGATGCGGTTCTCGGTGGCAAACGCGACCCAGGCGACCCGCTCGAGCGCCGGCCCCGCCGGCCCGAGCGCCGCGCGCGCCTCGGCCGCGTCGAGCATGCGCACCGTGCGCCGGACGTCGACGTCGAGCACGGTGCCCGAGTGGTTGGTCACCCGCATGCGCCGCGTGAACGTCACGTGGCGCGGCCCCTGCTCGGCGATCGCCCAGGTGCCCTCCTGCATCGCCGCCGGGGTCTGCCAGTGCGCGAACTCGAAGGGGGCGCCGGGCGCGAAGTACAGGCCGAACTGCCCGCCCTCGGGGCCGAGCCAGAAGCGGTCCTCCCCGCCGTAGTTGTCGAACTGGGTGCCGGTCTTGCCCGCTGCGATGAAGGGGCGGTTCAGGTAACCGAGGCTCGCCCCGTCGGGCGACACCGCGCTGGTGAGGACGCGCCCCTGGTACTCGGCGGAGACGACGACGCGCCCGCCCGACGGCAACTCGAGCAGCAGCGGCGCGCCGTGCTCGCGTAAAAAGGCGAGATCGGCGGCGAAGGACGCCCCGGCGGCGGGGCGCTCGGCGGTGGGAGAGCTGGCGGTAGCAGGCGTCATGAGGGGCTCTGCAGGTGCAATCGCGGCGGGCGGCGGAGCCGCCGCGGCCGGCGGCGGCGCGGGGGCGCACGCGAGCGCAGCGGCGAGCGCCGTCGCCCCGCCGACACCGAGCCCCCGCGCGGCCCCAGCTCTTGCCCTCGCCCCGGCGCCGCCCGTCCGCACCATGGGCCGACGGTATCCCCGTTGGCGGGCGACGGCCAGCACCAGTCCCCGCGCGGCCCGCCCTTGCCGCCAGACGGGAGCCGAACTATTCGACGGCTGGCCCGTGCCATTTCGTGGCTCGCCGGGTTTCGGCCCGGGGTCGCTGCGATCACGCTCCTCTGCACGCGCCTTGCTCAACCGGCCCGGACTCGATGGACCCGACGAAGGCGGCCCTCACCCTCGCCGTCCTGGCCGGTGTGCTGGGCCTGCTGGCGTTCTCGTCGCTCGGCGCGGACGCGGTCTTGCTCGCGGGGCTGGTCGCCGTCTTCGTCGCCGGGGTCGTCGACGCGAGGACGGCCGTCTCCGGCTTCTCGAACGAGGGGATGCTCACCGTCGCCGCCCTGTTCGTCGTCGCCGCAGGCGTGCGCCAGACCGGCGCGGTGTCGCGGATCGCGGGGCTGCTGCTCGGCCGCTCCTCGCACCTCGGGGTGGCGATCGCCCGGCTCGCGTTCCCGGTCGCGGTGCTCTCCAGCGTGCTCAACAACACGCCGATCGTCGCCGCGCTCCTGCCCGCGGTGAAGGACTGGGCCCGCCGCCACGATCGGGCCGCCTCCAAGCTGCTCATCCCCCTGTCGTACGGGGCGGTGCTCGGCGGCACCATCACCGTCATCGGGACCAGCACCAACCTGGTCGTGACCGGGCTCATCGAGCGGAACCTCGCCACCACCCCGGGGCTCACGCGGCTCGGGATCTTCGACATCAGCCCCATCGGGCTGGCGGTCACCGGGATCGGCTGCCTGCTCTTGGTGCTGCTCGGGCCCCGGCTCCTGCCCGATCGCCGCCCCGCGATCAGCGGCACCGACGACCCTCGCCTGTACACCTCCGAGTTCCTGGTCCATGGGAGCGGGCCGCTGGTGGGGGTGACCATCGAGCAGGCGGGGCTCCGCCACCTGCCCGGCGCCTTCCTCGCCGAGCTCGAGCGCGGCGCCACCGCGCTCCCCGCGGTCGAGCCGACCACGCGGCTCGAGGAGGGCGATCGGCTGGTGTTCGTCGGGCCGCGGGAGGCGGTCGTCGATCTGCAGCGCATCGCGGGCCTGGCGCCGGCGCCGCACCAGACCTTCCAGCTCGGCGCGCCCGAGCGAGACCGCTGCCTGGTGGAGGCGGTAGTGGCGCCCGGTAACCCCCTCTGCGGTCAGTCCATCCGCGAGGGGGAGTTCCGCACCCAGTTCCACGCCGTCGTCATCGCGGCGGCGCGCGACGGGCAGCGCCTCGGCGGACGGATCGGCGACATCGTGCTCGAGCGCGGCGACGTGCTGCTCCTCGAGTGCTCGACGTCCTGGGCCGAAGAGCAGCGCAACCGGCGCAACTTCTACCTGGTGAGCGAGGTCGCCGACTCGGGCAAGTTCCGGCACGACCGCTCCTGGCTCTCGCTCGCGATCCTCCTGATGATGGTGCTCGCCGCCGCTACCGAGATCACCACCATGTTCCGCGCCGCGCTGGTGGCTGCCGCGGCGATGGTGCTGACCGGCTGCCTGACGGGGTCCGAGGCGCGGCGCGCCGTCGAGCTGCCCGTGCTGGTGGCGATCGCCTCGGCGTTCGGGCTCGGCGAGGCCATCCGCGCGTCGGGGCTCGATCGGTGGTTGGCAGGGTCCATCGTCGAGCTCGGGGCCAGCACCCCCTTCGCGGGGCTGGTCGCCATGTACGTGGCGACAGCGCTCCTCACCGAGCTGGTGACCAACAACGCCGCCGCGGCGCTGATGTTCCCCTTCGGGCTCTCGCTCGCCGCGCAGCTGGGGGCGAGCCCGATGCCCTACTGCGTCGCGGTGATGTTCGCAGCCTCCGCCTCCTTCGCCACCCCCATCGGCTACCAGACGAACCTCATGGTGTACGGCCCCGGCGGCTACCGCTTCACCGACTTCCTCCGCGTCGGCGTCCCCATGCAAATCGGCGTGGGCCTGGTCAGCTGCACGCTGATCCCCCAGGTCTTCCCGTTCTAGTCCGCCGCGGACGGACCGGGACGCGGCGGGGTGGCGGCGGTTCCCCAAGCCCGCGGCCGGGTGGTAGCATCGCCCTCCCCGCGGCCCGCGCGCGGACGAGGAGACTGCGATGGAACGACGTATTGCCCTCTTCTGGCCCGGCGACGGGCGCGATCGTCCGAACGAGGAGGCCATCCCGGCCATCGAGGCCGCCACCCAGCAGCTCGAGCGTGCCCTGAAGAAGCTCGGCCGCGCCCCCTACCGAATCGGGGGCTTCCTCTCCAAGCCGCACCACGCCATCGAGAAGCTCGGTCCGGTCACCGATCCGACCATCGGCGTCTGCGTCCACTGGATCTACGGGCCGCACACCACCGAGGGCGTGGTCGGCAAGGACAACCCGCTCCTCCTCGCCTCCAACTTCTCCGGCCAGTGGCCGGGCCTGGTGGGCCTGCTCAACACGGGCGCCTGCCTGGAGACGGTGGGTCGCGCCTTCTCGCGGGTCTGGACCGCCTCCCCCGACTTCACCGCCGACGACGCCTTCATGGCCCGGCTCGAGGAGTGGTGCACCACGGGCCGCATCGCCTACCCGGAGGGCGAGCTCCGCTACCAGGCGCCCATCGGCGCCGCGGCGTCCGCGCTGGCCGCCGAGGTGGCGCGGGAGATCCGCGCCCGGCGCATCCTCATCCTGATGCTCGGCGACACCTCGATGGGGATGATCAACGCCTACTTCGGCCCCCGGCTGCTCGCGCCGCACGGCTTCTCCGAGCACAAGATCGACCAGGCCTGGATCATCGACCGCGGTCGCCGGATCGACGACGCCCGCCTCGACGCCGCCCTCGCCTTCGTCCGCGCGAAGGGCCTGACCTTCCACTGGCGCGAGCCGGGCGCGGAGGACTTCGACGAGAACGCCACCCGCGAGCAGCTCCGCGACTACCTCGCCGTGCTCGACATGGTGCGCGAGTACCAGGCGGACTGCCTCGGCATCCAGTACCAGCTCGGCCTCTTGCCGCTGCGGCCGCCGTCGGATCTGGCCGAGGGGCTCTTCAACTCGACCTGCCGCCCAGAAACCGACGGCCACCCCATCGCCTGCGCCACCGAGGCCGATCAGGGCAACGTCATCCCCATGGAGCTGATGAAGCGGGTGCTCGAGAAGAAGGGCCTGCACGGCGGCGTCATGTTTCACGACGTCCGCTGGGGCGCCGAGCACGAGGGGCGCTTCGTCTGGTTGCTCCTCAACTCGGGCTCCTCGGGCGCCTACGCCTTCAACCACGACCCGGAGACGCTGCGGGGCGCGCACTCCTACCGCCAGTCGGCGATGTACTTCCCCGTCCCCGGTGGCACCCTCGCCGGCGAGAGCCTGCCGGGGAAGATCACCTGGGCGCGCACCTACCTCAAGGGCGGGCGGCTGTGGATGGACATCGGTCGCGGTGAGGTGGTGAAGCTCCCGCCGGCCGTCCGCGACGCCTGGTGGCAGAGCACCTGCCCTGAGTGGCCGTTCATGGCAGTCGATCTCGGAGTCTCGCGCGACACGCTGATGGCGCATTACCTCTCGAACCACGCCGCCGTGGCCTACGGCGACGTCTTCGAGGAGATGATCGCCCTCTCCCTCGAGCTCGGCTTCGCCGTGCGGATCCTGGGCGGGGGCTGAGCGATGCCTTCCCGACGCCAGTTCCTCGCCCTCGTCGGCCTCGCCGCCGCCGCCGCTGGCTGCCGCAAGGCCACGCCCTCCGGCGGCGTCGCGGCGCCCAAGGCGCTCCGCGTCGCGGTCATCCCCAAGGGCACCACCCACGAGTTCTGGAAGAGCGTGCACGCCGGGACGGTCAAGGCTTCCCGTGAGCTCGGCGTCGAGCTGGTGTGGAAGGGGCCGCTCAAGGAGGACGACCTCAAGAGCCAGATCGATCTGGTGCAGAGCTTCGTCGCCCAGCGGATCTCGGGGATCGTGCTGGCCCCGCTCGACGCCAAGGGGCTGCGGGCGCCGGTCAAGGACGCGATCCGGAGCGGCATCCCGGTGGTGATCATCGACTCGGGGCTCGACTCGCCCGAGCCGGTGAGCTTCGTGATGACCGACAACCGCGCCGCCGGCCGGCTCGCGGGCGAGCACATGGTGGAGCTCCTCACCGGGCAGGGGCGGGTCGTGGTGCTCCGCTACCAGGAGGGCTCGGCGAGCACCTACGAGCGGGAGGAGGGCTTCCTCGAGGCCGTGCGCAAGGCCCCGGGCGTCCAGGTGGTGAGCGACAACCAATACTCCGGCCCCACCACGGAGAGCGCCTACGCCGCGGGTGAGAGCCTGCTCATCGCCCAGCGCGCGGCCCAGGGCGACGTCACGGGGGTGTTCGCGCCCAACGAGTCGAGCAGCTTCGGGCTGCTCCTCGCCCTCGACAAGGCGAGCCTCGCGGGCAAGGTCAAGTTCGTCGGCTTCGACGCCTCCACCAAGCTCGTGAGCGGGCTGAAGGCCGGTAAGATCCAGGGCCTGGTGGTGCAGCGGCCGTTCGAGATGGGCTACCGCGGCGCCCTGGCGATGGTGAAGCACTTGCGCGGCGAGTCGATCGAGCCCCGAGTCGACACCGGCTCCACCCTGGTGACGGCGAAGAACCTCCTGGAGCCGGCGATCCAGCAGCTCGTCACGCCCGATCTGACCGAGTGGCTCGGCGCCGGCGGTTGACCGGCCCCAGCGGCACCCCCCGTCCGCGCCCATGAGCGATCCCGAACACGCCTCGAGCGAGCCGCGCCCGGTGGGGATCGCGCCCCACGCCGGGCCGCCGGTGCTGGTCGTGCGCGGGCTCGCCAAGGCCTTCGGCGGGACCGTGGCCCTGGCCGGCGTCGACCTCGAGGTCATGCCCGGCGAGATCCACGCGGTGGTGGGCGAGAACGGCGCCGGCAAGAGCACGCTGATGAAGATCCTCGCGGGGGTCGAGCCTGCCGCGGCCGGCACCCTCACCCTCGGCGGCGCGCCCTTCGCCCCGCGCGATCCAGTGGCCGCGCGCCGCGCCGGGATCGCCCTGGTGCCCCAGGAGCCGGAGCTCTGCGATCACCTGACCGTGGAGGAGAACGTCCTGCTCGGCGATGAGCCGACGGCCCGAGGCCTCGTCGCCCGCGCGACGCTCCGGGCCCGCGCGACCGCGGCGCTCGCCCACGTCGCCCACGGCCTCGACCGCATCGAGCCGGGGCGGCGCGCCGGCACCCTGGGCCCCGCCGAGCGGCAGCGGGTCGTCATCGCCCGCGCCCTGGCGCTGCCGAGCCCCCGCGTGCTCATCCTCGACGAGCCGACCAGCAGCCTCACCGCCGCCGACGTCGAGCAGCTCTTCGTCACCCTCCGTCGCCTCGCGGCGGGCGGCCTCGCCGTGCTGTACGTGTCGCACTTCCTCGAGGAGGTGATGGACATCGCGGACGGCTTCACCGTGCTGCGCGACGGGCGCTCGGTGGCCACGGGGCGCATCGCCGACACCACCCCCGAGGCGCTGGTGGGCACCATGGCCGGCGCCGCCGTCGAGCTCCGGGGGCGCCGCGCCGAGCGCCAGCCGGGCGAGGTGGTGCTCGACCTCAACGCCCTCGCCGGCGCACGCCTGCCGCGCGCGGCCTCCCTCGAGCTCCGGCGCGGCGAGGTCCTCGGCATCGCGGGCCTGGTCGGCGCCGGCCGCACCGAGCTGTTGCGCGCGATCTTCGGGCTCGATCCGGTCCGCTCGGGGAGGCTCCGGGTGCTCGGCGTCGAGGGCTTCGCGCGGCCGCCGCGGCGCCTCGCGCAGGGGGTCGGCCTGCTCAGCGAGGATCGCAAGGCGGAGGGCCTGGCCCTCGAGCTATCCATCGCCGAGAACACGGTGCTCACCCGGCGGCTCGGCCACGGGCCGCTGGTCGCCCCCGCGCGCGAGCGCGCCGCCGCCGGCGAGCTCGTCGCCCGCCTCGGCATCCGCTGCCGCGACGCGACCCAGCGCGTCGCCGACCTCTCGGGCGGCAACCAGCAGAAGGTCGCCCTCGCCCGGCTGCTCCACCACGACGCCGAGGTGCTGCTGCTCGACGAGCCCACCCGCGGCATCGACGTCCGCAGCCGCGCCGACGTGCACGCCGTCATCGACGAGCTCGCCGCCCGCGGCAAGGCGGTGCTGGTGGTGTCGAGCTACCTGCCCGAGCTCTTCGCCCTGTGCGATCGCATCGCCGTCATGTGCCGGGGCGAGCTCGGCCCCGCCCGCCCCGCGCGCGACCTCGACACCCACGCGGTCCTGCTCGAGGCCGCCGGCGGCTGAGCCCGTTCTCCCCCGCTCCCCGCCCCCTCATCCCCAATCCCCGCCCCCAACCCAACCCCCAGCCCGCTGCCTCTCCCCATTTCCCCATGCCCCTCCCCGCCCGCGCCCGCGCCCTGCTCGCGGAGCCCTGGTTCGGGCCGCTCGCGGCCCTGCTGGTCGTCTACGCCCTCTTCGCCGGGGTCGCTCCGGAGACGTACCCGGGCACCCTCAACCTGCTCTCGATGGTCCGCGCCACGGTGGTGGTCGGCGTCACCGCCATCGGCATGACGCTGATCATGATCCAGGGCGGCATCGATCTGTCGGTGGGCTCCGTGGTGGCGCTGGGGACGGTGGCCATCGCCCGCTCGCTCCAGGCCGGGGTTTCCCCGCTCACGGCCCTCGGCGTCGGCGTCGCCGTCGGCGGTCTGGCGGGCCTGATCAACGGTGCCCTGGTCGCCGGGCTGCGGCTGACCCCGTTCATCGCCACCCTGGGCACGATGAGCGCCCTCCGGGGCCTGGCCAAGGGCCTGGCGCGCGAGCAGAAGATCGACGCCGAGCCCGGCTGGCTCGAGGAGCTGATGACCCTGGCCCCGCCCGAGCGGGCCTGGCAGCTCTTCCCCTTCGGCATCTGGATCGCGCTCGGCCTCGCCGCCGCCGCGGCCCTGGTGCTCGCCCGCACGCGCTTCGGCCGCCACGTCGTCGCCACCGGCTCGAGCCCCGCCACCGCCCGCCTCTGCGGGATCGACGTCGCCCGGGTCACGGTGCTCGTCTACGTCCTCGGCGGCCTGCTCGCCGGCGTCGCCGGCGGGCTCGAGTTCTCGACCCTCACCGTCGGCGATCCCACCGACTCGTTCGGCCTCGAGCTGAAGGTGATCGCCGCCGTCGTCATCGGCGGTGGCTCCCTCTCCGGCGGCCAGGGCTCGGTCGCGGGCACGCTGCTCGGCGCCCTGCTCCTCACCTTCATCGACACCGGCTGCACCCACGTCGGCCTGCCCAACTGGGTGCAAGAGATCCTCACCGGCACCATCATCGTCGTCGCCGTCTGGCTCGACCGGCTGCGGCGACGGGCCGCGTAGGCGCGGCGGCGCGACGACGCGCCCCCGCGCGCTCCACTCCTCAGGCGCAGTCCTCGCCCGCCCCGATCGAGGCCGAACTTGGACTTCCTACTGTCCCCTCCCCAGACATCGATATTCCCCGGTTTGGCCCCAACCTGGAATCGACACGCGAGTCGTCTTCACG
>CAYZQO010000075.1:21294-26230 GCA_964480725.1 uncultured Polyangiaceae bacterium | reverse complement strand
CATCTGGTACAGGCGGTGCACGCCGGTGGTGGTTTCCTCGCTCACCCCGCGCCAGGCCGCGACCACCTCGTGCCAGTGGCGGGGCCGCGCCGCGAGCTGCCGCTTGAGGACCGCGTTGATGATCCCGAGCTCCTTGTTGTCGGTCGGCACGTCGAGGATCTTGGGATCGTCCTCCGCCTGGTAGCCGCGGTGGATGAGCAGGGTCGCGTCGCCGCCGTCGTCCACCACCAGCTCGGGGCCCTTGCCGTCCGGCCAGGTCAGCGCGCGGAGCGTGAAGTCCCAGTACTCCTCCAGCGACTCGCCCTTGAAGGCGAACACCGGCACCCCCGCCGCCGCGATGGCCGCCGCCGCGTGGTCCTGGGTGGAGAAGATGTTGCAGGACGCCCAGCGCACGTCCGCGCCCAGCTCCACCAGCGTCTCGATCAGCACGGCGGTCTGGATGGTCATGTGCAGGCTCCCGGTGATCCGGGCGCCGGCGAGCGGTTTGTCCGCCCCGTACTTGCGCCGGGTGGCCATCAGCCCCGGCATCTCGTGCTCGGCGACCTGGATCTCCTTGCGCCCGAACTCGGCGAGCGTCGGGTCCTTGACGACGTGGTGCACCTTCGGATCGCTCGACTTCACTTCACTCATGGCTCGTTCTTCCTCTCGGGTTCTGGCTGCTCTCTGTCGCGGTGCCGTCGCGCCCACCCTCGCCCCTGGCCGCGATGCGAGCCGAAGGCGCGGCGGGCGCTCAGCACCTGCCATCCGAGCTCGGCGTCGGGGCCGCCGCCGACGTGGCAGGCCGGGATGCGCCGCGTCGCAGCGCCCCGGAGCCCGGCGACGGTGGCGAGCGCGGCGAGCTCCGCCGGCTCGAAGCCGAGCCACACGTCCGCCTGCTGCTCCGCGAGGTGCTCGTCGTCGTGGCGGACGTAGTCGATGACGAGGACGTGTCCCCCCGGCCGCGCCAGCCGGCCCAGCGCGGCGAGCGCCTCCACCGGGCGGGGCGCGTGGTGCAGCACCCGCGCCGACACCACCAGATCCGCGCCGGCGCCCACCCGCGCGTGGACCGCGTCCGCGTCGAGCTCCGCGCACAGGAGCTCGACGTTGCGGTAGCCGCGCGCCGCGACCCGCGCCGCCGCACGCGCGAGCTGGGCCTCGCTGCGATCGACGGCGACCACCGCGTCGAAGAGGGGCGCGAGCAGGTCGAGCAGGGCCCCGTCCCCGCTGCCCGCGTCGACGGCAAGGCCGCGCCGCGCGAGCGCGGGGGCGAGCGCGAAGAGGTACGCCGGCGCCGCCGCCGCCACCGCCGCCGGATCGGGCGCCGCGCCGTGGCGGGCGAAGAGCTCGCGCCCGCGCTGGTCGCGGCCGCGCACGACCGCCTCCACCCGCCCGAGGCTCCCGTCCTCTCCAACCAGGCGGGCTCCCGCGGCGAGCGCGTCGGCCACCACCGCGTCGGCCGCGACCGCGCCGGGCACGCTGAGGTACACGCGGGTCCCCTGCCGGCGCTCGGCGAGCAGCCCCACCTGGCGCAGCGCGGCGGCGTGGCGGCTCACGTTCGGCTGCCCCTCGCCGAGCAGCTCCGCCAGCTCGCCAACCCCGAGTTCCTCCACCGCCGCCAGCGCGAGCAGGCGCAGCCGCACCGGCTCGGCGAGGATCCGGTAGAGCTGCCAGCGATCGGCGTTGGCGAGGGCGGGCTCCACGCCCCTGTTCTATGCCCCTATGCGCATAAACGCAAATAGAGCATTTCTTCGGACGCCAGCAAACCGTCCCGGGGGCCGGTATCGCCAGTCAGGGCCAGCGCGCTCAGCGCCCCACCGGGAACAGCGCCCCCGGGGGATCGACGCGCTCGAGCTTCCAGATGTCCCGCGCGTACTCGCGGATGGTCCGGTCGCTCGAGAACTTGCCGACGCGGGCGGTGTTCAGGATCGCCATCCGGGCCCAGCGCGCCCGATCGATGAAGGCGCGGTCGACCTCCCCCTGCGCTCGACAGTACGCCTCATAGTCGGCGCAGACCATGAACGGATCACCCCCGTCGAGCAGGCTCTGCACGACCTGACCGATCTCCCAGTGCGGGGCGAAGTACCCGGAGCCGAGCCAGTCGAGCACCGCCTTCAGCTCCTCGTTCTGCTCGTAGTAGCTGCGCGAATCGTAGCCCTGACGCCGGAGCTCCTCCACCTGCTCGACCGTGTTGCCGAAGATGAAGATGTTGGCGCTGCCGACCTCCTCGAGGATCTCGACGTTGGCGCCGTCGAGGGTGCCGACAGTGACGGCGCCGTTGAGGGCGAGCTTCATGTTCCCGGTCCCCGACGCCTCCTTGCCGGCAGTGGAGATCTGCTCAGACACGTCGGTGGCCGGGATGATGCGCTCCGCCAGGCTCACCGAGTAGTTGGGCAGGAACACCACCTTGAGCAGATCCCTCACCCGCGGGTCGGTATTCACCTTGGCCGCCACCGCGTTGATGGCGTGAATGATCCGCTTGGCCAGATCGTATCCCGGCGCCGCCTTGGCCCCGAAGACGAAGACCCGCTTCGGCATGGTCAGCGTGGGATCGTGCAGGATGCGCCGGTAGAGCGTCAGGATGTGGAGCAGGTTCAGGTGCTGGCGCTTGTACTCGTGCAGGCGCTTGATCTGCACGTCGAAGATCGCCGTCGGATCCACGGTCACGTTGCAGAGGTGTAGGATTTCCTTGGCGAGATCGCGCTTGTTGGCGAGCTTGACGTCCATGAAGCGCCGCTGAAACTCCGGGTCCTCAGCGTGGCGCTCGAGCTGCCGGAGCTGATCGAGGTCCACCGGCCAGCCGTCGCCGATGGTCTCGTCGATCAGGGCGGAGAGGCGGGGGTTGCACTGCTTGAGCCAGCGCCGCGGGGTGATCCCGTTGGTCTTGTTCTGGAAGCGACCGGGGAAGAGCTCGTCGAAGGTCTTGAACAGGCGAGTCCGGAGCAGCTGGGTGTGCAGGGCCGCCACTCCGTTGACGGCGTGGCTGGCGATGACGGACAGGTACGCCATCCGGACGTGCTTGGGGCTCCCCTCCTCGATGAGCGAGAGCTCGGCGCGCTTGCCGACGTCCCCCGGCCAGCGACGCTCGACGACCTCGTCGAGGAAGCGGCGGTTGATCTCGTAGATGATCTCGAGGTGCCGGGGCAGCACGTTCTCCAGCAGCGGGACGCTCCACTTCTCGAGCGCCTCCGGCATGAGCGTGTGGTTGGTGTAGCTGAACACGCGAGTGCAGAGCCCCCAGGCGGTCTGCCAGGTGAGCCCCTCCTCGTCGAGCAGGATGCGCATCAGCTCGGGCACCGCGATCGCCGGGTGGGTGTCGTTGAGCTGGATGGCGACCTTGTCGGCGAAGGCGTCCCAGCCCTGGTTCTTCTTGCGGAACCTCCGGATGATGTCCTTGAGCGAACAGGCCACGAAGAAGTACTGCTGCACCAGGCGGAGCTCCTTGCCGCTCTCGGAGGCGTCGTTCGGGTAGAGGACCTTGGTGATGGTCTCCCCGACCGCCTTCTCGCGGACCGCCTCCACGTAGCCCCCCTCGTTGAACACCTTGAGGTCGAACTCGCGGGAGGCCCGCGACTCCCACAGCCGGAGAAAGTTGACGGTATTGCCCCCGTAGCCGCAGATGGGGATGTCGTGGGGGATGCCGAGCACGCTGCGGGTCCCCTCCCAGCGCACGCGGAAGTCGCCCCGGTCGCTGACGTCCTTCTCGACCCAGCCGTAGAGGCGCACCTCGATGGCGTACTCCGGCCGCGTCACCACCCAGGGCGTCGGGGTCTGCAGCCAGTTGTCGGGGAACTCCGCCTGCTTGCCGCCGATGAACTCCTGGCGGAAGAGGCCGAACTCGTAGAACAGGCCATAGCCGACCGCCGGGTAGTCGAGGGTGGCCAGCGAGTCGAGGAAGCAGGCGGCGAGGCGGCCGAGGCCGCCGTTGCCGAGCCCCATGTCGGGCTCCTCCTCGTCGAGGGTCGGGAGCTGGTGGCCGAGCTCCTCGAGCGCCTGCCGCGTGGCGTCGAGCAGCCCCGCGTTGACGAGGTTGTTGTGCAAGAGGCGCCCCATCAGATACTCGAGGGACAGGTAGTAGACGCGCCGCGCGTTGGTGCTGGTCTGCACCGCCATCGTCTCGATGAAGCGCGCCATGATCCGGTCGCGCACCGCGAAGGCCGCCGCCTGGTACCAGTCCTGCTGGGTGGCAGTGTCGGGGTCCCGCGCCAGCGTGAACTTGAGGTGGCTCTTGATCGATTCCTTCATGCCGACGGGCCCCATGTCGATCCGGGACCGGAAGGTCCTGAGCGAAGCAGGCGGCGACTCCGAGTGACAGGGCTCGCTCGGCGGCGGGGACGCCTGAGGCTTGTGCTTGCCGCTCGACTTGGGCTCCTTGGCCATCGCATGCTCCCGGTTGAGTGGCGGACGAAACGCCCGGCGGCAGCAGGGTAGAGCGTCGGCGTCAGCCCGTGAAGCCGCATCTCGGGATGCGGGGGGCGCGCGCTCCGCGAGGGGGCCGGCCAGGAGTTCGGCGCCACCGCCGCGGCGCGCGGCGGCCGCCGGAGCCCCCGTGGTAGCGTTCGGCCTGTGGCCGAGCCGGTCCTGCGCGTCGAGCACCTGACGATCGCGCTCTCCACCGAGCGCGGCCGGCTGCGCGCGGTGGACGACGTCTCCTTCGAGGTCGACGCGGGGCGCACCCTCGCCCTGGTCGGCGAGAGCGGCGCGGGCAAGAGCGTCACCGCGCTCGGCTTGCTCCGCCTCTTGCCCGAGCCGACGGGCGTCATCGAGCGCGGGCGCGTGCTCTTCGAGGGCGTCGACCTGATGACCCTGCCCGAGCGCCGGCTCCGGCGGGTCCGCGGCGCCGGGATCGCCCTGATCTCCCAGGAGCCGCTGGCGTCCCTCGACCCGGTGCACACGGTGGGAGCGCAGCTCGTGCAGGTGCTGCGCTGGCACGACCGGGCCCGCGGGCGGGCAGCGCGCG
>CAYZQO010000075.1:0-21194 GCA_964480725.1 uncultured Polyangiaceae bacterium | reverse complement strand
AAGCGGCAGTTCGTCCGCGCGGTCGACGGGGTGTCGCTCTACGTGCGCCGTGGGGAGACGCTGGGGCTGATCGGCGAGAGCGGCTGCGGCAAGACGACGCTCGGCCGCGCGAGCCTGCGCCTGGTGGAGCCGACCTTCGGTCGCATCCGGTTCGACGGGCAGGATCTGATGCCGCTGACGCAGGCCGAGCTCCGACCGCTGCGCCGACGGATGCAGATCGTGCCCCAGGATCCGCTGGCGTCGCTCGATCCCCGCTTCGCCGTGCGCGACGCCGTCGCCGAGGGGATGCACATCCATCACCTCACCCGCTCGCGGGGGGAAGAGGAGGAGCGCGTGGCCGCGTTGCTCGCCCGCGTGGGCCTCCGGCCCGAGACGATGGGGCGCTACCCCCACGAGCTCAGCGGCGGCCAGCGGCAGCGCGTGGGGCTGGCGCGGGCGCTCGCGGTGGACCCAGAATTCGTGGTCTGCGACGCGTCGCTGAGCGCGCTCGACCCGTCCGTCCGAGCTCAGATCGCCAACCTGCTGGTAGACCTGCAGGAGGAGCGCCGCCTGTCCTTCCTGTTCGTGTCCCACGATCTTCCGCTCGTCGAGGCCGTGAGCCACCGCGTCGCCGTGATGCTCCTCGGCAAGCTGGTCGAGGTGGCCCCGACCCGGGCGCTGTTCGAGCGGCGTTGCCACCCCTACACGCGCGCGCTGCTGAGCGCGGTCCCCGTCCCCGATCCCACCCGCAAGCGGCTGCAGGTGCTGGTGGAGGGCGGCCTGCCGAGCTCGCTCGCGCCGCCCCCGGGCTGCTCGTTTCACCCGCGGTGCCCCCGCGCGGAGCCGGGGCGCTGCGACGCCGAGGCGCCCGAGCTCGACGAGATCGAGCCCGGATCGCACCACCGCGTCGCCTGCCACCACCCCTTCGCGTGACGAGCGGCGCGGGAATGAACGCCTGCTCAGGGGGGCGCTCGCGCGATGGAGCCGCTACGCTGCCGCGCCGAGTCGGCGGAAAACCAGCGGAGAGACGCCCATGGCGACCGGGAAGAGCACTGCGTCCAGACCACCCCGCGACCGCGACCGCGCCACCAAGCCGACCACGGCGGCCCGCGAGGCGCGGGCGCTCGCCGCGCTGCGGACCCTCGAGCCGACCCTCGCCGACGCCGACGCGCGGCTCGACCCCGAGCGCCGCGCGCGCCTGCACCACGAGTGCGCTCGCCTGCTCGAGGAGCTCGGCCGCCCCGCGGATGCGCGGCCACATTACGAGCGCGCCACCGAACCGGAGGCGCTCCACCTCCCCGCCCTCGCCGGCCTGCGGCGGGTCCTCGGGCGCCTGAACGAGCTCGAGGGGGTGGTCGACGCCCTCGCGCTGGAGGCGGCTCGCACGAAGGACGTGCGGCGGCAGGCCGAGCTCGAGCACCAGCGCGGGCGCCTGCTCGAGCGGCTCGGCCACCACGAGGCGGCCGAGGCACCCCTGACGCACGCGGCGGCGCTAGGTCCTGAGGACGTGCGGCTCCTGGATTCCCGCTGGCTCGCGCGGAGCGTCGCGGGCTCCGCCGAAACCCTCGCCACGGCCTACGCCGCGCGCGTCGCAGTGCCCGACGGGGATCCGCGCCTCCGCGCCGCGCTGCTGGTCGCGCGCGCGGAGCTGCTCGACACCCGCCTCGACCGCCCCGCGGAAGCCATCGCGGCGTGCCGGGCGGCGCTCGAGGCCGACCCCGAGGTGCCGGGCGCGCTGCCCGCGCTGGACGCCCTGCTGACGCGGCAGCAGCGCTGGGAGGAGCTCGGTGACGTGGTCCGGCGAGAGCTCGCCCTCGCCCTCTCCTCGGAGGAACAGGGCGCGCAGGCGGTGCGCCTGGCGCGGCTGCTGCGCGACCACCTCGACCAGCCCGACGAGGCCACGGCGCTGATGCACTCGGCGGTCGCGCTCCTGCCCGGGCAGCTGGGGCCGCTGCTGGAGCTTCACGATCTCGCCCTCGAGGGGGACGACCTCGAGCGACTCATCACGGCGCTCCAGGGCCTCGCGGAGGCGACCGAGGCCGGCCCCGACCGAGCGGAGCTCTGGTATCGCGCGGGCCGCCTCCGCGACCGCGCGGGCGACGGGGACGGCGCGCTCGCCTGCCACGCGCAGGCGCTCTTCTCGAGGGCGGACCACCACGGCGCGCGCCGCGCCATCGAGGCCTCGCTCGAGCAGCGGGAGGACTGGCCGCGCCTCATCCACGTCCTCGAGTCCTCCGTGGCCGAGGCGGACCCTTCGACCGCGCTCGGAGCCCTCCTGCGCGCGGCCGAGGTCAGCGAACGGCACCTCGGCGACGCCGGACGGGCACTCGCACTGCACCAGCGCATCCTGGAGGCGACCCCGGACTTCGAGCCGTCACTGCAGGCGCGGCTCCGCCTCCTGCAAGGGCTCGGGCGCTTCACCGAGCTCGCCGAGGCCTACGCCACCGCCGCGGCCACGGCGGCGACGGGCGCCGATCGCGCGGCGTACCTGCTGCGGCGCGCCGAGATCCAGGAGCTCCTGCTGGGCGACCCGGAGGCGGCGCTCGCCACCCACCGAGAGCTCTGTGAGATCGACGTCAAGCAGCAGCTCGCCGCGCACGGCCTGGGCCGCCTCGCCCTTCTGCAGCAGGACTGGGAGGGGGTCGAGCTCGCGCTCAAGTACGAGCTCCGCGGCCGCCGCGGGGCGCGCGCCGCCGACGTCCTGCACCAGCTCGGCGAGCTGATGGAGCGCGAGCTCGACCAGCCCGACGCGGCGCTCGAGCATTACCGACGCGCGCTCGACGCCGCCCCGGAGCACCCGCTCGCCGCCGCCAGCCTCGAGGGCCTGCTGGTCGAGCTCGAGCGGCATGCGGACCTGGCCGCGTACTATCGCGCGGAGCTCGAGCGCACGGAGGATCCGGTCCGCCGCGGCGAGCTCGCCACGAGGATCGGCCGCGCCGAGGCCGACCAGGGGGATCGCCCCGCGGCGATCGCCACCCTGACCCCCGTCGCCGAGGCTGGGCTCCTGACGGCGCGCCGCGAGCTCGAGCGCCTGCTCGGCCGCGAGCGCCGCTGGGCCGAGCTCGCCGCGCTGCTCGAGCGGCACGCGGCCGAGAGCGAGGTCGACGCCGAGCGCGTCCGGGCCCTCACGCGCCTGGCCGCGCTGCGGGAGCAGGAGCTCGGCGACCCGGCCGCGGCCCGCGCGGCGTACGAGCGCGCGCTCGAGCTCGATCCCGAATCCGCGGAGGCGCGCACCGGCCTCGGCCGCGCCCTCCACCTCACCGGGGATTGGCCGCGGCTCGCCGAGTGGCTGGCGGAGACGGCGGAGGCCGAGGAGGGTTTCGCGGCGACGACGGCGCGGTACCGGCTGGCGACGCTGCGCCGGGACCAGCTCGCCGACCCCACCGGCGCGATCGCCGCCTTCGAGGCGCTGCTCGGCGACGAGCCGGCGCCGGTCGGGGCGCTGCTCGGGCTGGTCGCGCTCTACGAGCGGGAGGAGCGCCTCGAGGATCTCGCTGGCGTGCTGGCCCGACTCGGCCGGGAGCTCGCCGACGACGCGAGCCGGAGCTCGATGATGTTCCGGCTCACCCAAACCGCGGAGCGGGCGCGCTTCGGCAGCCCCGGCCAGCTCGTGCAAGCGTACGGCAAGCTCACCGAAGAGTCGACGACCGAACTCGGCGCGCTGCTCGAGCTCGATCGCCTCGTCGGTCCTGGTGATCAGGCTGCGCGCCCGATGATCGCCGAGGGGCTCGCGGCCGAGTCCCGCGATCCGGCGGTGGCGGCGGCCTACCTGGTGGAGCGGGGCGAGCTCTGCGAGGACGAGGATCCCGAGGTCGCGCTGGAGCGGTTCCGCGCGGCGCTGGAGCTCGATCCGCGCTGTCTCGGCGCGATCGACGGGCTCGCCCGTGGCGCCCAGCGGGACCACGGCGCGGTCGACCTCGATCGCGCCGCCGATCGGCACGCGGAGCTCGGCTGCCCGGCGCGCGCGGTCGAGCTGCGCCTCGCCGCCGCCGAAGAGCACTCGCTCGACGGGAACCCCGCGGCGAGCGGCGTGGCCCTGTGGCGAGCGCTGGCCGCGGCCCCCGAGCACCCCGCGGCGCGGGAGCGCCTCGCCGCGCTGCTGCGCTCGGACGACATGGACGACGTGCTGAGCGCGATCGACGGCGTGGCGGACGCGACCTCGAGCGGAGACGACCGCCGTCGGCAGTGGCTCGCGGTGGCGGACGCGCTGCGCGACGACGTGCCCCGCGCCGCGTCCATCCTCGAGCGTGCGCTCCGGAGTGGCCCCGCGAGCCCGGCGATGCGTATCGAGCTGGCCGGGCTCTACGCGCGGCTGGAGCAGGCGGGGCGGGCGAACGAGCTCCTGGCGGAAGTGCTCCGAGACGCGCCGCCGGGACCCGAGCGTGGCCGGGCCTCCCTCGCCCGAGCGCGCCTCGCCCGCGGCCCCCTCGGCGAGCCCGCACAGGCGCTGGAGCTGCTCGAGGACGTCATCGCCGAGGCGTCGAGCGACCCGGCCGACGTCGAGGCCGCGCTGACCGACCTGGTGGAGCTGCGTGCGGCCAGCGGGGCCATCGAGGACGCCATCGCGGCCGCCAGCGCGCTGGCGAAGCGGGCGCGCGACCCTGCCCAGCGCGTCGCAGCGCTGCAGAGCGTCGTCGATCTCGAGCTCGGGCGGGACGGCAACCAGGAGGCGGCGGAGGCCTGCGCCCGGATGGTCGCTGTCGAGGGACCGGGCTCCTCGGCCGTGGCCACGCTCCGGGATCTGGTCGCGGGTGACGAGGTCCTGCAGCGGAGCGGGCACCGAGCGCTCGTGCGCGGGCTTCAGGACTACGCGACGGACCACCCGGATGCGCGCGACGCCGGGCTCGCCTGGGCGCGCGCGGCGGAGTGCCTCGCCGACCCGCTCGCGGACGCCGCGGGCGCGCGAGCCCTGCTCGAGCGCGCGGTCGCTGCCCGCCCGGACGACCTCGGGCTTGCGATGGCCCTGGGCCGGCAGCTCGAGCGGGAGGGTGCCCTTCCGGACGCGCTCGAGCGCTATCGCGGCGTGCTCGCCGCGTCGCCCCGGCACGCGGGGGCCTGGCGCGGGCTGGCGCGCGCCTTCGCCGCCATGACCCCGCCCCGGCCGTCGTCGGTGGCCCTCTCCTGCCTCGCCAGCGCCGGCGGGGCCTCGCCGACGGAGCTCGAGCGAGTCGGCGCACGGGCGCGGCGCGCCCTGCGCACGGACGCGCCGCCAGTGTCGAGTTGGGAGCGACTGGTGTCGGTCCACGGCCCGGAGTTCGCCACCCTCGACGCCTTCCACCAGGCCGTCGCCGAAACCCTGGGGCGGATCCACGTCTCCCGGCTGCGCGAACTCGGCCTCGACAGCTCCGATCGCCTCGGCGCCCGCGGCGAGCACCCGCTCCGCGCTGCCGCGGATGGCGTCGCCGCCGCGCTCGGCGCCGGCAGCTTCCACCTGTACCTCGCCAAGGACGAGGAGCCACTTTTGCGCTTCGCCTTCACCAACCCGCCAAGCCTCGTGCTCCCAGCGTCGCTGCCGAGCCAACCCGAGGGGGCACAGCGCTTCCTCCTCGCCAAGGCGTTGATCCCACTGGCGCGCCGGCGGCAGGCGCTGCTGGCGCTCGACGCGGCGGGGATCGAGGAGCTCATCGCTGCGGCGGTGCGCGCGGCCGACACCAGCGACGAGCTCTCCTTCGCCGCTGACGTCCGGATCGCGCGGCTGCTCCGCCGCTTCGTGGCGGAGGGGAACCTGCCCGCGCTCGGTGAGGCGGCGCGCGCGGCCGCCGCGCTCGACGCCGCGACGCTCGGCGCGTGGATCCAGGACACCCACGGGAGCGCCACCCGGTTGGCGCTCATCCTCGCCGACGACGTCGCCGCCGCGCTCTCCGCGCTCGAGTGCTTCCCCCCGGAGCAGCACGGCGGCACCGAGGACGAGCTGCGGCGCTACTTCGCCAGCGACCTGGCGTTCGAACTGCGCGAGCTGTTCCTGGGGCCCGCGGCGCCGGAGGCGCCACCGCCGGAAGAGCCCGGAGAGCCGGAGCAGCCGGCGCCCGAGCCCGCCCGGGAGGAGGCCCGCGCGACCGCAGAGCCCGCCCCCACGAAGGCGCGCCTCACGCCGCCACCCGCGCCCTCGCTGCGCGCGACCCCACCCCCACCGCCGCCGCACTCGTCGTCCGCGCCGCCGCCGCACATCACACCGCCGCCGCCACCCGCGCCCTCGCTGCGCGTGACCCCGCCCCCACCGCCGCCACGCTCGTCGATCGTGCCACCGCCACCGCCGCCGTCCTTTCCGCCGCCACCCGCGCGGCCATCCTCGGCGCCACCGCCACCGCCGCCAGAGCCCGCCGGCACGAGCGCACCGATCCCGGCAGCCACCGATGCCCCGCCCCCGCCGCCCACGGTGACGAAGGCCGGCGCGCCCGGGAGCGAGCCGGAGCTCGATTGGGGCGAGTCCGACGCGGCCCCGGAGGACGCGCCTCCCGCGCGACCGTCTGCGCCGCCGCCGCCTCCGAACGCGCGCCAGGCGCCGCCGCCGCCACCCTCCGCAGCACCGCGGGCGCGCGCCGACGAGGCCCTCGCCGAGCTCCTGGCGAGCGACGGCGGGGGGCCGGCGCGCCCACCCAAGTCGTGAGCGCGCGCGGATCGGCACGGCGACCCCGTCGGGCTGGCCCTGCGCGCGAGGTTCCGGCTACCATCCGGCCACGCGCGCGCCCCCGGGCGGACGCGGCGCGCAGACGAGGGAGAGAGGTCAGCATGGAGACTCGGCAGCGATTCGGAGCGTTGGTGGCGGCGGCGTGGCTCATGACGGTGCTCGGCGGCTGCGACCCGAACGCCAAGTGCAAGCAGAGCGCGGAGTGCACCGACCACGGCAAGTGCACGGCGTCCGAGAACGGCGTCTGCCTCGCCGCCTCGAACGACGACTGCAAGGGGAGCAAGGCGTGCAAGGCCGAGGGCAAGTGCACGGCCAAGGAGAAGGCCTGCACCGTCGGCTCGGCGGAGGACTGCAAGGGGTCCGACGCCTGCACCAAGCTCGGCATGTGCGACGCCGACCAGGGCACCTGTGCCAACCTCGCCAAGGCCTTCCACGGCGACTGTGGCAAGGAGTGCAAGGACGACGGCCTGTGCGTCAAGAAGGACGGGAAGTGCACGGCGCTGTCGGAGTACCACTGCCGCGGCACCACCGAGGACAAGCCCGAGGCGGAGAGCCCCTGCCGCAAGGAGGGCCGCTGCACGGCCAAGGACGGCGCCTGCGTCGCCGGCAAGAATGAGGAGTGCAACGGTTCGCTGCTCTGCAAGAACGAGGGCCGCTGCGTCGCTGAGGGCGGCCGATGCGTGGCGACCAAGGAGCTCTGCATGGAGAGCGTGATCTGCTCCAGCAACGGCAAGTGCGGGGTGAAGGACGGCGGCTGCTCCGCCACCGACAACGGGGACTGCAAGAAGTCCTCCCGCTGCAAGCTCGAGGGGCTCTGCTCCGCCGTCGACGGCGCCTGCGTCGCGCACACCACCGCCGACTGCCGCGGCTCGACCGTCTGCACCAAGGACAAGCGCTGCACGGCCAAGGACGGCGTCTGCGTCAAGTGACCCCGCTGCGCATCGTCGTCGTCGGCGCCGGGGCCGTCGGCGGCTACTTCGGCGCGCGGCTCGCGCGCGCCGGCCACGACGTGCAGTTCCTGGCGCGCAGCGACCACGAGCACCTCGCGCACCACGGGCTCCGGGTGGAGTCCGTGGCCGGCGACTTCGCGCTCCCGCGCGTCGAGGCCCACGCCGATCCCGCGGCCGTGCGCCCCGCCGAGATCGCGCTGGTCGCGCTCAAGACCACGGCCAACGCGGCGCTGCCGGCGATCCTGCCGCGCGTGCTGGTGCCCGGGGGCACGGTGGTCCTGCTCCAGAACGGCCTCGGCGAGGAGGAGCGGGCCGCCGCGCTCCCTGGCGTCGGCGCGGTGCTGGCGGGGCTCGCCTTCGTGTGCGTGAGCAAGGTAGGGCCCGGTCACGTCCGGCACCTCGACTATGGCTCCATCCGCCTCGGGGCCTTCGCCCCGGGCCGCGCCGCCGCCGGGATCACCCCCGTCATGGAGCGGCTGGGCGCCGCGCTCGAGGGCGCCGGCGTCCCGGTCACCCTGGAGCCGGACTGGCTCGCGGCGCGCTGGCGGAAGCTGGTGTGGAACGTCCCCTACAACGGCCTCTCCGTCTTGCTCCGCGCCGACACGGGTGCGCTGATGGCGTCGCCGCCCGTGCGCGCGCTCATCGCGGCGATGATGCGCGAGGTCACCGCCGCGAGCGCCGCCGAGGGCCACCCGATCGGTGACGCCTTCGTGAACGAGATGCTGGCGGGCACCGATACCATGCGGCCCTACCTGCCGAGCATGCGCCTCGACTTCGACGCCGGCCGCCCGCTCGAGCTGGCAGCGATGTACGCCGTGCCCGTGGCCCGGGCGCGCGCCGCCGGCGCCCCCATGGCGCGCGTCGAGGCGCTCCTCGCCGAGCTAGAGTTCCTGGTCGCCGCGCGGGACGGCGGCCGCGAGTCGACCGGGACGTAGCGCCCCGCTCGCCGCTCGGCGGCGCCCAGCCCCGGGCACACTTCATTCGAAAGGCCCACGGACGAGACGGTCGATTGCCGGGGTCGACGATGTCAGCGTCGCGCGGCCATTGTACATCGGACGGCGATCGCGAGTCTGGCTCGGGCGTCTCCTACTGCTACGCTCCGCCCCGTGTTTCTCCACCGCATCCTCGACCCCGACGCCCAGCGCGCCTTCGCGGGGCTCGCGCACTACCTGCTCCATTTGGGGGACGTGAGCGCCCGCGAGGCGCGGACCGTGTACAACATGCTCGGCGAGCTCTCGCTCGGGGTCGAGGAGCTCACGCCCACGGAGCCCTTCGAGCAGCTGGCCGCTCGCATCGTGCATCCGCGGGCTCGACTGGCCTCGCTGTTCGAGCTGGTAAGGCTCGCGCGGATCGACCGCGAGCTCTCGCCCGAAGAGCTCGAGATCGTCCGCTGGCTGGCCGGGGTCTGGTCCATCAGCGCACCGGAGTTCCTCGCTGTGCTCGACTGGGTCGAGCGCTTCACCGCGCTGCAGCGCGAAGCCGAGTCCGCCATCGATCGGGCCCGATAGCGGCGAACGGGGCGGTCCGGAGTCATGGTACGACGCAAGACGGAGCCTCTCGCCCGGACCGAGGAGCCGCCGTCTCGTCGCGGAGACGCGGGGGCGTTCCGGGTGCCGCCGAGCGGTGAGCTCGATCTCCTGCACCTGATCGAGGAGGACCCCTTCCGGCAGACGCGCTCCAGGCGCGAGCTCGGAAGACTGGTCGAGAGCGTCCGTGCCGCCACCCGTTGCCCCCATGCCTTCCTCGTGAAGGCCCTGCTCGGTTCCGGTGACGATCTCGAGGAGGACGCGGCTCGGCAGCTGTGGCGGCAGCTGGTGGCGCACCGGGACGACCTGAGCCGCCAGGTAGGACGCGCCATGCCGCTGCGTGCCGCCGCCATCGACTGGCTCTACCTCCACCAGCTGGAGGAGCGCCCGATTCACCCGCTCGTCGTGTCTCGCGCGACGCTCTCGACCGTCGTCACGAGGAGCCGCCATGATGGGCTGACCGGTCTGCCGCGACGGGCGGAGCTGCAGCGCGCGCTCGAACAGGCGAGGCAGCAGCGTCCATTCCGCGGCGGCTGCGTCGTGATGATTGATCTGGACGGGTTCAAGCGGGTCAACGACACGCTCGGGCACCAGGCCGGGGACGCGGTGTTGCGTCGATTCGCGCGGGTGGCCCGCGCGACGCTGCGCCAGGGGGATCTGGTCGGGCGCCTGGGTGGCGATGAGTTCGCCCTGGTGCTGCACGGCGTTGCCCCGCCGACGGCGCGTCGGGTGGCCGCTCGTTTGCGGGATCGCTTCGAGCGGGAGTCCGCGGCGGAGGGGCTCTCGTTCTCCTTCGGAGTGGCGCAGCTGCGCCCCGAGGAGGCGCCGCACCTCGCCCTGAAGCGCGCGGATGGGTCGATGTTCCGCCAGAAGCGACGTCGCCACCGCGAGGGCCTCGTCGAGCCCCCCACGCGAAGGAAGGCGGGGGACCGGCGCTCGGCGTAGCGGCACCGCGACAGACTCCGCTGGCGAGGTCGAGCGCGCCGAACCGTCGGCGCAGAGGCGGGCGTCGTCGGCCGGGGAGTGCGATAGCATGGACGTCCGCAGCCGCGTCTTCCGCCACTTGGCCCTCTGAGCGAAGCGCGAGGGCGGACGGCGGTCGAACCCCGAGCGGCTCGAGCGGACCCGCCCGACCTGGATCCGTGCCTCCACGCCGAACGCGCCGCGACCCACTTTGTCGGTGCCCGTCGCACCTCGGACGAGAGGGGCGCACCCGAAGCGGGCGCGGCGAGATCGCCAGGTCGCCAGCCCGACATTGCCCGTGGGGAGAGAGCGGGGGCGCGCCGCACGCGGTTTCTGCTTGGCGCTGGGCGCGCTTCGACGTCGGCAGTGTCGCGTCCACCTCGGTCCCCCCGGTGGCCGGTCGCGCCGGAACGGGAACCGGTCCCAGACTGACACTGCTTGCGCTAGAATTGATCGACGCTCGGGACGTCCGCGGCGTCGGTGCGCGCTCATGGATCGCCGCTCCACACTCCAGGTGGCCCTGCTGCTCGTCCTGACGGGGGCGTTCACGGCTTGCGACGTCTACACGCCCGAGCTGCTCCGCGGGTCGGGCCAGACCCTCGCCGACAGCGGCGGCACCGGCGACCGGACCGAGGCCGATGGAGGGACCTCGGGGAGCGGCTCGGGCAGTGGGCTCGGAGGGGTCGGCAACGGGGGCTCACGGGATGGCTCGGGCGGCGCCTTGCCGTCCGGCGGCGACTCGAGCGCAGGCAGCGCCAGCGGGACCGGAGGCACATCGACCGGAGGTCTGGCAGTTGGGGGTGCCAGCACGGGCGGCGCGACGGGGGAGACGGCCGCGGGAGGGACCGGAGGCGCGAGCGGCGGCACCGGGAGCGGCGGCCTGTCGACGGGCGGGGACAGCCCCGGCGGCCTGGCAACCGGTGGTGCCAGCAGCGGCGGCGCCGAAACCAGCGGAGGTACCGACGGCGGTGCCGCCGGCGTGGCGGGGGCCGCCCCGCTCGCGGGGGCGCCGTACGGCGGCGCTGCCGCGGGCGGGCCACCCGACGGAGGCATGGCCGGCAGCGCCACGCCGGCGGGCGGTGCGGGAACGGGCGGCGCGCCCAGCGGTGGCCAGCAGACCGGCGGCGTCAGCACGGGTGGGGAGGCCACAGGCGGCGCGCCCACCGGCGGCCTGGCGAGCGGTGGCTCCTCCAGCGGCGGCGCGGAGACCGGCGGGCTGCCCGCCGGAATCACCGTCATCGACCTGCTCGACGAGGCAAACAACGCCATTGAGCTCTCGAACGGCGAGGGCCTCTGGTACGTGTTCCACGACGGCTCCGCGGACGGGGTCATCACCCCCGACACGCCGCGCGACACGACCGCGAGGGTCGTCCCCGTCTCGCTCCCAGCCGCTCGCGACGGGAGCCTGCTCGGCGTCCACGTGGTGGCGAACGACGGGTTCGCGGCCTGGGGCGCCGGGGTCGGGTTCAACCTGAACTCACCCGATTCGTCCACCCGGCTCCCCTACGACGTCTCGCCCTACACCGGGATCGTGCTGTGGGCACGGGCCGGCACGGGCACGGTGTCCCTGCGCCTCAAGCTCGTCACCGCGGACATCGCCCCCGACACCGAGCCCGGCGGCGAGTGCGCGGAGAACTGCAGCGACGCCTTCGGTGCCGCCCTCGACCTCACCGAGGCCTGGCGAGAGTACTCGGTGCCCTTCTCGACCTTGACGCAGCAAGGCTGGGGCACCGTCCCGCCGAATGGCTTTTCTCCGACGACCGTGCTCGCGGTGCAGCTCCACGCTGACGCCGGCGTGGCCTTCGACCTCTGGCTCGACGACGTGCGGTTCTACGACTAGGAAGGCGGCCTTCGTGCGGCCTGGCTACGGTGGCCCTTGGGCCTCCGGCTCGCGCGCGGTAGCGTCGTCGCTAGACCGGAAAGCCAGGATGACAGCCGCCGGATCCAGCTTCGCTGGCGAAAGAGGAGGCGTGGAACGAAGCGCCGTCGGCAGCCGAGACTTGCGGCGGACCTTCCGCTTCCCGTCGGGTTCGGGGAGCCTCAGCTCGAGGGCTCGCCCCTGCTAGAGTTGACGACAGGATGAGGGCCACTCGACCGCTGGTAGCGCTGACGCTCGGAGCGAGCCTGTCGTGCGGAGGTCGTACGACCCTCGATGACTTCGCCGCCGACGCGACGACGCGAACGGATTCGGCTTCTGGGGGAGCCCCGGACACGGAAGATGTGCCCAACCCCTCGTCGGCTTCGGGAGGGGCGCCGTCGGGAGGGGCGCCGTCGGGAGGGGCGCCGTCGGGCGGCGCGCCATCGGGAGGCGCGACTTCGGGCGGCGCGCCATCGGGAGGGGCGCCATCGGGAGGCGCACCATCGGGAGGCGCGCCGTCGGGGGGCGGGCGTGTCGCCAGCGCGGGAGGTACGTCCAGTGGTGGAGCTGGCGCGCTGCCCGGCGCAGATCGGGGGGGCGCCGGGGGGGGCCTCGACGCGGGAGGACGAGGCGCCGCGGCCGGAGAGCCTATCGGGGTCGCGGGGGGCGCCGCTGCGGGCGCCTCGGGGCGAGGGGGAGGGGGCGGTGAGACCTGCCTGCCCGAGACGCTCGAGGTCGTCGTGGATCGGGAGTTGCCCCACGACACCAGGGTCCCGAGCTTGCTCGTTCGCGAGGATGAGCTCGTGCTCTTGGCGATCACGAATGTCGATGCGGGGGCGCGCTTGTACCGCCACGACCTCGACGGGGAGCCGCTGGGCGTCGTCCACCTGCCGGGTCGTCGGCAATCCCAGCTACTGGCGACCGAGACGGGCTTTCTCTTGCTTCACGCCGGCGCGGGACAGCTCGAGCTCCGTGCTTTGAACGCCGAGGGGGAGCTCGTCACGGAGACGTTCGTCGAGCTCGATGTCGGGACGAGCGGCGACGTCTGGATCGCGGCTGCCGTTGCCGGTGATCGGCTCGCGGTCGCCTACGTGGCAGCATCGGGAGAGCTCATTGGCAACCACGGGGTCGTGCACTTGGCCACCTTCTCCCTCGACGGCAGCCGACTCACCGTCCTCCCCCTCGCCACCGAAAACGCCATCGTCGAACCCCGCTCCGTACTGCCCACCGCGGCGGGCTGGGCCGTGGCCTGGGCGGAGATCGCGTCGGGCGATCGTCACGTGCACCTCGACCAGATCGAGACGGACGGTGTCACCATCGCCAGTCAGGCTCAGCTTGCGACCTTCCGGCAGGATCTCCAGGGCGGATTCCCCTCCCTGCCGCTCGTGGCCGGTGATGACGGCAGCCTGCTCCTGTCCTGGCTGGACACCCGTGACGACTTCGACGAATCGGACCTGCTCGTCGTGTGGCGGCGCGAGCCTTCCGGCCACGAGGGTCAGTCGTCCCACCCCATCGAAACGCGGAGCTACGACGTCCCCGATCTGGTCGAGCACGGTGGCGACGTCGCCGCGCTCGTCGACGTCAACGACCACGCCGAGCTTCACCACGTCGTGGCCGGGGAACCTGGCCCGGTCGAGATGTACGACGCCCCTGACGTCAGGGACTATTACGACACCATCGAGAAGATCCCTGGCGGCTACGCCCTCGCGGGCGTGCGAGTCGAGCTTGGCCTCGGCGCTGCCGTCCAGCTCGTCTTGCATCGCTGTGCGGAGCGATGAGGTCGTGGCGAAGCTCCGACCATCGCCACGAATCGTGGCTCCTCCGCTAGACCTCGCCGACGATCCCCTCGACGGCCAGCGGCGTCGGGTTGAGGGGGGCAAGGCGGCAAACGATGTCGATCTTCTGCCAGATCTTGCGCGAGAGGCCCGAGGTGAGGCTCTCGAGATCGTTGACGGAGGCCAGCACCACGGGATCCGGGAAATCCTGGACGAGGAGCGCCGAGAGCTTCCCCACCAAGGCCAGCATCTCGGTGCAGTAGTCGAGGTAGCGGGAGAGCTCGAACGGGGTCAGCCCGCGCTGGGGTGACGACTTGGTGTCCAGCGTCGGGGCGACGGCGCGCTCGGGATCTTTCGTCAGCTGGTGCATGTCGATGAGGTGCGCCAGCGCGCGCAGGGCATGCAGGAAGTGCAGCGCGCGCCGGCGCTTGAGCCGCTCCTCGACGGAGAAGAAGAACCAGGCCGCGATGCCGATGAACACCAGATCATTGATGGCGGACTCGAGGGCGGCCATCCACGCCCACGCCCCGCTGGGGGCGAGGTTGAGGTCGATGCTGGCCAGGACGCCGACCACCGCGCCGAAGAGCAGTAGCAGCCCGGTGCAGCACACGACGCGGATCCCCCACCAGGGGTGCGCGAGCTCGTGGGAGAGCCGGCAGGTGGATTCGGTCAGCGTGACGAGATCGCGGCCGATCGCGCTCAAGTGGCGGTTGGGGAAGCGCTCCTCGACGCGGCTCGCGAGCCTGCGCGCGGTGCCCACGATGTACTTGCCGTCGAGGCGCAGGTACTGGGTCATGCGCGGCCATTCTACACCGGGAATCGCCCGCGGCGGCTCCATCGGCGCGCGCTGCCCGGACCGGCGCCGCCGCATTGCGCGCCCGGTCGCGAGCGCTCCCGTCGAAGGGCGGAAGGACCAGGACGCCTGGTCGCGGCCGGCTAGCGAAGCTGGCAGCACCCGCGTCCCGCGCGCCGTCGCACTCGAGGGCGTCTACCGCTCCCCCTTGGGGCCTGACCCGCGGGGGTGGTCGGCAACGAGGAGCCCCTGCTCCCGGAGCTTCTCCAGGAACCCCGGCTTGGTCCAGGACTTCGCGGACGGATCGCGCTCGACCACCGGCGCCGGGGCGAGCGCCCCGAGCAGCTGGTCGAAGTGCTCGACGACCACCGGCAACGGCCGGCGCCGCCGTCGGAGCTGGTACTCGTCGTGCTGGTCGTGGATCCACAGGTGGACGGGTGGACTCGACACGTCCACGGTCAAGAGATCGCCCATGACCAGCGCCGCGAGGGGCAGGTGCCCTCGGGGCAGCCTCCCCTCGTACTTGCCAACCTGCCAGGCGAGGTCGAAGTGCTCGTCGTCGGAGAGGCCAAAGATGTGCTCGATCTCGGTTTCGAACCGGCCGATCATGAGCAGGTTGCCCTTGAGCTTGGCCGCGCCTTGCTCGACGAAGAAACGCCGGAGCGTCGTCGGCGAGGCCCCCGCCTCCGAGCGTCAGCGACTCGTCGTCGCGGATGATCGCCTGCGGAATGAGCTTGGGCGACGCCGACTCGATCGCCTCCAGGCGACGGGGCGCGGTGCCGGTCGCGATGAGCTCGATCATCCCCCGGTTGAGCTCGCGGATCGTCAGCTTGTTGCCGACGACCCGCCCGGCGCCGAGCGCGGTGGCCTCGCGCCGAACGAGGTCGAGCCAATTCTCCCGCGCGTGGTGGATGAGCTTGGTCAGCTCCGCGAGCTCCCCGCGGGCGAGCCCCGAGAACGCCGTACCGATCCCGCCGACGAGCCCGATCGAGTAGACGTCCCGGATGGCCGTGATGAGCTCGGGCGCCCGCGACTCGAGCGGGTCCTTCAGCGCCGCGTCCCGCCCCCGCCCCCTCGAGCGCGCGTTTGACCGCCTGTCCCGCGGCTGCTAACGTCCCGTCCCCGTGACGCGCATGACCGGCATCAAGTGGACCCGCCTTCCGCCCCCATTGGGCGGCTGAGGTCCTGCGCGCCGATCGACCGAACGCAGACCCTCACCGCCCCCGGGGCGGCGAGGGTTTCTTGGTATTTGGGCACCCTCCCGTCCCGCGAGCCCCGCGAGACACCCCATGTCCCCCACCCCATCGAACACCCCCCCCATGCCGTCCCGCCGCGGCGCGGTGGCCGTCCCCGCGGCGCCGCTCTTCACGCCTCGGTTCGTCCTACTGCTGGCGACGCAGGCCACCTACGGCTGCGTCTACTCGGCGTTCCTCTTGCTGCCGAAGTACCTCGCGCGCGAGCTCCACGCTGGACCGGGCGCCATCGGCTGGGTGATGTCCGCCTACGTCGCCGGCGGGATCCTGGTGGTCCCCTGGGTGGCGCGCGCGCTCGATCGGCAGCGGCGCGGCCCGCTGATGGTGGGCGGAGCCCTGCTCGGCGCGGTGACCGCGCTCGGCTTCCTCGCGGTGACCCAGGTCGGCGCGCTGCTGATCGCCCTGTCGCTGCTGCTGGGGGTGGCCTTCGTGCTGGTGTTCAACGCGGGCGGCACCCTCGCCACCGATCTGGCCCCCCCGGCGCGGCTCGGCCAGGCCCTCGGCATCTGGGGCCTCGCCACGCTGTCCACCAACGCCATCGCGCCCGTCACGCTGGAGCCGGTCGCCGATCGGTGGGGCTGGGACGCGGTCTTCGTCCTAGCGGCGCTGGGGGCGCTGGTGGCGGCGATCCTCGGGGCGGTCGGGACTCGGGGCGAACCGGCCCCCGTCGCGACGGCCCCCGCCGCGGCGACCCCGCCGACCGGCTCGGTCCGGGCTCGCCCCGGGGGTGAGCGCGCGCGCGTGCTCCTGGCGGCGGCGCTGACCGGCGTCGGCCTGGGCACGCTCTTCACCTTCGTGGTGCCCTACGCTCTCGCGCTCGGGGCCCACCGCGTGAGCGCCTTCTTCCTCGGCTACACGGCGGCGGCGATCGTCGTGCGCCTCGGCTTCGGCAGCCTCGCCGACCGCCACGGGCGCGCGCGGGTGTCGCTCGCAGGGCTCTTCGCCTACGCGGCGGCGGTGGCCGGCGCGGCGTGGCTCACCCCGATCGCGCTCCCACTGGTCGGGGTGGCGCTCGGGCTCACGCACGGGGTCACCTACCCGTCGCTCAACGCGCTCGCCGTGGCGAGCGCGCCCCCGGCCAAGAGCGGCTCGACGATGGCGTACTACTACGGCGCCTACTCGCTCGGGCGCTCCGTCAGCGTAGCGGCGCTCGGGCTGCTCGCGGGTGCGGCGGGCTACCCGACGACGTTCCTAGTCGCCGGCGCGCTGCTCGGCGCCGGGGCGCTGGTGCTCCTGCCGTTGGCGCGAGCGGAGTGGCGCGCGGCGCACGCCCTGGGCGACGCCGAACGCCCCTGCCCCGCCGCGTGAGGGCCGACGGCGTCGCGGCCGCCCCAACCGCGACGCCGCCACGCGACCCGAGCGCGCGGCTCACCCCGGCGCTCCCCCCGCCGGCGCGGCCGCGCGCCGGCGGTCCACCACACCGAGGCGGATGAGCCAGTCGCGGCGCGCGATCACCGCCCGCGCCGTCGTCGCCCAATCGCGGTACCACGCGTGCAGGGCGCGGAGCGCCGCGGCGTCGTCGCCCGCGTCGGTGGCCGGCGCGGGGCCGCCCTCGGTCGAGCTGGCGGCGAGCTCCGCGGCGGCGTCCGCGGCGGTGAGCCCCTGCGCGGCCCGCACCAGCGCGCCGAGGCGCGCGCGCTCCGCCCGATCGAGACCGCGCCGCGCCAGGGTCGCGAGCAGCGCGCGGCCGCGCGGCTCCTCCTCCAGCGCGTCGAGTCGCGCGAGCAGCGCGGCCATCAGCAGCAGCGCGCGGGCGCCGGGCGCCGCCGCCAGCTCGTCGAGCACCGCGACCGACTCCGGGTGCCGGTGCTCGACGGCCGCGCGGAGCCGCGGCCATTGCGCCGGCACCCAGCGCTCGATCTCGGCGGCGGCGGCGCGCGCGCGCAAATCCTCGCCCGGATCGGCGCCGCCAGCGCAGAAAGGGCAGGCGGCGAGCAGAAGACGGCGTCCCTCCTCGTGCTCCTCCGGCCCGTAACCGGCGGCGACCAGGCGCGCACGGATCGGCGCCTGCCCACCCGCGATCCGCAGGAACGTGACCGCGCGCGCCGGGAGCTCCTGGAGCGCCCGCTCCGGGGGCGGGTCGAGCAGCGCCGCGATGCGGTGCCGAACCATGATCGTCCTCCCTTTTCCTGGCCATGGGGGGTCTCCCTCACGGCGTGACGCCCGCGGCGGGTCCGGGCACCGCCGGCAGCGCGCTGGTCGCCGGCGCGGCGTCGAGCGCCGGCGCGACCGCCGGCACGCCGATGGGCACGATGTCGTCGAGGGTGTCGTCGTCGCTGGCGGGCGCGCGCCGCCGCGACAGCCCGAGCATCACCCGGTGGTCGCGCCGGTGGATCACCGCGCGCGCCGTCTGCGACCAGTCCTGGTACCAGGCGCGCAGCTCGATCAGGGCCGCCTCGCGCTCAGCGGCGGACGTGCTCGGCGCGGGCGACGGCGCCTCCGCCGCCTGCGCGATCCGCACCAGGTCCCGGAGGTGCTCGCGCAACTCGGCCGTGATGCCCCGCGCCGCGAGGGTGGCGAGCGCCGCCCGGTCCGCGTCGCGGGTGGCGGCGCGATCGGGGCCGGACTCGAGCTGGTCGAGCCGCTCGAGCAGCGTCGCCACCACGAGCACGGAGCCCGCCCCGCTCGCCGACTCGAGCCCCGCGAACACGAAGGCTCGCTGCTCGGGGTGCAGTCGCTCGAGGGCGGCCCGGATCCGCTGCAGGCCCGGCTCGTCCCAAGCGTCGAGTTCGGCGATGGCGGCCCGCGCCGCCAGATCGTCGGCGAGGGGTCCCGCCCCGGGCAGCCCTCCCGTCGCCTGGCTCACCAGCCGCCAGCCGAGGGCCTGCTCCGCGGACGTGTAGCCCGCCCGGTAGAGCTCCGCCCGGATCTCCCCCTTGATCGCCACCGTGCGCAGGAAGGTGAGCGCCTTGTCCGGCAGGGAGGCGAGGATCCGCTTCTCGTATTCAGTGAGTTTCATGGTTTCTCCATTGGGTTTTGGTCGTGGATGTTTTCGTGGGCTCGCGAGAGGAGCCTCCCGCGAGGTTGCCGCAGGGGCCCGATCGCCCTTGCACCCCCTCCGTCGGCCGCACCCCAAGCCCGGTTGCTGAAAAAGGATCGCCCGCGCCCGACGCCCCGCGCGGGCGCGCGCCGGGCCGCAAGCTCCGCGCCCGCCCTGCGCCGGTTCGCCGCGGGCCCGCAAGGGCCTGCCGCCCCTGCCGGCGCCCTGTCCAGCGGCCCTCCGACCTTCGCGGACGATCCTGCGACCTTCGCGGCCGCGCGTGCGAGCTCCGCGGACGGCCCGGCGAGCGTCGCTAGCAACCACGCGTGCTTCGCAGGCTGCTCCGCGACCTCCGCGCGCCGAGCGGCAGCCGTCGCGCTACCAACGACGGGCTCGAGCGGCTGCTGGCGGTGTTTCACGCACCGGTCCGCGACCGACACCGCCAAGACCGCCGGCGGCGCGGGTGGCGCTGCCCCCTGCGCTCTGGGCCAGGTCACAGCGGCATCCATGCACCCGCTCGCACCCCGGCGGCGCTCGACCACGCTGCGCTCCTGGACTCCACCGCGAGCGACCGCTACGCTTCAGTCGTGGCTCGGTGGGGGAAGCCAGCGGTGTGCTTCGTGCCCATGCTCTTCGCGGGCTGCGTGGAGCAGCCCTTGCTCGACGAGCCCGCGCAGGCGGAGGAGGAGCCGACCGCGAGCGGCCCGTCGAACGGGGGCGCGGGCGGCGGCGACTCGTCGTCATCCGCCGGATCGCCGGTGGATTCTCCGGCAGGCAGCGCGTCGAGCGGCGCCGCGCAGGGGGGGGTCGAACCAAGCGATGGCGGCGTGACGGGCGAGGTGGTGGTGGCGGAGCTGCCGGTGACCGTCACCAGCGGGAGCGAGCGATGGGGCCTTCCAGCCCCGGGGCAGAGCACCATCGGCGCTGGCGTCATGTTCGCTTGCGCGCTCACGCGGCAGGGCCGCGTCGCCTGCTGGGGGTACAATGCGGAAAGGCGCTGCGGCGTCAGCGCTAGCGACGATCTGGACGTCACCGAACCGCGGCTCGTGCCCGGCGTCGAGGACGGTGTGTCCATCGCCGTCGGTCCCAGTCATGCGTGCGTCCTGCGGCGCGTCGGCTCCGTCGTCTGCTGGGGGGACAACTCCTATGGAGCGCTCGGCCGCGGCAATCGCAGCGCGTTGGGCGAAACGGCCGGGGCAGTCCTCGGGCTGCCCGAACCGGCGGTCGCGGTCAGCTCCGGCTGGTCGCGCACGTGCGTCCTGACAGCGACCGCTCGCGTCTACTGCTGGGGCGTGAACGTCGGGACCGAGAAGCTGGAGACCGACGCCTACGTCAGCAGCGCCGTGCCGCTGGACATGGGGACCGACGTTCGCCCTCGGCTCCTCGAAGCGGGCTTCTACCATCTCTGCTACGTCTCGCCCGAAGGCCAGCTCCTCTGCTGGGGCGACGGGATGATGCGGGGCACTCCGTCTCCGGTCGAGATCCCCGACGCTGACCGCATCGCCCTGCTCGCCGCCGGCGACAACACCTGCTTCACCACAAGCAGCGGGGCCATGCGCTGCTGGGGCAACGCGGAGTAGTGTCCTCCGCTAACGCCACCCGCTCATCTACTCGTTCCAGTTCTTCCAGCCGTCCCAGTTCTTGAACTGAGTCGTCCAGATCCCGCTGTTGTTGTAGTCGCCACCATCGCCAAGGAAGGCGTCCTTGCGCGAGTTCTCGCCCCCGATGTGCCAACGCATCCAGGCCACGTTGGCAGCCGCACCATCCCAGGGGCCAGAGCCATGACCGCCACCGGCCATCATGGCCAGCCAGCATGGGCCCTGGTTTCCCGGGTTATTGTAGTCCCCTTCTGCGTTCTCTCTCTCCTGACCGGTCTCGCCATAGATGATACCCGCTGGCACTCGCATATTGACCAGCTGATCATGGCTAAAGGAGCCGCTGTTATCCAGGAGGGCCGTCGCCACCCGACCATCCACGAGGGCCGTCGCTTCAGAAGAGAGCCCACCCATGGAATGGCCAAAAACACCCACACGATCAAGGATCAGCTTGTCATACATTGGACTGCTGGAATCACCGTTCTGTTCTTCCAGCCAGTCAATCGCGGCTGACATCAGCTCGCTCCCTCCGCTCGATTCCCTGATCCCCACGAGGACGAACCCCTGAGAAGCCAGGCGGGTCAGGAGCATCAGATAGTCTCCCGGAGGAGTGCCGCCACCTGGGCCCCAGATAGCAACCGGATGCTTCGTGTTCGGCTCATTGGTCAGGTCCGTCGGGCGCACGAGGATATGACCACCCCCACTGAAAGTGAGGTTCTCTTCAACGGTTGTCTGCAATGGCCCATTGGCATTGACATCATCACCCGCCAGCAGAACCGTGCTCGTCTCCGTCCCGCCCGTGCCCGTCTCCGTCCCGCCCGTTCCCGTCTCCGTCCCGCCCGTGCTCGTCTCCGTCCCGCCCGTGCCCGTCTCCGTCCCGCCCGTTCCCGTCTC
>CAYZQO010000074.1:0-26632 GCA_964480725.1 uncultured Polyangiaceae bacterium | reverse complement strand
CCGCCGGACGCATCACCGCCGGACGCATCACCGCCGGACGCATCGCCGCCGGACGCATCACCGCCGGACGCATCACCGCCGGACGCATCGCCGCCGGACGCATCACCGCCGGTGGGAGCGCCTGCAGACGCACCGCCGCCGGTCGCCTCACCGCTCGCGCCCGAGGCGGCCCCGGTCGTCGTGGAGGCCTCGCCCGCGGCGCTCGCCCCGCCCGCGCCGCTCTCGCCTCCGGTGCCGGTCGTCGAACGGTCGCGTTTCACGCAACGATCCGAGGTGGCGTCGCACACGTAGCCGTCGGCGCAATCCCCCGTGGCCGTGCAGTCCTTGCCATCGAGGATCTCCTGCTCGCTCAGGCCCGAGCAAGCAGCCACCTCCGCCAGGCCGAGCAACCCGGCGATCCCGAACAGACACCGGGCGTGCCAGGTCACGGCAGCCTCCCGCGCACGGTCACGGCGCAGTCCTCGAGGGAGCACGCGACCGCGAGCGAAGCCGCGTGCCGGCGGTGGTCCCTGGCGGAGCGCCGATCGACCGCGAAGATCACCGCGCCCGTGGCGACGAGCGCGACGCCGATCCCCGCCGTCACGCGCGCCGTCGTGCGGCGCTGCTCGATGGTGTCGAGCTCGGCGGCGGCGGCGACCTGGGTTGAGGCCGCGATCGCGTCATCCTCCGCCGCGGCTCGGGACCGTTCGAGCAGGAGCGCGCCCACCAGCGCGCCGGCACCCAGACCGACGGCACCCAGCGCGACCGCGTCCGCGGTGCTCGTCCCTCGGCGGGATGGTGGCGCCTCGTTGTCGGCGGGCGCCGTCGGCGGGTGCGCGGGTGCCGCCGCGCCCGACTCCCCCGGCTGCTCACTCGCGACCTGCAGCTCGAAAGTGACGTCCATCGCCCGGCTCCCCATCAGTGTCACGTCGAGGGACGCCGAGGCGTGCCCCGGCGCTGCCACCTTGAGGTGGTGCTCGCCCGGCGTGATCTCGCCGGTCCAGGGGGCCTCGCCGACCCGCGTGCCGTCGACCCACACGGACGCGCCCGCCGGCTTGACCATCACCGTGATCTGCTGGACGCCCCACTCCACGAGGCGCTTCTCGAGCCGCCGGATCGAGGCGATCACTTCCGCTCGGTCCTCCGCGTTCGGCAGTGCACGGAGGTAGTCGCGGTAGTGCCGCAGGGCACTCGGGACCTCCCCGATGGAGTCGTAGGCGAGCGCGATGTTGAAGGCGAGCGCGGGGTTCGGGACGAGCCGGTTCGTCTCCTCGAAGTGCGTGATCGCCTCGCGGAAGCGGCCCGCCGCGTAGGCCTCGGCGCCGAGATCGTACTCGGCACGAGCGAGTTCCACATTCGCCGTCTCCGCGGGGCGCTCTTGCGCGGCGGCGGGCACGGCCACGCCGAGGGTGCTCAACGCGGTGGCCAGCAGGACGATGAAGAGGGCGGGTCGCACGCCGGGATGCCTCGGTTCGGGCTCCAGCCTACCATGTGGCCTCCGGCGGGGTGACGTCCCGCCGCCCCGGATCAGGGGCCGAACGGGTTCTTGAGCTTCCGGGGCGGCTTCTGGGGGGCGGGGGTCGGCGTCGTTCGACGGACGCTCGCGCGCGCGGACGGGGCGGGTTTCGTCGGTGCGGACGAGGCTGTCGGGTCGCTCACCTCCGCACCGGGCGCGGCCGAAGCCGCGCGCTCGGGGACCACCTCCGGCGCGCCGCGGTTTTCGAGTGGCGCCGTCGCGGCGCTGCGGGGCAGGGGGGGCGCGGAGGCGGACGCGGGCACGGGCGAGCTCTCTCCGCCGCGAGTTGCGAGCAGAGCGACGGCGCCGAGCAGCAGCGCTCCCCCAACCAGCGCGCCCACGACCCAAGCGCGGCGAGCGCTCGGCTGGAACGCCGCCACGGGCGCCGGTGCGGGCAGCGTCGAGCGCCCCTCGAGTGTCGCGACCTCGGCCCGTGAGGACGGCATGGGCCCCTCGGCCAGGCCGACCGGCGACTCCTCCGCCGGCGGCAGCGAGTCCAGGGCGTCGTACCCGGAGTCGGTCCGCTGGATCCACGTCGACTGCAGCGATCCGCCGGTGACGTCCACGAAGACGCCGTGCCCGACGAGCCAGGTCGCGAGCTCGCGGCCGAGCTCGAACATCGACCCGTATCGCGCCCGCGGATCCTTGGCGAGACCGCGCTGGATGAGGCGCCACAGGCGGGGGTCCCCGCCTGCCTGGGTGCTGGTTGGGATGGGCTCGTCGTTGAGGATCGACCAGAGCAGGGCGTTGTAGTTGTCGCCCTCGAACGGGAGCGATCCGGTGACCATCTCGTAGAGGACCACGCACGCGCCCCAGATGTCCGTCGCCACGTCGACGTCTCGGCCACGCGCCTGCTCGGGCGACATGTACGCGGGGCTCCCCAACACGGCGCCCGACTGGGTCAGGCGCTCGAAGCCGCGGAGGTTCAGCTTAGCCACCCCGAAGTCCACGAGCTTGGGCTGGATCCGTCCGGCGTCGGTTTCGGCCAGGAAGATGTTGTCCGGCTTCAGGTCCCGGTGGACGATCCCCTTGGCGTGCGCCGAGACGAGGGCGTGCAGGATCGGCAAGAGGATCTGCACGGCGCGTCGCTCGTTGAGCGACCCGCGGCGGTCGAGGGCCGCGGCGAGGTCCTCGCCGTGGAGCAGCTCCATCACGATGAACGGATCGCCAGCGTCCGTCTTGCCGAAATCGAACACCCGCAGGATTGCCGGGTGGCCGATTTTGGCGGCGGCGCGCGCCTCCTGCGTCAGGCGGCTCACGTGTCGGGTCGCATCCTCGCCGGCGCGGATGAACTTGATCGCCACCGGGACGTCGAGGGCCTCGTTGTGGGCGACCCACACGGTCCCCATCCCGCCCTCGCCGACCTTGCGGATGAGGCGGTACTTCTCCGCCACCATCCCACCCTCGCGATAGTCGGGGGTCGCGCTGGAGCGCACCTCGCCGAGGGCGCGGTCGACCGGGTGTGGCGGCGGTTGCGGCAAGCTCTGCCCCACGTGACTCGGCACGGGCGCGTCACCGGCATCATCGACCGATCGCAGCCGGAGCGGGTTCTGGGAGAGGTGTCGCGCGGCCAAGGGGATCCCAGCAGACCAGCTTAGGGTAGCCCGCCGGGCGGGCTCCGTGAAACGGTTTGCGCGCTGGCAGGCGAATAGTGCGGTTCGAGATCGTAGCCCCGGGCAGGGCGGGGACGGCGTGCGTGTTCCCGCCGCGGGACGATCTGGTGGTGAGGGTGAGGGCTACCTTCTTTCGGGCTCGCCTCGGGCGGGGGCCCAGGGCCCGCGGGGCTTTCGCCTCGCCGGTTCCGATCGGCTCGAACGCTCAGTCCCAGAGGGTTCGCTCGAGCTCCGCCCGGAGCTCGAGCGGGCAGTGCCGGCGCAATACCGAGATGGCGTGCTCGCCCGCCTCGCTCGGGATGCCTGATGGCATGAAGCCGCGGCTCAGCAGGGTGCGGATCATCCAGTCGATCCCGGCGACCGCGGGCTGCTCGATCTGGGCGTGAAAAAACGCCTCAGCCGCGGCGTCGGCGAGGCGGTCCGAGCCGAAGGCAACGCACAGGGCGAGGTTCCACATCGCGTCCTCCTGCAGGAGGACCGAGCTCATGGTCGTGGGAAGGCTACCGACCAGCAGGCTCTCGTCCGGCAGGTTCAGCGAGCTCACATCGCGAAAGAAGTCCACGATGCGCTGCTGCCAATTGAAATAACGGGGGCGCGTCTCATCGTCGAAGCTGTCGAGCAGCACGTCGACGTCGGCGACGCTCCCGCGGCCGTCGTGTGCTGCCGCAGGTTCGGGGGCGGGGCCTTGGTTCGCGCCCGCGCTGGCGGTCGCCCCGGGCCCGAACGGCCCCGGCGACGCGGCGGGGGCGATCGGCGCCGCGGGGCTCGTCGACGGGCTCTGGGGCCCCACCGAGGGCGGGGGTGCCGTGAGCGGGGGCAGCGGCGTCGGCCCGCGCACCGCGCTCGTCGGCGGCGCCGAGGGGCTCGGGCCCGAGTGGGTAGAGGGGGTCGCGGCGCCACACGTCGAGGGCGTCAGTCCCTCGTCCGGCGCGTCGACGGCGAACCTCGGCGTGTCGCCTCCCGCTGTCGCGGGCGCTCCAGCGCCGTTGTCACCCGCGGTCGGGCCGCGGGGCTCGGCCCGGGTCGTCATCACGAGGTTGGCTTGGCTCGGGGACGGTGGCAGTGACGACACGACCCCGGACACCGGCGGCCAGGACAGCCCCTCCGCGCCCGAGGGCTCCCGTCCGGACTCGTCCGGTCGGTCCGAGCCCGCTCCGTTGTCGCGCCGCGGGGCCACGGCGCGCGCGCTCGCGAAGGGGTCGAGCGGGGGGGGCGGCGCGGAGGGCAGCGGGCGCGGAGCGCCGAAGACCTCGTGGCTGAACGGTGAAACCGCCGCCACGGCTTGCCACTCGGCGTCCCCCAGTGCGCACACGAGGGCGTCGCGGGGGACCTTGCCGTTCTGCAGCCCGCGGCAGAGTAGCTCGGTAGAGACGGGTCCCACGGTCCGTCCGCGGACCGCCACGTACCACTGCGTCGATTCCATGACCTGCGCTGGCATCGGCCGAGCACCGCGCCCGTCCGAGGAGGTGGCTGAGCGCCGCGGAGGCGACGCCCGTGCGCCGGAGGGCCCAGGGTGCGACGAAAAGGTTACGGTTTCGCCGTGCACTCGTCAACACGCGCGGAAGCGCGTGCCGGTGTAGGTCCAATCTTCACCTTGTCTGTGCACGGTGTCGCTGGGCGCGTGACGTCGATTGACGTCGCGCGCCCCCTGCCGGGAGTATTGCCGAGGTAACGTCATGCTCTCGAAGTCCTGGGTCGGCGAGCGCCTCTGCGCGGAGGGGCTCATCACCGCCGAACAGCTCGCCAAGGCGATCCAGAGCGGTCAGGCGCTCTCCGAGCCGCTCGAGGACGCGCTCGTGCGCGTGAACGCCATCTCGGAGAAGCGACTGCTCCGGTTCGTGGCCGAGAAGACCCAGACCCAGTACATTTCGAGCGCGAAGCTCGCGCAGCTCGAGGTGAGCCCGGACGCCCTCGCCCGGATGCCCGAACGGCTCGCCCTCAAGCTCGGCGCCTTCCCGGTGCGCTACGATCGCGGTGCGGACGAGCTGCTGGTCGCGTCCGCCGAGGCGGGCATTCCCGACCTGGTCAAGCAGGTGACCATCGCGACCAAGGTGCGACGGGTCACCGCCTACCTCGCCCTCCCGGCCGCCGTGCGCGCGGCGATCGCCCGCTGGTACCACGGCGAGCTCCAGGCCTTCTCTGGGGTTGCGCCCGAGCTCTACGCGTCTCTGGCCTCGTCACGCGGCCCGCGGCGCCTCCCGACCGCCGCCTCGGCGCCGCCCCCGGGGGGGCGGCCCCCCGGTTCACCGCTAACGGGCGGGATCGTGGCGTCCGCGCCCCCGCCCCCCGGGGGCGCGCGACCGGGGGCATCGCCACCGTCGCCCGCCCCCCAGAGGCCTCGCCGCCCGGCCGAGCCGGGGCGGAGCGGCGACCGGCGCCTCCGCGACCTGGCCGAGATGCTCGAGGTCATGGTGGGGTTGCTCGAAAGCGCCCGCGGCGAGTTCCGCGGCCACTCGAACGAAACCGCGCGCATTCTGCGCGAGCTCGGGCTGCTCCTCGGCCTCGACCAGGCAGGGGTGCTCTCGCTGGTGATGGCCGGCAACCTCCACGACGTCGGCAAGCCGGCCGAGCCGCACCTGACCCTGCTCAGCGTCAACCAGTACCAGCCGCACCGGATCAGCGCCCAGCAGCTGGTGCGCACCCCGCTGTCGTGGCTGGCGAAGGTCGGGCTGCCCGACGACTGCACCGACGCGGTGGCGTCGATGTACGAGCGCTTCGACGGGAGGGGCTTCCCCATCGGGCTCAAGGGGGAGGAGATCCCGCTCGGCGCCCGCGTCCTCACCCTGGTCGACGCGTTCCACGATCTCACTGCGAACCCGCGCAACCCCTACCGGCGGACCCTGACCCCCGCCGAGGCCTTCGAGGTCCTCGCCCAGTTTCGGGGCAGCCTCTTCGACCCGTACGTGGTCGAGCGATTCGCCGAGCTCCTCGGCTACGCGCGGGATCTCGGCGCCAGCTCGACGTAGCGGAAGCGGCCGCCGCGATTGTGGTCGCCCGCGCGGGTGGCTACCGTCCCCGCGTGACTCGCGACACGCTCGTCATCCGGGGTGCTCGGCAGCACAACCTTGACGTCCCCGAGCTCGTGATCCCGAAGGGGCGCCTCGTGGTGTTTACCGGCGTGAGCGGCTCCGGCAAGTCGTCGCTCGCCTTCGACACCCTCTACGCGGAGGGGCAGCGACGCTACGTCGAGTCGCTCTCCAGCTACGCGCGGCAGTTCCTGGGGCAGATGGAGAAGCCCGCCTACGATCACGTTCGCGGGTTGAGCCCCACCATCGCCATCGAGCAGAAGGCCGCTTCGGCCAACCCCCGGTCGACGGTCGGCACCATCACCGAGGTGCACGACTACCTCCGGGTGCTCTACGCGCGGATCGGCGTCCAGCATTGCCCGCGGTGCGGCGACCGGGTGGCGGCGCTCTCCGTCGACCAGGCGGTGCAGCGCGCGGCGGACCTGCGCGGCCCGCACCTCCTGCTCGCGCCGCTCGTCACCCGTCGTCGGGGCGAGTTCCGCGAGCTTCTCGCCGAGCTGGGGGCCCGCGGGTACGTGCGGGTCCGGATCGACGGCGAGGTCCGGCGACTCGACGCACTCGGCGCGCTCGATCGGCGCCGCTCGCACACCATCGAGCTCGTGGTCGACCGCCTCGACCCGGCCACGACGGAGCGCGGCCGGCTCCGCGACTCGCTCGAGACGGCCCTGCGCGAGGGCCAGGGCCAGATCACGCTGGAGCGCGCGGACGGGAGCGGAGAGCCGCTCCGACTGAGCCAGTCGCGCACCTGCACTCGGTGCGGTGTCGGCCTGTCCCCGCTTGGGCCCCAGTCCTTCTCCTTCAACAGCCCGCTGGGGATGTGCCCCGCGTGCAACGGGCTCGGACGTCGGGCGGAGATGGATCCCGCCCGCCTGGTCCCCGACTCGAGCAAGTCGCTCCGCGAGGGCGCGGTGGTGCCGCTCGCGAGCACGATGCAGCGCAGCAGTGGGATCACGTTTGGCATGCTCGACGCGGTTCGGCGCGAGTACGGCATCGACCTCGATCGGCCGTGGCGTGAGCTGCCCGCGGAGCACCGGCGGCTGATCCTCTTCGGTGCTGGCGACCGGCGGCTCCGCGTCTCCTGGCAGGGCAGCCACGGCCGGATGAGCCTACCGATGCAGTACGAGGGCGTGGTGCCGACGATGACCCGTCGCTTTCGGGAGACGAAGAGCGACGAGATGCGGCGCTACTACCAGCAGTTCCTCGGTGACGCCTCCTGCCACGAGTGCGGTGGGACTCGCCTGCGCGCCGAGTCGCGTGCGGTGCGGGTGGCGGGCCAGGGCCTGACCGAGGTCCTGGCGATGAGCGTCGCCGAGGCGAGGGCGCACTTCGATTCGGTGCGCCTCGCCGGAGCGGACGCGCGCATCGCCGAGGAGGTGCTCAAGGAGGTGAGTGGCCGGCTCGGGTTCCTGTGCTCGGTCGGGCTCGACTACCTGACGCTCGACCGCGCGGGGGCCTCGCTCTCCGGCGGCGAGGCGCAGCGGATCCGCCTGGCGAGCCAGCTGGGGAGCGAGCTCAGCGGTGTGCTCTACGTCCTCGACGAGCCCTCCATCGGCCTACACCAGCGCGACAACCTCCGCCTCGTCGCCACCTTGCGCGCGCTGCGCGACGGCGGCAACACGGTCATCGTCGTCGAGCACGACGCGGAGACCATCGAGTCGGCGGACTTCGTCGTCGACTTCGGCCCGGGCGCCGGGCGCCGCGGCGGCAAGGTCGTGTTCACCGGATCGCCGGCCGCGCTCCGGCGCGCGGACTCGCTCACCGGGCGTTACCTCTCGGGGCGCGAGGGGATCCCGACGCCCGCGTCACGGCGCGCGGCGAGCGGGTGGCTCCGCGTCATCGGCGCGCGCGAGCACAACCTCCGCGGAGTGGACGTCGCCTTCCCCCTGGGCACGCTCACCGCCGTCACTGGCGTCTCCGGTGCCGGCAAGAGCTCGCTCGTCGCGGGGATCCTGCACCCGGCGCTCGCCCGGCGGCTTCACGGCGCCGAGGGCCCAGTGGGGGCGCACGAGCGGCTGGAGGGGGCGGACGCGCTCGACAAGGTGATCCACATCGACCAGGCCCCCATCGGCCGCACGCCGCGCTCGAACCCCGCCACCTACACCAAGGCGTTCGACCTGGTGCGCGACGTCTTCGCGGCGACCCCCGCCGCGCGCGCCGCGGGGTTCACGGCCAGCCGCTTCAGCTTCAACGTGAAGGGCGGCCGCTGCGAAGCCTGTGAGGGCGACGGGGTGAAGCGCGTCGAGATGCACTTTTTGCCGGACGTGTACGTGCCCTGCGAGGTCTGCGCGGGCCGCCGGTACAACGAGGCGACCCTCGCCGTGCGCTACCGTGGGCTCGACGTCGCCCAGGTGCTCGACCTGAGCGTGGCGGAGGCACTGGAGCTGTTCGCCCCGCACCCGCGGCTCGCGCGGATCCTGCGGACGCTGGCCGATGTCGGGCTCGATTACGTGCACCTCGGGCAGCCGGCGCCGACGCTTTCGGGGGGCGAAGCGCAGCGCGTGAAGCTCTCGCGGGAGCTCGCGCGGACCGACACCGGACGCACGCTCTACGTCCTGGACGAGCCGACGACGGGGTTGCACTTCGACGACGTGAAGCGGCTGCTCGGCGTGCTCGATCGGCTGGTCAGCGCGGGCAACACCGTGGTGGTGATCGAGCACCACCTCGACGTCATCCGCAGCGCCGACCACGTCATCGATCTCGGTCCCGACGGGGGCGCTGGGGGCGGCGCCGTCGTCGCCGCCGGGACCCCGGAGCAAGTGGCGCGCGTCGCCGGGTCCTACACCGGGCATTACCTGGCACGGGCGCTGGCGGCGGCGGACCGCGCTCGGCGCCGGGCGCCCCGGAGTCGCCCTCGGTCTGATGACCGCGAAGAATCAACGACCTACAGAGGCTCGGTGAACGGATCGGGGTAGGGCGGCAGATCCGTCGTGTCGATGTCCGGTAGCGTGGCGGTGGGCGGCTCGGGAGCGACCGGCGCGGGGGTCGCGGAACCAACCCCGGGCGCCTCGGCTCGGCCCGTGGGCGCGGTGGTGGTCGGCGCGCGGGGCGTCGCCGCGGGTGGGGCGGGTCTGGTCGCGACGGCCCGCGGCTTCGGTGCGGGCGCGCTCGCGTGGGCGCGGCTCAGTCGCGGCAGCGTTACCACCACCTCGGGCCGGGAGCCGTCGAGGATCACTCGCGTCGGCTCGTGCTGGTCGAGCAGGGCGAGCACGATCGCCCGCTCACCGTGGCGGAGCCGCACCTCGGTGAGGTCGCGGCCGATCTGCTTGGCGTCGCGGAACAGCATCGCGCCGGGAGGGCTCGAGCGCACGACGACCGGCGTGGTGTTCAGATCGTCGATGGCGCCGCCGCTGACCGCGGCCTTGACCGCCGCCGAGAGATCGGTCCCGGTCGCGGCCGACGCCGCGGCCGTGGGCTCCGGGCGGGGCGCTTCGGTCGCCGCCAGCGCGCTCGGGGCGGGCGCGGGCGTGCGGGTCGGGACGGGAGCCGTGCGCTCGGCGGCGAGCGCGGCGCGCGCGGGGGCGGCGCCGCCGACGACGACGGTGCGGCGCGGCACCGTGAGCGCGGCCACCGTCCCGATCGTCGCCAGCGCCGCGACCCCTGCCACCAGCGCTGCCGTGCGGCGCGGTCGGCGTGTGCGCCGCGAGAGCGCTGCGATCTCCGCGTCGAGCGGGTCGGTCACCGTGGGCTCGGCGGGCGCCGATGCCGCCGTGGGCGTGAGCGCGCTCGGCGTCACCGTCGGGGCAGGCGCGGTCGCCGGCGTCTCGTCGGGCGAATCCTCGTCGACCACGTCGGCGCCATCGAGCCACACCGGTCGCAGCGTGGCCCCCTCGGCCGCCGCCGCGGGGTGGGCGTTTGCCGCTGGTCGGTCACCCTGCGGCGCCGCCGTGCGCTCGGCGCGCGCGCTCGGCGCGGGTGCCGGTCGGACGCTGGTCGCGCTCGGTCGCGGCGGCACCGAGGCGGGACGCAGGCTCGCCGGGGTGGGCGTCGTCGTTCTCGTCGTGCCGGGCGCGGGGCGCACGGACGGAGACGCGGCGCGCTCGGTGAGAGGCGCGGGGCGCACGCTGCGGGTCGCCGCGGGCCGCGGCGCGGTTGACGGCGCGGGTCGAACGGTGGCGGCGGGTCGAACGGTGGCGGCGGGTCGCTCGCTCGGGGTCGCTGGCCGTGCGCCGGTTGGCGGTCGCTCGCTCGCAGTTGGTCGCCCGCTCGCGCTGGGCGCCGTGGCCCCGCCGGTCCTGCTCGCAGCGAGCCCGACCGAGGAGACGGTGCGGCGCGGCTCGCCGCTGGCAGATGCCGGGAGGCTGGAAATATCGGCCTTTGGTGGAACGTGGCGGTGGTCGAGGCGAGCCTCGGTCCCGCTCGGCGTGGTGGCATCGGCGGGTCGATGGGTGGCCAGGAACTGCCCCGACGCGTGCCGGGCAGAAGGGGCTTCCGGCGCGGAAACCCCAACGGAAGCGGACGGTTCGTCGAGATCCCAGCCGGCGTCGAGGTCGTCTTCGAGCGGCTCGCCGGATGGGGATGCCAGTGCGGAGTGCGCCACGGGACGCGTAGTAACTCGACCGGCTCAATACCTGGCAGCCGACCTGTGTGCTCGCGCGCTCGCGGGGATTCCATGGGGAAACCTTCACCAGAACGCCGGTTGGCCTGCCAGTCCGCGCGCCGCCCGTGGGGGCCCGCGATGGCGCTCGAACCCGGGCCAGCCGAGGGCCATCGCGGCCCCACCTCGTGATGCTCGGGCCTCTCCAGCCGGCGTCGCCGTCCTCGTGGCGTCGTGGAACTTGAGCGCAGCGTTGCTGTCCGCTCACGACAGCCGCCGCCCCACGCGGTGGTCGAGGTGAACCATGTCGGAGCGCACCCTCGCCGCGATCGCGGTCGGCGCCGTGCTGTCCTGCCCCATCCCTGTGCAGGCCCAAACCCAAGACACGCTGCCCCTCGCCAAGGTCCGGCTCTACGAGACGGGGGTGGGCTACTTCGAGCGGTCCGGGCCGTTGCCCGCGGGGGGCGCGCGGCTGCCGGTGCCGGTCGGGCACCTCGACGACGCGCTCAAGACGCTGGTCATCCTCGACGCGGACGGGCGCTCCACCGTCTCGGGGATCTCCTTCCCGAGCAGCGTGAGCCGGGAGCTCGGGCGCGCGCTCGCGGGGCTGCCTGAGGGGGAGGCCACGCCGCTGTCGCTGCCGCGGCTGATCGAGAGCCTGGAGGGGGAGGCGGTGGAGGTCCGCTCCTCGGGGGGGCTCCTGCGGGGGCGCATCGTCGATCTGGTGGACGCCGAGGCGAGCGGGGTCGAGCGCTGCGTGCCGGGGACGGCCGGCCCCGAAAAGCCCTGCACCCTGCGCCAGGAGCCGACCCTGGTGTTGCTCGGCGAGAACGGGGAGCTCCGGCGGATCGTCGTCGCCGAGGTCGACGGGGTGCGCCCGCTCGATCCGGCGGCGCGGGGTCGGCTCGCCGCCGCCCTCGACGCTGTCGGCGACGGCGGCGCGCGCAACCGTCGCTGGCTCGAGGTCGCGGCGGCGGGCGGTCGCGCGATCACCCTCGGCTACGTCGCCGAAGCGCCGGTCTGGCGCTCGACCTACCGCCTGGTGCTCGCGGGTGAGGAGCCGGCGGGGCTCCAGGGCTGGGCGCTCGTGCACAACGACACGGACGAGGCCTGGCGGCGCGTACGGCTCGAGCTCGTGAATGGGCAACCGGACTCGTTCCTCTTCCCGCTCGCCGCGCCGCGCTACGCGTGGCGCGAACTCGTCCCGCCGGCCCAGGATCTCTCGACGGTGCCGCAGCTGCTCGACCGGACCGCGGACGGGATGCTGTGGGCGGACGAGATCGGGGATGCGTACGGCGCCGGCGGCCTCGGGCTTGCGGGGATCGGCGCGGGCGGCGGCGGACGCGGGGAGGGGATCGGCCTCGGCTCGATCGGGACGGCCGGAGGCGGCGCGGGCGCGAGCGATCTCGTGACCGTCGGCAGCCTCGCGAGCCTGGCGCCCGCGGAGGGGGTCGAGGCGGGGGCGGTCTTCACCTACGCCGTCGGCACCCCGCTCGACCTGGGGCCGCGGAGCTCCGCGATCGTGCCGTTCCTCTCCGGGCCGCTCGAGGCCGAGCGCATCGCCTGGTTCGATGAGGCGGGCGCCGCCGCACGCTCGGCCGTGCACCTGAAGAACTCCACCGGGCAGACGCTCCCGGCGGGCACCCTGGCCGTCTTCGCCGACGGCGGCTTCGCGGGGGAGGCGCTGCTCTCGCGCACCAAGCCGCGGGAGGAGCGGATCCTCGGCTTCGGCGCCGATCTCGACGTCGAGCTCACCGAGGTCGAGACCGCCGAGCGGCGCGAGCCGCGGGCGTTCGGCCGGGGGCAGGAGCCGCTCGAGCTTTTCGAGCACTACTACTCTCGCCTGGAGGTCCGCCACTCCATTGTCAACCGGAGCGGATCGAGCAGACTCGTAATTCTGGACCTAGACTACCAGGACAACGCCCGAGTGACCGGCGCCGATCGCCTCGGGTTCGACACCGAACGGGGGCAGGCCTACGCGGTCTTCGGCGTCGGCCCCCACGCGACGCTCGAACGGACGCTGGTGGTCGAGCGTGGGCTGATCGAAACCCACTCTGTCTTCGGCTGCGACGTGCAGTGGCTGGGCGAGATGGCGCGCGACGAGCGCGTTCCGGCGGAGCAGCGCGCGGTGCTCGCCGAGCTGTTCCGCCTCCGCACCGAGCTCGCCGCGGCCCAAGAGCGCGCCGAGGACGCCGGCGACCGCGCAGAGCAGCTGGAGGCGGATCTCGAGCGCGTGCGCGATTCGCTCGCCGCGCTCTCCAGCGCTCGCGGCCGGGTCGCTCGCAAGCTCGGCGCGCGGCTCGAGCGGATCGAGGCGGAGCTGGCGGCGCTCGAGCGCGAGCATCTCCGCGCCAAGGGGACGGCGAAGCAGGTGGAGCGCGAGCTGTTGGCCGCGCTCCACGAGCTCCGGCCGGCGCACGGGGCCGCCGGGTGACCGGCGCGGGGTCGTCGCCTCGCGGTGCTCCTGCGCGGTCAGCGGCAGGCGGCGATGCACTGCCCGTAGGCCTGCGAGCAGGTCCGCGTCCCCGCCGCCGCCGTCCGGTTGCAGCTCTCGAGCGTCGCGCTGCACCGACTCAGGCAGGCGGTGCGTTCAGGCGAGACGGTGGTGGTGCCGCGCGAGGTGCCGGTCCCGGTGCTGGTGCGGGTGCGGGTCGCGGTCGAGCCGCCCGTGGTCGCCGTGGAGCGGGTGCCGGTGCCGGTGCCGGTGGTGGCTCGCGTGGTCGCGCTCGTGCTCGACCGCGTGCTCGCGCCGGTGCCGAACGACGAGCTGGTGGCGAGGCTGGTGCGGGTGGCGGAGCCGGTACGGGTGGCGATGCTGGTGCGGGTGGCGGTGGCGGTGCTGGTGCGGACGCCGGTGCTGGTCGCCGTGGCTCGGGACGTCGCGGTGGCGGTGCCGGTCCCCGTCGCCGTGCCGGTGGTCCGCGTGGTCGCGATCCCCGTCGAGGGGACGGTCGAGTGCGGTGGCGCCGCCGTGGGGAGCGGCTCCGGGGTTGGGGCGGCCGCGGGCTCCGTCGCCGAAGCCGTGTCCGTCGCGGTGGTCGTTTCTGTCTGCGCGGTCGGGACCAGGGCGGTCACGGTGGCCGTCGCCGTTAGTCCGACGGTCGCCTCACCCGCGGGCTCCGACTGCTGCTGCTTGCACGCCAGGAGGGCCGCCACGACCGCCAGCACCGCGCCGATTCTCGCCTTAACCATGGTCCCGTCCTCGGCCGAGCGCCTAGCGCGGCAATCGAACTGGTTGGCGCTCTAGCCGACCCGGGGCGCGGGGTAAAGCAGCGCCTCGGTGGCGGCGGTGCGCTCACGGCCGAGGTGGCAGCGGTGATCGCCCCCATCGGCGGGGCGCTCGCGGCCGAGGGGGTCCCGGCGCCGCGGGTCGCCGACGCGGTCCCAGAGCTCCTCGAAGGCGACGTCGTGGGCGTCGAACTCCGGCCCGTCGACGCACGCGAAGCGCGGCTCGCCGCGCACGGTCACCCGGCAGCCGCCGCACATCCCGGTGCCGTCCACCAGGAGCGGGCTCAGCGACGCGACGGTGCTGAGCCCCAGCGGTCGGGTCACGGCTGCCACCGCCTTCATCAGGGGCACGGAACCGGCGGCGAAGACGACGTCCACCGGCTCGTCGGCGAGGAGCCGGGCGAGGCGGCTGGTCACGTAACCGGCGAAGCCGCGGCTCCCGTCGTCCGTGCAGGCCAGCACGACGTCGCAGTGGCGCGCGAGCTCCTCCTCGTAGACGAGGTGCGCCGCGCTCGGCGCGCCCAGGAGGGCCGTCACGCGGTTGCCGAGCGCCCTCAGCGCCACCGAGTGCGGGTGGAGCGTGGCAGCTCCGGGTCCGCCGCCCACCAGCACGACGTGGCCGAAGCGCCCGAGCTCGGTCGGTCTGCCCAGGGGGCCCGTGACCGACGCGAGCGCCTCGCCCACCCCCACGGCGCCGAGCCGTTCGGTCGCCGCCCCCGTCACCGAGACGACCAGGGTGATCGTCCCCGCCTCCCGGTCGGATTCGGCGACGGGGAGCGGGAGCCGCTCCCCGTCGGGCGTGACGCGCAGGACCACGTATTGCCCGGGGCGGAGCTCGGTCGCGACCCGGGGCGCCTCCACCACGAGCCGGCGCACTAGCGGGGCGATCCAGGCGGAAGCACGGACGGTAGCCACGTCCGGGATCCTAGTCGTTCGCCCCCCGGATCGTAACCGCGTCACTCGCGGTACCAGTGGTCCGTCTCGCCGGCGCCCCAGCCGAGACAGAACGTCATCGCGTGGGTGCCCATGAGCTCGTGGTACGCGACACCGAGCCGCAGGCCGCCCTCCTCGACGTCCTCGTGCGGGCTCATCACCGCCGTGGCGAGCGTGGCCCGCACCACCAGCTCGTCCGCGAACCCGAGCGAGCTCCCATCCTGGCGCGCCGACCCGTGGCGCGGGATCCACTGCGGCCGGACCTGGAGGAGGAAGCGGCCGTCGTGCCCGAAGTCGAGGGCCGTCACCAGCTCGAGGGGGATCTCCCAGGCGGCGGGGATGCGTCCGCCGGTCCAGGCCCGCCCGGCGGGGCCGCTCAGTAGGCCGAAGGCCAGCCACGAGTTGGCGGCGGCGGCGACGCCCGCCAAAAGGTCGAGATCGTGCGCGAAGCCCTCGCCGCCGGCGAGGCCGAGGTCGAACCCCATGGCGAACCCGACGGGCTTGGTGCCCACCAGGGCGCGGGCGCGGAGCGCGCCGCCGAGCGTCCAGGCGCTCTGGTCCGGGTGCGGGCGGTCTCGCAGTCGCTCGTACTCGAGGAGCATCGAAATCTCGGGGAAGGACTCGATCGAGCGGCGCCGTGACCGGGGCTCGGCCGGTTCCCCCGGTTCCCCCGGCTCGCCCGGCTCGCCCGGCTCGTCGAGGTCGCGCAGGGCGTCCTCGTGGGTGCGCTCGAGCCAGGGGAAGGGCAGCCTCACCGTGGGGATCGCCTCCTGCCCGGGCGGCGCCGCGGGCACGAAGCTCACCTCGAGGGTCGCCTCCGCGACGTCGCGCTCGAGCCGCTGGCGCTCGCGCGTGGCGGTCGCCAGCGCATCGTCGACGCGGCTCACCGCCCGCATCAGCGCGACCACCTCGTCCACCGAGCGTCCTGGGCCCTGGAGCGCCAGCAGGCGCGCGCGCGCGGCCTCGGTGGCTCGCTGGCGCGCCTCGAGATCGGCGAGCTCGCCGCTCACGTCGCGGGTGCGCGACTGGTGGCCGCTCTCGACGCCGAGGTCGCGGAGGGTCGCACGCGCGGCCGGGAGCTCGCGGGGCGAGAGTCGGAGCACCACCCGCTCGTCGGTGCGCTCCTGCAGGCGCCACCCGGCCGCCGCGGCGCGGTCGAGGAGCTTCGTTACCGCTCGATCCACGTCGTTGGTGCGCAGCGTGACGCTCTCGGTGGTGACGAGGCGGGGCTCGCCGTCCGCGCGCGGCGGCGCCGCCGCCGGTGCCGCCGCGACGGTCGCGGTCGCCGCCGCAGCACTGCTCGGTGCGTCGCCGTTCGGTGCGTCGCCGGCTGCGACCGGAGCCGCTGTCAGCCCGCTCGCGGCCGCGCTCGCGACGCAGAGGAGCGCGCGGGCCGCCAGCCGACTCCGCGCCGTCGGTGACCGCGCCATCGCGGTCCCCCATAGCCGCCAGCGGGAGACGCCGCAACCGAGTCGATCGCACCTCGACGTCGGGGAGCGTCCGCCCCGCGCCACCCTGGCCCGCGCCTCAGACGTGATCCTGCCGCGGCAGCCCGAGCGGGAGGGGGCACCAGGCGTTGAGCAAGGCGGCGGCGCGCGGCAGCGCCGTCGTCGCGCGCGCCGGCAGCGGTCCGAACAGGGTGCGGAGCAGCAGCGGAGCGGGCAGCGTGAGCGCGGGCGCCGCTGCGCTCGCCTCGCAGCCCGCCCGCTCGCCGTCGACCCAGAGCCGGAGGCGCTCGCCCGTCTCGGCGACGGCGAGCGTCACCTCGCCGGACCGGAGCGCGCCCGGGTTCCGTTCGCTCACCGCGCCGAGGATCGCGTCGAGGACCCGGGCGTGCTCGAGGATGCGCCAGTTGCCGCTGGCGGCGACGGCGATCTGCTCCGCGAGCGGCGCCAGCGCGGCGACGAGCGGATCGAACGGGGTCGCAGCGACAAAGGCGGTCGCCCGGTCCCGCGCGGCGACCCAGGCGGCGGCGAGCGCGAGGCGGTGCTCCGGCGAAGCGGCGCCGAGTTCGTGGACGACGCCGGTTTCGGGGTGTGCGGCGAGGTAGCCCAGCAGCTCGCCGTCCGGGGTCAGTCCGAGGAACGGGACGTGGTGCCAGCTCCGGAGGTGCGCGGCGAGATCGCCCGGCGCCCGCTCGCAGCGCCAGGGCTCGCGTTCCGCCAGGGCGACCAGCCCGCTCGGGAGCGCCTCGTCGTCGGCGAGGGGTCGCAGCACGACGCGCGGCGGCGCGCTCCCGCCCAGGTTGCGGGGCGTGACGGTGAGCGTGACCTCGGTGCCCGCGCGCTCGAAGCCGTAGCGGAGGTAGCGCTGGCGCTGCCCGGCGAGCCACAGAAGCGCCTGCCCCTCCTCGCGCGCGAGCGCTGTCGCGCGGTCGAGCAGCCGCCCCATCAGCCCACGGCCACGGTGCTCGCGCGCGACGCCGACGCCGCCCACACCCCCGATCGGGAGGCTGCGGGTTCCCAGTCGCCAGCGGACGGGGAACAGCCCGAGCAGCCCCAGGATTCGGGGGCCGTCCCGCGCCGCCAGCTGGTGGCGCATGTGCGCTGCTGTCGGCTGGTATCGGGCCGGGAGCATCCGCGCGAAGTCGTGGGGTCGAGCCTCCCCGAAAACCGCGTCAAGGAAGGCGACCGCCGCGGGGAAGTCGCCCGGACCGAGCCGCTCCAGCGCCGTCGTCACGCGCCGACGATATCACCGTTGTCCGGCCTCCCAAGGTTTGGCATGCGTAGGGGCAGATGAACCCGACCCCGGAGATCGCCCGGCGAATCGAGCGGCTGGTCCGTCGCTTCCCGGACGACGACCTCCCGTTGCTCGTCGAGATGCTGGTGCTCTTGGCCTATTCCACGGGTCGCGTCGACCCCGACGAACAAGTCGCCGTCGCCGCGGGGATCGAGAGCGTCATGGGCTCCCGGCTGCAGCCAGACCACGTCGCCGCCCTGGTGGCCGAGCTCGTGGATCAGCTCCTGGCCGAGAGCGTCGACCTGCGCGCTCTCGCCGTCGGCCACCTGCTGGCCGAGCGCGGGCGGGCCGACGACGGGCTGCGCCTCGGGATCGCGGTCGCGCTCGCGAGCGGCGCGCTCGCCGACGCGGAGCAGGACCTGCTCGGCACCGTCGCCCGCGCCGCCGGGGTTTCGGGCGCACGCCTGGACGGACTGATCGACAAGGTCCGCGAGGCGCTCGCTTTCGACGCCTGACCGCGCTCGGCTCCCGGCGCCTGCGGGCTCGGCGCTTGCGGGTCCGGCGCGGTTGCTCGATGCTCCGCGCCATGGACGAGCGTGAACGGGAGGCGGCGCTGATCGCCGCCGCGAGGACCGGCGCTCCGGAGGCGGTGTTCGCCCTCGTGGATCGCTACCAGCCGGTGGTCTACCGGTTCAGCAAGCGGATGTGCCCGACCGAGCAGGACGCGGAGGACACGGTGCAGGACACTCTCCTCACCGCGGTGCAGAAGCTCGGCGACTTTCGCGGGGAGGCCTCGTTCACGAGCTGGCTCTTCACCATCGTCCGCAGCGGCTGCGGCAAGAAGCAGCGCGCGGCGACCCGCGCCCCCGTGCTCGAGCCGATCGAGCTGGTCGACGACCGCCCGCGGCCGGACGAGCTGATGAGCCAGCAGCAGCTCCGCCAGGCCCTCGAGACGGCCCTAGCAACCATGGACCCGATGTACCGCGAGGTCCTGCTCCTGCGCGACGTGGAGGGGCTGACCGCGCCCGAGGTGGCGAGCGCCCTCGAGCTCAGCGTCGCCGCCGTCAAGAGCCGCCTGCACCGCGCCCGGTCGATGCTGCGGGACCGGGTCGAGCGGATGTTTCCCCGCCGCCGGGCCGCGCTGGCGGCGCCGCTCCTGCCCGGCGGGGACATCGGCGAGCTTCTGTCGCAGTACCTCGAGGGGGATCTCACCTCCGCCCAGTGTGCCGAGATCGAGGCGCGGCTCGGGAGGTCCCCGGAGTGCCAGGGGGCCTGCGACCTGCTCCGTCGGGTCCTCGGCGAGTGCCGCGCTTGCGGGGGGGAGAGGCCGCCGAGCCGGCTCGTCGACTCGGTCCGGGCGGCGCTCCGGTCGTTGGTCGCCGAGGGGAGCGGCTGAACCCTTCGGGGGCCCCCGTGCCTCTCATCCAATGAAGCCGCCGGCACCCGGCCGCGGCGAAGAGCTACCGAGGAGGCGAGAGATGGCCACCAAAGAGATCACCAACGAGAACTTCCAGGAAACCGTGGACCAGGGCGGCGTCGTGCTCATCGACTGGTGGGCCCCCTGGTGCGGCCCGTGTCGGGCCTTCGGACCCATCTACGAGCGGGTCGCGGCCAAGCACCCTGACATCACCTTCGGCAAGGTGAACACCGAGGCGGAGCCGGCGCTCGCGATGCAGTTCAAGATCAGCGCCATCCCCACCCTCATGGTCATCCGCGACAAGACCCTGCTCTACTCCCAGGCCGGGATGCTGCCGGAGCGCGCGCTCGAGGACCTGATCGCCCAGGCCGAGAAGATCGACATGGGCGAGGTGAAGAGCAAGCTCGCGGCGAAGGGCTCGCCGGCGGAGGTCGCCCTGGACTGAGCGGACCTCTGCAGCGCGGACTGAACGGGTCCCTCTTCGGAGGGGCCCGTCTTTTTCAAGAGCACATCGCGTCGAACACCTGCTGGGCGATCGCCGTGGCGGCGCCGCCGCCCGGGGTGTTCTCGCAGAGGTCGTGGCAGACCGACGGGCTGCTGCAGCGGTTGGCGAGGAGGCAGTTGAGCACGTCCTCGCAGTAGCACTGATCGTCCTGGGTGCAGCCGGTGCACACGTCCCCGGCGGGGTCGAGATCCCAACCCTCCAGGCAGAAGGACCGCCCGCACAGGCCGTCGTTGCACTCGCCCGACGCGCACTGGGCGGGGTCCGTGCAGGGAGCGTTGAAGCAGCCCGGGCAGAGACCGCCGCAATCGAGCCCCAGCTCGTCGCCGTCCACCACGCCGTTGCCGCAGTGGGTGCAGCTACCGGCGCAGACCAGGACCGGGGCGCAGTCGGCCTCCGACGCGCAGGTGGTTCCGACGCAGCCGCCGCACTCGCCGCCGCAGTCGGGGCCGGTTTCTAGGCCGTCTTGCACCCCGTTGCCGCAGATACAGACGCCGTTGGTGCCGCACACGCCGCTCTGGCAGTCCGACATCCAGAGGCAATCGTCGCCGTCGCATCCGGCCCCGGTGCAGGCCCCCCCGCCGCCACCGGTCCCCGGGGTTCCCCCGCCGCCGCTGGCGTTGCCGCCGGTCGGGACCCCACCGGAGCCGTCGCCGCCCGTGGCTTCCCCGCCGGTTTCGTCCCCGCCGGAGCCGTCGCCGCCCGTCGCCTCGCCGCCAGTCTCGTCCCCGCCCGTGGTTCCGCCCGTGTCCGGGGCGCCCCCGGTCGCCTCGCCCCCGGTGGCCCCCAGCTGACCGGGACCTTCGGAGGTCGCGCAGGCGAGGGCGAGGAGAACGGCGAGCGAGCCGGCGGCGAAACGGTGGTGCATGAAGTCCTCGATGCAAGCTGGGCTCGACCGCGAGGCGAGCGCCCCCCCATGATAGCGCGGAAATCGAGCCGCGGTCAGCGGCGGGGCCCGACCATGTCCTCGGGTCGCACCCAGCGGTCGAAGTCCGCCTCGCTCACCAGGCCGAGGGCCCGCGCCGCTTCCCGCAGCGTCGTCCCGGTCTGGTGCGCGTGGGCGGCGACCTTGGCGGCGGCGTCGTAGCCGAGGTGGGGGCAGAGCGCGGTCACCAGCATGAGCGACGCCTCGAGGTGGCGCCGGATGCGGTCGCGGTTGGGCTCGATCCCGACGGCGAGGCGGGTGCGGAAGGCGTCGCAGCCGTCGGCGACCAGGCGCGCGCTCTGCAGGAAATTGTGGATGAGCAGGGGCTTGAAGACGTTGAGCTCGAAGTTGCCGCTCGCCCCGCCGAGGTTCACCGCCACGTCGTTGCCCATCACCTGCGCGGCGAGCATCGTCAGCGCCTCGCACTGGGTCGGGTTCACCTTCCCGGGCATGATGGAGCTGCCGGGCTCGTTCGCGGGGATGACGAGCTCCCCGAGCCCGGCGCGCGGGCCCGAGGCGAGCCAGCGCACGTCGTTGGCGATCTTGAAGAGCGAGGCGGCCACGGTCTTCAGTGATCCATGCGCGAACACGATCGCGTCGTGCGCCGCGAGCGCCTCGAACTTGCTGGGCGCGGTCACCAGCGGTAGCTTCGTGATCTCGGCGAGCTGGTGCGCCACCCGCTCGGCGAACTCGGGGTGGGCGTTCAGGCCGGTGCCCACGGCGGTGCCCCCGAGCGCGAGCTCCGCGAGGTGGGGGACTGCCTGCCCGAGGTGCACGACCCCGTGATCGAGCTGCGCGGCCCAGCCGCCGATCTCCTGGCCGAGGGTGAGCGGGGTGGCGTCCATCAGGTGCGTGCGGCCGAGCTTCACCAGATTGGCGAACTCGGCGGCCTTGGCGGCGAGCACGTCGCGGAGGGCGGCGACGCTGGGGACGACGCGGCGCTCCACCGCCTCGACCGCGGCCACCGACATCGCCGTGGGGAAGACGTCGTTGGAGGATTGCCCGCGGTTGACGTGATCGTTCGGGTGGACGAGGCGCCCCGGGCCGCGCGGGCCCCCGAGCAGCTCGCTGGCGCGGTTGGCCAGCACCTCGTTCATGTTCATGTTCGTCTGGGTGCCGCTGCCCGTCTGCCAGACGACGAGCGGAAACTCGTCGTCGTGACGCCCCGCGAGGACCTCCTCCGCCGCGGCCACGATGGCGCCCCCGAGGCGCGCGTCGAGCACCCCGAGCTCCTGGTTGACCAGGGCCGCCGCCAACTTGACCAGCGCCAGGGCGCGCAGCAGGGCCGGGGGCATCCGCTCCCCCGAGATGGCGAAGTTCTCGAGGCTGCGCTGCGTCTGGGCGCCCCAGAGCCGGTCGCGAGGGACCTCGACTGGGCCGAGGGAGTCGCGTTCGGTGCGCGTGGGCGTGGTCGCGGCCATGGATGGGCCATTCACGATCCGGGTCTCGGGATCAAGATCCAGGCAATCGTCCCCCGGGATTTGACCGGGCCGGGGGCCGCCGTTACGAAGCAAGGGTCGATGGTCGGGATCCGGACCCTGCAGCGGAGCCTGGTGATCGGGTGCGCGCTCGCCTGCGGCCTGGGTCCGCCTGCGGCGCGCGCGGAGGGAGCCCCGGCGGTGATCGGCTCCGGCAAGGGCGGGGGCCAGCGCCACGTCGATCCCCCCCCGGGGACGGAGGCCGGAGGGGTGGCCGCCCGCCCCGGGGCCGAGCCCGGCGCTCCCCCGGCGGGCGTCGCCGCCAGGCCGCCGGCCGCGGAGCCCCAGCGCGCTGCGCCGACCCACCGTCGCGGCAAGGCGCCCAAGGAGCCCCGCGCGACCCTGCCCGAGGACGTCCCGCCGGGCGAGCCGAGCCTTGCCGCGCGCCAGGGGGTGGCCCTCGGTCCGGTCGCGGCCGCCGGCGGGCTCGCGGATCCGGAGCTCTCCGCGCTGCGACAGGCCGAACTCGTGCTCTTCCCGAGGCCGCTCGTGGGCCTGACGCCGGGCTGGTCCTGGGAGCTGCCCGCACCCGTTGCCGCCGCCTCCCCCGAGGTGCGCGCGGACGGCTTCCCGCCGTCCACCCCGGCGGCGCCGGTCAGTGGCGCCGCGGACGCCGTCACCGTGCAGACGGAGTGGCTCCGCTCGCTCGCGATGCCGACCCTCCCGGTTCGGCTCGACCCGCGCGTCGTGCGGTACCTCGAGTTCTACCGCGACAACCCCCAGGGGCGCTCCATCGCGCGCGCTTGGGCGAAGAAGGCCGGCCGCCTCGCCCCCGCCGTGCGCGCGGAGCTGTCGCGCGCCGGCCTGCCCACGGATCTCGTCTGGCTCTCGCTCATCGAGAGCGGACACAACCCGACCATCCGCTCGCCCGCCGGCGCCGCCGGTCTGTGGCAGTTCATCCCCGAGTCGGCGCGTCTGTACGGGCTCACGGTGGACCGCTGGGTCGATGAGCGGCTCGACCCGCGGCGCTCGACCGAGGCCGCGGTGCTGTACCTGTCGGACCTCTACCAGCGCTTCGGCAGCTGGGACCTGGCCATGGCGGCGTACAACATGGGGCACGGGGGCCTGAGCCGCGCGATCGCCAAGTACAACACGAACGACTTCTGGGAGCTGTCGCGCCACGAGGCCGGCATCCCCTGGGAGACCACCCTCTACGTGCCCAAGGTTCTGGCCACGGCGATCGTGATGAACAACCCTCGCGCCTTCGGGCTCGAGGGGATCGTCCCGGACGGACCCGCGAGCTTCGACACGGTGCTGGTGGCGCCGGGCGTCTCCTTGTCGCGGATCGCGGCGGCCGCGGAGGTGTCGGTCGCCGTGGTGGAGGATCACAACCCGCAGCTGCTCGCCGACCGCGTGCCGCCGTCGGCGACCGGCGACGGCCGGTGGACGGTCGCGCTCCCGAAGGGGACGGGCGCCATGGCGACGCGCAAGCTCGCCCGGGTCGAGGCGGGCGACGTAGAGCCCTACCAAGTGCGCTTCGGGGACACGCTCGCCAGCGTGGCCGCGGCCGGCGGCACCACCGAGGCCCGCGTGCGCGAGCTCAACGGCGTGCGGACGGACGAGGCCCTCGACGCCGGCACCGTGCTGCTCCTGCCGCGCGCGCGGGCGGCGACCGCGACGCCGCCGGGGGAGCCGGAGGTGATCGTCGTCGCTCCGGCGCGATTCGAGTACTCGGACCGACGACGGGTGTTCTACCCGGTGCGGCGGAGCGACCGCCTCGAGGAGATCGCGAGCGCGTTCGGCGTCGAGTCGGAGGAGATCGCGCTCTGGAACGCCCTGGACCCCGCGGCCCGGCTCCAGTCGGGGATGGCGCTGCAGATCTTCGCGCCCCAGGAGCGCTCGCTCGACCGTGTGCGCCACGTTCGCGCGGAGGACGCGCGCGTCCTGGTCGCGGGGACGCCGGAGTTCATCGAGCATTTCGAGGGGCAGAAGGGCAAGCAGCGGCTGGTGATCACGGCGCAGCCGGGCGACACGCTGGCCTCGATCGGGAAGCGCTTCGGGATGAGCACGGGGTCGATGGAGCGAGTCAACCGCCGCTCCCGTCGCGATCCGCTCGAGCCTGGGGAGCCCATCGTCGTCTACACGGCGCGTCCGGCCGGGGCGCCTGCCCCGGCGCCCGCGCCCGCCCCGGCCGCGCGCACGGCGACGGCCACGCCCGATCCGCCGTGACCGAAGCCGCCGCGCCCGCCGGCGACGCTCGCGCCCGCGCCGCGCTGGTCCTCGTCGTCGCGCTCGCGCCGGGCGTTGCGCTCGCCGAGCCCTCGCCGGGGCGCGCCGGGCGCGCGCGCGGCGACGGGAGCCCGGCGCTGGAGCGGGTCCATCACCTCGATGCGAGCACGGAGGCGCCCCGGTTCGGGGTGGAGTGGCGCGAGGCCGCCCGCGCCCGCCTGGGGGCGGAGCTGCCGCTCGTCGGGCGCCGCGGCGCGGACCCGTTGGCGCTCCAGTTGACGCCGCTGCTCGAGCTCCACAACGGTCCCCGACCCGACTCACCGATCCCCAGCGAGAGCTGGCGCGGGCGCCTCGGTATCGAGGCCTGGTGGCGCGCCGCGGCCGCGCCGGGCCGTCGCCACGAGCTCGGCCTCGCTCTGGAGCACGAGAGCGACCACGACTCGGCGCGCGTCGATTCGCTGCCCTGGTTCCTCTCGCTCAACGACCTGGCCCTCGAGAGCGCGCACGCGCTCGACCTCGGCGAGGTCGCCCTCGGGATCCGGAGCCGCGCGCGCTATTACCTCCTGACCTGCACGCGGATCGGGACCTGCGCCGAACCCGGGGACGGACAATCCACCGTCGGGGGCGCGCTCGCCGTCACCGCCGATCTCACCGATCTAGCGCGCTGGCGCGGCGTCGGCCCCTTCGCGGCGGTCGAGGTTGCGGCGCTCGCGCCGCGGGTGGATGTCCACGGGGAGCAGCGGCTGGTGGCGCACCTCGGGGTCCTCCGCGAGAGCCCGCGGGGGGGCCGCTGGCAGCTCTTCGCCCTCGCCCTGCTCGGGAGCGACGTGGGGCTCCGCCGCTACCGCGAGGTCGAGCAATGGGGGCTCGGGGCACGGTGGGCGCCCCTCTGGTGAGGCCCCGGCTCCCTGCGCCGCGGCGCCCCGAACGGCGCTTCCCAGATCGCCGCCGGCGGCTCCGTCGTTGCGTAACGTGACCCGTCGCGCCCCACCCAGCGGGTCGATGGCGGCGCCCCTGGCGGATCACGCCAGTTGATTGAGCTAGGCTACCTGTTGGAATCTGCCTCGGATCGAGCTTTGGCCACCCGGCGCCCCGTGCAGCAGCCCATCGCCCGCCTCACCGCCCGGACCGCTTCGTCGCCCGTGCAGTGCCGGCATGACGCGTCGCGCAATCTGGTGGTCTTCACCGTCCGCGGCCGCTCGACGCTGCGGGACCTCACCGACGCGGTCACCCGGTCGCTCGACTTCGGCCTCACGGAGCGGGTGCTCTGGGACCTCGAGGCGGGTGACCTGCGCGGGCTGTCGCTCGCCGAGCTCGAGGCGTTCGTCGACGAGGTGTTCTCCGGCCCCTGGGCGCCGCGTCATTGCGCCATCGTGGGCGGTGTGGGGCCGGCGCTGGCAGCCGCCGCGGTGCTCTGCGCGCTCGCCGAGAGCCGGGGCTTCCCGGCACGGGTCGAGGCGTTCGTCACCCGCGACGACGCGTTCGCGTGGCTCGGGATCAGCGAGGAGCCGAACGACTCCCCGCCGCCCGCGAGCTCGACGTTCACGCGGTGAGCGGGGGGCTCAGAGCGGCTCGATCGCGATCTTCATTTCGAACGAGAGCGACTCGCCGGGCGCGAGGACGACGGTCCCCGTCCCTGCCTCGCCCTGATCGGCGCGGTTGAAGGCGTCGTTCATGTTGGTCACCGGCTCGACGCAGAAGAACCGCTGGCCCTCGGGGACGAAGATCACCGCATGTTCGGTGGGACCCTCGGCGGTGAGGCGAGCGCGCAGGCCGCGGCTCGGCCAGGTCACCAGCGCGGTGTGGCTCTTCCACCCCGTGAAGCAGTGGTCGAGCACCACGTCGCCGAGCGGGCGCCGCGTCGAAAAATCCCACTCCTTCGGCACGGCGACGCGCTCGGTCGGGATCCCGTCGTTATTGCCGGAGAGCCAGACCCCGTCGAGCGCCACCTCGAGCTCGGTGTCGGCGGGCTTCTCGAAGAAGGGATGGAGCCCCAGGCCCGCCGGCATCGGCTCGTCGCCCACGTTCTCGACCGCGATCGCGATCGACAGGGAGGAGTCGGTCAACGTGAAGCGCTGCCGCGCGGAGTAGGCCGAGGGGAAGTCGGCGCCCCGGTAGCCGAAGCGGAGCGAGAGCGACCGCGCGCTCCGGTCCACGATCTCCCACGGGCCCCGGTAGGCGTGGCCGTGCAGCGCATGCGGGTGCGGGGCGAAATTGGGCTCCAGCCGGTACTCGCGCCCGCGGAACCTCAGCCGGCTGTCGCGGATGCGGTTCGAGAAGGGGACGAGCGGGTAACAGGAGCTGTCGAGCGCGTTCTTGGCCGCGAGGGTCTCGGCGCTCGCCGGGCGCAGCAAGGCGAGCCCGTCCCGGGCGAAGGAGGTCAGGGCGCCTCCGATCTCTGGGTGGACGGTCGCCGTCAGCTTGCCACTCTCGAGGGTGATCGCGCTCATCGTCGTCTCCTTCCGTGCCGCGAGCCCGCCGTGCCGTCGCACCGGGCGCGCCGGCTCCGATCGCCGGGCGGGTCCGGCCCGGACGGATCCTCGACTACCAGCGCGGACGGCCCCGGGAAAGGGCGTTTCCGCTTCGGCCGGTGGCCTTCCCCGAAAAACGGTGGCATCAAGGCGCCCCATGTC
>CAYZQO010000073.1:0-27464 GCA_964480725.1 uncultured Polyangiaceae bacterium | reverse complement strand
GGAGTTACCCCGCTAGCACCTCAAGCTAGTGCGTCTGCCAGTTCCGCCACCTTCGCGTGGGAAGCACCGCGGGCGAACGGCAAGCCGCCGACCGCGGGAGGGGCAGGAGGATTAGCCCACCGCGGTAGGGCCCCGCAAGGGGATTTGGCGCTGGGCCCCGGCCGCTCGGCGGACGAGGGGAACCGCGGCGGACGGGCGCCGGTCAGCCCTGTGCCCTGACGACGCCCTCGACGGCAGCGACGAGCTCGGCCATCTCGAAGGGCTTGCGCACCCAGCGGGCGACCTTGCCCTCGAGCGCGGGCGGGAGCTCGCCGACGTGGCCGCTCATCAGGACGATCCCGGCACCGGGAACGGCGTCACGGAGCCGCGCGAGCGCGTCGGACGGGTCGTCGCTGAAGGGCGACAGATCGATCACCGCGACGTCGAAGGTCTGCCCGTTGCCGAGGAGCTCCACCGTGTCGAACGGGCAGATCGCGCTCAACACCTGCGCTCCCCGCGCCTCCAGCGAGATCTCGACCAAGGCGAGCACGTGCGCGTCGTCCTCGACCACCAGCACCCGCCGCCCCACCAGGCTCGGCGGCACCGAGGGGCGCTCCTGCGCGCCGGAAGCGGCCTCACACACCGGCCAGGTTAGCTCGAAGACGGCGCCAGGACCCGGGCGGACTAGCTCGAGGCGGCCGCCGTGCTCGGCCGCGAGGGCGGCCGAGTGGGTGAGGCCGATGCCCGCGCCACCGCGCCGCGTGGAGCAGGGGCCGGAGAGGAGTGCGCTGGCACGCTCGGGCGCCACGCCGGGTCCCTCGTCGGTGACCCGGAACACGACCGCGCCACCCGCCTCCCGGAGCGCGAGCGACACCCGTGCACCGCGCGGCGTGAACGCGATCGCGTTCAGGAGCAGGTTCACCAGGATCTGAAGCGCCGCCGCGCTGGCGCCGACCATCGCCCCCGCCGCGCCGATCTCGACCGACACGTCGACGCCCTCGCCGCGCGCCTGCGGCTGGATCCCGAGCGCAGCATCACGCGCGATGGCGGCCGCCGAGCGCTCCTTGGACGAGGGCGCCTCCGCGCCGATCCCCTCGCGCGCGAGGCGATAACCCACCGCCGCGTGCGCGCGCGCCACCTCGAGCGCCTCGCGCACCGGGCCAGTCGGATCGCGCGTGAGCGCCTCGTCCAGCCAGCCCATCACCACCGTCAGAGCGTTGGACACCTCGTGCAGCGCCCCGGCCAGCACCTCGGCGGTCGGCGCGGGCGGCTCGGCCCGCGGCGGGGCGCTGACCTCCGGGACGCCCGAACCCGCGTGCGCCGGTGCGGCGGGGACGCTCTGCGCCGCGGCTCCCACCGCCGCGCTCCCTATCGAGTGCGCCTGCACGCTGGGAAGAGTATTCCGTCCTAGCTCCATTTTCCAGTGCTGCCGGGCGGCCAATCGACCATTGCCTCGACTCATCGAACGCTTTCGAGGCGTTCGGGGAGCAGGAGCTCGAAGATGCCCTCGTCGTCGGCGGTCGCCTCGCCCACCTGGACGACGGTACCCGAATCCACCGCCAGGTAGGCGCGCAGCAGCGCGCCGGGCAGCACGGCATGCTCGAGGCCGTCGCTCTCGGGGTCGGCCCGGACCCGAACCAGCCCGCTGAAGGCAACCGGCAACGGCAGCTTGATCTGGCCGAGATCGAGGGTCGGTTTCGCCACCTCCACGGGCACGCGGGGCCGTACGAGCCAGGCGAACCCGGTGCGCGCCTCGGGGCGCACCACCACGTCGAAATCTCCCGCGTCCGCCCGCAGTTCGAACGACCCATCGGCCGACACGACGCCGGTGGATGCGCGGGGCACGAAGACCTCCGACCCGAGCGCCGTCGCGAGCGCGGTCGTCGTCTGGGGCACCGCGGTCGCCTGGATCGGCGCCCCCACCACGGGCGCTCCCCCCGGGGTGACGGCACGACCGGTGACGCGCGTGCGCCACGCGAGCTCGACGGTCTTGCCCGCCTGCCGCGCGGGGCTCGGCGCCACCAGGAAGGACTCGAGCTCGGTCGCGCCGAGCGGGCACTCGCAGAGCACGGAGCCGCCCGGGCATGGCGCTACCTGGGGGCAGGTCCCGCTCGGCAGGACACGCACGCGGTAAGTGCCAGGCAGCAGGGTGGCGCGGAAGACCCCCCGGTCCGCCTCCTGCTCGCTGGCGGACACGGTGCGCTGGAACGCGGCGAGGGTCCCCGTCGGCAGCCCGTCGAGCGCGGTCGCGATCAGCGTCACGGTGCCGCCGACGGGCGAGAGGCGCTCGGTACCACCCGCGTCGATCCGAGCCAAGAGCTGCCCCTCGACCTCCACCGGCGCGGGGAGCGTCGTGAGCTGGTCGAGGATGGCGGGCCCCGTGAAGAGCCCAAGCGAAGCCCGCTCGACGACGACCGTCGGCGCCACCGTCTCCGCCGGTGGGACCAGGCGCACGAGCTCGGTCGCGGCGCCGTTCTGGGTGGGCGTGGGCGAGAACAGGAGGGTTGCCGCGTAGGTCTCGACCTCCCCCTCGGTGGTGGGGGCACCGAGCACGAGGCGGTTGGAGATCCGCCGCGCGCTCAGCCCGTCGACCATGTCGAGGCTCCACCCCGTGAGCGCCCCCGGGGCGCCGCCGGACGTGCTCCAGCGGACCTCAACCGGGAGGTCCTTCGGCTCGCGGAGCGCGAAATCCAGGGAGAGCCCGGCGTCCTCGGGGACGGTGACGGTCGCCAGGTCGGGCACGACGTCACAGACGCCGCGCGCTATGGCGCTGACGCTCGGGTCCGGCCGCACGTGGGCGTCGTAGTCGCCGGGCGGGAGCTTCATGGTCACCACGGCCGCGGAGCAGTCGGCATCGCCCGCGCACGCGGACAGCCCCGAGTAGCGCTCCGTGGCGATGCCGAGCGCCCGCGCGGTCGGGGTGAGGATGAGCTCCAGGGGGACCTGCCCGAAATCGTAGCGGCAGGCCGGTCCCGCGCCCGCCGGCGCGGACCCCTCCGGGCATTCGCCGCCGACGCGCGGCACGGGCACGTCGGCCTCGTCGACGCAGGGCGGCGGCGTGAAGGTGACCTCGAGGGAGGAGAACCGGGGGACGTCGACGTCGCGGTGCCCGTCCGCGCCCTTGAGCTCGGAGAGCGTGCGGAAGCTTCGGCTGCCGGCGTAGTCGCCCGCGGTAGGGCTCGCGGGCACGGTGATTTCCAGCAGGACCGCGTCGTAGTCGAGCTCACCCGCTAGACACCGCCCAGCCACGCAGGAACCCTCGCCGCCGCAGTCTCCGTCCACGGCACAGCCGTTGATCGCAACGGGGGGAGCGCCGTCCGCCGCCTCGGCCGCGAAGTCGTAGCTGCAGGCCGGCAACGCGAGGGAGGCAAGCAGCGCCGTGGCGAGCGCGCGCGCCGTGGCCCGGGCGCGGGTCACGGGTCACCTCTGCCGGGGAACGGGCAGTCGGTGATGACGTTGGGGACCTCGTCGTCCTCCACGCTGAACCACCAGGTCATCAGAGCGACGTCGGAGTAGTCGGTGACCTGGGCCTCGCCGTCGACGTTGTCGAGGTGCGTCACCAGGAGCGAGAACTGGTAGCAACCGTCCGCCTCCTCGGTGAAGGTGTAGGCGAGGTCGATCCGCCGCGGCTCGCCGGCGAAACCGGTCGGGTCGGCGAGCAGGAACTTCTGCATCGTCTGGTCCGACAGGCCGTAGTTGCGGTAGAGCAGCGCGATGAGCTCGCCGTCCGCCTCGTTGGCGCGAACGTCCACCATGAAGTGGACGGTGACGTCGGGGTAGACGATCTGCACCTGCCGCGGGTTCGGCAGCACCCGCTCGGCGTCGATGACGGGCGGTACGCGCACCCCGGACTCCAGCTCGGGCGGTCCCGGGAGCAGACAGCCGCCGAAAGCGACGGAGGCGAGCGCAGAGCCGACGGCGCACATCCACCACCGCAGATGCGACGCGCGTGCCACCTCGGGTCCGGGCCCCCGCGGCGGCCGAAACCCGCGCGGGTGTGACAGCCGTGTCGTGGACCGTGACGGGGCCCGCAGTCCCGCGATGAAGCTCTGCGCGCGGCGCCTCACACCAACCAGGTCCCTTCCGGAGGCCTCGTCGTGGTGAGCCGGGCCGGCTGCCAGCGAGCCTCTGCGTACTCCGGGCTCGTTGCGAGACGGAAGAGGTCGAGGAGCTCCGGGCTCGACGCGGTCGTCGCCCCGAGCCCACGCTCGAGCGAGAGCTCGAGCTCGTAGGCGACCTCGCGCACGGCCACGCGGAGATCCCCGGCGACGAACAGCCCGGCGCGGCGGGTGGCCGCGCGGACCTCGGCCATCGCCGACTCGTAGGCGAGCCGCTGCGGATCGTCGCAGAGCTGGCGGAGCCGCCGCTGCGACCGGGTGGGCATGCTCTCCCACAACACCTCGGCGAGGTTGGCGACGGCGGTGAGCCCGCTGCGGCTCGCGGTCGGCGGACCGAACGCCATGGCCAGCGCACGCAGCACGCCACGGGCCTGATCCTCGGGCGCCCCGCAGAGCAGCGCGTGGCCGGGCATCGCGGCGGCCAGCATCACGCCGAGGTGGAAGGCGAACTCCGGCGAGGGGCGGGGCAGCTCCCCGCTCACGATCACCGAAGGGGTCTGGAGCAGCGCGATGCTCAAGGTGATGTCACCGGTGACGCGGCGCTGGAACAGCGGCGGCGAGATCCCGAGCGTGCGAGCCGCCGCCCCGTAAACGCGCGCCACCGGGGAGGGGGCCCAGAACGGCACGCGCTCGACGCCGCTCACGCCGTAGGCGGCGGGCTCGCGCTTGAAGACGTGCGACGCGCCCTCCCACACCAGCGCGAGCGCCTCCTGCACCGCCCCCCCCTCACGGAACAGCATCAGCCGCACCCGCTCGGGCTGCTCCGGCTGCGCCAGCAGCGGGGGCGGCGGATCGGGCTCGTCCAGCATCGCGCGGCGCACGTGGTCGATGGCCAACGCGTAGACGGGGTTGGCGTCGGCCCGCGCGGCTGCGGCGAGCCGCTCGAGCAGCCCGACGTCGGCGGGCCCGAGCAGCACCAGCTTGCGGCACACCGCCACCAGCTCGCGCGAGCGCTCGCTCCGTCCTTCCCAGAGGCGCGCCAGGGCCAGCCCGGCGGCGATCGAGCCCCCGTCGAGTTCGCGCTCGAGCGCGGCCTCGTCGCTCGAGCCGCCGCCCCGCGGCTCCGACGTCGACGAGTCGGTGACGACCGGCTCAGGGGTCGAGCGCCACACCGCCGGCTGAACCACCACGGGCTCGACGAAGCGACCCGTCGCGGTCGGCGAGGACGGCGCCTCGGCGGAAAGCAGGGTCCGCGCCAGCAGCGACGGGCCCGCCGCCTTCTCACCGGGCTCCGCGGCCGTGCTCGCGTCCGGCGCGCGCGGCGCCACCAGCGGCTCCGGCACCGCCAAGCGCGGGCGCTGGGTCATCGCCTCCGGCGGCGGCGGCGGCACCGAGGTGCGCACCATCGGCACCAGCGCGCGCGGGGGGGTGGGCGGCGTGCGCGGCGCCACGGACGCCTCCGACGAGGACGCCGTGAACCCGGGCAGCGCGTCGACCGCGGGCCCGGGCGAGGCGGGGGACCCGTCCGTCCACGGCTGCGTGAACTGCACCAGCGTCTCCGGCGGCGGCGCCGCGTCCGGGACCCGCGGGCGCGAGAGCGACCTGGACGGGGCCGGCACCGGCTCTATCCGCGCGGGCTCGGGCGACGGCACGAACTGGGTGCGCGCCGCACGGGGGACCGCCTCGCCCGGCAGGTCCGAGCGCCGGGTGAGCGGGAACGGCTCCTCCACCCACGACGGCCGCCCGCTCTCGGGGGCGGCGGCCGCGGCGGCCGCGGGCTCGGCGGGCGGCGGCGGCTCTGGCGGGTGGAGCTCCTCCTCCAGCACGGCGCGAAGCTCGAGCGCGCGCGCGCGGGTGCGCTCCTCGACGAGCGCGACCTCCACGAACCCGAGCGCGCGCTCAGGCTCCCCCGCGCGCCGCGCCGCCAGCGCGGCCGCCAGCGCGACCTCGCCGCGCGCGCGCAGCCCGCGCAGATCGCCGGCGAGTGCGGTGTCATAGAGCGGCAGGGCAGCCGCGGGCTCCCCCGCGGTCGCCGCACGCTCGGCCAGCCCCACGGCGATCAGCGGTCGCTCACCGACCTCCTCGCGCGCGCGCTCGAGCTCGCGCACGCCGGCGGCCTGACCGACCACGACGTCGAGCGCCTCGGCGACGAGGAAAGACCTGAGCTCGACCTGCGGCGGGGCGAGGGGGGCCTCGATGGCCCGGAGCTCGGCGACGGTGACCCGCGCGTCCTCCGTGGCACCCGCGCCCCGCTGGCGGTACTCGAGCAGCCGCGCAATGAGCTGGGGCGCAGCGGCCGACGGCGCCAGGATCGCTGCCCGGCGCGCGTGGGCGAGCGACTCGGTGGCCTCGCCGGCCGCCTCCGCCAAGCGAGCCGCCTCCACCAGGTGCGCCGCCCGCCTCTCCGCCGAGTGCTGGCTGAGCTCCGCGTGCTCGGCCAGCGCCCGCGCGAGCTCGCGCGGGCTCTCGCCGCGGCGCTCCACCTCCACGCGCAGGGCCGCGACCAGCGGGCGCGGCGCCCAGTCGCGCATCCGGTCGAGCACCCGTCGCGCCTCCGCGACGTCGTTGCCGCGCAAGAACGCCTCGCACGCGCGCTGAGCCAGCCCGGCCGCCTCCTCGCCGTCGCGGGCCACCGCGCTCGCGCGGAGCAGCAGCGGCGCAGCCCGGAGCTCGTCGCCGAGGCGTTGGTGCAGATCGGCGAGGACGCGCAGCACGGAGAGGTGGTCCCCGGTCGAAGCGAGCAGCTCCTCGAGCTCGGCCCGCGCCTCGTCGTGGCGCGCGAGCCGCTGCTCCAGGAGCATCGCGCGTCGCAGGCGGAGGCGGCGGAGCTCCTCCACGTCGACGGCGCGCTCCGCCCGGCGCGCGAGCAATGCGATCAGCCCCTCGTGGTCGCCGCGGCGCTCGGCCGCCCGCTCCAGCGCCGCGAGCGCCGTCAGATCTCCGGGATCGCAGTCGAGCAAGTGCGCCCAGCGCTCCTCGGCGCGCGGATCCTCGAGCTCGTCGAGCAGCGGCGCGAGCTCCCGCAGCAGCGCCGCGCGCTCGGCGGGGTCGCCGCTGAGATCCGCGAGCCGGTCGAGCCCATCCGCGGCGGCGCGGCGGTCCCCAGCCTGCCGCGCGAGCACGACGGCGTCCCCGAGCAGCTCGCGGTCGTGCGGGTAGTGCGCGCGCAGCTCCACCAGTAGCTCGAGCCCCTCGGCGCCCCGCCCGCCTGCCGCCAGGGCCACGGCGTGCCGGCGCGACAGCGCGAGCCGACGCGCCGGAGCGAGCGAGGGCCGCTCCGCCTCCGCCGCGAGCAGCCCCCACAGCGCCTCGCGCCGGCCGCCGGCCGCCAGGACGTCGGCGAGCCGATCGATGAGGGTCGCCCGCTGCTCCTCGTCCAGGCTGGGGGCGGTGAGCGCCCGCTCCAGGGCATCGATGGCGCCGGCCGCGTCGTCGCGCTCCTGCGCCGCCCGCGCCAGCTCGAGCAGCGCCGGGACGCGCTGGGCCGCCGGGAGCGACTCGGACAGCGACGCGGCGAGCACAGGATCGCCGACGGCGCGCACCGCAGCCGCCGCGCGCCCGGCGAGGCCTGTGTCCTCCGGCTCGCGCGCCGCCATCCCGAGCAGGAGGCGCGCGACCGCGGCCGCGTCGCCACGGTGCTGCGCGACGCACACGGCGAGCTCCACCGCAGCGCACCCGAGGTTCGGCCAGGGGTCGGCGCCGAGCGCCTCCACGCGGCCGACCAGCGCGGCGCCGAGCGCCGGCTCCGCCGCCAGGGTGGCGCCATGACGAACCAGCGCCGCGTACTCGTCCACGGCGGCGTCGCACTCGAGCGCCCGCACGAGCGCCTCGTTCGCCAGCGGCGCGTCGCCGAACACGGTGAGCGCGCCGACCCCGAGCTCGAGGGCGACGCGCGCACCGTCGGGGCCAGCGAGGCCCGGGAGCAGGACGCGCAGCGCCCGGGCGTAGCGCACGGCCATGATCTCGCGCTCGTCCGCGTCGCCCGCGGCCGCCGCCGCGACGGCGGTGACCAGGTGGCGCACCGAGGTCACGTCGGGGCGGAGCGCGAGCGCCCGGAGCAGCACCTCCACCCGCTGCCGCCGCCCCTCCGGGTCCTGCCCGGCCAGGCTCGCCGCGCGCTGCATCCACTCCGCGCGCACCGCCCCATCCAGCGAGGCGCCCGCCGCGTGCTCGATCGCACGGAGCATCTCCGATTGCTGGCCCGTCCGCTCGGCGAGCCGCGCCATGAGGACGAAGGTGACGCCCTGGGTGGGGACCGCCTCGAACGCCGCCAGGGCGTGCGCGAAGGCCCGCTCCGCGGCGCCACGGCGCTCGAGCTGCCGCGCCGCGCGGTAGTGCGCGGCACGCTCGCCGTAGCGGCCGAGCGTGGCCGCCGCGACCAGCTCGTAGGCGTGCTCGAGCTCGCCCAGCCGCTCCGGCGTCGCTGCGCGCTCGGCCACCGCCAAGGCCTCGGCCTGGCCGGGGTCCTGCTCGAGCGCCCGGAGCGAGAGGTCGAGCGCGTCGTCGTGGCGACCGCCCGCCAGCGCGACCGCGCCGGCGACGGCGTAGACCCGAGCCACGACCACCGGCTCACCCCGCGTGGCCGCGAGCTCGACCAGGCGTGCGACCGCCACCTCGTGGCCGCCGAACGTCACCAGATCGCGCGCGAACAGCTCGATCCCCGACTCTGGATCGAGCACTAGCGCGCGCTGCCAGGAGCGGATGGCGCCGTCTCGATCGCCAGCGAGATCCCACGCCGCCGCGCCGAGCTCGCGCCAGGCCTGGGCGGCGCCGAGCAGATCCACGCCGGACAGCGCGCTCAGCGCCTCGGCGCGCGCCTCGAGCAGCGCGATCTCGCCATCCGAAGTCCGCGGGGGCAGGGCCGCGTCGACCTCGCGAAGCACCTCGGCGGGGTCGGCGCCCTCGTCGAGCGCGCGCACGAGGCCGCGCGCCGCGCCGTCGGCGTCCCCCACCGCGCGCCGCCGGTGGTAGAGTTCGAGCAGGGTCTGCGCGCGCGCGTCGCCGGGCTGCCCCGCGGCGAGCCAGCGCTCGATGGCCGCGATGGCCAGCCCGGGCTCACCGATCGTGTCCGCCACGGCAAGCACCGTCTGGCGCAGCCGGGGGTCGCGGGGCCCCAGCACGTCGAGCGCGCGCCGGGCGAGCGCGCCGGTGCGTGAGGGATCGAGCCGCGCGAGCCCCAGCAGCGCCGCGGAGATGGGCTCGGTCAGCTCCGCGAGCGGCTGCGGCTGCGCGAAGAGCCAGCCGAGCGCGTCGGCGAGCCGCGGCACGTCGCCGTGGGCGGTGGCGAGCTCGAGCAGCGCCGCCGCGGCCCGGGGATCCCCGGGCCGCAGCGCGAGCCAGCGCTGGGTCCACGCCAGCGCGAGCTCGCCGTCCCCGGTCGCGGTGAGCGCCCGGGCCAGCGCCTCGCAGTAGTCGGCGCGGGGGACCAGCACGCCCATCGCCCGCTCCAGCGCGGCGATCCGATCCGGCGCTTCACTCGCCACGGCCGCGCGAGCCAGCGTCGCGATCGGCCGCGCGAGGGAGGGATCCAGGTGGTGCCCCTGCTCGGCCGCGGCCCGCGCGCCCTCGAGATCGCCCGCCGCGAGCAGCAGGTCCGCGGCCACCGCGAGCACGACCGAGCGCAGCGTGGGGCCGAGGCGGCTGCCGAGCGCGATCAACGCCTCGGCCCGGCCGCGCCGGTCGCCGCGACTGGAGGCGAGCAGGAGCGCCATGCCGCCGGCGACACCGACGGCCCCGCCCTCCGCGACCAGGCGAGCGACTCGCGTGTGGGCCCCGTCGAGATCGTCGCGGCGGCGATCGATGGCCGCGAGCAGGAGGACCAGGCGCTGCCGCTCGGCGACCGGAGGGCGGCGCTCGAGGGAGCGCAGCAGCGCGCGCTCCAGCCGCGCGTCGTCCCCGGCGCGAAGCCAGGCATGCTCGAGCATCGTCTGCCAGACCCGCTCGGCGGGCGCGATCACGACCAGCTCGTCGAGCACCTCGAGGTAGGTCGGGAGGCGGTCCGGGCGCCCACGCAACAGCGCCGCGACCCGCCGCAGAGCGGTGGGGCGCTCCGGATCGCCGGTGCGCGTGAGCGCCGCCTCGAGCTCCGCCAGCGTCACCGCATGCGCGGGCGCCCGCGCCGCCGCCCGCTCCGCCACCGCGGCGAGGTCCGGCGAGGACACCCCGACCTCCGCGAGCCGGGCGAGCCCCCAGAGCGCGATGGCCGGATCGGCGAGGCGCACCTCGGCGAGCGTCGCGAGCTCCGTGAGGCAAGCGGTGCGCTCAGCGTCCCAGCGCTCGACGGGAACGCTGCCCACTCTCAGCACCGCCTCCACCAGGACCGTCTGATCCCGTACCGAGGCGGCCTGCTCGCGGACGCGCTCGAGCGCCTCCGGGCTCCCGGGGTGCGCGGCAAGCGCGTCGACCCAGGTTTCTATGGCGCGCTCGGGGCTCGCGAGCGGCCCCTCGTAGAGGCGCGCGAGCCCGACCAGACAGCGGCCACGCAGCGACTCGGCGGTCTGCTCGGCGGTGAGCTCGAGCCGCGCGGCCAGCAGCTCGAACAGCCCCAACCGCTCCACCAGCTCGTCGAAGCCGAGCGAGCCCTCGGGCTCGGCCGGCTCGAGCCCGAGCGCACGCAGCGCACTGAACGGATCGAGCTCGGCGTCGAGCTCGGCGTCGAGCGCAGCGCCGAGGGCCCGGCCGAGATCCCCCCGCGCCACCGCGTCGGCCATGCGCCACCGGTGCACGGGGCGGCCGTGGGTGGCGCTGGACGCCGCGTGTTCCCGCAGCACCTCGTCCGCAGCACCGAATCGCCCCCGCTGCGCGAGCGTGCTGGCGAGCCGCTCCGCGGCCCCGGCGTGAGAGGGCGCGACCTCGTGGGCGCGCAGGAGATCCTCGAACGCCGCTGGCCCCTCGCCGAGCGCCTCACGCCGCTCGGCGCCCTCGAGGTACGCCTGCGCCGCGCGCTCGGCGCTCGCGCTCCGGGGCGCCCACGAGGCGACCGCGCCCGCGAGCTCCAGCGGCACGGGGTTGGTCGGATCGAGCTCGGCCGCGCGCTGCAGGGCGTCGAGCACTCCGGCCGGGTCACCGGACCGTCCGAGGTGAACGGCGATCCGGGTGAGGATGCGCGCGGCGCGCTCCGGCGGCAGTGCTTCGACCGATGGGCGCAGCGCAGCAGCAGCGAGGTGAAGCTCCCCGAGGCCCGCGAACCACCCGGCGAGCTCTTCGCGCAGGACCGGATCGTCCTCCAGCACGAGCGACCGCCGGGCAAGACGGGTAGCGGTGTCGAGCTCGGCGCCCCGCGCCGCCAGTGCGCGCGCGAGCTGCGCGGCGGTCTGCCGCTCGGACTCCGAATCGGCTGCCTCCGCCGCGCGGCGCAGCCGCGCGCGGAGGTACGCGAGCTCCGCGCGCGACCCAGACCGCCGCGCGAGCGGTCGGTCCGCATCCCAGTGATCGAGCGCGAGGGAGGCGACCGATCGCGGGCCGTCGTGGCCCACCCATTCCGGGGGCGGCAGCGTGCTCCGGCGCGGCGGAGGCGCGACGGAGAGGCCGGCCGAGCTTCCGCGCTCGGAAGGGGGGCGACTGGGCATGGACGGTGACTCGCGCCGGCGTTCGGGCCGAACTCCGGCGAGCCAAGAGTACAGTGAAACCGGGGCTTGTCCCCAGCCTCGGATGCGGTCTAGCCTTCATCCCCGGAGCGCGGGCACCCCCGCGTCGGAGGCAAACCATGCGCAACCTGTCCGAATCGCCTTTCTCGGCCCGCATCGTGGCGGGCGTGCTCGTCGGCGCCCTGGCGTCGGCCGTCTTGCTGACCGCCGCCCCGGCGGACGCGCAGACTCCAACCACGGACGCCGCGAAGCCGGCGGAGCCGGCCAAGAAGGCGGAGCCGGACTGGAAGACCAAGCAGGCGGCCAAGAAGGCCTGGGACGAGGGCAAGAAGGCCTACGGGGACGGCGCCTACTCGACCGCCGCGGACGCCTACAAGCGGGCGAACGACACCATCCCGTCACCGCACGCGCAGTACTGGTACGCGATGGCCCTCGACAAGTCCGACCCGGCCGACGAGAAGCTCGCCGACAAGATCATGGCCTTCGAGACGTTCCTGGCCGACCCCGGAGCCGAGAAGGTCGGTGAGGGCGTGGTTCCGGCGGCTCAGGCTCGCCTCGCCGAGCTCAAGGCCAAGGCGCCGGCGACCATCAACCTCTCCTGGACCCCCGAGGCCGCGCAGATCACCGTCGACGGCGCGCCGCAGGAGGGCAATCCCCCCCTCGCCATCACCCTCCCGCCCGGCACCCACAAGATCACGGTCGCCGCGGAAGGCTTCGTCGCCAAGGACCTCGAGGTGACCGTGGCCGGCTCGCAGGTGCTCGAGCAGGCCGTGGCGCTCGAGCCGGTGCCGCCCCCGCCGCCGCCCGTGGCGGAGCCGGCGGCCGAGACGCCGCCGCCCCCCCCGCCGCCGCCCCCGGAGGAGCCGAGCAAGGTGCCCGCCTACGTGACCCTGGGCATCGCGGGCGCGGGGCTGGTGGTCGGCTCGGTCTTCGGCGTGATGGCGCTCGACAAGAAGAGTGAGTTCGACGACGCGCCGGACGCGGACACGGCCGACCAGGTCGAGCGCAACGCCCTCATCGCCGACATGTCGTTCGGGGTCGCCATCACCCTCGGGGTGACCGGCATCGTGCTGCTCACCAGCAACGAGACGACCGACGAAACCGCGCGGCGCGCCGCGCGTGCCGAGCAGGCCCACCGCCTTCAGCTCGCCCCCTACGCCTCGCGCAAGGGTGGCGGCGCGGTCGCGCGCATCCGGTTCTGAGCCGCGCCCGGTCACTGCGACGCCCCGCGCGCCGCCCGTCGAGGGCGCGCCCGGGGCGTTCGCGCGTGCGGCGCGCGCGTCACTCGTCGGGTTCGGGTTCGTCGGGATCGCCGCCGCCGGTAACGGTGCGGAAGATGGCGCTGCCAACCGGCGGACAACCGGCGACGAAGATCCCCTGCGCGCGGTGCGCCCGTGTGCAGTTGCCGATGCAGATCGTCCCTGGTTCCACGCGCTCCACCCCCTTACCGATGGCGATCGGGATGGGGCGAACATCAGGGAAATACTCGAGCAGCTCCTGGCCGTAGCGGCGCAGAAAGAGCATCAGCGTGGACTGGCAGGCGCTGCACGAGGCCTCGTCGAGGACCCGAACGCCGGGGAACGCCAGCGTGAGGCTCTGCGGCACCGGCGCGAAGTCGACCGCGAGCTTCTCCCAGCCCGCGGGGGAGACCTCGATGCGATCGAGGTCGATGACGCCGAGCCCGCGCGCCGCCCCCAGCCGAAGGTGGGCGATCGCCTCTGCGCGCCGCCCCATCAGCCGGCAAGCGACGGCGTCAACGGCGTAGGCGTCCACGCCTGCGACGATGACGCCCAGCGAGCGCGGATCGCCCGCGCTGGGGCCGAGCCCCTCCAGGCCCACCGTGCCGTCGACCAGCGAGAGGTGGGGGCGGAGCGCTGCCGCCATGTCGGCGATGGCGACGTCGAGCGAGCGCTCCTCCACGCCGGGGATGGCCGGCAACATGTGTAAAAGTACCTTGCTCCGCCGCCAAAGCGCGCCCTTCATGTTCTTGACGGCGAGGGTGACGCCCGTGTGCATGTGGGTCTTCATCACCGGGACCGAGACGACCAGATCGTGCTCGAGCACGTCCGGGCACACCTCGATACGCCCCAGCGCCACGCCGTCGGGGAGCAGGAGCTCGACCTTGCGCCTGGCATCCAGGTCTAGGACTGGACACCCACGCTGGCGAGCAACCGCGGCGACGCCGCTCGCCTCGAGCGCCTCGGTCCGCTTGACCCCGACGATGGGGCTGTCGCCGACCGACACGGCGGCCCCCACCGCCAGGAAGGCGTCGCACGCGGCCGCCACCACCCGCGCGTCGGTGACGATCCCGCTGCCCGAGCGCGCCACGCGGCCCGCGTTCGGCTTGATCAGCACGCGGCGCCCGCGGGCGGCCCCCAGGTTGAAGGCGGCGAGCGCGGCGCGCGCCGCCGCGTAGGGATCGCTCCCGTGGGTGACGACGACCCGCGGCCGCCCCGGCTCGTCCGGGATGGGCGACGGCCCGAGGCCGTGGGGGGCGCCGCCGGCCCGCGCGCGCCCGTCGCTGGGGTCCCCCATCGGGCGCGGCTCCAATCAGGAGAACCGGCGGGTGATCGCGTCGACCACCTGCCCGAGGTCGGGGTCGAGCATCACGGGCGGGTTGCGGTGGTTGGAGAGGACGCCGTCGATCGAGCCCTCATGGTAGCGCACCTTCGACTCGGTGAACTTGAGGCCGTTGGCCGTCGAGACGACCACCACGCGCTCGTGGGGCTGGATGGTCCCGCGCGCCGCGAGCTTCTCCAGCGCCACCAGCGCGACGGCTGTGTGCGGGCAGGTGTAGAGCCCCGTGCGATCAGCGCGGGCGGAGACGTCGCACAACTCCTGCTCGCTCGCTTGCTCGACGATGCCGTTCATGGCCGCGAGCGCCCGCAGGGCCCGAGGCGCGCTCACCGGGTTGCCGATCTGGATCGCGTTGGCCTGGGTGGGCCGGGCCTTCACCGGCTCGACCACGTCCTTGCCGGCCTTCCAGGCGAGGTACAGGGGGTTCGCGTTCTCGGCCTGGGCCATCACCAGGCGCGGCATGCGCTCGACGACGCCGAGCTTGACCATCATGTCGAAGCCCCGGTAGAGGGCCCAGGCGTTGCCGAGGTTGCCGCTCGGCAGGATCACCCAGTCGGGGATCTGCCAGTTGAACTGCTGCACGATCTCGAGGGCCACCGTCTTCTGGCCCTCGATGCGCAGCGGGTTCATCGAGTTGGCGAGATAGATGATGCCCTCCTCGGCGAGGCGCTGCACCAGGTGCATGCAGCCGTCGAAGTCGGTGTCGAGCCCGAGCACGAGCGCCCCGTGCGCGAGCGGCTGGACCAGCTGGGCAACCGAGATCTTACCGCGCGGGAGGAGCACCACGACGGGCAGGCCCGCGGCGGCCCCGTAGGCGGCCAGCGCGGCGCTGGTGTCGCCGGTGGACGCGCAGCCGACCGCCTTGATGCGGAGCCCCTGGTGCACCGCCATGTTGACGACGCTGACGAGCACCGTCATCCCGAGGTCCTTGAACGAGCCCGAGTGGCTGTTGCCACAGAGCTTGACCCAGAGATCCGACAGCCCGAGCGAGCGGCCGTAGCGGTCGGCCCAGAAGAGGTTGGTGCCGCCCTCGTACATGGAGACGATCAGGTCGTCGGGCACCGAGGGCATCACCCACTCGCGCTTGCCCCACACGCCGGAGCCGTAGGGCCAGTCCGTCGTGCGGTAGCGCGAGTCGAAGAGGGCGCGCCACTCGGGCCCGCTCCGGTCGCGCAGGGCGTCGAAGTCGTGGACGACCTCGAGCAGTCCGCCCCCCGGGGCGCGATAGATGGGCTCGGTAACGGGCCAGGAACCGGGCTCCCCGTCGAAGGATCCGAAGGCGACTGAGTACGACACGGCGCGCACTATATCCGACGCGCCCCCGAAATCGAGCGGGGGCGGGCCCAGAATGCGACGCCGCTGGGGCGCCGGGCGGACGCGAAAGACGCGGGTGTCGGAGGCCGGCGCACCTGCGGCGCGCGCTTGACGAGCGATCCCCGCGACGGGACAATGAAAGGCTGGATCGGAGGCTCGATGGCGTATCTCGCGAGGATCAAGGTCGTGGTGGGGCTGGCCGCCCTGGTGGCCGTGGCGTGCGGCAAGGACGGCGGAGCGGAGGATCCTCAGGGCAACGGCGCGCCGCAGGGCGGAGAGGCCGGCGCGACGGCCACGGGCGGCGGCGGGACGGCGACCGGCGGCCGCAGCAGTGGCGGCGGCAGCGGCGAGGGCGCGGAGGGCGGCGAGGCGACGGGCGCGGGCGGGGCGGCCGGTGGCGCGCCCACCGCCGGCGGCGACGCGGGCGGCGCCGGCACCGGCGGAGACACCGGCACGATCGGCGGCATGCTCACGGGCGGCGCGCCCACCGCCGGCGACGACGCGGGCGGCGCCGGCGGCAGCACGACGGGTGGCATGCTCACGGGAGGCGCGCCGACTGCCGGCAGCGGTCCGAGCGGGGCGGGCACCAGCACGACGGGCGGCTCGTCCGACCCCGGCGCCGCCGCCGGGGTCGCGGGCGACGCGGGGGGGACGGGCTCGGTGCCCACGATCGCGCTCTGCACGCTCGGCCAGGTCACCTGCGACGACGGCCTCGCCTGTAATGGCGTCGAAACCTGTGATCCGGTCGCGGCCGGGGCCGACGCGGTCACCGGCTGCGCGCCGGGGACGCCCCTGGTCTGCCCGGACGAGGACGGCATCGCGTGCACGGTGGAGTACTGCAGCGCTGCCACCGATTCCTGCACCTCGCTGGCGCAGGACGCCGTCTGCAACGACGGCGCCTACTGCAACGGCATCGAAACCTGTTCCCCCGGCGCCGAGGGCGCGGACGCGGCGACCGGGTGCCTCCCGGGTGAGCCCGTGGTGTGCGAGGAGGACGAGGCCTCCTGCACGACCGTGACCTGCGACGACGACGCCGGGCGCTGCGTGGCCGAGCCCGACGACGCGGCCTGCGCCGACGCCGTGTTCTGCAACGGCGCGGAGCGCTGCGATCCGGGCGCCACCGGCGCCGACGCGGTCACCGGCTGCGTCCCCGGCGAGGATCCCTGTCCCCCCGACGATCTTGGCTGCACCAACGACGGGTGCGACGAGTACGCAGGCTGCGTCCACCTGCCGGACGACTCGTTGTGCGTCGACGACTCGACCTGCAACGGCAGCGAGTTCTGCCACCCCGAACTCGGGTGTACCGCCAACGACGCGGTCGTCTGCACCGACGACGGCTTCACCTGCACCGTCGAGGGATGCTCGGAGCCAGATGGCACCTGCGCGACGCGGGTGGATCCCGAGATCTGCGGCGACGTCCCCTGCGATCCGGCTGACCCCGACGCCGATCCGACGACGGGCTGCGTCGAGAAGCCCTGCACCGGCAACGGCGACTGCCTCGACGCCGACGTCTGCAACGGCATCGAGTACTGCGACACGGGCGCCGGGTTCTGCCGGCTGAGCGTCCCGGCGCTCGACTGCAGCGACGGGTACGACTGCACAGCGGAGTCCTGCGACCCCGCCACCGGCTGCGAGGACCCGGTGCCCATCCAGGGCCTCTGCCTCGACACCAACCGCTGCAATGGCACGGAGGCCTGCGACCCCACTAGCGATGCCGCCGATCCCACGACGGGCTGCGTCGCTGGCACCGTCCCCGACTGCGACGACGGCCTCGACTGCACCACGGACGTGTGCTCCTTCTCGGTCGGCTGCGAGCACCTACCGAACCACGCGGCGTGCCAGGACGGCCAGCTCTGCAACGGCGAGGAGCGCTGCGACGCGAGCGCGGGCTGCGTCGCGGGCAGCCCCTACGTCTGCCCAACGGGCGGCTCGGACTGCTCGACCTACGTCTGTGATCCAGTGCAGAACGGCTGCGTCGCCGTTCCCGACAACAGCGCCTGTCCCTGCGGGCAGACCTGCGATCCGGAGCAGGGCTGCGGCAACTGGTGCGAGATCGCCGCCTGCCAGGGCTCCGTCTACCAGTGCGGCGACTGCGTGGACAACGACGGCGACTGCCTGCCCGACTCCGCCGACAGCGCCTGCCTCGGCCCCTGCTCCAACAACGAGGAGGGGTTCAAGGGGGAGATCCCGGGACAGAACGAGGCGAACACCTGCGTCGCGGAGTGCTATTTCGACGGCGACAGCGGCGGGGGCAACGACGGGTGCGTGTGGGACTACACCTGCGATCCGCTCTCGGGGTCGCCCTATTTCCTGCCCAAGGGCGCCTCGAAGTGCGAGTACGACGCGGCCAACGTGACCTGCGCCGGGCTCGTCGCCGCGCAGTCCACCCAGTGCTGGGACATGGATCCGCCCGTCGCGGAGGGCGACAACGTCTGCGGCCCGCTGACGCCGAACGGCTGCGACTGTTTCGGGTGCTGCGCCGTCCCGGAACTGTCCTGGAACGTCTGGCTCGGCACCCAGAACGACGCCAAGGTCGGCACCTGCACGCCCGACGTGCTCGCGAGCACGACCCTGTCCGAGACCGAGAAGCGAGCCCTCTGCTGGCCCTGCACTCAGGTTGACTCCTGCCTGAACGAGTGCGGGCTCTGCGAGATCTGCTTCGGCAAGCCCACCATCGACCCGAGCTGTACCCCCACCCAGCAATGCCCGGGCGGCGAGCAGGCCTGTGGGGTCCCGGGCCAGGACCCCTGCCCGAGCGGGTTCTACTGCATCACCGGCTGCTGCCAGCCGCTGCCACAGTGAGCCATCCGGACTCGAGCAGCGCGGGCGACCGGCGATAACCGCCACGGTCGCCCCAGCGCGCGCGATGGCTACCCTCGCGGCTTCTGGCCTGTGATACCCTCGTCCCGGCTCGTTGATCCTGGGGAGGACTCCTCGTGCACTCGCTCCGCCATCGCGCACCCCTGTCCCTCTTGGCCGCACTGTCGGCCGCGTTCGTCACTGCCGTCAGCCCCGCGCGGGCCCAGCCGACCGAGGACGCCGTCTGCCGCTCGACCGCACCGAGCGACTGGCCCGAGTCGTCGAAGCCGTACCTCCTGTTGGCGGTCGACACGTCGGTGTCGATGAACGAGAACGACTCGGCACGCGGTCTGGACTGGAGCAACTCCTGCGCCTACGTCTCCGACGCGCTCGGGACGCCGCCGCGGGCCAATCGCAACGACGCCGCGCGCTGCGCCATCTACAACATGGTGAAGGCCTACGCCGGGCTGGTCCACTTCGGGCTGATGGCCTTCGCCACGCGAATCGTCGAGGATGGCAACCCGGGGGCGAGCTGCAACACCTTCGTCGAGGCCCCCGGTGCCAACGCAGCGGCAGATTCCTGCGATGTCGTCGGCCTCTATGGCAGCAATGAGTACTGCGGACTCGCGACGAGCAGCGCCTGCTGCGATCCGCGCGATCCGGCACCGGGCAGCGGCCCCGCACCGTGGTCGGAGGCGGCCTGGTGTACCGGCAACTCCACGGTGGGCCTGAACAAGGGCGCGCGGGGCGGGAACGTGCTGGTGGGGATCCAGCAGGACGACTACTGGAACGCGCCCGGCGCGCGCAGCCCCTCCAACCTGCCCGACGTCCTGCGCTGGGTGGACAACCAGTGCGGCGACTGCGTCGAGCTCTGGGCCGGCGGGATCACCCCGCTGCACGGGCTGCTCCGCGACGCCGAGCGTTACCTGACCGCGGGCTGGACGGATCCGACGGACGCGGCGCGCGCGTTCACGACGCCGCTGACCAGCGCCGAGCGCGCCTGCCGCTCGGTCAACGTCATCCTGCTCACCGACGGCGAGGAGTCGTGTGAGCCGCGAAGAGAGGACGGCGGCAACCCATTGGCCGCCTGCGCCTCCAACGCGGCCGCCGACCTGCTCGCCGGCGTCTCCGTCGGCGGCAACGTCTTCTCCGTGCGCACCCACGTCATCGCGCTGGGCGACGTCCCCGGCGTCGACAACATCGCCTGGGGCGGCGGCACCGAGCGGGCCTACGTCGCCAACAACGAGACGGAGCTGTCCACCGCCCTGGCCGCCATCGTCGCCAGCGCGCTGCCGCCCGAGGCGTGCAACAACCAGGACGACGACTGCAACGGCTGCACCGACGAGGGCTCACGGACCTGGTGCAACCGCCAGAAGACCGCGCTCACGCTCGAGGCCCTGCAGGATCCGGCCACCGTCGGCGATCTCGATCACTGCTGCGGCGCCGGCTCCCCCCGCGAGGCCTGCCTGGAGGCGTTCCGCGCCAGCATCGATCCGGCGCAGAACCCGCAAGGCGACCGGTGGCTGCTCCCCTGCTGGGACGCATCGACGGACCCGGCCAACCCCGAGTCGAAGTGGCTCTGCCAAAACCCCGGGGAGGCGTGCGACGACCAGGACAACAACTGCGACGCACAGGTGATCGCGTCGGCGGCGGGGTTCGACGCGAACGTGGTGGACGAGGGGTTCAGCAAGTGCCCCCTCTGCCCAGTGCCGGAGGCGTGCAACGGGCTCGACGACGACTGCGACCAGGTCATCGACAACGTGGAGCCCCCGCTCACCTGCGCGACCTGCTTCCCCGCGCCCGAGATCTGCGACGGGATCGACAACGACTGCGACACGCGGATCGACGAGGAGCTCGCCGACATCCCGTGCGGCCTGCTCGTCAGCCCCAACCTGGCCTGCCGGGGCGTCATCTCGTGCGCGGAGGAGGTGAACCCCACCGGACTGCCGGGCGCCAGCGTCGGCGTCTCCAAGACCTGGACCGCGTGCAACGACGATCCGGCCGGCGACGACACCACCTGTGACGGCGTGGACGACAACTGCGACGGCGTCGCCGACGAGAGCGCCGCGGCCGAGATCTGCGTAATGCCGGGGACCCCGGACGGGGTGGTCTATCAGGACGCCGAGCACCCGGCCTCGCGCTGCGTGACGGGCCACCGGCCCTGCGTCGACGGGGCCTACGCCGGCCCCTGCCTGGGTGGCGTGGGCCCGCTCGACCAGGAGTTCTGCAACGGCATCGACGACGACTGCGACGGCCTGGTCGACGAGCGTGAGGCGGGCGAGCTGTTGCCGGGCGAGGGCATCGCGGATTGCGGGACCGACGTCGGCAAGTGCCAGAAGGGCACCACCGAGTGCGTCGACGGACGCATCGTCTGCGGTGGCGGCGGCATCAACCCCGACCCGGTCGAACGCTGCGATGGGATCGACGGCGACTGCGACGGGCTGTCCGACACGGAGGACACCCTGGACGACGCCCCCGAGGACCCCAGCTGCTGGCCGCTAGCGGGGACGCAGTGCCGGCAGGGCGATCCGGCGACCACGGGGCTGTCCTGGAACCCGCCCGACGGCGCCGAGTGCCGGGACGTCGGGGCGCTCGCCGCGCCCTGCGACACGGGCACGCTCCGGTGCGTGCTCGATCGCTGGGTGTGCGAAGGCGGGCGCCTCCCGGGGCAAGAAGCGTGCGACGGGGTGGACAACGACTGCAACGACGAGGTCGACGACGCCGTCTTCGGCTCGCCGATCGGCGACGCCTGCGGGATCGAAGCCGGCGAGTGCACCACGGGCGTGAGCCAGTGCGTCGCAGGGATCATCGTCTGCACGGGCCAGGGTCCAACGGCGGAGATCTGCGATGGCCTCGACAACGATTGCGACGGGGCGGCGGACAACGGCGTGCCGCTCGGGGATCCCTGCGCCGTGGGCCACGATCCGACCCTCTTCCCGGGGGACCGCACCCAGGGCGAGTGCCACCCGGGACTGAGCCAGTGCGACGCCGAGGCCGCCGACGGCAGCTATGTGTGCATCGGCGGCGTCGGCCCCTCGCCCGAGATCTGCGACGGGAGGGACAACGACTGCGACGGGCTGACCGACGAGGCCGGGCTCGCTCCGGACGGCGTCGACGGCACCGTCGATCCGCTGGACCCGGCCAGTCCCCCGCGCCAGATCGGCGACCGGTGCGGGGACAACGAAGGGCTCTGCGCGGAGGGACAGCTCGGCTGCATCAGCGGCCAGGTGGTCTGCGTGGGTGGCGTCGGCGCCCAGGCCGAAACGTGTGACTGCGCCGACAACGACTGCGACGGCGACGCCGACGAGCCGGTCGTGTGCTCACCGGGCAAGTCCTGCGTCGACACGGGCGACTACTGCTTCTGCCTCGACCCCTGCGCCGGCGGCGAGTTCCCCTGCCCCACCGGCTCGCGACAGCTGCGGCTGCCGGAGAGCCACACGGGCGAGGTCGGCTGCTTCTGCTTCGTCGATCCCTGCGGGGACTGCGCGGAGAAGACGCTGGTCGTCAACGACGTGATCCAGTGCGCGCCGGCGGGCAGCGTCCCCGGCGCGACGCACCTGCCGGAGTGCGTCTGCAAGGGCACGGTCGGCTGCCAGAGCCCCTGCTTCCAGGTCGAATGCCCGGACGGACAGGCCTGCGTCCCCACCGGCCCGGCCACGGGCCAGTGCCAGCCGCAGAACAGCTGCTACTTCTTCGGCTGCGACGCCGGCGCGATCTGCAGCGGCGGGGCCTGCGTAGACAATCCGTGCGACCCGAACCCCTGCGCGGCCGCCGAGGTCTGCAAGCCCGACGCCACCCGCACCGATGCGCGCTGCGTCGCCTCCTGCGCCAGTGTCGAGTGCGATCCGATCGAGCGCTGCGTGGAGGGCGACTGCGTCCCGACGGGCTGCGCCGAGCCCTGCGCGATCGACCAGGTGTGCCAGGACGACGGCGAGGGCGGGCTACTGTGCGGCCCCTCGCGCTGCAACGCCACGGCCCTTCTGCCCTGCGCGAACGGGGCCTACTGCGATCCGGCCACCGGCGCTTGCGGCGATCCGCCCTGCACGGGAGTCGTCTGCCCCGAGGGCCAGGTCTGCGAGCTCGGCGAGTGCGTCACGCCTAGCTCCAGCAGCCAGGGCGGCCAGGGCGGCCAGGGCGGCAGCGAGACGACGGGCAGCGGCGGCGCGGGTGGCGCCGGCACCGCGGGCGAGGCGGACGAGGATGGGGGCGATCCGATCGAGCCCGTCCCGGAGCCACCCCGCGCCTGGGGCCTGGCGACGGGCGGCGGCGGCTGCTCCTGCCGCACGGCGCCCGGCTCGCGATCGGCGGCCGGCGCGATCCTGGCGCTGCTGGGCGGGCTGCTGCTCGAGCGGCGGCGGCGACGGCGGCCAGACCGCGACGCGGTCCGCTCCACGAGCTTCAGGGGAGGTGTGCGATGACCCGCCGCTCGCTGCGAGCCCTCGGGCTCTCACTGCTCGGCGCGCTCGCGCTCGGCGCGACGGGCTGCGAGACGGAAGCCTTCTGCTGGGACCAGTGTGGTCCCGCCGCGGAAGGCAGCGGCGGCGGCCCCATCACCGGCGCCGCCGGCGCGATCACCCTGCTCGACGCCGGACCGGACTCCGATCCCATCCTCAACCCCGACAGCGGCCCCGACGGACAGGGCGGCGAGGGCGCCTTCGACGACTCGGCCTGCGACGGCCTCGACAACGACGACGACGGCGAGATCGACGAGGACGTCAACTTCGCGAGCGCGCTGACCTGCGGCACCTGCGACAACTCCTGCCTCGAGCAGGTGCACGTGGTGGGGCCCGAGTGCGAGCCTCCCGACGAGCTCGACGGCTCCGAGCCCGGCCGCTGCAGCTACGATCGCTGCGCGACGGACTATTACGATCTGGACCCGCTGATCGCCGGCTGCGAGTACTACTGCCCCTGGAACCCCGACGGGCAGAACGATTCCGACCTCGGCGGCGCCGTCGGCTGCGGCGCCGACGACGACTGCGACGGTGAGATCGACGAGGACGTGGCGACCTGCGACGACGTCGAGAACTGCGGCGTCTGCGGCAAGAAGTGCGCGCTGCCCAAGGCGACGCCCGCCTGCGTCACCACCGCGACCGGGACCCAGGCCTGCACCGCCACCAACACCGGCTGCGTCATCGAGCGCTGCGACGACGGCTGGTTCGACGCCGACGGCGAGCCCGACAACGGCTGCGAGTACCAGTGCACCCCGGTCGACGCAAACGGCGACCCCTGCGCCGATCCGAGGGCCTGCCCCGAGGTCTGCGACGGCCGCGACAACGACTGCGACCAGCTCATCGATAACACCGATCCGAGCCTGGAGACTGACGACCCGCGGATCGGGCAGGCTTGCTCGGGCGATCCGCGGGGCGCCTGCGCGGCCGCCGAGCACCAGGGCATCGCCAAATGCATCGGCGGCCAACTCAGCTGCTGCGATCGGGACTCGGACGGCGTGCTCACTACCAGCCCCAACGTCCCGAGGACGGGCCTACGCAACGCCGTTTGCAGCGCCAACACCGGCCCCCAGGTACTCCGCCCCGGCGATCTCGACGAGACGTGCAATGGCGAGGACGACGACTGCAACGGGATCGACGACGACGCCCTGGTGGACGTCGGCTCCGCCTGCGGCGAGTCAGGGACCGGCGTCTGCAACCTGGGGCTGTGGAGCTGCGCGGAGGGCGTGCGGATCTGCCTCGGCAATATCGATCCGATGTCGGGCGACCCGTGCAACGGCAAGGACGACGACTGCGACGGCGTCATCGACGGCACCCTCCCCCCCGACACCGAGCCGGCGGACTGCACGGGCGACGGCGACTGCGAGGCGGGCCTGCTCTGCCTCTCGACGGGCACGGGGTTGGTCTGCGCGCTGCCGCCGAACGACTGGTCGGGCCCCTGCGACGTGCCGCCGCTAGTGCCGGCGCGCCTGGGCGTGAGCGGGTGCACCCCGGGGGAGAGCCGCTGCGTGGGCGGCACCCGGCAGTGCGTGGGCGCGACGAGGCCCCCGACCGGCACCGCTGACACCTGCGGCGTCGACAACGACTGCGACGGTGACATCGACGCCAGGGCCGACCTCGACAACGACGTGTACAACTGCGGCGCGTGCGGCCACGACTGCACCGGTGGGAGCGTCTTCTCTTCCTGGAGCTGCGTGGAGGGCGCCTGTGTCTTCGGCGGTTGCCTCGCCGGGCGAATCGACTGCGACGCCGCCGACGGCCCTGGCCAGTGCGAGCGCGCCTGCACCAAGACGAGCGACACCGAGCAGTGCAACGGCTTCGACGACGACTGCGACTGCTTCGCCGACGCCCTCGATCCGGACGGCCCGCCCGCGATCCCCGCCCCGACCCAGATCTGCGGCGTCTCCTCCACGGCGACGGAGCCGGCCTGCACCACCGGCGTCACCGTGGCGTGCACGGAGGGCGCCTGGCGCTGCACCTTCCCCGCGGGCTACTGCACCGGCGAGCATCCCCTCTATTGCGCCGGCATGGTTGACCCCTGCGATGGCCTCGACAACAACTGCAGTGGGATCGCGGACGAGCAGTTCGTCCGACCCCTGGCCACCAGCAGCGTCAAGGGGGAGGCGTGCACGGTCGGCGTCGGCGCCTGCCAGGTCAGCGGCACCTTCCGGTGCGACACCACCGGTGGAGACGCCGGGACCCGCACCGAGTGCAGCGCCACGCCAACGTCTCCCGACCAGGAGGTGTGCAACGGGCTCGACGACGACTGCGACGGCAGCGTCGACGAGGGGTACCTGAGCCCCGGCTCGAGCGCGAGCTTCGTGCGGCCAGCCGTGGTCCGCGTCGACACCAGCCTCTGGATGTTCGCCTACGAGGCCAGCCGCCCCAGCGCGACCAGCACCGCCAGCGGCGCGGGCAACGGCTACTTCTTCGCCGCGCCCCCGGGCGAGACGCCCGATTCGACGGTGGCCTGCTCGGTGCCGAGCCGCGTGCCGTGGGTCAACGTCACCCCCTGGGAGGTCGAGCAGATCTGTGACGCCCTCGGCGGCCGGGTCTGCGATCTCGGCGACTGGCAGGATACCTGCCGGATCAACCAGGGGACCGCGGTGGTCAACGACTGCCTCTTCGGCTACGGCCCGCTCAGCCGCTGCAGCAGCGACGCCACCTACCCGCCCACCGCCGGCGGGCCGTACTGCAACCTGGCGCCCTTCGACACCAAGAGTTCGATCGCGGGCAACCAGGACGGACTTCTCCCCACCGCGACGCTGGCGACCGCAGGGGACTGCGGCGCCGACTGGACCAGCGTGACCGAGCTCAGTAACACGCTGGACGCCTACGACATCACCGGCAACGCCCGCGAGATCGTCCGCTGCCAGCGCGACCGCGCCGTCTGCGCCCAGGGCGTCACCGACGCCACCGCGGCCGCGGCCACCTGCGCGATCGACTGCTGCGCGGGGACGTCAACCGTGGACTCCACCGCGCCGGGCGGCTACCAGCGAGTGTGCGGAGCGCTCGGTACGAGCACGCGGCAGCAGCGGCGCCTGAGCGGCCAGCCCTGCAGCGACAGCGAGCAGTGCTGCGACCACGACGACCGCTGCAGCACGGCGGCAGACGAGAGCGGCACCTGCGGCAGCGGCTACTGCCAGAACCTGGGACAGGCCACCACCTGCCGCGCCCGCGGCGTGTCCTGCGGCGACTCGACCCAGTGCTGCGGCGACGACCCCTGCGTCGAGGGGCTCTGCGGCGGCCCCACCTCGCTCCCGCACGCGGTCTACCCCCTGCTCGGCGGCAGCTACGCCACGGTCGAGGCGGAGAGCGCGACCTGCGATTTCGAGTTCTTCAAGGTCGAGTCGAGCTTCAAGCTCTTCGACACCGGCTTCCGCTGCTGCTTCGACGCCGACCCCACCCAGTGAGCCCGGGTCGGGTCCGCTCCTCGGTCCAGGGAGCACCCGCCGACGACGCGCCGCGGCGAGATCGCGTCGCTGATCAGAGGGACGGCGCGCGCTGCGGCGCGCTGCGTCCCGTTCGGATACGACCTCCTGCCATCTCCGTACTCCTGGCCTCCTCCCGCCGGTGTAGGTCGCCGTGCGCGCACCTGCGACCGGCGAGAACCGCCGCCGCCGCGCGCGCCGAGACCGACCGCGTGGCTTCCGCCCTGTGATAGGATGACCTCGGCTCGCTCATCCTGGGGAGGACTCCTCGTGCACTCGATCCGGAATCGCGCACCCCTGTCCCTGCTGGCCGCGCTGGTGGCCGCGCTCTCCGCCTCGGTCAGCCCCGCGCGCGCGCAGCCGACCGAGGACGCCGACTGCCGCTCGATGAACCCGAGCGACTGGCCCGACTCGTCGAAGCCGTACTTCTTGCTGGCCGTCGATACGTCGGGATCGATGAACTACAACGACCGTAGCATTGGCCTGAACTGGAACAACTCCTGCGACTACCACTCGGACGCCGAGGACTCGACGCCGGAGGCCACCCGAAACGACGCCGCCCGCTGCGCGATCTACAACACGGTGCAGGCCTACGCGGGGCTGGTGAACTTCGGCCTGATGGCGTTCCCGACCGAGATCGTGGAGGACGGCACCGCCGCGGCGAGCTGCAACTCCTTCGACGATGCACCCGGGTATGACAACGCGGATGACTGCGTCGTCGACAGCCTCTACTCGGCCGGCTCCTGCGGCGCGTCGACGAGCAGCGCCTGCTGCGATGCCGGCGATCCGGCACCCGGCAGCGGCACCGGCCCCTGGTCGGAGGCCAGCGGCTGCACCGGGGACTCCACCGCGGGGCTGAACAAGAGTGCGCGGGGCGGCAACGTGCTGGTGGGGATCCAGCAGGACAACTACTGGGCCACACCGGCGGCGCGGACGCCCTCGAACCTCGCCGATGTGCTGCGCTGGGTGGACAACCAGTGCGGCGACTGCGTGGAGCTCTGGGCGAACGGCTGGACGCCGCTGCACGGGCTGCTCCGCGACGCCGAGCGCTACCTCACCACGGGGTGGTCGGACCCGACGAACGGGGAGCGCGCCTTCGCTACCCCCTTGACCGGCACCGAGCGCGCCTGCCGCTCGGTCAACGTAATCCTGCTCACCGATGGCGAGGAGTACTGCGAGCCCCGGGACGAGGCGAGCAATTCTCGGGCGGCCTGCGCCTCCAACGCCGCCGCCGACCTGCTCGCCGGCGTCACCGTGGGCGGCAACGTCTTC
>CAYZQO010000072.1:0-28769 GCA_964480725.1 uncultured Polyangiaceae bacterium | reverse complement strand
AGCCGCTGGTACGTCTACTCCTACCGCGGCCACCGCTGGACGTTCTGAAGCGGCCGGGCGGCGCAGTCGTGCGCCCTCAGCCCCGGCTCCCCTTGATGTACGCCTGCAGTTCGTTCGCGACACCGCGCAGCGCGACCACGGCTTGCTCCACCTGTCCGGTCGCGGCCGCCGAGGCCCGGCCGCCCTCCGCCACGTTCCGCATGGCCTCCGAGATCTGCTGGATCCCGGCGGACTGCTGCCCCACCGTGGCCGAAATCTGCCGCGCGTTGTCCACGCTGGCGTTCAGGGCCGTCAAGAGATCGCTCATCCGGGTCGAGGCCTCCTCCAGGGCCCGCCGCCCCTCCTCGGCCTGCATGACCGCCTTCCAGATCCGCTGCGCCGAGTCCCGGCTCTGCTCGGCCAGGTTGCGGATCTCCGACGCCACCACCGCGAAGCCCCGGCCGTGCTCCCCGGCCTTGGCCGCCTCCACCCGCGCGTTGACGGCCAGCAGGTTCGACTGCCCCGCAAAGTCGCGGATCGCCTCCACGATCTCGCCGACCTGGCTGATGAGCTCCAGCACCTTTCGCGCCTGCTCGACGGCCCTCATCCCGTCCTCTCCTTTGGCGAGGACGTCGGCGCTGCTGGTGACCACCTGCTTGGCGAACGCTGCCGCCGCCGCGCTGGTTTCCGTGAGCTCGCCGATGGTGGAGCTCACCTCGCTCACGGTCGCTGACTGCTGGGCCGCCGTGGCGGCGGTTTCCTGGGCGGTGGCAGAGAGCTGAACGCTATTGGCGAGAATCGCGGCGGTCTGCGCCTGGAGGGTAGAAACGGCGATACGATAGAGCACATAGAGACTGGTGCTCACCACCGCGGTGCCAACGACGGCGCTCCCTCCCAGGATCCAGGGCGAAGGGTTCATTCCAATAAGAAACGCAAGCCACGCAATTATATACAGCAGTGTCATCACTGCCGCATAAAGCTTTGTGGCAAGGCCGTCCCTGAAGCGCAGGTAGGCGACCGCAATAACCAGCAAAGACGTGGGTGTGGCAACGGCAAAGAACAATGCGTAGTGGTTCATTGGGATTCCGCCCGGTTAGGCTTCTTGCGGGACGCCAGGGGTAGCGAGGATCTCACCCGTTGCCCCAGAAACGATCGGTCAGCGCCGCGGTGGCTGCGCGATTGCCCTCGAGCAGGGCAGCAAGGTAGTCGACGTAAACCAGGCTCGGACGATCGTGCATCAGCGCGCGTGTCCGGTGCCACTCCTCGGTGAAATGGTCGAGGAGAGTCCAGAACTCGGCGCTGATCCTCTCGCTCGCCTCTTCGGTGCTGAGCTGTTGCTCTCTGGCGAGAAGAAGCACCAAATTCAGCTTCTTTTTTCGTTGATCGCGTTCGATCGACAGGAGGTCGTTCGTCGTGAATACCAGGCGGGTGGCGAGTCGCTCGAGGGACTCGACCTGCGCCCATGCTTCGGGGCTTGGGTCGGCCTCGAGGCTCAAGCGCCAGAGCTCGATGAACGGGTAGTTGCCGATGGTGTGCTCTCGGTTGCGTAGGTACTCAGCGGTGGAGATGGGCAGACTCGTCTTGCCGACTTCCCACTCGAAGGCGCCGAGCATTTGGTCGATGGATCGCAGCAGACGCGCTGCCTTTGCCTCTCCCCAGGTCCTGATCACGAGCGCCCGGAGCTCGGCGGTGGCGGCGGCTTCAGGGAGGTCGGCGGAGCCCACGGCGGCGAGGGCGGCTCGACCCGATTTGAGCGCTTCGAGCCGGGTCGTGTCGCTCGTGATGTCATTGAAGGCGAAGAAGCACGCGACAAAGTGCGCGAGGAGAGTCACTCCCGTGTCCGGGGCATCCCGCGGTGCGCAGAAGTCGACATAGGCGCTGGCGACATGACGAAAAGAGTCGTCCCCAAGGGCGTGGCGCTCGCACCATGCCGCGAGGGCTGCGTCCAGTCGGGCCAGCTTCGCCGCGGGGAGACGGGCGATTTCGAAGGGGAACGGGGTGTGGCGAAGGTCCGCTCGTTGGAGGGGCAGGGTGCTCATGCTAGAAGACCGTTCTGGTGGCGCCGGGAGCTGACGTGGGGAGTCGGGGGTAGATTCTCATATCTCAGAACCGGTGCAGTCGTCTTTCGGCGTTGCGCCCAGCCGCCTCACCTCGACCACCGCCAGCGACCGCTCCTCCGTGTGCCACACCCCGATCAAGTACGGCGCGAACGCCACCCCGGGCGCGGGGTGCTGGAGGGCTTCGCCGGGGATGGTTTCGATGGTGCGGATGTCCTGGACGAGCAGGCCGAGGCGGCGCCAGCCGTCGTGGCAGACGACGATGTACTCCGAGGGCTCGATGGTGTGCGTTTGGCCGAGGAGACGGTGGGCCATGTCGATGACCACCACGCTCTCGCCACGCAGGTTCAGGCTGCCGAGGATCCAGGGCTCGGCCTCGGGGAGCGGGACGAGCTCGGCCACGGCCAGGACCTCGACGACGGTGGAGAGGAGGACGCCGAAGGACTGGCCGCCGGCCACGCACTCGAGCACCGCGAGCTCCTCGCCGGGCGCGGTCGGCTGGACCAGGGTGGTCGCGACCTCCTGCCGGAGGTGCGCGAGCTCGCGCTCGAGCGCGGCGATGCGGTCGAGGAGGGGGGACAGATCGCTAGGCACGGTCGCCTCCTCCGGCGCCGGCGGCGGTGACCCGGTCGAAGAGATGGCGCTCCACCGCCTGGAGGAGCTTGTCCTGGTCGAACTGTCCCTTCACCAGGTACTCGTCGGCGCCGGCGGCCGCGCCGAGCTCGATGTCGGACTGGCGCCCGCGGCTGGTCACCAGGAGCACGGGGAGCTGCCGGAGCCGGGGATCGGCGCGCACGCGGCGCGTGAGCTCGAGGCCGTCCATCTCGGGCATCTGCACGTCGGTGACGAGGAGATCGTACTGGGTCTGCTGGAGCTTGGCCCAGGCCTCTCGCCCATCCACCGCCACGTCCACCGCGTAGCCGAGGCTGGCTAGCATGTTTCGCTCGAGGGTGCGGTTGGTCAGCGAATCGTCGACCACCAGGATGGTGGTGCGCTTGGGGTCGTGCCGCGCTGAGGTTGCGGTGACGCTGGGGCGGGTGTCGCGGCGGGTTCGCTCGGCGAAGAGGTGCTGGACGTCGACCGCGATGGCGACCGAGCCGTCCGGCAGGACCACGACGCCGTTCACGCCGGGCACGCGCTGGAGGTTCCAGGGCAGGCGGCGCGTGACGTACTCCTGCTCGTCCAAGACCTCGTTCACGACCAGGCCCACCCGCTCCGCTCCGAGGGCGAGCACGACGACGTCGAACGCCTCGCTGCCGGGGAGGCGCGCGTTCCCTTGGTCGAGCAGCCACACCAGGGGGAGGGGCTGATCCCCTTCGCGGGGGAGCACGGGCGAGCCGTCGAGGCTGCGGAGCGCGCCCCCGTTGGTGCGCAGCGCCCGCTCGACCGCGTCGATGGGGAGCATGTAGGAGACGTCGGCGACCCGCACCATCAGACCGCGGGTCGCCAGCACGCTGATCGGCACCCGGAGGGCGAACGTCGTCCCCTCGCCGTAGCCGGGTGAGCTCACGCTGTAAGTGCCGCCGAGGCGGGTGACGTCCTCGCGCACGGCCGCGAGCCCGACGCCGCGGCCGCTGATCGTGCTAACGCTCTCGGAGGTCGAGAAGCCGTCGCGGAAGATGAGGTCGAGCTTCTCTGCGATCGTCATCCTCCCGGCTTGCTCTGTGGTCAGCAGGCGCCGGGCGACGGCGGTGGCCGCCAGCTCCTCGGGCTCGAGGCCGCGGCCGTCGTCGCTCACCTCGAGCAGGACACTGGCGCCAGCCATCTGCGCCGCGAGCGAGATCGAGCCGGTCGGGGGCTTGCCGAGCAGGTGCCGCTCCTCCCGGCTCTCGATCCCGTGATCGACCGCGTTCCTCAGCAGGTGCACGACCGCGTCGCGGAGCTGGTCGAGGACCTGCTTGTCCACCTCGGTGTCGCCCACGTGCACGTGCAGGTCGACCACCTTGCCGAGGGACTGCGCGCAGTCGCGCACGACGCGCCGCCACTGCGGCGCCACCGTCGTGAGCGGCACCGTACGGATCCGCTGCAGGGTGGCCGTGAGCTCCGACACCAGGCGCGATAGAGTCGAGTGGCTCTTCCGTTGGGCGGTAGCGAGGGTCTGCAGTCCCGTCAGCTTCGGCGCCGCTCCCGTGCCCTCCAGGTCGCGGAGCGCGGTCTGCAGGAGCTGGTTCTGCAGACCGAGCTGGCCGTGCAGGACGAGGAGCTCGTCGAGGTGGCCGGCGAGCGCCTCCAGGCGCCGGGTCGGCACGCGAACATACGCGGCGGCCTGGTCCTCCGTCGCCCGCCCGGAGGGCTGGCTCGAGGTCGCGCCGTCGGACTCGGGACCACCGGACGGGGTGGGCGGTGGCGACGGCGCGGCTCCGGCCGGCGTTGTCACGGATCCGAGGTCGGTCTCTGGCTTGGGGGGCGTCAGCTCTCGGAGGCGGCGCTCGAGGTCACTGGCCTGCGCGAGCAGCGCCGCGTCGTCGCTCTTGTCCACCAGCCGCTGGGCGACGACGACCGCCTCGCGGAGCGCGGCGGCGAGCTCCGGGGTGGGGGGGGAGTCGTGGCGGTAGAGCGCAGCCAGCGCGTCCTCGACCGAGTGAGCGAGCCCCGACACGGCATCCAGCCCCACCGAGCCGCTCGCCCCCTTGAGGTTGTGGGCGAGTCGCAGCGCCGCCTGCGCCGCGTCCCGCCGCGCTTCTCCCTCCGCGGTGGCGAGCGCCCCCGTGCGCTCGGCGAGCGCGTCGAACAGCTCCGTTGCCTCCACCCGGAAGGTCTCGAGGAGCTCCTGCATCATCTCGCCCATCGCCACGTGCCGCTGATTCTCCCGTTACGGAGGGCGCTCCTGCGCCCCACCTCGGCCAGCCCCCTGCTATCCTTCGGCCGTAGCGGCCTGCCCCACCACCAGCTCGGGGTCGGCGAGGAAGCGCTCGAGATCGAGCACCGCCACCAGCCCATTGGTGACCACGCTGATCGGGCGCTTCTCGCGGTGGGCCTGCCGGGTCAACAGATCGCTGACGTCGGCGCGGTGCACGTCGTGGGAGCCGAGCACCTCGTCAACCAGGATCCCGAGCGGGCCCCGCCTGCCCGCCAGGACCGCGACGACGGGGTGGTCGACCGTCGTCGACTGCCCCAGCCATCGCGAGAGGTGCACGACGCTCATGAGCTCGCCGCGCACCTGGGCCACGCCGGCGATCCACGGCGGGGCGCCCCTGACGGGGGTGATCTTCACGTCTTCGTACACCCCCTGCATTCCCTGCGCGGGTAGCCCCAGCCGCTCGGCGCCGAGGCGTACCAGCACCACCGTGAGGGGCACCTCCGCCTCGGTGGCCTGCTGTTCTACCCGCGCCAGCTCTCGTGCCCGTCGCGCGAGGATCGCCGCTGCGTCGGCGCTCGCCCTGCTCCGCTCCATCGAAGGCCGAGGTTATCACCAGGCGGTGGTCAAGGTGTGGACTGTCGTGGCCCTGGCGGGATCCGCCACGCGACGGATTTCGCCACTCCTAATTCTGCGAGGCCAACCCGCAATTGCGGTGACCCTGCGCTGGGGCCGTCGGGTCTGGGGGCTGGCGGGTTGGGGGGCGCCCTCACCGGCGCCGACCCACCTCCTGCGGAGACATCCCACCGAAGGCGAGCGGACTCGCCCGTGGGCGTCGTCCGAGCCCCATTCGGTGAGGGGCGTCTGCTATGCTCCGACGACTTCCGATGGGGATCGCGCCGAGCGCTTCGATAGAGACGGTGGAGGTGGCGCCGCTCCAGGAGGAGATCGCCCGGCGCTTCGGCTTGCGCCCGCAGGAGCGCTGGGGCCGCGACCTGGCTCTGGCCCTGGCGGAGCTCGGGCGGCGCCATGGACTGCAGGGGCGGCGGCTCCGGCTCGCGCTCACGGCCGATCCCCAGCTGCTCCGGGAGCTCGCTGGACGGCTCACCATCGAGGAGACCTTCTTCTTCCGCTTCCCCGAGCAGCTGGCCGCGGCCGTGCGCCACCTCGGCGGGCGATGGCGGGAGTTTCCGGCCGACGACGCACTCGTCTGGTCTGCGGGTTGCTCGACGGGGGAAGAGCCCTACAGCCTCGCCATCGGCCTCGGCGAGGCGTTCGGGCCGCTCGCGCGGCGCTGCCGTATTCTGGCCTGCGACATCAGCGCCGACGCCATCGCGCGGGCCCGCGCTGGGGTCTATGGCGACTGGTCCTTCCGCGGGGTGGTGCCGGGCCTCCGCGAGCGCTGCTTCACGCGGTTGGAGACGGGTCGTCACCGGCTGCACGACGCCTACCGGAGCGCCGTGCAGTTCGAACACCGCGCGGTGCAGGAGCTGGGTGCGACCCTCACCGAGCGCTCGGTCGATGTGGTGCTCTTCCGGAACGTCGGCGTCTACCTCGATGAGCCGGCGCTGGCGCGCTGCCACGCGGCGTTCGCTCGCGTCTTGCGTCAAGACGGGCTGCTGATCCAGGCGGTCACCGACCCGAGCCCGCCGGCGGACCGCTTCACGCGTGGGGAGCGGGATCCGGTCGGCGTCTTCCGGCTGGCGGCGGGGCCGACTCCCCACGGCTCGGGGGTTCGCCGCGCCGAGGTGGTAACCCCACCTCGGGCCATCCCCAGGGCGCCGACCTCAGCGCTCCCTCCCCCGTCCGTCGACGCCCTGACCCTGGCCGATCGCGGGGATCTCGAGCAGGCCCTGCAGGCCTGTAACCGCCGCATCGCCGCCGATCCCCGCACCCCGGCGGGCCTGGTGCTCCGCGCGCAGATCCACCTCGCCGCCGATCGGCCGAGCGAGGCGGTCGACGATCTGAGGCGGGCGCTGTTCCTCGACCCCGAGCGCTGGCTCACTCGCTACTGGTACGTCATGGCGCTGCAGGCCGCGCGCCAGAGCGAGCGGGCGGAGGGGCAGGTGCGGGAGCTCCTCCGTCAGCTCTCCGACCGGCCCGCGGCCGAGGTGCTCGAGGACGGCGTCACCGAGGTCGGCGACCTGCGCGCTGCGCTGACTGCGCTCGCCGCGTCGTATCGCTGATGCGGCGCTGGGCGCAGGAGCCAGACGAATCCATGAACGGCTCCGAGAGCGTCCGGGTGCTGATCGTCGACGACTCGGCGACCGCTCGCCTCGCGCTCAGGTTCGCCCTGGGGAGCGAGCCTGGGATCGAGATCGTCGGGGAGGTGGCGCGGGGGGACCTGGTCGTCGGCGAGGTGCGGCGGCTCCGACCCGATATCGTCATCATGGACGTGTTCCTGGACCGCCAGAACGGGATCGACGTCGCCGCCACGCTCATGCAGGAGCAGGCCGTACCCGTCCTGGCCGTGACGGCCTCCGACCCGCGCTGCCCGGATCTCACCTTTCGCGCCATGGCGGCGGGAGTCCTCGAGGTGTGCGCCAAGCTGCCGGCGGTCACGGCCCCCGAGTACGCGCAGCGTCGTCGCGAGCTGGTGCGCCTGGTGCGCGCGCTCGCCCGCGTCCCCGTGGTTCATCGTCGGCGCTCGGTGCGCCCCAGTGCGCCGCCGAGCTCGGTGGAGCTCCGCTCCGGGGACCGTGATTCGGCGGAGCATGGCCCCGATTCCTCGCGGATCACGCTCGACGCCATCGGCGATTCGCGGAGCACCCCGCGGTACCTGCTCATCGGCGCCTCCACGGGCGGCCCCGGGATCGTGCGGGATCTGCTCTGTGCGGCGCCGCGTCGACTCTCCATGCCGGTCGTCGTCGCGCAGCACATCGCGCACGGCTTCGCTCCCGGGCTCGCGGAGTGGCTCGCGAGCGAGTCCCGGCGCTCGGTGCGTCTGGTGGAGGAGCCGACGTTGGCCGAGAAGAACGTGGTCTATCTGCCGCCGGTGGGGCGCCACTTGGAGCTCCGCGGCGGGGTCCTCGTCCCCGTCGATCTCCCGGGGTCCGCGCACACCCCCTCGATCGATCGGCTCTTCGGCTCGGTCGCACGGAGCTCGGCGGCGGGCACGGTCGCGGTGCTGCTGACCGGGATGGGCCGCGACGGGGCCACCGGGCTTGGCGCGCTCGCGCGCGCGGGCGCGACGACCATCGCGCAGCTGCCGAGCACCTGCACCGTGGACAGCATGCCCCGGACCGCGATCGAGGAGGGCGCCGCGCGGCTCGTGCTCACGCCGACGGAGATCGCCCAGGCGCTCGTCGCCCGTTGTTCGGCCTGAGCCCGGCGGCGATCCTCAGCGCGGTGGCGTCGGCGGTGGGCAGCCACGAACGCGTGGCGGGCGCCTTGGGTCCGGCCACCAGCGCGCGCAGGGCAAACGCGGTCGTGACCGCCTCGCTGCCAAAGTAGCGCGAGGCCCGGCCATACTTGAAGAAGGCGCCCGGGGGCCAGGATCCGTCGGGGCGTTGCGCGTCGGCGACCCCCTGCAGATCGTCGGGATCGAAGAGTCCGACGTTGTCCGCGGCGGCCACGCGGGTGGCCCGGGTGAGCACACAGGCCGACGCGCCGAAGCGGGAAACGAGGACCTCGTGCAGCGGCTGGAGGAGGCGCCCCTGAGCTCGCTCGAAGTCGCGCAGCAGGCGGGAGAGGAAATAGAGGAACGTGTCCCCGGAGGGGTAGTACCGGGTGCCCGCCTCGAAGGCGCGGCTGGTGAGGTGGCGATGGACGTAGTCGAGCGAGGGCCGCGCCTCCGCCTCCCGGCCGCAGTGGAAGACGAGGTAGAGCGCGTTGACCAGCGCCGTTGGGTCGACCCGCCCCGAGCGAGCCTCTGCCGGCTGCTCGTAGACCTCGAGGACCCCGTCCGCGGTGACGTTGCGCAGCAGCCGATCGACGATCGCGTCGAGTTCTGGGTGCGCCTGCCCGGCGCTGAGCAGGAGCGCGTGCCCGACCCCGGTGCAGTCGATGTCGGCGGGCAGGAGCGCCCAGTCCTCGAAGAAATGCACGAACCCCCGCGGATTGCAGGCCTTGGAGACGAGCCCCAGCGCGCGGCTCACCAGGGCAGAATCCTGGCCCGCGTCGAGGATCAGCTGCGCCGCGACCATGGACGAGAAGACCTCGGGGGGGGTCGGAGCGCGGTGCTCGAAGCTGGGGGTGTCCGCCGTCCAGCTCGGGCATCCGCCGGGCGCGGAGAGCACGCGCTCCAGGTAGCGGACCGCGCGAGTCACGCGCTCCGGCCGGTCGACGACGACGGCCGGCACGATGTCCGATACCAGCGCCGGGCTCGGGGAGATGCTAACCACCGGGGACCTCGGCGGGCTCTTCGGCGGCGGCTTCGGGACGGGCCCCGAAGCGGTAGGTTGCGCTCAGCGAGGCGAGGATTGCGTCCATCTGGTACTCCCCGTCCATGCTGCCGGGGACGGCGGCGTCGGGTTCGGCGTCGGCGCTGCCGAGCATGTAGTAGCCGCCGAGATCGAGGGAGAGCCCGCCGAGCAAGACCCCCGCGCCGAGATGGATCCCGTGTTGGAGCCCGGGCGGCGGCATGACGGGCAGCGCCGTCTCGTCCGGCGTGGCGCTGCTCGCCAGGGAGTAGCCCGCGCGCACGAGGAAGCGGTCGGGGACGGCGCCGAACTCGCCCCCCAGGTACACGCCGAGCGAGTCCTTCCAGTCGAGGGGGACCACCTGGTCGCCGCCCCCCTCCGTCTCCACCACCATGGACTCGTTGGCGTCGCGGTAGAGAGCGTACCGAAGGTCGAGGGCGAGCAGCAGCCGGTCGTCGGCCAACCCCTGCGCCAGGCCGAGCTTGAGGATGTGGGGCACCGAGAACTCCATCGATGTGTCGATGTCCTGGTCCGCCACCGTCGTCGTCCCCTCGAGATCCGCGGTGATCTTGCTCCGGTAGGAGATGCCCACCCGTGTGTGCTCAGCCGGCCGCACCAGCGCCCCGACGTGAAGGCCGAGGAAGTTCCAGTCAGTGAGCTCGGTTTCGGTCGCCATGAAGGTGCCCGGCGGCGCCGGCGGGGACGGCACCAGCGTCGGGGATTCGGCCTGGTACCCGACGCGCGTGATCCGGTACGCGGCGCCCAGCGCGAGCCAGTCCGTGATCGCCACGGAGACCGCGGGCGCGAGCTCGATCGCCGAGAGCGCCGCGGACAGGTCGAACCCGCCCATGGCCTCGAGCTCCTCGTAGGTGGCGCCGAAGCCCATGGTGGGATACGCGGCGGCGCCGACCGTGACGCGATCGTGCACGCGGTACGCTCCGCCGAGGAAGAAGAGCGGGCCGAAGCTCCGGGTGCTCTTCACCTCCGTGTCCGGCCCCTCCAGGGGAGCCCGCATCTGCGGGAATATCGGCGAGAAGGCGCCGGTGACCGACCCGCGTCCCACCCCGTCGAGCTCCGCCGGGTTGTGGTAGACCGCGGTGGCGTTCTCCACGTGTGCGACGCCGGTGCTGCCCATGCCGACCGACCGTGCGTCGTAGGGAGCCGGTGGCTCGGTGTTGGCCAGCGCGGCGCACGTCCAGGTGGTGACGCAACAGGCGGCGCCCAAGACTAGACCCTTCTTCATGAGCTCTCTCCTTCGTTGTGGGGCAGCATGGACTCGAGCAGGCGGGTGCGCAGACCGCCGAGCACGGCGCGCAGATCGCCCACGGTGGCTATGTCGTCCTCGAGCACGTCGTCATCGGTGGCGTGAGCGAGGCAGAGCTCGAGCTGGTCGAGCTGAACGAGAGCGCGCTCGGGCATGCGCGCCGCGCGCAGCACCAGGACGTACCAGTAGCGGGCGAGGCGGCACTCCGGGGCCAGAAAGAGGAGCCGCCGTAGGTCGTCGAGGGCACCCTCGATGCTGCCGCCAGCGAGCTGCAGCTGGGCGCGCACGAGGTAGCCGAGGGGCCCGTTGGGCTCGAGCCGCAGCGCCTCCGTCGTGAGGTGAAGGGCTGCGTCGATCTCGCCCCGGTCGCCGAGTTCGGCGGCATCGGAGAGGCGCTGGTGATGGCCGGAATCCCGCGGCCGTGCTGGGACGGTGCTGAGGTCAGCGCTAGGTCGAACGGAGATGGGCCGCTCGCGAGACGGGATCGGCGGCGCGCTCCGCGCGGAGGGGACTCGCTTGACGAAGACGCCGCCCTCCGGGGAATCCCAGCGTTCCAGCACGGATGGGTCGGGGGCGGGAGCGGTGGGCTGCTGCACCAGGAAACCACCGGACACGAGGCGTTCGGCGATCGCGCGATGACTTCGGGAGAGCGCCGCGGCGGAGGCTTCTCTGCCCGCGCTCCCGGCGAGGGCCACGAGGACGGAGCGAGGCGGCAGCCCTGCCGCCACCGGGTCGATCTTGCCCTGAAGAAACTCGACCTGCTCGCGATGCGCGTCGGCCACCGCGAAGCGGTCCACCGCGACTCGCTCGAAATGGCGCTGCACGATGGGCTCCGGGACGCCTCGGAGCGTTGCCAGCTCGTAGACGGCCGTGCGCGCCGCCAGGACCGCCGTCGCGTCCGGGTCGGACCCCACGTAGCGGAGCCGCCTCGCTAGCGAGCCCAGCTCCTCGCTCGCCGCGATCGCGACGCTATAGAGATCCTCCCCCGTGCCGCAGTCGATCGACCAGACGACGGGACGCTCCTGGTCGTCGCGGATCAGCGCCACGCGCAAGAGGTCGATCACGACCGCCAGCCGGTCGGCTTCAGCGAAGAAACGCGGATGGGCAGCGGGAGCCGGCGCGCGGTCATCGATGGGGGCACCAGGGAGCGAGGGCAGGGGGATGGCTAGGCTCTCCGGTATGACCCAGGCCAAGCCACGGAGCGGCTGGCTCGGGATCTGCGCGGCGCCAGAACCGCCCCGGAGCGCGGTCAGGTCACTCGCCGCCAGCGGTTTGGCGGACGGGCTAGGGTGCTGGCATCGTCGGCGGCTGCTCGTCATCCAGGCTCCGGTTTCTCCCCTCGCGGTGTCTCAGCGGCCCCGCGCTGTCGCCTCGACGCGACCGGCGATCCGTTCGAGGCCCCACCCCTTGCAGATGTATCCATCGGCGCCGAACGACTTCGCGGTGGACTCCAGCTCCGCCTCGGGGATGCTGCTCATCAGCAGGATCTTCGCCGGCCCGACCCCGCGACTGCGCAGGAGCTCGACCAGCTTGGGGCCCTGAATCTCGGGCATCTGAACGTCGATCAGGATCACGTCCCAGGTCCCTTTGCGCACGGCCGTGAGGGCGCCGAAGGCGCCCTCGTTGTACTCCACCTCGTGGCCGTTCGAGGCGAGTCGGCGCCTCACGAGGCTGGCAAACAACGCATCGTCGTCAATGAGAATGATCCGCGACAAGATACCACTCCTTCGCGAGGAGGCCCAGAATCGGCTGGCGGGTGGCAAGCGCCCGGTCGGGGCGGGCGCGATCGAACGGCCCGCATGGCCGGGTGGGTGGCGAGCCTCTCCGCTCCGCGGGAGTCAGCGCGGCGGCGCTGGCGGAGCCCACGGCCCGTGGTCCGCCAGGTTCGCCCCAGAAGGGGGAATTTCGCTGCTCCTGCGAGTCGATGCTCATGGTGCTCATGGTGCTCACGGTGCTCATGGTGCTCACGGTGCTCACGGTGCTCAGAGCGAAGACCTCCACGTCGGCGCCTTTGAAATCCGCCGCGCCCGCGTCTGCCCGCGAACGCTCCGGGTGGGAGCCGCTCCGTCCGTGCTGGGGGGTGCGGCAATCCGATCGACGGCGCTTTGGGACAATCATTAACCCCGGCGTCGGGAAATGATCAATCGTCGTCGACCACCTCACTTCATCGCGGAGGAAATGGCGATATCCGACACCCGCGACGGCGTCGCTTGGCCAATAGGGCGAGGGAATTGGGCGCGCTCGGCGAGGCGGGATCCGACTGGCAGTGTCGCCTGCTGCCGTGCATGCTGCGCGCAAGTGAGCCGATGTCGGGAAGATGACGGAGTGGGCAGCGCATTCGATGGCTGAGCGGCAGCCGGGTCCGAGGCGGGTCGGCATGGATGTGGGGATCCTGGGCTACGGGGCCTACGTGCCGCGCTTCCGCCTGCCCGCCACCGAACCCGCGCGGGTCTGGGGCGGGTGCGGGGCGGCGCCTCCTGTCCGGGAGATCGCGGTGCCCGGGCTCGACGAGGACGTGGTCACGATGTCCATCGAGATCGCGCGCAACGCCCTCGCCCGAGCGGGGATCGCGGCAGGCGACCTCGGGGCCGTCTGGGTGGGGAGCGAGAGCCATCCCTACGCCGTCAAGCCGACGGGCACCGTGGTGGCCGAGGCCATCGGCGCGACCCCGGTCACCCTGGCCGCAGACCTGCAGTTCGCGTGCAAGGCGGGGAGCGAGGCGCTGCAGGCGTGCTTCGGGCTGGTGGGCGCGAGGATGGCCAGGTATGCGCTCGCCGTCGGGGCCGACACCGCGCAGAGCCGCCCCGGCGACGCGCTCGAACTCACCGCCGGAGCTGGTGGGGCGGGCTTCGTCGTCGGGCCCGCGGCGGAGGGGATCGCCAAGCTCGAGGGGTGCGTGTCCTTCGTCTCCGACACGCCGGACTTCTGGCGGAGGCCCGGCGCGCATTATCCCGCGCACGCGGGGCGCTTCACCGGAGAGCCCGGTTACCTTCACCATGTGCTGGGGTCGTGCCGGCTGCTCCTCGAGCGGCTCGGGGCCTCACCGGGAGACTACGCCCATGTGGTCTTTCACCAGCCGAACCCCAAGCTCCCCGAGCGGGCGGGCCGGCAGCTCGGGTTCTCCGCGGAGCAGCTCCGCGCGGGGATGCAGGTGGACGGCGTCGGCAACACCTACGCAGGCTCCGCGCTGCTCGGGCTGACGGCCGTGCTCGACGTGGCGCGGCCGAACGAACGAATCCTCCTGGTGTCCTACGGCAGCGGCGCCGGGAGCGACGCCTTCAGTCTCCGCGTCACCGAACGGATCCGTGACCGGTGCCCCCGCGTTCGCTCGACACGAGACTACGTCGCGCAACGCGTGGAGCTCGACTACGCCGAGTACGCCCGACATTGCGGCAAGATCACGAGAGAATGACCACGCCCGCGAACAGGAGCTGCTCCGGGCTCGCGGAGCCACGGTGCGACGCGGTGTGCTGGGGAGCATCATCGCTGACGACCAGGGACCGCTGAACAGGGACGAGCGTGCATGGGAGTTTCCATCATAGGTGCAGGACAGACTCCGGTCGGGGAGCACTGGACAAAGTCGCTGGCCGATTTGGCCGCGGACGCCGTGCGGGCCGCGCTCGCCGACGCGGGGCGCGAGCGCGCCGACGCGCTCTTCGTCGGTAACATGCTGTCGGGCGAGCTGACGTCGCAGCAGCACCTGGGGGCGCTGGTCGCCGATCACTCCGGCCTGGCCGGCATCGAGGCGACGCGCATCGAGGCCGCGTGCGCCTCGGGCGCCGCCGCGCTGCGGGTCGCCTGCGCCATGGTCGAGGCGGGAGCGCTGGAGACGGCGATCGTGGTCGGCGTCGAGAAGATGACGGATGGCTCCGGTTCCGACGTCACCGCGGCGCTCGCCTCCGCCGCCGACGCCGACTTCGAGGCCGACCAGGGGTTGTCATTCGTGGCGCTCAACGCGCTCCTGATGCGCCGGTACATGCACGAGTACCGGGTGAGCCACGCGGCGTTCGCCCCCTTCGTCATCAACGCGCACGAGAACGCGCTCCTCAACGCCGATGCCCTGCTGCGGTTTCGAGTCTCCGGGGAGGCGTTCGCTCAAGCCAAGATGATCGCCGACCCGATCAACCTGTTCGACAGCGCGCCCATCTGCGACGGGGCGGCTGCGGTCGTGGTCGCGTCGCAGCGCCCGGGGAAGGGGCTGGCGAGGGCGCCGCGCGCGGTGGCCGTGCGATCCTGCGCGATGGCAACGGATTCGCTCGCGCTCCACGACCGGCGCGATCCGCTGCGGCTCGGATCCGTCGCCCGCAGCATCGGGCAGGCGCTCGAGCTCGCGGGCGTGAAACGGGAGGATCTCGACCTGATCGAGGCCCACGACGCGTTCTCCATCATGACGGTGTTGTCCCTCGAGGCCAGTGGCTTCGCGCCGTGCGGCAAGGGGACGCACCTCGGAGAGTCCGGCGCCATCACCCGGGGAGGCAAGCTGCCCATCAGCACCCTCGGCGGCCTCAAAGCGCGAGGCCACCCGGTCGGCGCCACCGGCATCTATCAGGTGGTGGAGGCCGTTCGGCAGCTGCGAGGCGAGGCCGGCGGCGCGCAGGTGGCGAACGCTCGGCTGGCGATGACGCAGAACATCGGGGGCAGCGCGGCCACCACGGTCACGACGATCCTGGAGGCGCGAGACTGAGCTGGGATCGAGCCCGGATCCGTTCGGCGGAGGCCGTCTCGCTGCCCGGGCACGGTGGCCGCCGCGGCCCCGGCGTGAGGGCTGGCGGCGGAGGAGGAAGCGATGGATGGAGTGCGACAGTGGAGGACCCGAGCCGCGCGGTACTCGCTCGTGGGTGCGCGCTGCGGGCGCTGCAAGATCCCGCACTTTCCCCCGCGCCCGCGCTGCCCGGCGTGCGGGGCAGCCACCGAGGACTGTGCCTTCTCCGGGCGCGGGACGGTCTACTCCTACTCGATGGTGCGGCAGGCGCCAGGCCGGCTCTCGGACCAGGTCCCCTACCTGGTGGCGCTCATCGCGCTGGAGGAGGGGCCGCTCCTGGCGGCCCAGCTCACCGACCTCGAGGCGACGGAGGTGCGCATCGGGATGCCGGTGGAGATGGTGACGCGCCGGTTGCGGGCCGATGGCCCTCGCGGAACCGTGCTGTACGGCTACAAGTTCCGCCCCGCGCGCGCGTTGCCAAGCGTCGACGCGCCAGCGACCCAGAGCGGACCGGTGGGACCGCACGAGTGACGTCCCGCACCCCGGGAACTGGCCACTCTCGCCAACGGTGCGCCGGCTGCGATCACCCCTAGGGGTGAGGCGGATTTCGCCAGGTCGATCCGGGTGCGGTCCGTGTCCGAACGTGTGGACACGCCGTCGTGTTTCAGCTATCCATGGGTAGCAGTTGGTGAGGGGACGTTCAAGCGACAAGTCGCCCAGGGCGCGCCCGATACCCTGGCGAGATCCGTCGGCCAGACACTCCGCCCGGGGGCTCGCGTTGCCGATGAACCACGAGCTCGAGCGACGTTCCCACCGCCCCTCTTCCTGTGACGGTGGTCGAAGGTGAGGGATCACGACATCGAGGCGGTTGTCGCCGACCTCCAGCAGGTCGACCGACAGGCAGGGTGGCGTCGGGTGCTGCGGATTGGCGAGATCATCGTCAAGCGCGTCTACGGCGGGGACCGAGACGCGTGCCGGCAGCCCAAGCGACAGGCGGTTTCGATCCGACGTATCGCCGAGCACCCGAACTGCCCCTTCCGCAAGTCGCGGCTGGCGGAGGCGATCGGCGTGTATCTGCTCTGCGAGGAGATGCCGCGCGTGCGCACCCTCGGCCACGTCGGGCCGTCTCACGTGGCCGCCGTACTGTCGCTCCCGCCCGAGCGGCGGGCCGTGATGCTCGAACGGACGGAACGGGAGCGGTGGAGCGTACGCCGCCTTCGCGAGGAAGTGGTGGAGCTCCACCGCGCGGCGGGCGAACGCCGCGGCCGACCGCGGCGGGGATCGGGCGACCAGGGATTCCCGGAGGTCCGGGCTGCGGTGCTGGCGCTGGAGCGCGCCCGAACGCGGCTCGAGATGGCCCCGCCAGCGGCCGCCCTGCTCGCTCGCGTTCGTCAGGCGCTCGCCCTGCTCACCGGCACCGCCTCGGGGGACGGTGGCAATCCCTCGCTCTCGCGGCGTGCGTCACGGTGAACACCGTCGGGGCCGCCGACGGCCCACCGCGAGAGGCGGCGCGTCGCGGGTGAGCGCGCCGCGGCTCGCCTCGGGTGCGGTGGACCGGACCCGCCGGTTCAGCAGAGCGTGTAGATGAAGATCTGGAAGGTGCGTGCGGGAGCGGGGTTTCCGTCGCTGTCGACGGCCTCGAGGCGCACGGTGTGAGTCACGCCGAAGCAGTCGTCGCCGTAGAGGCGTAGGGTCGGGTTCGCCCCCGTGCCGAGGTCCCCGTCCTGGAGGTCGGTGCGATCGGTTCGCCACCCCAGGGACGAGCCGGTTAGTGCCCCGTCTTCCGGATCCGTGCCACTGCCCGCGACCGCCATATCCACGTACCAAAGCCCCAGCGCCTCATCGAACCCGTCGTAGAAGGCGTCGGGGACCGGGGCCGTCGGGCTCAGGATGGTGACGGTGGGAGGCTCGCCCGCGCAGTCGATGGCGTCGAAGGTGGTGGAAGCCTCGGCCGCGGCCGAGCCGTAGGCACGGGCGGTGACCGTGTGCTCGCCGAGGGCGAAGGACGACGTCGTTGTGAAGCCCGTGCCGAGGCTCGTCCCCCCGGAGGACCAGGCGATCGCCGATCCCGGGACCGCCACGCTGGGGAAGCGCGGATGGGTGGCGCTAGCGCGCAACGTCACCGGGGTGTTCGCGCAGACCGAGCTGGCGTCCACTGGCTCCAGGATCTCCACCACGGGCAGCGCCGGCTCCGCGTCGAGGACCGTGACGCGATACACGTTGTCCTCGCCGGCGCCGGCGATCACCCGGAACGGCACCTCCGTCCCCGCCTCCGCCACGGCGGCGTAGGTGGTGACCGTGCCTCGCGACTCCAGGACGAGGCCGTCTCCCGCGAGTGCCAGGTTCCCCCAGCCCGAGGGGAAGGCGAGCTCGATGCGGAGCTGGCCGGGAGCGGCGCCGCCGAGGTCCGGCATCGTGGCCACGAACCAGTCCTCGTCCGTCGCCGGGGTCGCGGTGCCGCTGGCAGGAATGGTCACGATGGTCCCTGTCGCCGGGACGCCGATGGCCAGCGGTAGGGCGTCGCTCTCGGTGTCGTTGGGGGTGATGGCCTCCGAGAAGTTCAGCGTGGGGTCATAGCCGGTCAGGTCGGGGAGCGTCGGCGCGGCAGCGGCCCGGACGGCGGCCAACGGATCGACGAGCAGGCGCCGCTCCTCCGGTTGGTCAGAGTACCCCCGGGTGCGGAGCTCGGCGTTGCTCAGGGTGTTGGCCTCGGCGGTCAGGAGCTCCTTGATGGAAGGCACGATGGCGCGCCGCTGAGCGTCGGTGAGCGTTGCCGTGGCCGGATCGAGGCTAGGGTTGAGCGCCTGCATGCTGGCCACCACGCCGGTGATGAACGGGGCGGCCGCGCTGGTGCCGCCGAGCGTCCCCCAGACGAGGTCCGAGGACGGATCGTCCACGCTGGAAGGGGACATGTAGGCGGTCTCGATCGGCGCCCAGAGGTCGACGCGGGAGCCGTAGAAGTGCACGTTGTCGAGGTCGCCGTTCACTGCGCCCGCCACGATCGTCTGGGGGATCATCGCCGGGACGATGCCCCAGCTCTCGGTCCGCGCGTCGTCGATGTCCACCAGATCTCGGATCACCTCCGGCAGCGACTCCCGTGAGAGGCGGTTGCCAGCGATGGTCACCACCGGTACGCCTGCGCGACTCGCGTGAGCGATGGCGGAAGCCATCGGGCTGCGCACGTCGCCGAGCGCGAAGGTGGCGACGCAAGCGCTGGTTGCCGCCACCGCGCCGCTCATCGCGGCACCACAGGCGATCGGTCCGACGAAGGGGATGGGGCCGAGCGTGGCGCAGACCGTGGCTGCCGCGGCGTGCACGCCGGCCGTCACGATGGCGCAGATGCCCGCGCGCCCCGCGACCGAGCAGATGTCGAAATCGGGGCCCACGTTGGTCAGCACGCGACAGGGGTAGCCGCCGCTGATGTTGACGACCGAGGCGCCGTCCGCCACCGCGCGCAGGAGACCACCCCCGATCTCGAAGGCGTAGGCGAGGAAGTCGTATTTGTAGAGCATCGGGACCGCGTTGAGCCCCGCCACTCCGGCCGCGCCGAAGCCGTCGTTGACGACGCCGCCGATGGTGGTCACGACGCCGGTGCCGTGCCAGCTGCGATCGCCGAAGAAGCTGTTGCCGACCGTGGGTGGCCCCTCCGCCGCGCCCGCGCCGCAGCGGTAGCCCGGGATCCCACGCGCGGTCATGTCGCACTGGACGGGGGCGCCGCTGCTGGGCGAGCGGAAGTCGGCGTTCGGGGCGAAGCCGATGTCGAGCACCCCGACGTCGACCTCGCGCTCGTCCGCGTCCCACAGCGCCGTGAACGTCCACAGCGCCGGCACGTTCTCGACGCAAGCGCGTGCGGGATCGCCGGGCACGCAGGGCCCGGTGACGTCCGCCGCCGCGACCATCTGCATGGTGTGCGTGACGTTGGCCGACTCCAGCGCGGAGATCGATGGTGCGCCCTGCATCTGGAGCCTCGGGTTGACGGCGACCACGAAGCCTTCCGCCTGGTAGACCAGGGCGAGGGCGAGGATGCTCAGGACGTCCTCGCGGCTCGCGAACAGGGTGCCGGACTCGCCGAAGAGCTCGCGCAGGACCCCGAGGTGAGCGGGGTCGGCCTGCCCGGGATCGACGCTGACGAGCACCGCGGTTCCATTGTCTTCGCCGTCGCCACGATCCACCGTCTGTTCCGCGATCACCGTCCCCCCGCTGCGGTCCAGGAAGTCGGTGAGCTCGTCGTCGCTCGTCGGAAAGAGGATCAGCTCCTCGGTCGCGATCTGGACGGGGCGGCCGCCATCGGGGAGCAGCGTGCCCACGGCCTTGGCGCCCGGTGCCGGATCGAGCTCGTCGTCCGTCAGGGCGAGCTCGGGCTCGATCACGCTGGCGGGCGCGCCCGGAGTCGCGATCAGGGCGAAGTCGGTGACCAGGTCCTCCTCGACGTCCGCCAGCGCGCCGCGGCTGCGATCCACGAAGTAGAGCCCGTGGAACATCTCGCCGGCCGCCACAGTCAGGGCTCCATCGGCGGGCACCACCGACCCATCGGTGAGGGGGACCGCGGTGGACTCGAAGCGGTTCCCGGCGCTTCGCAGCAGCTCCACGGGCTCCCCGTCCCCGCTGTCGGGCGAGGCGAGGGCAACGGTGAGCGAATCCACCCCCGGATCGCGCCCGCCGAAGTCGAGCTCGAGCGTGACTGAATCGCCGATGGCGTACACCACCGAGTCGAGCCGGAGGCGGATGCCCGACGGCTGGACCGGCACTGTCACCTCACCCCCGAGCTCGATCGCTCCGCCCTCTCCACCGATCACCGTTCCGGCCCCGGCGGCGCCGCCCGTCGCTGCCGCTCCGCTCATCCCTCCGGAGGCTCCTCCGTCCTCGCCGCCCGCGCTGGCCCCGGCGTCCACCCCACCCTCGGCGCCGGCCCCACCCTCGGCGCTCGCCCCACTGGTGGCGGGTGCTCCCCCCTCCACTTCGAAACCCGCCGCGCCGCCGCTCCGAGCGTGGCTGTCCCCGCCCTCCCCCGCCGAGCCAACGTCGTTACGCCCGCCGCCCTCTCCGTCCGACCCGCAGCCGACGAGCCCAGCCCAGGCTACCGCGACGGCAACCGCCCTCCACGAGTACTGCATCCTCTCCTCCTTCGCCGATCCGGAGATCACGGCTGGGTTATGGAGTGATGCGGCGCGTTGCCAAGTGGGGCGGGAGGAGATCCAGCGCGCTCCAGGCCCGATTGGCGGCAACTCGGAAACGGTGACCGCGTCAGCAGCGCCTGACTTGGTCGTCCGGGGCGGGTCGCGAAACCCAACGACCGCCCCACCATGCGGGGCCGCTCGCGGACAGGCCGCGACCTCGCCGGGCCCTAAGGCACGTACAGATCCCTCACGAACGCGGGCCGAGACGGGGCATCCGGGCCATCGAGCAGCGCTTGCCAGGCCTCGTCGTCGAGGCGATCGTCCATCGGGTGGGGGAACTCGTAGTAGCTGAAGACGGGGCCGATGTTGGCCACGAGCGCGCCGGTCGGGTCGAGGTTCACCACCACCGCCCAGTCGACGTATCCGGAGCCCACCTCGAGCACCCGACGGGTGTTGCCGTCCGTGTGGACGTCAGCCACCACGGTGGTCTTGTACGGGTCGCCCTCGACGGAGCGCACCAGCGTCGACGGGATCGAGGGGTCCGGGGGCTCAGGAACGCTGGAGGTCGCCGCGGCGATCGAGAGGATGATGTTGCCGAAGGTCGTGCCGATGTGGGAGATGTACTCTTGGTCTGACTCGTCGATGACCTCGTGTTCGAGCTCAGCGACGCTGATGCTCGTGAGCCGTCCGAGGAGCGTCTCCAGGCGCGTGATCGGGGTGTCGAGGTCGGTGGCGAGCATCTCGAGCTCGCGGAGCCCAGCGCGCGTCAGTCGCGTCAGGTCTGCCAGGCGCGAGTAGACCTCCGGCTGCGGCTCCACGTAGTAGGGGTTCACCTCCACCGGCGGGATGGCGGACGAGCCACCTATCCCCGAGGTGTACGACTGCTTCACGTACAGGATGGTGTCGTGGCGCAGCTCGGCCCAGGAGGCGAGCCCGGTCTGCAGCGCCTTGTCTCGATAGGCGTCGCCGCCCATCCACGTGGGCAGCCCAGCATAGTCGCGCTCGAAGAGCGGGTGAAGCGAGTGCAGCCAACCATCGTAGAGCGTGCGCCAGTGGTCCTCTTCCGTGAACGCCGCCGTCTCCGCCTGCAAGCTGGCGAGCTGCTCGGGGTAGCTGCAGTGGCCAAGGTCCGGCTCGAGGTGCTGCTCCGCGCGGGACGAGCCGAACGCGGCGGCCACGTCGAGCCCCTTGGGGAGCAGCCGACACAGCTCCAGCAGCTCGGGGCGGCCCTCCAGCTCGGCGATCGCCCTCGCCTTGCAGCACAGCCACGCCCAGTCTGCCTCGGTCTGGCCCTCGCACGAGGCGAAGGCGCCGGTGACGCCGTCGGGCCTGGTACAGTATGCGCTCACCGCCGCGTCGGGGTAGTCGACCACGGTCTGGTAGTCGTCATGAGCCACGTTGGGCCCTACGTGGTCGAAGACCAGCTGCCCCAGCGTGTAGGAGTCGAACGCGAAGCTCTGCCCGAGGAACCGCAGGCCCTGGGTCTGCTCCGTCAGGTCGAGGTGCCACTGCACCATCCCCGACTGGATCTGGGGCTCGCGCTCCTCACGCAGTCGGTCGCGCAGGATCTCCAGCCGGGCGCCGTCGTCGAGGGCGGTGAGCTCGAACTCCTCGCCGTAGACCTCCCTCAGCACCCGGTCGTACTCGACGAAGGTTAGGTCGTCCGGCGCCCCCACGAAGAAGCCGGTGACGCGGCGGATCCGGTCCCAGAGCTCCATCGCCGGAACGTCGGCGTCGCGGAAGGTGACCGAGGTGGAGGCCATCGCCGAGGTCAGCAAGGCCGCCATGCGCGTCTCCATGGGGCTCTTGACTCGCAAGGTGATGCGGCCAAGGTACATCGCGCCGCGGAAGTACCGCTCCAGCGCCTCGTGCTCGGTGTAGTGGCCGCGCGGCTTGTACTGGGAATAGTCCTCGCAGAAGCAAGCGGCCCCTGCCTCGTAATCCTGAGGGCTCACGTCATCGCCGCCACAGGCCACGTCAAAGACGCAGTCGCGGTTGAAGATGGGCTCGAGTTCGAACCCGCTGGCCTGCTCCACCAAGGTGATGACCGCAGCGACCTCCGGCGCGACCTCGGGCGGCACCGAGAAGGTGTCGGGGAACATCAGCTTGGCGGCCACCGAAAGGGCGGCCGTGCCGCGACGCGCGGCCTCGGCGCCGTCTCCTTCGAGCGCCGCGCTCAACCCGCGCAGCTTCTCCACCACCGCCGGCAGCAGCACCTCGTAGACGGGGAGCAGTTCGTCGAGCTCCAGGCTCTTGAGGACCTGATCGAAGAAGAGGTGATAAAGGTGGAGCGTGGAGTCGGTGGTGACCAGGATGGGTGCTTCTGTCGCCTCGAGCTGCCCATAGGCGAGGTCGAAGCGTCTGAGGTTGTTCTGGCCTCGAAGCAGGACGATGCCCCGGGACGCCAGCAGTGCCTCCGCCTCGGGGGTCCAATCGAACAGGCTGCTGGTGGCCACCTCGGTCTGGAGGTTGACGATCTCGCTGGCATCGAGCGGCAGCTCGTAGCTCGGGACCTGGGCCGAGTAGGCGACCTCAGAGGTGCTGCCCGTGATGAGCGGCGCCTTGACGACGACCGAACCCGGGACGTAGCTCACGTCGGCGGGCGTCACTGGGGGTAGCCCTCCCGTCGGCGTCGGGCCGACGCCTCCCTCGGCGCCACCGAGCTCAGCGTGGCCGCCTTGCGCACCGCCGCCGCCCAGTGTCACCGCCCCGCCCTGGGCTCCGCCGCCGCCCAGCGTTACCGCCCCGCTCTGGGCTCCGCTTCCGCCCGTCGCTTCGCCACCGCCGCTGCTCCGGCCCCCTGTCTGTGCACCCGCTCCGCCGCTTTCGCCGCTTCGTTCGCCGCCGGCTCCGCCCGTGACGCCCCCGGTTTCGCTGCCCGAGAGGGTGTTGCCCTCGTTGCCGCTGCCACCCCGCGGCCCATCCGAGCTGTCGTCGCGGCAGCCCGTGGCCAGCCCCAAGGCAGCGAGCAGTCCCAGAATGCGTCCAACGTCGATCACGAGTCCTCCCTGACTGTGCCGTCGCCCACCCGAATGGTGGCACTCCGCCCCTGCTTAGCAAAGAACGTGCCAGCTTCAAGGAGCCGCGGATTCTGTCTCGGAAGGCGCCTTGCGGGGTGAGCGCTGGCACACCGTTGACCCACACCTTCGGACCGCGACGGTGTGGCACAGATCGAGGAACGGGGCTGCTGCTTCAGCCGGGCGGCTCGCTCGGCGATCACGCCGCGGATCCTCTCGTAACGGCTCGTGGTTCTCAGGGCTCACGCTCGCGTTCCACGAACTCGGGCATGTCCTGGCAGCAGCGTTCGGCATGTCCTTCCAGCCGCTCGTGGGGAGCGCGTGCCGGATCGCGGTGCCGCTGCTCGCGGCGGCGTACCCGCTGCTTCGCCAACAGGACCCCGTTTGGGTTCCTCGTCGGGCTCGCACGGCTGAGCTTCGCGGGCCATGAGATGGCGACCTACCCACAGGGACGTCGCCGAACCGGTGGCGAGGGAGTCCGCTCGAGCCGGCCGGGCCCCGTTCTTCACGGGCGCTGCCGACGCGGTGCGCGGAGCACGCCGACGATGGGGTTGGGACCGGTGCACCGAACCGCTGCGCGGCGCCGCGGACTCGATGAGCCCGCGGTGCCGCCCAGGGCGAGTCAACCAGCGAAACCGGCGGCCCCGTCGGTTCAGGTCACGAGGCGACAGTCGACCGTGCAGAGATCGTCGCCGTTGTCCGGGCCGAGGTCGCACTCCTCGTCGCCCGCGACGAGGCCGTCGCCGCACACCGCCGCGCAGGGCGCTCCGTCGTCGCATGCGTACCCCGCCTCGACGCTCTGGCAGTCCGCCGAGCAACCGTCGCCGCTGACCCGGTTAAGATCGTCGCACGCCTCGCCCGGGTCGAGCACGCCGTCGCCACAGAGGGAGTCGGGCAGGAGGCAGCCGGGAAGGCAGCCATCCCCGTCGTTGACGCCGTCGTCGCACTCCTCGTCGCCCTCGACGACGCCGTCGCCGCAGGCGGTGGCGCGGCAGATGCCGTCTTCCAGCACGAAGCCGGGATCGCAGGCGGAGTCGGACAGGGTGCAGTCGGGTTCGCAGCCGTCGCCGTCGTTGACGCCGTCGTCGCACTGCTCGTCGCCGTTGACGATGGCGTCGCCGCAGAAGTGGGCTCGGGTGCAGTCGGGGTTGCAGCCGCCGTAGGTTCCGTCGTTGCGCTCCGGGCCGAGGTCGCACTGCTCGTCGCCGTTGACGATGGCGTCGCCGCAGGCGGCGGCGCGGCAGACGCCGTCTTCCAGCACGAAGCCGGGGTCGCAGGGGGATTCGGGCAGGGTGCAGTCGGGCTCGCAGCCGTCGCCGTCGTTGACGCCGTCGTCGCACTCTTCGTCGCCGTTGACGATGCCGTCGCCGCACTCCCCGTCGGTGGGGACGCAGGGCTGGCCGGGCACGGGGCAGACGAACCCCGTCTCGATATGGTTGCAGCTAGCGGCGCAGCCGTCGCCGCTGAGCCGGTTCGCATCGTCGCAGGCCTCGTCCGCCTCGAGCCGGCCGTCGCCGCACTGGGCGGCGGGCAGGGTGCAGTCGGGCTCGCAGCCGTCGCCGTCGTTGACGCCGTCGTCGCACTCTTCGTCGCCGTTGACGATGCCGTCGCCGCACTCCCCGTCGGCGAGGACGCAGGCCTCGCCGGGTACCGGACAGACGTAACCCGCGACAAGCTCGCAGTCGGCGGAGCAGCCGTCGAGCGCCGCCCGGTTGCCGTCGTCGCACGACTCGCCGACGTCGAGGGCGCCGTCGCCGCAGGCCGTGGTCACGCCCGCGCCCTGCTCTCCGAGATCGGACACGTCGGTTTCGCAGCCCGCGGCGCCGAGGAAGAATGGCAGGACCATCCCGAGGGTTCCGAGTCTGCGCGTCGATATCCACCGTTGCTTCATAGTCTCATCTCCTCCAGCGCGCGTTCGAGCGGCGCACTGTCCATGAGTGCCGCGCGGGGTCGCTCGTCATTTGCCAATTGCCGTCCCGCCGTCGACGAGCTGCTCGAGGCGGGCCGCGTGGGGGCTCCCGGGGTAGCGGCGCGCGTAGTCCTCGAGCCGCTGCGCGGCGGCAGCGGCGTGGCCTGCTTGATGGAGCAACTCGATCCGCAGCGCCTCGCGCTCCTGGACCAGGCGTCCACCGGGGAACCGCCGCTGGTGCGCGTCGAGGTAGCGTGTCGCCTCGGCGAGCGCGCCCCCGCGGAGCGCCGCGCGCGCACCGGTGAGCAGGGCGCTCTCTTCGCTCAACCTCGTGTCCGCCGCGCTGACCGCCCGGGGCGGCGGCTCCTCGGGCGCGTCCGGGAGCGCCGCTACGCCGACCGGGAGCGGCTCCATTGGAGGCGGGGCCTGGGTGACGCCGTCGTTCGGACCCGCGGGCTCACCCGGCCGCGGTTGGGGCGTGGGCTTGCGTGGCGCGACCGCCGGGACCTCCGCTCTCCATGGGACCTCCGGCGGGAGCGGCTCGGTCGTCGTGTCGGCGCTCGGCGCGGGCGTGGGCGCCGCCACGACCGCGCTCGTCGCCGGCGCGGGCGTGGGCGGCGGCGGGAGGAGCTGCCACCCGACCGCGCCGCCGCCCGCCAACAGGGCCGAGATCACGAGCGTCTTGGCGATGGCGCCGCCGAAGAAGACCGACGAGCTCGCGCTCCCTGCCGCCGCTCCCAGCGCTCCGGCGGATCCGGTCGCGGCGGGGGCCGTGCTCGCGGCGCCGCCAGCGCCACCCAGCGCCCCGCCGTCAGGCGTCGCCGGAGCCCCCGGTGGCGGCGCGATCGGCAGGGCTAGGTGGAGGCGCGCCCAGATCTCGTCCTCGGCCCGCGGCGGCGGCTCCGCCCAGCGCTCGTCGGAAAGCACCTCGCGTGCCTGCTCTCCGCGGGCGCCGGGCTCGTCCTCGAGACGCTTGAGGTGGGTCATCGGCTGCCTTCGGCCAGGGCTGCGTCGAAGCGCTCCCGCGCTTGGTGGCGCTCCACGGCCTTCCAGAAGATCGCGCGGGCGGCGCGCAGCCGGGAGTGGACGGTTCCATTCGGGATCCCGAGCACCTCGGCGATGGCGCCCCCCTCCACGCCCTCCAGCTCGTGCAGGGTGAACACTGCCCGCTGCTCGAGGGTGAGCTGGTCGAGGATCGCCTCCAGCGCGCCCCGGCGCTCCGAGGCCTCGAGCCTCGCGGCTGGGTTGGGCCCCTCGTCCACCAGCGCCTCCACCGCCGCGGGCTCCGCGATGGCCCCGCGGCTCGCCTGGCGCCAGCGCGTTAGGGTCGTGCGGTAGCAGATGCCGAAGAGCCAGGTGCTCACCGTCGAGCGGTTCTCGAAACCATCGAGCTTGCGGAAGGCCACGAGGAAGACGTCCTGGGTCGCGTCCGCGAGCTCCGCCCGGGGACAGCCGAGCCGGCACAGCGTTCGCCAGACATAGGCGAAGTGCGCTCGGTAGAGCTCTTCGAAGGGGACTGCCGGCGCCAAAGGGGGAGGCTCGTAATGATTGTGTGCCGCGAACGGCGGGCCAAGATCACCAAATCGTGATCGGGGCACCTTCCGGTCGTCGATCGACCGCCCCGGGCGTAGGATCTGCCCCGGACCGGGAGCCAGAGACGGGAAGGGACCTCGACGATGAACGACCAGGCCACCGAGATGCAGCGCTTCCTCGACCAGCTCTGCGCGGCGCTCGACGCCGGGGGGCCATCCGGGGAGCTGCCGAGGTGGCGGTACCGCGCGATCCCCATCGCGATCGGGGTCGCGGCGGTCCTGGGCGGCTGCCACCGTCATGGCGGGTCCTGCGAGCCCGGTCGCTCCGCGGAGCCCGGCGTCCCGGCGGAGGCGCCCGGCCCGCCCGCGCCGACCCATCCCGCGGGCACGGGCCCGCTCGCGCCGGAGCCGGCGGACGCCTGGCCGGGCGCCTCGGCGCCGGGCAGCACGTCCCCCGCCGCGCCCATCGCGACCGCGCCGGCCCACGACGGTGAATACGTGCCGCCGTCCCCGCCCGGCGATGTGGTCGTCAAGTACGGCGTCCCAGCGGATCTGGACCCCGTAGAGCCGGCGCCGCCCCCCCCGACCGCTGGCACCAAGTACGGTGGACCGCCGCCAGGGCCGCCGCAGGCGCTCTACGCCGTCCCGCTCGAGTGAGCGGGCGGGGCGCGGCCGCGCGCTGCCGAGCGCGCGGGTGCGTGGCAATCTGCGCGGATGCCGGAAGGCGATAGTCTCCATCGCGCCGCGCAGCTGCTGCATCCGAAGCTGGTGGGGGAGCGCGTCCGCTCGCTCGAGCTGGTGCGCAGCAGTACCCGCACGGAAGGGCTCGCCGGTACCACCGTCCGCGCCGTGGAGGCGCGTGGCAAGAACCTGTTGGTGCACTTCGAGGCGCCTTACAGCCTGCACGTGCACCTCAAGATGAACGGTCGGATCCGGCTCTACGCTCGCGACGATCCCACCCCGGTGGCGCGCTCGCAGGCGTCGGCGGTGCTGGAGACCGAGGGCCATCGCGTGGTGGTCTACTCGGCGCCGATGGCCCGGCTGCTGCGGACGAGCGACCTCGAGCGCGACCTGCATTTTCGTGGACTCGGTCCCGACCTGCTCGCGCCGCACTTCGACCCGAACGACGCGGTGGAGCGGCTCAGGTGCCGCGCGTCCACCCCCCTGGGCGTGGCGATCATGGATCAGCGCGTCGTCGCCGGCATCGGCAACGTGTGGAAGAGCGAGCTCTGCTTCAACCTGCGGCTCGACCCGTTCGCGCCCGTGCGCCGGTTCGCCGACGAGGAGCTCGCGGGCGTGGTTTCGCTCGCGCGCACGCAGATGCACGACGCCGTGTACGGCCCGAAGCGCAGCGCGCCGGACCCGTTCGCTCCGCGCGCGTTCCGGCAGACCCGGCTCGGCCGCCGCCAGGGCGAGAGCGTGCTGTCCGTGTACGAGCGCGCGGGTCAACCCTGCTACGACTGCGCCACGATCATCGAGATGAAGCGCCAGGGCGAGCAGCGACGAGCGACCTACTTCTGCCCGTCCTGCCAGCCGCCGCGCGGTGACGGTTGAGATGAGCCAGCGCCCCCTCGCCCGCCTCTCCCCGGCCACGCGTGCCTGGTTCGAGGCGACCTTTCCGGGGCCGACACAGGCGCAGCAGCGCGCCTGGCCCGCGATCCTCCGGCACGAGAGCACCCTCTTGGTCGCGCCGACCGGGTCGGGCAAGACGCTGGCCGCCTTCCTTTGTGCCATCGATCGCCTGCTGTTCTCCCCCGAGCCCGACCGGCGGGAGCGCTGCCGTGTGATCTATGTCTCGCCACTCAAGGCGTTGGCGGTCGACGTGGAGCGAAACCTGCGAGGACCGCTGGTGGGCATCGAGCGCACGGCCGAGCGGCTCGAGCTGGCGCATCCAGGAGATCACCCACGACCGCGTGCTGGTGACGCCGGCCCCGGGCGAGCCGGGGAAACTCCCGTTCTGGCGCGGTGACGGGCTTGGGCGCAGCGTGGAGCTGGGGCGCGGGATAGGCGCGCTGCTGCGCAAGGTCGAGCGGG
>CAYZQO010000071.1:0-30609 GCA_964480725.1 uncultured Polyangiaceae bacterium | reverse complement strand
CGGTGGCGAAGGCCGGACTTGAACCGGCGACACCGCGCTTATGAAGCGCGTGCTCTAACCGACTGAGCTACTTCGCCGAAGGGGCCGTATAGGATAGCCGAAACGGGGGTTTGTCAACCCGGCGGGCGGCCCTGGAGGAGGGGTTTGGGGCGGGGATGGGGCACGGGTACGGCGAGGGGGAGCAGGCCCACGCTCCGGCTCACGCGATGAAGCGATCGAGCTCCGCGCGCTGCGCGTCGCTGAGCCCGGGGCCTCGGGAGCGGAGCGTGAGGCTCACCTCCGGGCCCTTACTCCCGAGTGCCGCCTTCATGCGCTTGAACATGCTGCCCGTGGCCACCTTGTACGTGGTGAAGAGCCCCAGCTTCTTCGCTCCGAGCCGGGGCAGGCGCGCGACGTAATCCCTCCACGGACCGTCGGGGTGCTGCAGGAAGAGGAACAGCCCGCTGGTCCAGCAACCGAGGAGCAGGATCTCCGCCGCGGCCACCTCCTCCGCGGGCGCCACCGCCAGCGCGACCGCCCTGGCGTCGATCCCCCGCGACTTGAGGTGGGCCGCGATGGCCTCGGCCATGGCGCGGGTGGTGCCGCTCACGCTCTGGTGCACGACCAACGCGTTTGTCATCGGGGGAGCCTCCTCGGCGGCGGGTGCGCGCCAACGAGCGGAGGCTACCCGAGCTCGCGCGGTTCGACCAAGCCCACAGTCGCGGCATCCTCGACGCGCCTTCCGAGTGGGGCCCGGACCCGGGAACGTCCCCGGCACGCCCCCGGGGGATCGGCTGGAATTCCGCCCGGTTCCGGGGAAAGGGCGAGCACCTTGCCTTCCCGCGGAGATCGACGAAGAACGGGTCCATGCCGCTCCCTCCTCCTCCGTCGAGGGCCATGGCCGAGCGGTGGCGGACTGATCCTGCCGTCCTGGAGGTTGGGGCGGCGGCGACGGCGGCCGCCCTCGTGGGACTGCTCGAGGCGCGGCATCCCGGCGTCGGAGCGCGCGGCGCGATCGCTGCGGCGTTGCTCCTGGCGGCCGTTGGCGGGGCGCTGGGGGGGATCGGGGCCGCGTTTCGGGGCGAACGCGCCCGCGCCTGGGTGCTCTTGGCGCTGCCCGTCTTCGTCGGCCTGCCCGCCCATGTCTGGGTCGTGCGACGGGCAGCGGAGCTGCACGCGGAGGTCGCGCTGGCCGTCGGCGCCATGCTGACCCTCTTCGTCGGCGCGGCGTCGGTCGTGGCGGTGATGCTGGCGACGCGCGGGCGCCAGCTGTCACTGCCCGTTCGCGGCACGGTGATCGTGGGCGTCGGGCTGGGCGCGATGCTCGTCGCCCTCGGTCCCCTCAGCGCTCGTGCCGTCCTGCTGAGCCCGATGCTCGCCGTGTGCGCCGCCGCTCTACTGGCGAGGCTCGTCTCCGCAGCGCGGCTGCGAGCTCCCACCGCGGTCGCCCTCGCCGTCGGCGGGACGCTCGCGAGCGGCGTGCTCCCCGGAGAGTATCCCGGGGTCCAGTTCGCCGTGATGGCGCCCGTCTTGGGGGCCGCTGCGTGGGCCGCTTCATCGGCGGCGCGGGCCTGCGTTGGTCGGGGTGACGGTGGCCGCCCTCGACCCCGTCGGGCTGCGGCGCAGCGGGTGCTCATCGGGTCGGCGCTGGTCCTGAGCGCCGGGATCGGCGAGCGCGCGGTAGCGGTGTGGCCCGAGGCGGAGTCACCGCGAGGGCTCGTCGGCGTGATCGCCGAGGCCGCACAGCGCGTCACGGACTTCGACGGGGATGGAGAGGGGGCGTGGTTCGGCCGCCGGGACTGCCTCCCCTTCGAACCTCGGGCACACCACGACGCCCACGAGGTGCCCGGCAACGGACTGGACGACGACTGTCGGGGCGGCGACGCCCCGCCGGGAGTGACGGCTCGAGCGCGTGACCTCGAGGCGGTCAACGCTCCCCCGCAGCCATGGCGGAGGCGCGGCGACATCGTCGTGGTCGTGATCGACGCGCTCCGGTTCGACGCCGTATCGACGACGACCCCGGGCTTCCGTCGTCTGGCGGCCGATGCCTTCTGGTACGAACGTGCCTACGCGCCCTCGAGCTTCACGGTCTTCTGCATGTTCGGGCTGCTAGAAGGGCGGCTCGCCAACGCCCACCCCGTTCACTTCGGAAACACGTTCGCCGCTTGGCCCACCGAGCCGGTGGACGGTCTGCCGAGCTGGCTCGCTCACCACGGGTACGCCACTGGCCTCGCCGGTTCGCCGGGCGATCCGGGGGTCTACGCTTTCCAGGAGGAACATCTGGGCCACGGCTTTCGTGAGCGGGCGCTCGGCCGCCTCGACTCGACGCCGGAGGAAACCACCGCTCTCGCGCTGGGGGTCTGGCGCGCCCTCGGTGAGGGCACGCCACGGTTCCTGCTCGTCCACTACCTCTGGACGCACGTGCTTCGTCCGCCGGCGGCCTATCCACGCGCCGTCGAGGAGACGACCGTGGCACTGGAGCGCCTCATGAGCTCGATCGGCGACGACGTCGCCTGGATCCTGCTCGCCGACCATGGCGAGGAGCTCGGAGAGCACGGGGGCGCCTCGCACGGTCGCTCGCTCTTCGCGGAGGTCGTTCACGTCCCCCTGGTCATCCGGCTCCCGGGACGCGCCGGACGTCCTATCACTTCCGTATCGCCGACGCGCTCGCTGGCGGCAACGTTGATGGCCCTGGTCGCCCCGGAGTCACTTCCCGCTGGGCGCGGCCCGTACCTCTGCCTCGACCAGGCAGACTGCCACGATCTGCCCGTGCCCATGGCGCTCGAGATGCCGCAGACCCACCTGCACGGGCTGGTGTTCGGCGATCTCCACGTGATTCGGCGCCTGCCACGCGGCGTCTCGACCGCCTACGATCTCCGCACCGATCCGCTGGAGCAACGGCCGTTACCGCGCGTCCCTGCGGCGCTCGAGAGCGCTCTGCACCTCTGGGAGGACGCGGCGATCGGCAGCCGCGAAGCAACGACCTTCTGGCCGTACCGCTCCCCGGCCTTCCCGTGACCCTGGAACGCCCTCATGGCGGGATGGCTGCCCGAGAGCGGCTACCAGCCCGGCGAGGGTCCCTCCTTCGAGCGTTACCTCGGGGATCCGAAGCAGCACCCCGAGCGTAAGCAGCTCGTGGAGCTCGGCCTGCCCGTCAAGCCGCTGAGCCGCCGCCGACTACCGGGGCAGCTCGCTGGTGCCCGGGTGCGGGCTCCCAGTGCGCGGAGCGCCTACCCTCTCCCCCCGTCGGGCCAGTTCGACCAGTGCGTGTTGGGGGCGTCGCTCGGCCCATATCCGGCGACGTCCCCGGTGGCCAGCACGGCGGCGAGCTGCTGGAAGGTCTCACTTTCGCTCGGAAGCTCCTCGTTCACCAGGTCGGGGTGCTAGCTGGTACCGCCTCCCCCCGAGACGTGCGCGCCTGCCCTCGAGCCACTATCCTTGGCGTAGCGATGTCGCTGCTGTGGCAGCCGTTCCCCATGCCCGAGGGCCGCCGCGCCCACGCGTGGCGCCACCACCCGGCGACTCGCCGCCCGCCGCACTTCCACGACGAGCCGGAGATCAACCTCGTGGTCCGCGGGGAGGCGACCTTCGCGGTGGGGCATCACCGCGTGTCCATGTCGGCCGGGTCACTGGTCTGGTACCCGCCGGGGGTCGACCACTTCCTCGAGGACGCGAGCGCAGACCTCGAGCTCTACGTCGTCGGGTTTCAGCCCGAGCTCTTGGCGGCCTATGGGCGTCGGCACGGGCCCACGCCCAGCTTCGCCCATCCGCTCGACCGCCTCGACGAACGGACCCTCCGCACCTGCGTCGAGACGTTCAGCGAGGCGTTGAACGGCGCCGACGACAGGGCGGTCGAGCAACGGCTGCTCACCGCGCTCGCGGGGCTCGACGCGCGATGCCCCGCGCCGACCCTGGGTCACCGAGCGGCCGCCTTGCTGGTCGAGGCCCCCACCCTTCGCCGCGACGAGCTGGCCCGGCGCCTGGCCAGCAACCGCGGTGACATCAGTCGCCGATTCCGTGACGACCGGGGGATGTCGCTGGCGGAGTACAGGAATCGCCTGCACACGCTGAGGCTCTTCGCCCTGCTCGACGCGGGGCACGGTAACCTGACGCGCATCGCGCTCGACGCCGGCTTCGGGAGCTACTCGCGGTGCCATCGGGTTGTCCGCAGCCTGCTCGGTTGCGCGCCGAGCGCCCTGCTCGACCGTGCCACGCGTCGCGCGCTCGCCGAACGCTGCGAGCCGCTCGTGGCTCCGTGACGGGCGAGCCGCTCACCCGCGGGGGCACGCGGGTGCAGCGTCGCCGGCTCAGCGGGGGAGCAGGGCGTCCACGAGCTGCGCGTTCCAGGTGCCGGCGGCCGAGTCGAAGAGGCTCATGTTCTCCGTGTCCTCCCAGATGGCCCAGCCGATGCCCGCGCTCTCGCAGCGCTCGCGCACCGCGACGATGAGGCGGGCCCTCGAGTCGTCGTCGCCGCCGTCCTGGGGCCCCCACTCGCCGTTGTACACGGTGCGCCCCTGGGAGGTGCGGTAGGCCTCGATCAGGGCGACCTGCGCGTCGACGGTCGCCGGTCCCGAGGGGTTCTGCGCGGCCGGCTGCGTGTTGTAGCCCTCGAACCAGTCCGCCGCCCACGAGGCGTCCTGGGCTGCCTGCACGGGGACGATCGGCGTCGCGGGTGGACCGGGGAAGACGACCCCCGTGGTCTGGTACTCCGCCCCCATCCAGCTCTGGCCCTGGAAGCTGAAGAGCTTGGGCTCGTACAGGTGGATGGCGACCAGGAGGTTGGCGTCGTCGGGGAGGGTCAGCTCGTCGAGCCGGCTGGGATCGGCCCAGAAGACCGAGTCGATGACCAGCAGCCGGCGCGGATTGGTGGCGCGAACGGCCGCGACGGCCTCGGCGAGGATCGAGTTCCAGGTGGTGTCGAGCTCTTCGTACGGCTCATTGAGCAACTCGAACGCGACCGTCTCGGGGCGGTCCCGGTAGCGCTCCGCGATCTGCGTCCAGAGCGCGACGAACCGTCCTCGTTGCCCGTTCGGGTCGAGCGGCAGCTCCTCGTACGCGTGCAGGTCGATGATCACCGCGAGGTCGGCGGCGAGCGCCTGGTCGATGACCGTGTCCACGCGGGCGAGGAAGGTCGAGTCGAGCGTGTACGGAGCGCTCTCGGCGGCGTGACCGCTGAAGCGGACCGGGATCCGCACGTGGTCGAAGCCGCGCGCGGCGATGAAGGGGAAATCGCTCGCGAGGATGGTGCCGCCCCAGTCGCCTTCGTTGGGCGCCTCGAGGCGATTGCCGAGGTTGATCCCCCGCCGGAAGTACGCCGCCGCCGCGGGAGGCTCGCCGAAGACGAACCCCTCCGGCCCGTCCGAAGCGCCACCGGTGCCGGTGCCGCCCGTGACTGCGCCGCCCGTGACTGCGCCGCCCGTGACTGCGCCGCCCGTAACGACGCCGCCAGTGGCCGCCCCGCCGTCGCCGGCGCCGCCCGTGGCGTTCCCGCCCGTGCCCGCACCACCCGTTGCCACCCCGCCAGTGGAAGTACCGCCAGTGGCAGCGCCCCCCGTCCCACCGCCGCCCGTTGCAGCACCGCCGGTGCCCGCCCCTCCGGTGCCCGCGCCGCCCGTGGCGCTCCCGCCCGTGCCCGCCCCGCCCGTGGCGCTCCCGCCGGTGCCCGCCCCGCCCGTGGCGCTCCCGCCGATCGTGCTGCTCCCTCCGCCCCCGAGCGGGGTGCCGCCCGTGGCGGTCGAGCCCCCCGTGTCCGCTTGGCCCCCGCTCGCCGCGGAAACCCCACCGGAGCTCGGCGGTGCCCCTCCCGTCGTCGCCGCGGTGTCGTCCCCCTGACCGCCGCAGCCGGCCGCCACTGCGCAGAGCAGGGTGCCGCTGCTCGCCCACCACCTCAAGGAATCGAGCCTGACCATGTCCCCGCGCTACCGTCTCTTCCCGGCAGGGTCCTCGCGGTTTGTGCGTATGTCGGCGCGAGCGGGCGAGGGCGACGGGCCAGCTACCGCTGCGCCCACCCGCGCCCGATCCAGATCTCTGCAGCGACGTCGGGGGCGGGGGCGCAGCGCGCGGGCCACGGCGCGGTGGCGGGCGGGAGCGGCTCCTCGTGGAGCCCGGCGAGCTCCACCCCCGCGCGACCCAGGCGCTCGTGGACCGCGCGCACCAGGGCGGGCTCGGCCGCGGCGAGCGGCCGCACGAAGTACGGCCCGAGCAGGCCGCCCTCGTGGACGGAGCGGCGCACCGCACGCGCGGCGAGGTCGAGATCCGCCGCCACGCCCGGCCGGATGGGGAAGCACCCGTCACGCGGCGCCGGCTCCCAGGTCCCGCCCGCACAGCGGCATTCCGCGCAGCGCGAGGGGTGCTCGAGCTCCGTGCCATCGCGGTAGGTGAACGCCCCGTCCGCGCAGCTCGTGGGCGCGGCCTCGGGGGCATCCGGCGCGGGCGCCTCCGTGCAGAGCCGCGCGGCCGTCAGGACGACGGAGTAGGGCGCCATCCGCTCGCCGAGCACGACGGGCTCGCCCTCGACGACGACCGGCGCGCCCGGCGGTAGCGGGCAGCAGAGCGCCGACTCGTCGCCGCCACAGGAGGCGGCCCCGAGGAGGACCGCGCCGATGTCGACCTCGCCCCTCGCGCTCGTCAGCAGCAGATCGGTCGGGGCGGGCTCCGACGAGCCTCGCAGCACGAAGGTCCCCGAGCGATCGTTGCAGCAGGGCCGGTCCGCCTCGTGCGGCAGCTTCACCGGCGACACCCGCGCGGTGCGGTCCCCGGTGCACGCGACCAGGCTCCCACGCTCGTGGAGGGCGAGGCGCCCGCGGACGCGGAGCCGCCCCCGAGCGGCCGGCTGCGCCCGGGCCGCCTTGTGGACCTCGGCCACGTCGAGCGCGGGCACCCCGGCGCCGCAGGCGGGCAGGCGGACCGGCTCGAACGGGCAACCCACCGCATCGAGGCAGGTCGGGGATCGGTCCGTGAGGCGCGCGCGCGGCCCGCGCACGCCCGTCACCGCCTCGAGCGCGAACCACCCGGACGTGTCCGCGACGGGTCGAGCATCGCTCGACGCCGAGGCCGCCGGCGACGGCGGCGCGGGCGCTCGACGGCAACTTCCGCCGAGCGCCGCCGCCACGGCGGCCATCACGGCCAGGGCCGCGCCGCTCGCTCGCCCACGCACCATCGGACGGAGGGTAGCACCACCCCGATCGACGGGCTCGGAGCCCGTTGCGCACCGGCCGCGCCGGGCCTCGACGAACGGCTCAGTTCACCTGCTGGCTGAAGACGATGTCCTTCGAGGGCGCCCCCGGCGTCAGGCCGTTCTCGACCGTGATGACCAGCTCGAACCGCGTGAGCGGCACGCTGACCTCCTCGAGCTCACCGGTGCGCGGGTTCTCCTTGTAGCGCAGGGCGCCGATCCGGACCCAGGGATCCTCCGCGCTCGCGCGCGCCCAGACGATGAACTCGCTGGAGCCCGGAGCGAGCCGCTCCGGCGGCGCGAGGTTCTCGACCGTCAGGTTGACCCGGGTGAGCCCGCTCTTCTCGTCCGGCACCGCGACGATCTTGGCGTCGGAACCGACGGCCGTGCCGTCGCCCGTGGCCGCGTACTTGAGCGTGCCGCCACAGGCGACGGTGGCGCCGGCGGCGAGGAGGGTGGCACCAAAGAGTCCAAAGAACCGAGAAGTGAAGGGAGTTCGCGTCATGGCGCGCGTGGTTTGCATCCCCCGTGCCATCCCGAACGGTCCCTGACCGGTGCAAGGGAAACCCCGTCGGAACGAGAAATCCCCGCGAGCGCTGGCCACCGCGGCACCCGGCCTCCCAGCGCTCCAGCGTCGCCTGCGCGCCACAGATCGTAGCCCCCAAGCGATAGCCCCCCAACCGACGCGCTCGCCCAGACCGGCCGACCCAGGCGGCCGCCGCGCGGGGCCCGAAGACCGCCCGCAGCCAACGGCGGGACTGGACGGGCTCAACCGGCGATCAGCCCCCGTGCAAGCATCGTCTTTGGCAACTGCACGGCCAGGACCTCGCCCCGGGCGGTGACGATGCCGCTAACGGACAGCTCGATGTCGATGATGGCGCGCCGTCGCCGGGCGTCCCGGGCGCGAGCGCGAAGCTCGAGCGGGGGACCGAGCGGCGTGGGCTCGACGTAGTCGACCTTGAGCGAGGCGGTAACGAACCGGATCATCGTCGGATCCCTCCCGGCTTGGCTCGCCGCTCGCCGCGCGTAGGCGGCGGCGGACGCGGTGCCGTGACAGTCGATGAGCGACGCGATCAGCCCGCCGTAGACGAAGCCTGGCGCCGCCAGGTGGTACGGCTGGGGCACGAACGAGGCCACCACCTCGTCACCGGACCAGTAGCTCTTGAGCTTGAGCCCGTGCGGGTTGCGCCCACCGCAGCCAAAGCACTGGTTGAACTCGTCGGGGTAGCTATCCTGAATCGCAGGTCCTTCCACCATTGCCTCCTCAGACGCAGCGGGTCGAGGGCTCCCGCTACTAGATTCTGCGCGCGTTCAGCCAGGGCTGGGCACTTCACACGGACAGCGCCCCCCGATCGATCTCCAGCCGCAGGTCACCCCCGGCTGCACGCCCGGCAAGTCACCGCGTTCGTTGAAGGAGCGCAACCCCGCGGGGAGCGCTCCTTTGCTGGTTGTGACCTCCACCATCCGTGCGAGTCTGCCACCCCCTACCTCCAAACGGGGTATCTTGTGGAGCTCGTCGAGCACCAGTGGATCCGTGTCGCCCGGCCAGGACTGCCCTAGGATCAGCGCGCGATCCCGCACATCGTCGTGGTTGAGGTGGACCGGCTGCGAGAGGCTGGGCATGCCAAATCGGGTTCCCGATCTCCCCTCCGCCGCACCTCTCACCCCCGCTTCACCCCGAACAACCGCCCCGCGTTCTCCGCCACCGCCTCCGCCAGCGCCGCCTCCCCCATCCCCCGCACCTCCGCCACCCTTCTGCCCGTGTACACCACGTGAGCCGGCTCGCACCCCTTCCCCCCCCGCTGCTTGCGCACGGGCTCCGGCGTCAAATACGGGCTGTCCGTCTCGACCAGGATCCGATCGAGCGGCGCCCAGGCCGCCACCCTGCGGAGCTCGTCCCGCGACGCGTACGTCACCATCCCCGAGAACGACAGGTAGAACCCGAGATCGAGCGCGGTGCGAGCGAATGGCAGCTCGTCGTCGAAGCAATGGATCACCCCACCCACCTCGCGCGCACCCTCTGACTTCAGGATCTCGATGGTGTCCGCCGCGGCCTCGCGCGTGTGGATCACCAGTGGCAGCCGCGCTGCCCGCGCCGCCGCGATGCTGGCACGGAACACCGCCGCCTGCTCACCGGGCGGCGAGAAGCGGTAATGGTAGTCGAGCCCCGTCTCGCCCAGCGCGACCACCCGCGCTTGCCCGAGCAGCGGCTCGATCTCGGGCCACGTCGCGGAGAAGCCGGAGGCCTCGTGCGGGTGCACGCCGACCGCTGCCCAGACGTCGGCCCTCCGCGCGGCAAGCTCGGCCGCGGCGCGCGCCGAGTCGGGGCCGTCGACGCCGACCACCACGAAGGCCGTGACCCCCGCCGCCCGCGCGCGCTCGAGCACGGCGTCGGGCCCCTCCGGCCAGTTCTTCGCGTCGAGGTGACAGTGTGAGTCGATCCACATGACCGCGCGTTCTAGCGCAGGTCACGCCGCCCGGCAGCCGCCGGGGGCCCCACCACGGCGGCCCGGCTACCCCCCGAGATCGTGGAAGCGCTGTTGCACCAGCGCCTGCGCGGCGTCCGCCGCCGTCGCCGCGACGTACCCGAACTGGGCGCACAGGCGCGCGAGGAGCCGCTCCGCCTCCTCGCGCCGGTCCCGCTCGAGCCCCCCGCCCGCCTCTCGCACCAACCGGACCAGATCGCGGCAGGCCCGCGCGACGGCGGGACGCCGCTCGCGAAAGGCGCCGTCGCGCAACTGGTGGAGCAGATCCGCGAACGCCGTCCGCCGATCGAGGGGCGCGCCGGGGTGTTCGATCGCCCAGGCCGCGATGCGACCGAGCAGCGCGTCGCGCCAGCCGCGCGCGTCGGCGGTGACGCCGAGCAGCCGCTCCACCTCGGTGAGCAGGGCGAGGTCGGGCTCCTCGAGGCGACCGGTCAGCGGGTTGCGGAGCTTCTCCCCCGAGAGCCACGCGCTGACGTGCTCGAGGTACCGATCGAAGAGCTCCTCGTAGCGCGCCTCGTCCACCAGCCCCGTCGCCACCCGGGCCTCGTCCTCCAGCAGGTCGAGCAGCCGCTCGCGCAGCTCGTGCCGAAACCGCTCGTGATCGTGATAGCCCCCGGGCTCCGCGTCCCGGCCGAGCCACGCGTACTCGACGCGGCGCGCGCAGAGCCGGTCGAGCTCGGTGAGGACCGCGAACGGCGACAGCCCCCCGTAGCCAGGGTCCTGGGCCGCATCGAGCAGGACGCTGCGCATCTCGCGCGGACTCGCCCCCGTCGCGCCCTCGTAGTCCACGGCCCCGTCCGTCTCGTGCAGGAGCGCCGCGACGTTGGCCCGCAGGGCCTTCTGCGCCTCGACGCCGAGGCGGGCGGGCACGGCGCCCGTCCCGTACAGATCGAGCTTCTCGAGGGCGGTGAGCGACTCCACCGCCTCCCGCAGCGGCCCCGAGTAGCGCTCGGGATCGGGCCGCCGCAGACGGGTGAGCACAGCGAACAGAGCGGCGAGCTCGACGGCGTGGGGCGCGACGTGCCGGCCCACCTGCGGCGCCACCTGGGCGTCGTAGATCCGCTGCTCGTCGGGATAGCGCAAGAGGTACGGGACCGGGATGAGCTCGAGCCGGCCGCGGAAGCTCTCGAACTCGTGGTGCTCGCGGAACGCGGTGAGGTGTAGCTCGTTGCCGCTTGCGAGCATCACGCAGTTGGTGGCAAGGTTCTGGGTTTCGAGCTGCACCTCGCCCGTCTCGGCGGTGATCTGCAGGTACTTGAAGGCGTCGAGAGGCCGCTTCAACAGGTCCGAGAACTCGAGCAGGCCCCCCGCGGCGTCGACCAGCTCTCCGTGGGCCTCGAACAGGCTCAACGACTGCAGCGACGCGGGCAGCGCCCCCAGCGAGCGATCGGAGGTGAGCTGCCGCTCGCCGGCGTCGACACCGAGCTCGGGGCCGAGCGTCACGGCGCCCACACGGTAGCGCCGGGAGATGAAGTAGCGCTCGACCCGCACGTGGCGCAGGACCTCGGCGAGCGAGCCGCCGTAGCTGACGAGCAGCGCGTCGAAGATCTGGCGGTTCTTGTGCGACAGGCTCCCCTTGAGGACGTAGTCCGACGGCGGCTCGACGGCGCCGGCCGCCGCGACGAGGCGCGCGAGGAGGGCGCCCCGTTCGGGCTCGGGCAGGAGGAACAGCGGGTGATCCCGGGTTTCGATGAACAGCCGGGCGTCGGTCTCGTCGTCCGGGAGGTGCGCGTAGCTCGTCCCCTCCGCCGCCGGCCGGACGTCGCCCTGAAAGCCGATGGTGCCGCGCCCCCCGGCGCGCCGCGGGAAGACCCAGTGGAAGCGGTAGAGCGCCCCCACGTCGAGCGTGGAGTAATGCTCGAGCCCGCACATCAGCGCGTGGACGATGGTGCTCTTGGCCGAGCCGTTCGGGCCGTGCAGGAGCACGACGCGGTTGGCCCGCCCCTCACGGGAAAAATTCTCCAGCACGCGGCTGAGCTCGCCCTGGACCTGCTCGTGCCCGGCCAAGGCGCGGCGCCGAGCCTCGCGATCCTCGAGGAACGCGAGATCGAACAGGCGATGGCGAATGACCGCGCCGCTCGGCCGCTCGAGCACCTCGCGCCCGAAGTGCTCCAGCATGTCCCGGACGTAGCGCGCGGCGGGGCGGGAGTGGCGCGCGGGATCGGTCGCGAAGAGCTCCAGGTACTCGCTGAAGGACAGCACCCGCCGCTCGTCGGCGAAGCGGCGCTGGACCGCCTCGGAGAGGGCGGCGAGGTCCTCGAGCACCGGCCCCGGCATCCGTTCCACCCTACCACGCCCCGCCCCCGATCCCCTCCCGGCAGCGCTGGTGACCGGCTCGAGGGCTTGCTAACCTGACAGCGTGCGTCTTCTCCTCTCGCGCCTGCGGCCAGCCAGACCGGGCCCGGGGTGGAGCGCGAGGGCGTGCTGCGCCGGGTGGGGACTGCTGGTCGCCGCCGGGGGCTGCCGCGCGGAGCCGCCGAGGACGTTCGTGCTGCGGTCCCCCGCGCCGGAGACGAAGGCCGATCCGATCCTCCGGATCCGGGACCTGGAGCTCCTCGGGGAACGGCACGCGCTCGTCATCGGCACGTCCCCGAGCCAGGGGGATTGGCTCGCGGAGTCCACCGACGGCGGAGCAAGCTTCCTGCGCCTCGATCGCGCCTTCCCCGAGCGGCCGACCGCCTTCCTCGCGCTGGCGACGGGCGCGGGCAGCCTCTGGCTGCTCACGCGCGGCAGCGCTCATCGGTCCGACGACGAGGGGAAGACCTGGGCGCTGTCCCGGGAACACCGGGATGGTTACGGGCTGTTCGGCAGCTCGAAGTCGATGTGGCTGGCCGAGCGATCGTCCGGACTGAGCGACCTCGAGCTCGGCCACTCCGCCGCGGACGTCGGGGTCGTGACCGACCTGGTCGAGCTGCGCTCGGGGGCCCTGGTGGCGGCTTCCTTCGGCCGCGGGGTGCTCCGCTCGGCGGATGGGGGAGCGACCTGGAAGCCGGAAGCGACGGGGCTCTCGAGCCGCGACGTCACCTCGCTCGCCCTGCTGACCGACACCAACCTGCTCCTGGGGACCTTCGGCAGCGGGGTCTTTCGGTCGACGAACGCCGGCGCGAGCTGGGAGCGCGCGAGCGTCGGACTCGAGGAGCTCGAGATCCAGGACCTGGCGGGGGTCGACGCCCGCCGTGCCCTGGCAGCCTCGACGCGCGGGCTCTTCACCACCGTGGACGGGGGGCTGACCTGGGCCCGCGCACCGGCGCCGATCGGCGCCGAGGACGTGACCGTGGTGCGGGCCGCGGGCTCGCTGGCACTGGCCGGGACCTGGGGCAACGGCCTCTACCGCTCCGTCGACAGCGGGACGACCTGGACGCCAGCGGGCCTGCTGACCCCATCGGGCGAGCTGACAGCGCTGTCCGCGACGCCGACGGGCCCGATGTACGTGGGCTTCGAGGACGGGCGCGTCTATGAGGTGACGCCGGAGACGGGGGCCTGGCGCTCCCTGCAAACGCTCGCGCCGAGCGCGGTCCGGGCCCTCGCCGTGGGACCCAAGGGCGAGGTCGCCGGAGCGACGGCGCGGGGCGTCTACCGCCGCGATGCGAGCGGCTGGATCGAGCTCCCCACACCCGAATGGGATGCTCCCATCGTCGGCCTGGTCGCGACCAAGACCGGGAGGTGGATCCTGAGTCGCTACGCCGGGACCTTCCCGGGCGGGGCTTTGTTCACGGCGGACCACCTGGGGGCCGCCTGGCAGCGCGTGGCAGGCGATTGTGGCAAGGTCGCCGATCGGAGCCTGGCCGGAAGCGCTGAGTCGATGGTGGTCATCTCGGGCTGCCGCTGTCGGTCCCTCGACGGCGGGCGGACCTTCCTCCCGCTGGATCGCGCCCTCCTCGCCCCCGGCTGCACCGCCGCTGTCAGCGGCGATCGACAGGTCATCGCCTTGCAGGAAGGCGGCTTCGACTCGAGCCGGATCGTCCTCCTGCGGGGTGAGCAAGAGGAGCGATCACTGATCATGGCGGACCGGCCCTATTCCGCCGCGCTCTTCCCCGACGGGTCCGTCGTCATCGGCGGGGCGAACGGCATCACGACGCTCGCGCCGGGCTCGGAGAGCCTGGTCCCACTGGAAGGGAAGGACACGCCAAGCACGGATTTCGTGGCGCGTCGGGACGGGGGTCTGGTGGCGCGGGGCCGGGCGCTCCAGTGGTCCGCCGACCGCGGACGGACGTGGGTGCGGCTCGACCCCGAGCCGGCAGCGACGCCTGACACGGAGGCCGCGCCATGACGGCTCAACGCTGCCCGAACTGCGGTGCCGAGATCCCCGAGGCAGGTCGCCACTGCGTCAACTGTGGTCGGCCCCTCGGGCCGCCGGTCATCCCCCTCGCTCCCCGCGATCGACGGGGCCCCACCCTGGAGGTCCTGCGTCGGCTGCTGGTCTTCTTCTCGCTGCTGGGCGGGTTCTCGGCCCTGCTCTACCAGGTGCCCCACATCGTCGTGCTCCGGGAGCACGACTTCGCGACCGAGTACCTTCGCGGCGAGACGGTTCAGCCGATCACGAGGTTCATCGACGAGCGGCTGGCGCGGGCGCCGGTCCAGGGGGGACCCGAGTGGGCGGCGCTGCTCGCGGAGGTGCGCAGCTCGGCGCGGCGGCTCGACGGCGCGCCGGCCAAGGCCTTCGGGGCGAAGCACCCCCTGGGTGCCGACGGCCACGACCTCGTGATCGTGCAGCAGGGACTCGAGCGCGCCTACCTGGGCCAGCGTCGGCTCACGCCGCCAGAGGCACGCCGACAGCTGGCGGTGTCGCCGTGGACCTGCCGTCCCGCGCTCCCCCTGGCGATCGCCTGCGGCTGCCTCGGGCTGCTGTCGCTCCTGTCGCTGCGCTGGCGGCGCAGGCATGCCGCCGTGCGCTATCGGCCGCTGGAGATCGCGATGCTCGACGCGCTGGGGTACGCGATCGCCGCTGGCGGGTCGTACTTCGTGCTCGAGGCGCTCCGCGGCACTCACGGCGAAGCCCTTGGCATGGCCGTGTTCTTCGTCGTCGTGGGGCTGGTGGCGCTCGGCGTGGCCGCGCATGCCGAGTGCATGCGGGTGCAGATCCTGCCGGACCGACTGCGGTCCTTCACCCTCTACGGAGCCGCTGATTTCCCCTATGGCTCGCTCGTCGAGGCGGGGACGACGAGGGAGCCGACCCACCGCAAGTTCGGCCTGGCGATGATCGCGCTGGCGCCGCTGCTGGGGTTGTCGTGGCTGTGGGGCCTGCGGTTGATGATGGCCGACGACTTCCTCGTCCTACAGAACGCGGCCGGGCAGCGCGTCCGCATCCTGACTCGCTTCTCGACCGGAATGGACGAGCTCCACGCGGCGCTGCGGGCGGCGGGGGTGTCTCTATCGGCGAACCCACGCCGCTGAACGCGGAGACGACGCCGCGGAGGCAAGGCGCGACCCCCACGCGCGACGCCAGCGGGCACCGGGCCCACCCCGGGCTCACTCGGCGCGAACGGTGAGCGCGAGATCCCGCCGCTCCACGATGCAGCGGTCGTCGTTACAGACGGAGAAGGCAAGACGACCGGCGACGCGGTGCTCTCCGGCCGCTTCGGGCGTGAAGCGCACGGTCAGCTTGCCGTGCTTGCCGGCGATCTCCGCCGAGTCCTTGCCCACGACCAGCGCCGGAAAGGCGACCTTGGGCGTGGCCTCGAGCTTGAGCTTGATGGGGTACTCGTCGTTGACGTGGTACGGTTCCTTGGCGTCGATCGTCACCTCGACCACGCCGGCCTGACCCGCGCGATAGGGCCCCTTCGGCAGCATCCGCAGCGCGAAGGTGGCCTCATCGAAGCGATCGCTGGCGGGGGGCACCACCGGACCGGCCTGGCCCTGGGCAGCCGCGGTGGCGACCACGCCCTGGCCCTCGGCGGTCGCGCCGCCGTCATCCTGACGCACGTTGCCCCGTGAGCAGCCGAGCGCGAGCGCGGCCACCAGCGCCGCCGACCCCATCGTCACCGCCGCGAACGCGGCGCTCCCACGCGTTTGCCGTCGAGACTGCATGTGCCGCTCGGGGACTACCACGCGCCGGACCGCTCGGCCACGGGAACCGCCCCGACGGCGGCGCGCAGCCGAGCATCGGCCCTCACCAGGGCGCGGGGGGGACCCAGGCCGGATCCCCCCGCCAGCGCACCGAGCTCAGCGGACCGACTTCGCCATGCGGTCCGCGATCCCCTGCACCTCGGCCGCCTTGGCCGTGGGCCCCCGCACCATCAGCATGAGCACGGAGTCCTTGACGAAGAGGGCGTAGTCGCGGGTCACGTAGGCGGTGCCGTTGTCGAACTTCCCATCCACGCGCCCGGCGACCTGCCGGCTGACACCGCCCTCCGCCTTCGACGTGACCTCGTACTTGGGCGCGTCGCGCTTGTTCACGTCGATCAGGCTCGACAGATACTCGCTGCGCGCATCGGCCGGGATCCCGCCCTGGCTCTGCACCATCACGGTGATGTCCAACTGCTCGTGGTGGACCTGCAGGGCGCGCCCGCTCTCCTTGGTCCAGCCCTCGCCGCTCGGCACCTCGACCGAGCCGACGCCGGCCTCGTCGACACGCTCCCACTTCATCCCCGCGGGGCCGGCCGCGTCGCCGGCCACCAGCTCCGGCTCCGCGCCGACGGACCCTTTGGCCTCCGCCGCGTCGCCGGCCACCTCGGTCTTGCCCGAAACCTTCTCGATCAGCTGCTTGGCCCTGCCGCAGCCCCCGATCGTGAGCAACCCCACCGCCACCGCGACCACCCATCCGTGCTTGTTCATCTCTGCTCCTTGATGTTTTGGCGTCGAAGACGCGCCGACCAGACCCCCCGTCGGCTGCGCCACTCGCGCGGCGCGCACGCTAGCACAGGGGGCGTGGGTGCCACGCCGATCGCGCCGCCAAGCAACCGCATGGCGCCATCCTCCACCGCGAGCACTCCCCCTGTCCCCTCGCCGCTGCCCTTCTTCAGTGCAGCCCGGGTGGCCACGCCGCGCCGGGATTGCGGCGCCTGGTCCCTGGCCCCATCTCCCGTCTCGTTAGCGGCGGGGGAGCGGCGGATGTGCCCGCGACCCCCCAGCCGCGGAAAGGAGACGCCATGACCCAGCCCATTCCCGACGGATACCACACGGTCACCCCCTACCTCGCAGTCCGGGACGCTGCGGGCGCGATCGGGTTCTACGAGCGCGCCCTCGGCGCGGTGGAACTCTACCGACTACCGATGGACGGAGGGAAGGTCGGGCACGCGGAGCTCCAGATCGGTACGAGCCGCGTCATGTTGTCCGACGAAATGCCGAGCTGGGGCAACCGGAGCGCTCACACGCTCGGTGGGACACCGATCACGCTCTGCCTGTACAACGAGGACGTCGATGCCCTCGGCGCTCGCTTCGTCGCGGCGGGGGGCAAGGTGATCCGGCCGATTGAGAACCAGTTCTACGGCGATCGATCCGGTCAGTTCGAGGATCCCGAGGGCTACCGGTGGATCCTCGCCCAGCACGTCGAGGACGTCTCGCCCGACGAGATGACTCGGCGGGCGGCGGCGATGCCACCGATGTGAGGGCCCATCCCGGCCACGGGTGGGCACGACGGGATCAGCCCCCCGCCCCGCTCCCGGCGCGTCCCGCTCGTGGGCTCAGCAGGCGCGGGACGGGGGGTCCGCCCGACGGGACGGGCGGAGGGGCGCGAAACGCAGCCGCGGATCGATCGCGTCGGGCTGGCTCGCCGCCTCCGCGAAGCGCCCGGCGACGGGCGCGGAGATCTGAATGGTGGTCGCGTGGGGAGCGACCCGGATGGCGCCGATCGCGCCACTCGGCACGCCACCTCGGCGGCAAGCGAGCGCCAGGACGCGGTTCGGCGTGGCCCCGTGCTGCGCGCCCCAGTTCAGGAAGAACTCCTTGAAGGACTGCGACTCCTGGCGGTCGCGCGGCGGCCGGGCAGCCGCGCGGCGCGGCGCGTCCGGCGAGGCGACGGACCGCCCGGAACGGGGGTGGTCGAGGCTTGGTGCGCTCGGTGGTGGCGCGAGCACCCGCGCGGCACAGGGTCCGTGGGCCTGCGCCTCCGCGAGCAGGGCAGCGACGAGCTCGGTCGCCGGCAATTCGGCCAGGAGCTCGGCCGCGCGGGCGAGGAGCGTCGGGGCGACCGTGGCGCCGAGCCGCTCGACGAGGGTGCGACGGAGCACCGCGTCCTCCGCCGCCCGCACCACGTCGGGAGACGGTGCCGGCTCCCAACGGAGCGAGGCGCCGGCCGCGCGGACCAGCGCGGTGGCCCGACCGCGCGCGGCGGGCGGAACCAGGAGCACGCTCCGTCCCAGCCGCCCCGCACGCCCGGTGCGACCGCTCCGATGCGTGTAGGCGTCGAAGTCCTCGGGCCCGTCGTAATGGACGACGACCGCGATCTCGGGGATGTCGAGCCCCCGCGCGGCCACGTCCGTCGCCACCAGCACGCGCGCGGTGCCGGCGCGGAAGGCCTCGACCGTGCGCTGACGCTGGACCTGGGCGAGATCCCCGCTCAGGGCCTGCACGGCGAAACCGTCGCGGGTGAGCGCCTCGGCGATCTCGGTCGCCGCGGCGCGAGTGCGCACGAAGACCAGGGTCCGGGCGCCCACCGCGGCGAGCAGCACGTTGACGAGCGCATCATAGCGCTGGTCGCCGGTGACGACGTGCGCCACGTGCTCGATGTCCGCGTTGGCGACGCCAAGACGGGTGCCCTCGATGCCCAGCGGCGCCCGCTGATAGCGCGCGGCCAGTCGCTGCACGCCCGGCGGAAAGGTGGCAGAAACCAGGTGGGTGCGCCGCGTCTCGGCGAGGTGATCGAGCACGCCCTCGAGCTCGTCGCGGAAGCCCATGTCGAGCATCCGATCGGCCTCGTCGAGCACCACCTGCGCGACGTCTCCGCCCGAGAGCGCCCCGCTCCGCAGGTGATCGAGCAGGCGACCCGGGGTGCCCACGACGACCCCGGGGACGCGCGCGAGGCGCGCTCGCTCGCGGCCCACGCTGGTACCGCCCGTCACCACCGCGACGTCCCCGTGCGGGACGCCACGGAGCAGCCACCCGAGCTCGTCACCCACCTGATTGGCGAGCTCCCGCGTCGGCGTGATCACGATCGCGCGCGGCCCCGCGTTCGGCGCCGTCCGCAGGAGATCCCGGGCGAGCAGGAAGCCGAGCGCCACCGTCTTGCCGGAGCCGGTCTGCGACGAGATCCGGAGGTCACGATCCGCGGCATCGGCTGCGAGCACCGCCTGCTGAACGTCGGTGAGCGCCGTGAAGCCGCGCTGGAGGAGGGCAGCCGGCAACGGCGGGGGGACGAGGGAGAAGGGGTCGAGATGGTCCAAGGAAGGCTCGGGGGGCGAGGGGGCGGCGCACCCTAGTACCGCTCGCCCCCTCGCGCAAACCGCGGGCCAGGGCGGGCTCAGCGCCACACGTCGCCCCAGCAGGCGATGGTCAGGTCCTCCGTCACGCCGCAGCAGCTGGATCCGCAGCTCATCTGCCGCAGGAGCAGGCCATCTGGGGGCTGGGCCGCGCCCGTTCCGCTCCCGCAGCTCGCGCTCCCTTCAGCGGTGAGCCCGCAGAGATCCTCCTGGCCCAGGGTGATCTGCACGAAGCCGCCCTCGAGCGCCAGGTCGATGAGCCCCCAACACTCCACGCGGCCCTCCTCTCCGAGCGCGCAGCCGTAGTCTCCGCCGACGACCACTTGCGTGAACGTTCCGGACGGGGGGGTGGCTTGCCCGTTGTCGTTCTCTCCCCAGCAGTCGAGAGCGCCGTCGGTCCTCAGGGCGCAAACGTGCCTCCCGCCGCTCGTGCAGCCGTATTCCTCGCACCGGTACATGCCGGCGGCGACCTCGCGGAACGGGCCCGGCAGCGCCACCGGGGCTGGTCCCTCGCCGCTTCCCCAGCCCCCTTCGTCTCCCCAACAGAGCACCGTCCCGTCCGGCTCGAGGCCGCAGCTAAAGGCGTGGCCACACGCGACCTGGGTGAACTCGCCCGACGGCGGGGTCGCTTGGCCGTAGGAGTCGCCACCCCAGCACGCGATCCGTCCGTCGGTCTTGAGCCCGCAAGCGTGGGTGGAGCCTGCTGCAAGCTGCACGAAATCGCCGCCGGAGTCGCTGGGTCCGCCGACGACCCCAGCCTCGCCGAGCAGGCCCAGATCGACGTCGCCCTGGTCGGTCCCGTGGGCGTGACGAAACCCTCGCGGTGGGTCATACAGGGCCCGTGCCAACACCTCGGCGTCCTCTCGACGTCGTCTTCGAACCCGTCATGCGGTCCGCTGCGATGCGGGCGCTCGATCGCGTCCTCCGCGTCGTCGCCGGCAAGGACGTCGGGGTGACGCTGATCGGCGAGAGCGGCACCGGCAAGGAGGTCTTGGCGCGGCGGATCCACGAGCTCTCGACGCGCCGCACCGGCCCCTTCGTCCCCATCAACTGCGCGGCGATCCCGGAGTCGCTCTTCGAGAGCGAGCTCTTCGGGCACGAACGGGGGGCGTTCACCGGCGCCAGCCAGCGCGCTCTGGGCAAGGTCGAGGCGTCCCACGGTGGGACGCTGTTCCTGGACGAGATCGGGGAGATGCCCCTCAGCGTCCAGGCGAAGCTACTCCGCTTCCTCGAGCACCGTCGCTTCATGCGGGTGGGGGGGACGGCGAAGATCGGCGTCGACGCGCGTCTGCTCTGCGCCACCTCGCGCACCCTCGAGCAGGAGGTCCGGGCCGGACGCTTTCGCGATGATCTCTTCTACCGGATCCAGGGCGTGACGCTCGCGGTGCCCCCGCTCCGGGAGCGACACGCCGACATCGCGCCCCTCGTTCGCCAGTTCGTCGCCGAGCTGTCCGCTCGCCACAGCGTCCCGGCGCCGCGGATCGGTCGCGCGACGCTGGCGAGGCTGCAATCCCACGACTGGCCGGGCAACGTCCGCGAGCTCCGCTCGGTGATCGAGCTCGTCTGCCTCCTGCGTGCTGGACGTCAGGTGCGCCCCGAGGATCTCCCGGCTGCACTCCGCGGAGCCACCGACCCCGCGGCGCCGCCGGCCACGCCCGAGAACCGGGTCGCCGGCCGCCACACGCTCACCGTCGACCTCGACGAACCGCTCGATCGCATCGTCCGCGAGGTGCTCGAGGCCGTCCTCGAGCTCGAGGCCGGCAACCGGGCGCGCGCCGCGCGCCGCCTCGGGATCAGCGTCCGCACCATCCAGCGGCAGCTCGCGGCGGAACCCCTCGGTGGCACCGGGCGCGGGCGGCAGCCGCCCCGGTAGACCCAGCGATCGAACCGCCGGGGCGAACGGCGATCGCCCACAAAGTAACAGACATTTTGTCACTTTTCGGGTTCTAAACGCCGTTTCATGTCGTCATTTTGACACTTTCTGTACCGGCGGCTCCGTTGGCCGGCCCCGTCGGAACCCGCCCGCCGGAATCCGGCCCGTGTTCGGTCAGGTACGGAAGCTGCACAGGGCGGCCTGTCGTGCGGCACGGTGCCCACGCCCCCTTCGTCCTCGTGGTGTCGCCGGCCTCCCCGACGACAGAACGACTCTTGGACTACTTTTCCCATTGTGGTGTCCACGCCGAGCTGCGTGAGGACATCGCCCACCTCCACGCCGACGCCCGTGTCACGTCGCTGGTCGTCTTTCCCGACTCGCTCACGACGCCGTTCGACGCCGAGCGATTGCGCGAGGTGCGGCGCCGCTTCACGCGGGCATCGCTCGCCTTCGTCACCAGCGACACCCGGCGCTATGCCGAGCTGTCGGCGGCGATGTCCCGCTCCGACGGCCGCACCTGCGTCGTGCTGCCCCGCCCCGTCTGGGGGCACGTGCTCCTCGATCACGTGCTCGCCCAGCCCCAACGGCGGTCCAGCCCTCGCGCCGCGCCCCCTCCCCGTTCGGAGCCGGAAGCATGAGACTCCCCCTGGTCGATGCAGCAGCGCTCCTGTCGCTCCCCGAGTCAGCCCTCGAACGCCTGGCTCGGGACGGCGCCATCCCGAGCCAGCGGGTGGCGGACGAGTACTGGTTTCACCGCGCCGAGCTGCTCGAGTGGGCAACGGAGCGCGGCCTCGGGATCGCCACCGACCCGTTCAGCGAGTCGCAGCGGGCCAACGATCCGCCGCGCCCCGGTCTCGCCCGCACGCTCGCCGTCGGCGGTGTCCATTACGGAGTCGGGGGCGAGGATCGCGAGGCTGTCCTCCGGGCGGTGGTCCAGCACCTCCCGTTCACCCACGACGGCGAGCGCGAGTTTCTGCTCTCCGTGATGCTCGCGCGAGAGGCGCTCGGCTCGACCGGGATCGGCGATGGGATCGCCATCCCCCACGCCCGCGCCCCGATCCTGCTCGACGTGCAAGAGCCCTCGATCACGCTCTGCTTCCTCGCCCGACCGGTGCCCTTCGCGGCGCTCGATGGCAAACCGGTCGACACCCTGTTCTCGATGGTCACCCTGACCGTGCGCTCGCACCTACACCTCTTGGCGCGCCTCGCCGCGGCGCTCCAGGACCGCGAGTTCCGCCGGGCCGTGCGGGAGCGAGCCCCCGCGGCGACCCTCCTCGCCGAAGCGACCCGCGTCGATCGGGCCCTTGGTCCTGACCCTGCCGAGCAGGAGGGACCATGAACGAGCTCCTGGTGCTCACCGCGATCGCGCTCACCGCCTCCAGCGGCGGCGTCGCGCTGACGTTCGGCACCCGGCGCGCCGGCGGGGACCGCCTCTTCGCGGTCTGGCTGGCCGCGGGCGCCCTGCTCGGAGCGGTAGCGGCCGTGCGAGCCCTGCTCGGTGCCGCGCCCACGCCGCTCGTCGTGCCATGGTCGGTCCCCGGCGGCGCGCTCGCGGTCACGGTCGACGCGCTGTCGGCGGTGTTCGTGCTGCAGATCTGCCTCGTCGGTGCCCTGGGGGCGCTCTACGGCAGCGCCTACTGGTCCGCCGCCAAGCACCCCCGCTCGGGGGCCCAGCTGCGCGTCGCCTACGGCCTCACCGTGGCCGGCATGCTGACCTTGGTGGTGGCACGCAACGCGGTCCTGTTCCTGGTCGGGTGGGAGGTGATGGCGCTGGCGGCCTTCTTCGCCATCACCAGCGACGACTCGGATCCCGAGGTCCGCGCCAGTGGGTACGTCTACCTCGCCGCCACCCGGATCGGGACTCTGTGCCTCACCGCGGCGTTCGTCGTCCTCCGCGCGATCACGGGCTCCTTCTCGCTCGACGTGCACGGCCTCGACGGGAGCGCCGCGGCGAGCGGCATCGTCTTCGCGCTCGCCTTGATCGGCTTCGGGATGAAGGCGGGGCTCATGCCGCTGCACATCTGGTTGCCCGGCGCCCACGCCAACGCCCCGAGCCACGTGTCGGCGCTGATGTCCGGGGTGCTGATCAAGATGGGGATCTACGGCCTCTTTCGGCTCACCAGCTTCTTCTCCGTGGTGCCGCTCACCTGGGGGCTCGTCGTGCTCGGTCTGGGCATGATCTCCGCGGTGCTCGGCGTCGCCTTCGCCCTCGGGCAGCACGACTTCAAGCGCTTGCTTGCGTACCACTCGGTGGAGAACATCGGCATCATCGCGCTCGGGCTCGGAATCGCCCTGGTCGGGCGGAGCCTCGACCGACCCGGACTGGTGGCGCTCGGGTTCGCCGGCTCGCTCCTGCACGTCTTCAACCACGGCCTCTTCAAGTCGCTGCTCTTCTTCAGCGCCGGAGCGACCATCCAGGCCGTCAGGACCCGCGAGCTCGATCGCCTGGGCGGCCTGCTCCGGGTCCTGCCTCGAACGGCCCTCGCGTTCTTGGTTGGCGCCGTCGCCATCTCGGGGCTGCCGCCGCTCAACGGCTTCGTCAGCGAGCTGTTGCTCTACCTCGCCATGTTCCGCTCGGAGACGCTCGCACTCGGCAGCGCCGGCCTCGCCGTCGCCCTCGGTGCCCCCGTCCTCGCGCTCGTCGGGGGGCTCGCGGTCGCCTGCTTCGTCAAGGTGTTCGGGATCGTGTACTGCGGGCTCCCGCGGAGCCCTCTGCCCCAGGGCGTCGCGGACCCGGGCTGGCCCATGCTGGCGCCGATGGCGGTGCTCGCCGTCGCCTGCGCTGCGATCGGGGTCGTCCCCCTCTGGCTGGTCGCCCCCCTCGAGCGGGCGACCCGCGCCTGGACGAGCGGGGCGTCGCCCCTCGGCGAACTCGTGCCCTTGGGGACCCTCTCGGCAGTCAACGTCGCCCTCCTCGGGAGCCTCGCCCTGCTGGGTTACCTCCTTTCCCGCGCGACGGCGCGTCACGTCGCTCGCGGGCCCACCTGGGACTGCGGCTACGCCGAGCCCACCCCCCGCATGCAGTACACGGCGGCGTCCTTCGCCGACGGCCTGGTCGAGCTGTTCTCGATCGCGCTCCGCCCGGAGCGGCATCCGCCCCAGGTCCAGGGGCTCTTCCCTGCCCCTACCACCTTCGCGAGCCACGTCCCCGAGGTCGTCCTCGATCGAATCATCTCGCCCGTCATCGGCTGGCTGGCCCGCGGCGCCGTCTGGCTACGCTGGATCCAGCACGGGAAGGTCCACCTCTACGTCCTCTACGTGCTGGCCGCGCTGATGCTGATGCTGGTCCTCTGGCGCTAGGAGGCGCCTCGACTTGCCCGTCTCCGAGCTCGTCCTCCACCTACTCTGCCTGCTCTTGCTGCCGCCGCTCTTGCTCGGCGTCATCGTCAAGACCAAGGCGCTCTTCGCCGGCCGCGCGGGCGCGCCGCTGCTCCAGGTCTATTTCGACCTCTTTCGCCTGTACCGAAAAGGGATGGTCCTCAGCACCGCTACCACGTGGATCTTCCTGACAGGTCCCGTGGTGGGGCTGGTGACCGCCCTGCTGGCGGGGCTCCTCGTCCCCTTCGGCTACGCTCGCGCGCCCCTCGCGTTCGCGGGGGATCTCGTGCTGTTCGCCTACGTCCTCGGCCTCGGGCGCTTTTTCACCATGCTCTCGGCGCTCGACACGGCGTCGTCCTTCGAAGGGATGGGCGCCGCCCGCGAGGCCACCTTCTCCTGCCTGGCAGAGCCGGCGCTCTTCCTGGGGCTGCTCGTGTTGGTTCAGCGGGCGGGATCGCTCTCGCTCTCCGTCGTGCTCGGGGCCCCGGTCGTCATGGAGTGGAGCCAAGCGTCAGCGGTGCTGGTGCTGGTCTTCGTCAGCCTCTTCATCGTGTTGCTGGCCGAGAACTGCCGCATCCCCTTCGACGATCCGAACACCCACCTCGAGCTCACCATGATCCACGAGGTGATGGTGCTCGATCACAGCGGGCCCGCCTTCGGGTTGGTCCTGCACGGCGCCGCCATCAAGCTCTTCGTCCTGGGCGCGCTGGTCGTGCACACCCTGCTCCCGACCACTCGGGGGGCGACCGTCCTCGGCTGGGTCGGCTTCCTCGCCGCGATGGGCGCGGTCGGTGTGGCGATCGGCGTGGTCGAGTCGGTGATGGCGCGGCTCCGACTGAAGCGCGTCCCCAGTCTCCTCATCGCCGCCTGCCTACTCGCCGGGTTCGGCGTCGTCCTTTGCGCGAGGTAACCATGATCGCGATCGTCGACAGCCTCCTCATCGTGGTCATCCTCCTTAACTTCTTCACGCTGGGCTCCACCCGAGTGAAGGCCCTGATCCACGCCTCCGCTGCCCAGGGCGTGGTGCTGGGCGTGGTCGCGCTGATCTCGGCCGGGCACTTCACCGTGGAGTCGGTGGTGGTGGCGGTCAGCGCGGTGGCGCTGAAGGGGGTCGCGATCCCGCGGATGCTCCTGCGCGCACTCCGCGACGTCGCCATCCGCCGCGACGTGGAGCCGTACATCGACTACGTCCCCTCGTTGGTCCTGGGGGCGGTCGGCAGTGGCCTCGCAATCCTGTTCGCGAACACCTTGCCCCTCGCGCCCGAGCACGTCGGCTCGCTCCTGGTACCGACCTCGCTCTCCACGGCGCTCACCGGCTTCATCCTCCTCACCACCCGGCGCAAGGCGCTCACTCAGATCGTCGGCTATCTCGTGCTCGAAAACGGGATCTTCATCCTGGGCCTCACCTTGGTCGGCGCGATGCCCTTTCTGGTCGAGCTCGGCGTCTTGCTCGACCTGCTCGTCGGCATCTTCGTGATGGGGATCATCCTCGATCAGATCCGGCGCGAGTTCTCCTCCCTCGACACGTCGCACCTCTCGCAGCTGAAGGACTGAGCGATGGCGCTGGCCTTGATCCTAATCCCCTGGTGCTTCGCGCTCGGGGTGCTCCTCATGAAGACCGCGCCGGCACGCGCCCGGGTCGTCGTCGTCGCCTCCGTCCTGCAGGCGGTCTTGGTCGTGAGCGCCCTCCTGCTGCCCGAGGTATCGGCGTTCGACGGCTGGCTCGAGCTCGACGCGCTCGGCAAATTGGTGCTCGGCTCGACGGCGGCGCTCCTGCTCGCCGCCGCCGTCTACCTCCCCGCGTACCTCGCCTGCCACCCCGGCAAGTCGGGCCGCTGGTTCTGCGCCGCGATGCTGACCTTTAGCGGCGTCGTGGCGCTGATCGCCCAAGCGCACCACCTCGGGTTACTGTGGGTCGGGCTGGAGACGAGCACCCTCAGCGTCGCCCCGATGATCTACTTCCACCGCACGCAACGCTCCGTCGAGGCGACCTGGAAGTATCTGCTCCTCGGCTCGGTCGGCATCGCCCTCGCTCTCTTGGGCGCGTTCCTGCTCGGCTACGCCGTGCTCCACAGCGGCGGACGCCCCTCGCTGCGCTTCGACGATCTGGCCGCCGCCGCGCCGCACATGTCGCGACCGTGGCTGCACGCGGCCCTGCTCGTGCTCATCGTGGGCTTCGGCACCAAGATGGGGCTCGCCCCCATGCACACCTGGAAGCCCGACACCTACGGCGAGGCGCCGGGGATCACGGGGGCGCTCCTCGCCGGGGCGCTGACCAATTGTGCCTTCCTCGCGCTGCTCCGGGTCCACCACATCGCCGTCGCGGCGGGCGAGGGGGCCTTCGTGCGGCGGCCGCTGATTCTGCTCGGGCTGCTCTCGATGCTGGTCGCTGGCGTGTTCATGGCGCGGCAGCGCGACTTCAAGCGGCTGCTCGCCTACTCCAGTGTCGAGCACATGGGGATCCTGGCGCTGGGGATCGGGATCGGTGGCGGCGCCGTCTTCGGTGCGCTCCTCCACATGGTGAACAACGCCCTCGCCAAGGGTTCGCTCTTCCTCGCCGCCGGCAACATCCAGCGTGCCTTCGGCAGCAAGTCGACGGATGAAGTCCAGGCTGCGCTGCGCAGGGTGCCCGTCTCTGGAGGGCTGCTCCTGCTCGGGTTCTTCGCAGTGACCGGCTCGCCGCCGTTCGGCCCGTTCCTGAGCGAGCTCGTCATCGTGACCTCTGCGATCACGACCGGGCAGTGGGGGATCGCCGGGGCCTTCCTAGCGCTGCTCGCCCTGGTGTTCCTCGGCATGAGCGCCACCGTGCTCAGTATCGTGCAGGGCGCCCCGTCGCCCGAGGCCACTCGGGAGTCTCCCCAGCGCGAGCGGCTCTCCCTGGTGGCCCCCGCCGTCTGCCTGCTGGGGATCGTGCTGCTGTTCGGTGTCTACCTGCCCGAGCCGTTCTCCGCGCTCCTCCACCAGGCCGCGAGTGAGCTGGAGGCCCCATGACGGAACCCGTCACGTCCCCTTCCCCCCAGGCGACGCGGCTCGGGGACCGTGCCCCGACGGCGCGCGTGGCCTCCGCATCGGCGACGGCGTCGCTCCCCGCGCTGGCGACGCTCCGCAATGGGCGCTCGCTGCCGCTGGCCAGCGTCCCGGAGCTCTCCGTCGCCGAGCTCCGCGAGACCGTCCTCGGCGCTCGCCGGGCGCGGCGTCGGATCGCAACGCTCTTCGCCGTGCCAGCGGAGCACGCCCTGACGCTGTACGTGGTGCTGGCGAGCGACACCGACGGTTGGCTCCACGTCGGGCGCGCGAGGCTCCCGGGGCGGGAGCTCGAATCGATGACTCCGGACTGCCCCGAGGTGCACCTCTTCGAGCGCGAGCTCGCGGAGCGCTGGGGGCTCGACCTGGTAGGCCATCCCTGGCAGAAGCCGGTGCGCTTTGCCCCACCTCGCCGCCGTGGCGGTGGCGCGGCAACCCCGCCGGCACGCGACGTCATCGCCCTGCGCCGCCCCTACCGCGTGGAGGGGGTCGAGGTGCACGAGGTCGCCGTCGGTCCCGTCCACGCGGGCGTCATCGAGCCCGGTCACTTCCGCTTCCAGTGCCACGGCGAGCAGGTCTTCCACCTGGAGATCAGCCTTGGCTACCAGCACCGCGGGATCGACCGCGCCCTCGTCGGCGGGCCCACCCCGCGCAGTGTCCACTACTTCGAGACGGTAGCCGGAGACACCACCATCGGCCACGCGACAGCCTACGCGGAGCTGGTCGAAGAGCTCGCCGCCACCCCCGCCCCTCCGCGCGCCCTGTCGCTGCGCGCGATCGCCCTCGAGCTCGAGCGGCTCGCGAACCACACGGGCGATCTCGGGGCCCTCGCCGGCGATGTCGGCTACCTACCGACGTCGGCCTACTGCGGCCGCCTCCGCGGCGATCTGCTCAACCTCAGCGCGCAGCTCTGCGGCAGCCGCTTCGGGCGCGGCCTGGTGCGTCCCGGGGGGGTCGCCTTCGACGTCGAGCCAGAGCGAGTCGCGCGCATCGCCGCCGGCCTCGACGCCGCGCTCCGCGACGTCGAGAACGCGGTGACCCTGCTCTGGGAAACCGCCTCCGTGATGGCGCGTTTCGAGGGGGTCGGCACCGTGTCACGCGAGACGGCCGAGGCCCTGGGCCTGGTCGGGGTGGCCGCCCGCGCCGCAGGCCTCGAGCGCGACGTCCGCCACGACTATCCCGCGGGGATGTACCGCCTCGCGCAGATCCCCGTCTCCGTCGCCCTCACTGGCGACGTCTTCGCCCGCGCCTACGTCCGCTGGCTCGAGGTGCAACGCTCGGGGAGGTTCATCCGCGAGCAACTCCACGCCTTGCCCGGCGGCGACCTCCGCCGCCCTACCGGACCCCTCCGGTGCGAACGGCTGGCGGTGTCCCTGGTCGAGGGGTGGCGAGGGGAGCTCTGCCACGTCGCCATCACCGACCCCGAGGGCCGCTTCGCCACCTACGAGATCGTGGACCCCTCCTTCCGCAACTGGGCCGGCCTCGCCCTCGCGCTCCGCGACCAAGCGATCTCTGACTTCCCGCTCTGCAACAAGAGCTTCAACCTCTCCTACTGCGGCCACGATCTCTAGCTTCTTGGCTCTACCCTCGCTGAAAGGCGCCGACCGTGTTCAAGGAGATCCTCGCTCGAGCTCGTCAGGGACACCAGACGATGGCCTATCCGAAGGCCCCGCCTGTCCTCCCCGATCGTCTCCGTGGCGTTCCCGAGCTCGTCGCCACGCGCTGCGCCGTCCACTGCCAAGCCTGCGTCGAGTCCTGTCCCACGGGGGCCCTCGCGCGGGAGCCGGCGACTGCCGACGGCCGCACCGCCCCCGCCCTCGATCTGGGCCGATGCCTCTTCTGCGGCGACTGCGCCGCCGCTTGCCCGAGCGAAGCCCTCCGCTTCACGCCGAACCACCGCCTCGCCACCCGGCGGCGCGAAGAGCTCGTCGTCCGCGGCCCCTTCCGTCGCACCGATCCCCGGCTCGAGCCGGAGCGCCTCAAGCTGTTCCAACGCTCGCTCAAGCTCCGCCAGGTGAGCGCTGGCGGCTGCAATGCCTGCGAGGCGGACCTCAACGTGCTCAGCACCATCGGCTGGGACCTCGGCCGCTTCGGGATCCAGTTCGTGGCTTCACCGCGCCACGCCGACGGCATCGTCGTCACCGGGCCCGTCACCGAGAACATGCGCCTCGCCGTCGAGAAGACCTACGCCGCCATGCCTGCGCCCAAGCTCGTCATCGCGGTCGGTGCCTGCGCCATCGCCGGCGGCCCCTTCCGGGGGCATCCCGAGGTCCACGACGGTGTCGAGGGCTCGCTCCCGGTCCCGGTAGACCTCTACATCCCTGGCTGCCCCCCTCACCCCGCGACGATCCTCGAGGGTTTGCTGGCGCTCCTGGGTCGCTCGCCGACGCCGTGAGTGGAGAGGTCCCCAGCTCTCCGCTCACGAGCCCGATCGCCGGCACGCCCCCGAAGGCCGGAAGCGCCAGTGCGCTCCGGCGGCGATCACCAGCAGGCTCCCCATTTCGAGGATCCAGTTGACCTTCATCCCGAGCAGCTGCGTCCCGATCAGGACATCGACACGGTGCATGGACGCCGCGCGCACCACCACGAAGGCGCTCAGCGCGACGGCGCCAGCGAGAGTGAGCAGCGTCGCCCGCGGCGTGCCCCGCACGAGCCACGCGAGGGTGAGGCCGCCGGCCACCGCCGCCACCGCCAGCCCCTCGATGAAGACCCGCTGCGCCTCGCGGCGCGCCTCGTAGAGCCCGCGCTGCCGAAAGACGATGCGGCCGAGTTCGGTGAAGGCGGACTGCGCGTCGAGCTGCTTGTTGAGGCCGAGCAGGACGAGGCAGACGAGCAGCACTGCCCAGAACCAGCGCTCTCGAGGCCCGTTGACCCGCTGCCCGCGCACGACCCGAGCCACGAGCACGGCCGCGAGCCCGTACAGCCCAACCGTCACCCAACCGCCGAGCGTCGGATCCCCGATGCCCGGCGACCACTGTCCGATCCAGCCGCCACCGGGGGCCGGAGCCAGGGAAGCGAAGCCGCTCATCGGGCCGGAACCGTAGAGCGAGGAGCGGCCCGCGGCTAGGCCAGGGACCATCGCAGTATGCGAACCGTCCGCATCAGCTCGGGCCGCCCCCTTCGCCACCGCTCCCCGAGCCCGGCGGGCGAAGGCGCTCCGCTGCCGCCGTTCCGAGCGCCGACGCCACGTCCGCGGCCTTCGCCGCCACCGCGAGCGCGTCGGGGCTAGCTCCGGCGAGGAAGCCCTCCATCGTCTTCGCGAACCCGATGCCGCTGCTGAAGCTCTGGGCCATGCGCGCCACGTCCTCGGGGGTGCCGAAGACGTTCGCGGTGATCTTGTTGTAAAGGTTCACGGTGGCGTTCGCGGCGGCGATGCGGATCTCCGCCTCCTTCTCGATG
>CAYZQO010000070.1:0-31006 GCA_964480725.1 uncultured Polyangiaceae bacterium | reverse complement strand
CGCTGGGGGCATGCGGACCTCGCCGGGAGCCTCTGGGAGTGGGTCCTCGACGCCCACGCCCAACACTCCCCCGAGGAGTGCCTCGACTGCGCCGTCTTGGCGACCTCCGCCGAGTCGGAACGGGCGCTTGGCGGTGGCTGCTTCTCCAACGACTCCGAACCGGGCAACCTGCGCGCGGCCAATCGCTTCTCCTGGACCCCGAGCCTCGGGTACGATTCCCGTGGCCTGCGCTGCGCGCGTTGGGCGTGACCGCGCAGCAGCGGGGGGGGGGGGCGCGGGTCGGTGCTTGCCCGCGGCGGCCCGGTCTGCAAGCCTTCGCTCGTGCGTGCCGTGCTCCTCGCCGCGACGCTCGCCACGCTCGCGGCGCCGCTGCAGTGCGAGCGGTCCCCGGACGCGGAGCTGCGCCGGGAGGAGACGCCGGACGAGGCGCTGCACGGGCTCGCGGAGCGTTTCGCGACCGAGGGCAACGCGGCCGCGCGCCGGGCGACGCTCGAGTACCTGGTCGAGCGCTACCCGAACAGCCGCTTCGCGCCGCACGCGCGCGAGGAGCTTGCCCAGGGCCGCGCGGAGGACGCGGTTTCGGCGGGTGCGGCGCCGTGACCGGGCGTGCGATGCCCTCGACGCCGCGGTCGGCGATCCGCCCGCGGTTGATCGTCATCACCGACACCGCCCGGGTGGAGTCGCCACGGCTGCTCGCTCGGGTGGACGCGCTCGCGGCGCGAGCGGTACCCGGGAGCGTGATGGTGCAGCTCCGGGATCGCGAGCTCTCCCTGGCTGCGCGCCTCGATCTCGGCCGTCGCCTCCGCGAGCTCACGCGCGCGCGCGGGCAGTGGCTCGCGGTGAACGATCGCATCGACCTCGCGCTCTTGCTCGAGGCGGACGCCCTGCACCTCGGCGAGCGGAGCGTGTCCGCCCCGGATGCGCGCCGGCTGTGGGGGGACGGCTGGATCTCGCGCGCGTGCCACGACCCGGCGGCGGCCGCGGCCGCGGGGGCAGACGCTGTGGTCCTCTCGCCGGTGCTGGAGCCCAGAAAGGGCAACTCGGCGCAGGGGGTCGCCGCGCTGGCACAGGCGCGGGCGCGGCTCGACGCGGGGTCGCGTCGGGAGGCCCTGTTGGTGGCGCTCGGGGGCGTCACCGCGGCGACGGCCGGCGCGTGCCTGGCGGCGGGGGCGGACGCCGTGGCCGCAATCGGCGCGGCGCTCGACCCAGACGACCCCGGACCGCTCCTCGCGGCGGTCGGGGCGCTCGACGGGCCGATCGCCCTGGACTAGGCTCCCGGCCCTTCCATGCTCTGCGCGCTCTCGGTCGATCTCGACGAGATCCCCATCTATTACGCCATCCACGGCTGGCCGGCTCCGGAGCGGGCCGCGGCCAGCGCCGTGTACGAGATCGGCCTGGCCCGGTTCGAGGCCTTTGCGCGGGCTCACCACCTGCCGCTCACGTTCTTCGCCGTCGGCGCTGATGTGCGCCACCCCGACAACGGAGCGCGGCTCCGCCGGCTCGCCGACGCGGGCCACGAGATCGCCAACCACTCGCTGGATCATTTCTACGATCTGACGCGCCGCGGCCGTGAGGAGATGCGGCGTCAGGTGGTCGGGGGCGCCGACGCGATCGAGGCGGCGACCGGGAGCCGGCCGGTGGGGTTCCGGGCGCCCGGCTACACCCTCTCCGATGAGCTGGTCGAGGTCCTCGGCGAGGCGGGCGTCGAGTACGACTCCTCTGTCTTCCCTTGCCCGCACTACTACCTGGGCAAGGCGGCCGCCGTCGGCTCGATCCGACTGCGGGGGCGGCGCTCGCAGTCGATCCTCACCGGTCCGGCCGTCCTCGCCGCGCCCGTCCGCCCCTACCGGCTGGGGCGGCCCTACTGGAGGCGGGGGGACGGGCTCGTCGAGTTGCCGATCCAGGTCACGCGCAAGGCCCGGCTGCCCTTCATCGGCACGGCGCTGGTGACGGCGGGGCCCTGGGGCGCGCGCCTCATCACCCGCGACGTCGTGGGCGAGCCCTTCATCAACCTCGAGCTGCATGGGATCGACGTGCTCGACGCCGACGACGGCCTGGACGATTTGGTCCCGCGCCGGCTCGATCTCCGGGTCCCCGTCGAGCGCAAGCTGGAGGCCCTGAGCGTGGTCGTGGAGGCCCTCAAGCACGCTGGCTACCGCTTCGTGCGAGTGCGGGACGCGGCGCGCGAGATCGCGGCGCAGGTGGCCGCGGGCGCGCGCTGACCCCGGGGCAGACCGCCCCTGAACGCGGGGCCGGCGGCCCCGGTGGGGGACCGCGTCCGCAACGGGAAGGTGCTATAGCGGGCCCCGCATGTCCGCCCCCAGACCCGCCTTTCAGCCCGTCCCGGTCGACCTCGATTTCCCGCGCTACGAGCGGGCGATCCTCGAGCTGTGGCGCGAGCGCCGGATCTTCGAGCGGTCCTTGGCTCATCGTCCCCCGGAGGCGGAGTCGTTCGTGTTCTACGAGGGGCCTCCGACCGCCAACGGGCTGCCTCACAACGGGCATGTCCTCACCCGCGTCGTCAAGGACCTGTTCCCCCGCTATCAGGCGATGTGCGGTCGTCGCGTGCTCCGCAAGGGCGGCTGGGACACGCACGGCCTGCCTGTCGAGGTCGAGGTCGAGAAGGAGCTCAAGATCCACGGCAAAGCGGCGATCGAGGCGTATGGGGTCCGCCCGTTCGTCTCCCGCTGCATCGAGAGCGTCTTCCGCTACACGGCCGAGTGGGAGCGACTCACCGAGCGAATCGGGTTCTGGGTGAGCCTGGACGACGCTTACGTCACCTACCACCGGAGCTACGTCGAGAGCGTCTGGTGGGCGCTGTCGATGCTCTTCGAGAAGGGGCTGCTCTACCAGGGTCACAAGGTCGTCTGGTGGTGGGCGCAGGGCGGAACGGCCCTGTCCAGCGCCGAGGTCGGGCTCGGCTACCGCGAGGTCGACGACCCGAGCGTGTACGTGGTCTTCCCGCTCCGCGACGATCCGACGACTGGCCTGGTGGTCTGGACGACGACGCCCTGGACGCTGCCGAGCAACACTTACGCGGCGGTCCGCGCTGGCACCACCTACGACTTCGTGCGCGTCGGCGAGCCGCTGTCGGCCGCGCCAAAAGGCGGCAAGCCCGGCAAGTCGGCGGGTGGCAAGGGCGAGGACGCGCGGACGCCGCGCGAGGTCGCGCTCGACGTAGAGACGTTGATCCTCGCCAGCTCGCTGCGCCCCGCCCTCGAGCAGAAGCTGGGGCGCCGGCTCGAGGTGGTGAAGACAGTGGCGGGCTCGGAGCTCGTCGGTCTGCGCTACGAGCCGCCCTTCGACCACTACTTCGCCCAGCTCGGCGACGCGCGCGTCGCGCTCAAGGAGGGCGGCGAGGAGGCCATGTGGTGGCGCGTGATCGCGGAGGACTTCGTCACGCTCGACACCGGCACCGGGATTGTGCACATCGCCCCCGCCTTCGGCGAGGACGACAACCGCGCCCACCAGCGACAGCTCCGCCGCTACCGGGAGCCCGAGCGGGTCGAACTCCTCTGCGGGATCGAGCCGGACGGCACGTTCAAGGCCGGGATGGGCGCCTACGCCGGGCGCTGGGTGAAGGACTGTGACAAGGATCTCACCACCGAGATCTTCCGCCGCCGCCGCCTCGTGCACGACGAGCTCTACCGGCACGACTACCCCTTCTGCTGGCGGGCGGACGACGATCCCCTGATCCAGATGGCGCGTCCGGCCTGGTTCATCCGCACCACCGCCGAGATCGACCGTGCGATCACCAACAACCAGGCCGTGAAGTGGCTGCCGGAGCACATCAAGGACGGGCGCTTCGGGGATTTCCTGGCCAACAACGTCGACTGGGCCCTGAGCCGCGAGCGCTACTGGGGGACCCCGCTCAACGTCTGGCGCTGCGCCAGCTGCGAGCACGCCGAGGCGCCGAGGAGCGTGGCCGACATCGAGGCGCGCAACCCGCAAGCCTTTGCCCACTGGCACGCCGCCAAGGCGGCCGATCCGAGCCTGAACGACCACCTGATGGTGCACAAGCCCTGGATCGACCAGGTGACGCTGCCCTGCCCGCGCTGCGGGGGAGAGATGCGGCGCGTCCCCGAGGTGATCGACTGCTGGTTCGACTCGGGGTGCATGCCGTTTGCGCAGTGGGGCTACCCGCACGTCGAGGGTTCCCGCGAGCGCTTCGACCGCGCGTTCCCGGCGGACTTCATCAGCGAGGCGATCGATCAGACCCGCGGCTGGTTCTACTCCCTGCTCATGGTGTCTTCGCTGGTGTTCGACGCTGAGACGCAGGCACGGATGGGGCTGTCGACGGTCCGCCCGCCCCCGCACCCGTTCCGGTCCTGCATCGTGCTCGGACACGTCTGCGACCGCGATGGCAAGAAGGAGTCGAAGAGCAAGGGCAACTACACGCCCCCGGACATCATCCTCGATCGAGTGCGGATGGACTTCGCGGTGCTGGGCGACGACGCCGGTGTGACCGCGGCGCCGGGAGAAGCGCTGATCGGGCGCGAGGATCTCGACGGGATGGATCTCGTGGAGGGCGCCGCGGTCGCGGTCTATCGACCCGACGCCGAGGCGGCGCCGGTCAAGTTGGTGGTTCGGGCGCACAAGAAGCTCCCGCGCCGCGTGGTGGCGCTGCCCGCGGCGGTGCGCGTCGAGCTCGGCGTGGAGGCGGCGCCCGGTGGGGTAGGGACCCGTCCCGTGGACGTCCCCGCGCTGCCGCCGTCGCAGCGCGTGGTCCTGGAGGACGAGGCCACCCCGGCCCCCGGCGCCGACGCCTTCCGCTGGTTCTTCTACGCGGCCTCACCGCCGTGGACCAACACGCGGCACAGCCTCAAGAACGTCAGGACGCTGCAAAAGGACTTCCTGGTCAAGCTCCGCAACGTCTACTCGTTCTTCGTCATCTACGCGAACATCGACGGCTTCAAGCCCGAGCTCACGGCGCGGGCGCGGGGCGTGGCGGACCGCGGCGTCCTCGACCGCTGGCTGCTGTCGGAGCTCAACCTGGCCGTCGGCCAGGTGCGCACGGCGCTCGACGGCTACCTGGTGTTCGACGCGGCCGCGCGCCTGGTGGAGTTGGTGGAGGGCGTGAGCAACTGGTGGGTGCGGCGCAGCCGCGCGCGGTTCTGGGCGCCGGTGGGGGCCGACGCGGAGATGCCGGTCGAGAAGCTGGACGCCTACGCCACGCTCTACGAGACGCTGACGACCCTGGCGCACCTGATCGCGCCCTTCGTGCCGTTCTTCGCCGAGGAGATGTACCAGAACCTGGTGCGCGGGGTCGGGGTGGAGGCAGCCGAGGAGAGCGTGCACCTGGCCGATTTCCCCGTGGTCGATCCGACCCGGGTCGACCGGGGACTGGCCGAGGAGATGGCGGCGGTCCGGGCCGTGATCTCGCTGGGGTTGAGCGTCCGCGCCGCGAACAAGCTCAAGGTGCGGCAGCCGCTCGCCCGCGCGGACGTCGTGTTCAACGACGGGGCGCTCGGGGGGCGGCTCGAGGCCTACCGCGCGGCGATCGAGGAGGAGCTCAACGTGCACGAGGTGCGCTTCATGCACCCCGGGCACGAGGGCGGGGCGGTGACCTTCCGGCTCAAGCCCAACTTCCGCGCCCTCGGCGCCCGGCTCGGTCCGCGGGTGCAGCGGGTGAAGGCGGCGCTGGAAACCGCCGACGGCGACCGGCTGCACGCCGAGCTCGCGCGCGCGGGCAAGCTCACGCTGACCATCGACGGGGAGGCGCTGGCGATCGGCGCCGACGAGGTCGAGGTGAGCGCCGAGGCGGCCGCCGGTTTCGCCGCCGAGACCGGGCAGGTTGGCGTGGTCGTGTTGCACACGACACTCACCGAGGCGCTGATCGACGAGGGGATCCTGCGTGAGATCGCGAGCCGCGTGCAGGCCGAGCGCAAGGAACGCGGGCTAGAGTACACCGATCGGATCCTGCTTTCGCTCGGCGGGAGCGAGCGGGTCGTGCGCGTGGCGCGCGACGGCGCCGAGCACCTACGGGCGGAGTGTCTGGTCGCGGAGCTCCGGCTGGAGGCGACGCCGGCCGACGCCAAGGAGGTGCCGCTCGGGGACGAGACGCTCTTGCTGGCGGTGCGGCGGGAGTAGCGGGCGCCCGCGCGGGGCAAGGCTGGTCGGCGGAGCGGGGCCTGCTCAAGGCAACCGCAGCCGCCGCACGACCTCCGCGTTCAGCGCCGGGTCGTGGCCCTGCCGGGCAAGGACGAAATCCCCGCGTTGCTCCACGACGCCGAACTTGCCACTGCGCAGCAGTGCGCCGATCCGCGCCGGCTCGAGCTCCTGCAGGCGCGTGGTTTCGAAGAGCAGGTATTCGCAGTCGAGGAATGGCACCTCGGTCTGGATCCAGAAGGCCTTGTCACGCGCGGACACGTGCGAGACGACCCAGTTGGTGCCGAGGACGCCGGCCTCGGGCGGGATCTGCGCGATGAGCGCGTACAGATCGGCGTTTCGCCGGTGATCCTGGGGCGTGTGCCGGAAGTGCATGGCCTGGAAGCCGCCCCGCGCGTCGCGCTGGTCGAAGATCACCCCCTGCTGATGAGAGGTGAGCAGCATGGACACGGCGAGCGCGCCCAGCCACGCGACGAGCTCGGCGCGACCCGGGAGGCTCCCGTGCCCGTGGCGGAGCGCCCGCTCCAGGCCGACCATGGCGGCGGCGAACGCCATTCCACCCCAGACCATCGTGTACTGGAAGGACAGCAGGATCATGGGCTCGTGGCTGGCGAGGAGGGTGAAGAGGAACCCGGGGATAAGGAGGAGCAGCGCGAGGGGGCGCCGCAGCGGCAGGAAGGCGAGCGGGGCCAGGATGGAGAGGGCGTAGACGAGCTTGCGTTGGGACAGGAGCGTGCCCAGCGTGAATAGGGGGTTGGCGACGATGGTTTCGAGGACCGGGCCGAACCCGTGCCGCCCCCGGGGCACGAGGGCGGAGTAGATGCTGGCGTAGGCCTGTTGTCCCTCGAGGAACCGGGGCATCACGAGGACCTTGAGGACAAGGAAGTGCAGGGCGCTGAGCGCGATGATCGCCAGCCCGGCCCGAGGGCGCTCTCCGCGCGCCACCAGGTAGAGGCCCGCGCTGCCGAGGAGGATCCCGGCGTCCTCGCGGATCGACAGGGTGACCAGCACCAGCAGGACGGATGCGATCCAGCGGCGCTCCTCGACCGCGTAGAGCGTGAAGAGGACGAAGAATCCGAAGCAAGTCTGGTAGTGAAAGTCGTAGAGGTTGGCGCCGTGCGACGGCGCGTAGAAGACGAAGAGCACCGACAGCACGGCCGCGGCGCTAGCGCCGATCCGTCGGCGGGCGAGGAGGTAGAGCGGGAGGGCCGTGAAGCCGATGATGGTCGCCTGGAACGCGAGCATCGCCTCCGGCTGGGGCCAGAGCCGGAAGGGGAGGGCGAGCAGGTAGGAGAAGTAGGTCTGGTGCCAGCCGAGGTGGCTCATCGGGCCGCCGAACGGCGTGGTCCGGAAGAGCGCACCGCCGTGGGCGGCCTGCCAGAGGAGGTTGTGCTCGACCGCGAGGTCGAAGACACGCGTGTGCAGGTGGTAGTGGTTGCCGATGGTGAAGCGCGAGAAGAAGACGGCGTAGAAGGCGGCGGCCGCGAGCACCGCGGCGAGCGGGACGCGACGGCGCCAGCGCGCGCCGTCGCGGCGCGCCGCGAGGTAGCCGTCGGTCCACACCCAAGGGGGCAGGGTCCCGAGCGCCGTCCGGAGGCTGCCGAGCGTCAGGAGCCCGACCACGCCGACCGCAACCAGAAAGGTCAATGGCTCCCGGTTCCAGGCCTGCCGGGCCAGGAGCGCCGGGAGCAGCCCGAGGACGAGGAGTGGCGTTGCTCGCTGGGCATGGCGCCAGGTCGTCGCGAAGCGCGGCGCGCGCCACGGCCGCGACACCAGGGTGCCGAACAGCGCGGTCGCGGCCCCGGTGCTCAGCATCGCTACCAGCAGTCCGCGCCGGAGCTGGGGCTGGAGGACGTTGCCGGTGACGAAGGCGGGGACCTCGGCGAAGTGCGCGATCGTCCAAGCACCGAACGCGAGGGCTGCGCCTACTGCCGCGAAGATGCCGAGGGAAAGGACCGCCAGCGAGGTGGGGAGCGGACCGGCGCAGTCATCGGGGACCTGGCGCATGGGGCCCGAGGCGAGCAGGGCGCGCGCCACGGGTCAAGCCCCCTTGCGGCGGTCGTCCCGCTGCCGCGCTCGCCAGCGCGGCCCGGGACCGAGACGACCGCGGGTCGGCCCGTTCGCCAGTGGCCTCCCAGACGGTGAGCGGGCGCCGGGGGCCGGCGGGGCCGGTCCGGAGCGTCCGCCTACCGCCGGGGCTCGACGGTCGTGTTTTCCACGCGGTGCAGAGCCTGCTCCGTCGCGATGCCGCTCGCCTCGACGAACAGCCGCACCAGCTCGTGATCGCCCTGGAGCAGCGCCGCCGGTGTCCCGTGGGCCACGAGGGCGCCGCGCGAGAGCAGGAAGATGTGGTCCGCGATCCGGAGCGCTCCCGCCATATCGTGGGAGATGACGACGCTGGTGATGCCGAAGCGGGCGCGAGTGTCCTCGATCAGGCGATCCACCATGCGGCTGGTGAGCGGATCGAGGCCGCTCGTCGGCTCGTCGTAGATGAGGATCGCGGGCTCGAGCATCAGGGCCCGGGCCAGCGCCACGCGCTTGCGCATACCGCCGGAGAGCTCGCTCGGGAATTTTTGCTCGGTGCCCTCGAGCTCCAGAATCGAGAGCTTTTCCAGCACCCGCCGCCGGATCTCCCGCTCGCGCAGCCGGGTGTGCTCGCGCAGCGGGAAGGCGACGTTGTCCAGGACGTTCATCGAGTCGAGCAGGGCCGAGTACTGGAAGACCATGCCGAACTTCCTGCGCACCTGGTTCAGCCGCGAGTCGCCGAGGGGCACGATGTCCACCCCGTCAACGTAGATGGCGCCCGTCGAGGGCTTCTCGAGGCCGATGAGGAGCTTGACCAGCGTGCTCTTGCCGGCCCCCGAGCCCCCGATGATGACGGCGATGTGCCCCCGGCGGATGGTCAGCTCGATGTCGCTGAGCGCGACGAAGTCGCCGAAGCGCTTGGAGAGACCCTCGACGACGATGTGCTCGTCCGGGGCGAAGGCGCGCGAGGCGGCGGAGGTGGTCACGCCGACCGGGTGAGCGACGCCGGGCGACCGAGGCGCCGCTCGAGCAGCCGCCGGAGCGTCGCCCACAGCTCGTCGCCCGTCCGCTGGACGACCCAGACGCTCGCGGTGGGATCCCAGTCGAAGTGCCAGGCCTGGCGCTCGGCGGCCATCCAGATCTGGCGTGCGGCGCGGTGTGAGTTGATCACGCAACGCGTCCCGTCGAAGAGCTCCACGGTGAGGACGTCGCCCGCGAGCTCCACCTCGAAGCCCTCCCCGGGCAGGGAGGCTTCTACCGCATCGAGCGCGGCCGCCAGCGCACGCAACTCAGGCGCGGCGAGAGCGTCGTACTCGGTGTCGGTGAGGGGCGTCACGGGCGGTGATCATTGGCGGCGGCGCCCATCCCCGAGCGCTCGCCGGGGGGCAACTCACTGCGCGGGGACGGCAGCGCCGAGGTTCGGAGCGCAGACCCCGGTGCCCTGGATGCAGATGTTGGGGGCGATGCAGTCGTCGTTGGTCGCGCAGGGGAAGATGCACTTCTGCACGGTGGGGTGGCACTTGGCCGTCAGGCACGTGGCATCCGAGGTGCAGGGCAGCGCCGCGGGGCCGGGGGTGGAGAGGGTCGTGGTCGCGGCGGGGGCCACGGCGGGTGGGGGAGTCGTGGCAGCCGGGGGCGGCGCGCCGTAAGCGGTCGCCGTGGGCTGGCCGTAGGCGGGCTGTCCGTAGGTCGGCGGTGGCTGCTGCTGCTTCTTCTTGCAGCCCGCCAGGGCGGGGGTAAGGGCCATTCCGGCGACGGCGAGGACCAGGACTGCGCTTCGCATGGTTTTCTCCGACGTTCGTGCTCGACGGGCGAGCGGTGCGGGGACCGGGTTCGGGCGACCTCGCGGACGCGCGCCGAGGGTCCCCACCGTGGAAGTCTCCGGAGGCCAAGCTAGTGTGCGCCGTGTCGAGGGTCAACTGCCGCGATCGGCGGGGGGGCGCGGGTCCGAAAGGTGGTAAGCTCGGCTTCCTGGATTCCGATGTCGGCGAGCGCCTGGATGGGGGAGGGAGTGGGCGCCGAGATCGTGGCGCGGGCGGAGCGTGAGATCGCCTCCGCACTGCGACGTCGGCCGACCGCCGAGGGGCAACTCGCGGGGTGTCTGTGCGAGTTGGCGCCGTGGTCGCCGCGTGTCCTCGCGGCGATGGCGGGGGCGGCGGACACGCTGGTGCGTCGCCGAACCCTCGCCCGGCCGCTCTACTCGGCGTCAATCCGTGCCGTGACCGCCCAGGATCCCGAACGCGCCGGCGCCATTCTCGAGCGGGCGCTGGACTTGGAGGACGCTGGCGGTCTGGTCACGCTCTCCGCGTGCACGGAGATCCCGGCGCCGCAGCTCCGTCACGCTCTGGCGCGGGTCGCCGCCGGGCGCGACCCGCACCTCGCCTTCGCCGCCGAGGTGGCGCGGATGGCGCGTGGGGAAACCGACGGGGCCCACATCGCGACCGTCGCGCCCAAGATCAAGGAGAGCCACCGGTTGGCCCTCTGCGCGGAGCTGTTCGTACCGCTGCGGGGGGCGGTGGCCTTGCCGCCGAGCATTGCCGGCGCGCTGCGCGTGCTGCGCGACGCGGAGCGGCACCTCGGGCGTTGGCTCGTCTTTGCGGAGGTCGCGGTCCGCGCCGGCGACGGGATCCCCCTCCAGGAGGCACGGGAACGCGCCGCGACGGGCCCCGAGAGCTCGCGGATCGCCTGGGCCCTGCTCGCGTGGGCCCTCGCGGACGGCGAGCCGCCGGCAGTGCGACCAAGCGTCGAACTCGTGGCGCGCTTGAGTGACCGGCCGAGCAACGATCGCGACCCGACGTTTCTGTTCCGGCTCGCCGGCGCTCGGGCGCCGGCGGTGCGGACCCTGCTCGAGCACCTGGTGAGGGGGACCGGTCTGCGCGCTCCCACGGCGGTGCGGGCCGCGCTCTACCTCGTCCGCGATCACGCCCGCGACGACCTGCGGCGCGAGCTCAGCGCCGTCGCCGCCAGCAAGCAGCTCGAGGGGCTGCGCGGACTTGCGTGCGCAGCGCTCGACGACGCGGGCGTCGCGGAGCCCGGCGAGGCGCGCTTGGAGCCCTTGCTGCGCAGCCGCCAGCTCCCCACAGTGACCTGGGCGGTGCTGGCGCGGGCGCGGGCGGAGGGGCAGCTCGCCGGCGATCTGGTCACGGAGCGACGCTATCGACGGATCGAGCAGGGCTGGGTGGAGTGAGGCTCGCGCGCGAGGCCTAGCGCGGGGCGCCCATCGTCATTCTACGTGGACGTAGAAGTCCAGCGTCTCGACGCCGTTGACCGGGCCCTCCCAGATCTCGAACCCGATGGCCACGGAGTTCACGTGGGTCCCCGGCAGGTTCAGGCCCCGCGTCTGGGCGTCGGCGACGAAATCGAGGACGTCGAACTCGATCTCGGAGAGGTCACTCCCCTCCGGCTGCACGTAATTGACGATGGGGAGGCCGTTGACCGTGCCGGTGAAGAGGTCCCAGACGCCCGGCGCGTTGGCCACCGTGACGTCCTGGTGGGCCGAGTTGCGCGAGCCCGCCGGCTGGAAGCGCGGCGGATCGCGGAGCCAGACCATGAGGTAGGACTGGAGGCGGCTCCCGTCACCCATCCAGATGTCGTACGCGGCGTTGTAGGCGCCGGTGTTGCCGTTGGCGGCCCAGCGCCACCCGGTGCGGACGCTGCCGGTGGAGGCGACCGGCGCCGGCAGGCCGCAGTCGGGGACCGGGCCGTTCGAGTAGCGCCCGCAGTAGACGGTGGGGTAGCCAGCCGGCTCGCCGTTGCTCCCGGCCGTGCCGGTGAAGGCCTCCACGGTGAACGACGTACCGAGCCAGGAGATCGTGTGGCTCTCGAAACCCGGTCCCCAACCGTTGGTGATGAGCGCATAGGGGACGTCGTCCCGCCGGAGATTGTCCGCCGTCTGGTACTGGGCCATGGTCTTGCCGGAGCCGGACTGCGTCGCCGTGCCAAGCTCGGAGTCGGGGTTCGGCGCGGCGCCTCCGGTCGCGGCGTCCCCTCCGGTCGCGGCGTCCCCTCCGGTGGTGGCGTTCCCTCCGACCGAAGGGGCGCTGCCCCCAGTGCCGGCCGTGGCGCCGCTGCCGTCGGCGACGAGCGGCTCGTAGCCGGCGTCGGAGCAGGCGAGCGCGAGCAGGGACAGCGCCGTGGTCGGCGTGAGGAGCGAGGCGAGCGAGCGGATTCGGGTCATGGCGGTCCTCGGCACGAGAAAGGGGGAACCGACGCGGCGCCGGGAGCTCGGCGGGGCGCCGTGACGGGCTCCGCGTCGCGGTCGAGACTCGTCCAGCCTGACAGATCCGGCCGGGGGCGCGCCCGTACTATCGTGCTCGATCGGCACGGAGGTCTGCGGGGACTCGTCGTCCCTGACCGGTGCGGCTATACTTCCACAGTGAAACCACAAGGGTCGGCGCTCCTCGTTGCTGGGCTGTTGGGGCTGGTGGCGTGCGGCGGGACAGCGACCCAGGACCACCGCTCGACGGGCGGCACGAGCCCCACCGGGACCGGCGGGGTGGGGGCAGCGCCGGTCCCGGGTGGCGCTGGCGGAGACGGGGGCACCGAGCGGGGCGCCAGCTCGGCCGGCGCCGGCGCGCAAGGCGGGGCTGAGTTCGGCGGCGCCGACGCGGACGGCGGCGTGGGGGGCGATCCCGACCAGGGGGGCGCCGATCCGATGGGCGGCGCCGGAGCGTCGTCGGGAGGCGCGGTCGAAGGCGGCGGCGCGCGCGGGTCCGGCGCCGCTGCGGGGGCCGGCGGCGCGGGGGGGGCCGAGTCGAGGGCCTACTGTCCCGGCTTCGTGCCGGACCTGACCACCAGTGACCTCGTCCGTTGCGCGACCCACGCCGACTGCCCGCCAGTGGTGGGCGCGCCCGGCACCCGATGCGCGACCGAGCCGTTCACGTTTGAGTGCGGCGGCCCTGCGCCGGTCCGGACCTGCGAGGTCGACGAGGACTGCGCCGCCGAGGCGATTTGCGAAGAGGACGCCTGCGGCTCCACCTGGTGCGTGCGCGGCTGTCCGGACCAGCCCTGCTCCACCACGCAAGACTGCGTCGAGAAGCGCTGCGTGGAGCGGCCCTGCGACGCAGAAGGCGCCGCGCCGTGCCCGGATCGCCACGCCTGTCTTCCGGAGGATCCCGGCGCCGATGTGCGAGGCTGCACGCCGGACGTTTGCGCGGCGGGGGTGCCCTGCCCGGAGGGTTGGGACTGCGCGGGCGGCGCGGCCGCGGACGTGCACGGCTGCGTCCACCGGAGCTGCGCGGATGCGGCCGATTGCGCCTGTGGGACCTGCGTGAACGGACTCTGCGAGCCGACCCCCGGGTTCTGCTTCGAGTACAGCCCGCCCCCGTGAGGCCAGGCCGCGGGCGCCGGCCGCCGGGGTTCGGACGACCTCAGCCGTCCACGTAGAGCCCGGTCATCGCGCTCGGCCCAGAGCGCGTTCATGCTGCGCTGGCCGCGGCTCTCCTGTGGACGCCGTCGTCGGCGAGTTCCTCGGGGTGGGCGAGGAACCAGCCGTAGTCGCCCACGAAGAGCCAGGTGTCCTGGGGTCGGTCGGACCCACTGGCCGTGACGTCGTGGATGGCGATCTCATCGAGCTCGACCTCGCCGCCGGCGTCGGCGCCCGGAGGGGCGACGAGCGCGCCCGGGCGCGCCCCATCGACGCTCCCTCTGGCACGATTGGCTGGGTCCCGAGCATTCTCGGACCTGGCGCCCCGCGCGGCGCGGGGAGGGGTGCAGAATCTCCCCCCCGAGGTGGCAGAGTCGGCGGGGACAATCCGTTCGCGCCGCGCGTGGGAGCGGGGCGCGCTGCAGACCCGCCTCGAGGCCGCTTGCACTGGGCATCGGCCGCGCCGCTCGAGAAAAAGCGACGGACCGGGCGCCGTTCGAGCGACTACCTCGTCACGAGGAAGCTCGGGGTGGCAGAACCTCACATGGTGGCGGGACCGCGTTTATGGCAGGCCGTGCGACGGCTCACGGACGGCGAAAGAAGCTGTCGCTCGGCGGTGCTTTGTTGCCGCCCTCCGTCGCGATCCGTGGCAGGGTTCGGACCGGGTCGGCGTCCTCCGTCGGAGAGCGATGATGATGACTGATCCATTCAATCGTGTGTTGGCGCTCACCGTTCTCCTGTCGATGAGCGCTGGCTGTAGAGAAGACGTCGCGGCGGAGTCCGCGCCGATCAAGGACACCGCCACGGGCGGGCTCGACCTGCCCGTCACCGAGCCGCAGGACGGGAGTGGTGGCACTGGCGCGATCGTCATCAATCCCGTCACGCAGGAGCCGGCCGGCCCCGTCTGCGGCGACAACACGATCGAGGCCGGTGAGGATTGCGAGGACGGGAACGTCTTCGACGGCGACGGCTGCAGCGCCCTGTGCCTGCGCGAGCCGGGCTACATCTGCCTGAACCCGGGTGAGGCGTGCATCCTGGAGGTTTGCGGCGACGGTTCGCGCACGGCGAGCGAGACTTGCGACGACGCTAACGCCGTCGGGGGCGATGGTTGCGACGCGGCCTGCCAGGTGGAGAGCGGCTGGGTTTGCCCGAGCCCGGGCGCGGCGTGCCTCCCGCGGTGCGGCGACGCGCTGGTGGTCGGGAGCGAGCGCTGCGACGACGGCAACACGGTGGCGGGCGACGGCTGCGGGGCGAATTGCCTGGTGGAGCCGGGGTGGTTCGGCTGCCCGCCGGCGGGGGCCGCGTGCCAGGCGGCGGTGTGCGGTAACGGCGCGGTCGAGGCGAACGAGGGCTGCGACGACGCCAACGACGTGAGCGGCGACGGCTGTAACGCTGTCTGCTTGCGTGAGCCCACCTTCGAGGCGAGCGGGCAGACCGCCGCCATCTGCGGCGACGGCGCGCGCACCCTCGGCGAGGACTGCGACGACGGCAACGTGCTCGACGGCGACGGTTGCTCCGCAGCGTGCGGCGTGGAGATCGGCTTCGAGTGCACCGTGGTGGAGGAGCAGCCAGCGTTCGTGAAGCTGCCGGTGGTCTTCCGTGATTTCACCGACGAGCACCCCGACTTCGAGTACCGGATCACTGAGCTCGAGCTCGGGATCCCGGGTGAGGTCTGCACGGTGGCGACCGCGGCCGCCTGCGGCATGCTCGACGCCGAGGGCAAGCCGGTGTTCGCTACCGGCGGCACCTTCCGCTCGGTCAACGACGCCACCACCTTCAGCCAGTGGTACCGGGACGTGGTCGACCTGAACCTGCCTTTCCCGAGCTCGCTCGAGCTGGCCAGGATGGAGGAGGGGGGACAGACGATCTACCGCTTCGAGAGCGATGAGTTCTTCCCGCTCGACGGGATGGGCTTCCCGGAGCCCGTGGAGCCCGTGGAGCCCGTGGACCCTGAGGACCCCGTGGACCCTGAGGACCCCGTGGACCCTGAGGACCCCGTGGACCCTGAGGACCCCGTGGGCCCCGTCGGCCCCGTGGGCCCCGCGATCCCGGACCACAATTTCCACTTCACGACCGAGCTCGAGTACTTCATCCAGTACGAGGGCGGCGAGCGGCTCGAGTTCTCCGGCGACGACGACGTCTGGATCTACGTGAACCGGCGCCTGGCGGTGGACATCGGCGGCGTCCATGGGGTCGAGAGCGACTTCGTCGTGCTCGGGGACGAGGACGGGGACGGCGAGATCAGCGCGGCCGAAGCGGAGGATCCGACCGACGATCGGTTTGGCATCACCAAGGGATCGCTCTACTCGATCCACCTGTTTCACGCCGAGCGACACACCATCTACTCGAACTTCAAGCTCACGCTCTCGAACTTCATCCTCAGCCGCTCGGTCTGCACCCCCATTTGCGGCAGCGGCACCCTCGAGCCCGGTGAGATGTGCGACGACGGTGTCGAGGCGAACACGGGCGCGTACGGTGCCTGCGCGCCGGACTGCTCGGGCCGCCAGTTCTGCGGCGACGGGGTGGTGCAGGCGGAGGGCGGGGAGCTCTGCGACGACGGCCTGAACCTCTCGCCGTACAACAGCCCTGAAGGCGGGTGCGCCCCCGGGTGCCAGCCGCCCGCGCGCTGCGGGGACCTGGTGGTCGACGCGGCGTTCGGGGAGACCTGCGATCTCGGCCCCGAAAACGGCGCCCAGTTCAGCGGTTGCGACGAACGCTGTCGGCTCAAGGTCGTGGTCCGCTAGCGCCCTTGCTCGGGGCGGTCGGGCGTCTCGGGCCGGGGTGGATCTCGCCGCGACGGCTCACGGCGCACCGCAAATGAGAGGTGTCGGTCTGCCGATGCGAAGCGTCGGTCGGTTCGCCGTGTCAGGCTGGGCAAGCCGGCCCGAGGGCGTCGGGAGTCGCTCGGGGGTTGGTGCGGTCGGATCGCCGGCCCCTCGCGCAGGAGCCCACCTTGAGGAAGCTAGCGTACCCGCTCGTCGCGCTGTCGCTGATCGCCTGTGGGTCGAGCTCGGGCGAGCCCATCGTGGCCGGCAACGGCATCGGTGGGGGGTCGCCGAGCGCGGGCAGGGCTGCGACGGGGGGGGACGCCCCGGCGGCGGGCGGAGCGGGGGTGGGGTTCCCGACCGGGTGCGATTTGCCGGTGGCTGGGGCCGCGGGGCAGCCTCGGCCGGCGGGGGCCACGGGTCCCCTGACGATCCTCGACTGGGCGGGCTTCCGCGGGGCGGTCAGCTACACCTTTGACGACGCCAATTCGTCGCAGATTGGCCATTACCCGGAGCTGGCGGGAACGGGCGTGCGGATGACGTTCTACCTGCAGACGGGCAAGTCTGACGCGGCGGACGAGATCTGGGCCCAGGCCGTCCAGGATGGCCACGAGCTCGGTAACCACACCAAGAGCCACGCGCGGACGGCTGACGAGGCGGACATCGACGCGGCAACGGAGTTCATTCAGACCCATTTCGGGGTGCTGCCCGCCACGATGGCCGCCCCCTACGGCGACTCGAGCTACGTGGCGCCGGCCTCGTCGCGGTTCCTCATCAACCGCGGCGTCAGCAACGCGGTCATCGCCCCGAACGGCAGCAGCAACCCCTTTGATCTCCCCTGCTACGTCCCGCCGAGCGGCGCCGCTGCGAGCGCGTTCGACGCGCAGATCGACGCGGCCCGGGAGGCGGGGGGCTGGCGCGTGGTCCTCGTCCACGGCTTCACCGGCGGGAGTGACGGCGCGTATCAGCCGGTCGATATCGAGGCATTCGTGGCCGGGGTCGAGCACGCCAAGTCGTTCGGCGATCTGTGGCTCGACACGGTGGCGGCCGTCGGCGCGTACTGGCGGGCGCAGAAGCTCGTGTCCGCGGTCGAGCCCACGACCTCGGGGGGCGAGCAGACCTGGTCCTGGTCGCTCCCGGAGCATTTCCCGCCGGGGCAGTGCCTCCGCGTCACCACCGGGGGCGGCACCCTGACGCAGGGGGGCGAGCCGGTGGAGTGGGACGATCACGGCTACTACGAGCTGTCGCTCGACGCCGGGTCAGTGACGCTCGCGCCCTGACGCCCGCCGGGGCAGCGGCCGGGGGTCAGCGCTCGCTGACCGTCACGTAGAAGAAGTCACGCGCGGAGGGCTTGCCGACGTAGGCGTCGGCATCGACCGAGAAGCCCTTCACCGCCGTCATCGCAGTGACGCTCTGGGCGTCGTCGTGGCGGTAGAGCACGAAACGGGGGTAGGAGTAGTTCACGTCGAGCTGGGCCACGTCGTGGGCGCCGGCGTGCATCATTCCGGTGGCGAGGGCGCGTGCCGTGGTGGCGTTGCTGATGCCGACGAAGAGCAGGCGGCGGTCCCGGTCGAGGCCCACCGCCGAGCGCCGGATCACGGTGCCCCCCTCGATGGTGGCGCCCCAGCGGGTGGAGTCGCCGGTGAGCCCCGGGTGCAGGCTGCCACCTTCCGCCATGCAGGCGGGGGTCTGTCGCCAGTCCGTGAACGAGGGGGCGCGTGGCTGCAGGGTAGACCAGGTGCCGATGTGGAGCGTCCCGTCGGCCTCCGCCGCCAGGGTGCAGGAGCCGGGCCTGGGCGGGGCGATCTGGATCCCGCTCGCCTGCATGCCGAACTGCCCGTGCTCCGACTTGAACCCACCGTTGAAGGCGGCGACGAGCCCGCCGAGGTCACCCTCGGGGACGCGTCCGGGCCGCGGGAGGGCGGCCTCGGCGCCGGGCACGCCCTTCGGCTCGCGGCTGCCTGGGACGAAGTGCAGCCGCACGCGCGACAGGTCCAGCGCGAACACGAAGAGCTCGGCGTACGGGCGCTGCGGGTCGGGGTGGATCAGGGTGCGTTGCAGGGGGTCCCCGGCGCCATGCGCTGTGGGCACCGGCTGCCACTGGCCGTCTCCCGGCGCGGCCGCGGTCGGGAACATCGGTCCCACGTCGCGCGGCCGGAACGCCTCGGGGACGGGCTCGGCCGGCGCCTGGCGGGCGAGCGCCACGACCTCCTCCGGGGTAGCGTCGGACAGGCCGCGCGCCTCGGAGCGATCCACGGCCAGGCGCACCCGATCCTCGACGTCGGCACTGAGCTCCTCGAGGGTGGTGACGGTTTCGCTGCCAACCGTGGCGCGCAGCGTGTCCGCCAGCGCCGGCCCGAAGCCCGGGAAGGCGCGGATGGCCACCCAGATCCCCGCCACGGTGACGGTTGGGAGGGCGGCTGCGGCCAGGCCCAGGGCGCGCCGGCGGGGTCGGAGCCGGGTGGGGGGGACCGGCGCGGCCCAGCCGAAGAGGCCGCCGTGAGCAGTTGGGGCGCCGTGGGCGTCGGGTGCGGCGGGGAGGGGGGCGAGGGGGGTCTTCATGGGGAGGCGGGGATTGTCGCCAGCAAGCGACATGCCCGGCCTCATTTCCGCCAGAATGCCCCAGAAAATTCCCTCCTGACCGGACACCGTGCGTCACCCTGCCCACAGGGGTGTGGGCGCGCGAGCACGGCGATCCCTGGGCGAACGCCGGGGTTGGGTGCCGCGGGGACGGGCGCGGTGCGATTGGTTAGTCGGCGAGGCGAATGGAACGACTCTGCCCGTTCACCTCGAAGGTGACGTCGCGGACCGTCACTGTGCCGCGGGTGTTGTCGTCGATCTCGCTGCCGACCTCCATGCGTGTCACCCAGAGGTCCCTGGAGTAGCCCCGGGTGCTGACGACCCAGTCGAGGAATGCCTTGATGTCGACCCGTCCGGAGAAGCTCTGGGTGGGCCCTCCCTGCATCCTGAACTGGAAGTACCGCCACTGGCCGTCGGCCCAGGTGTCGCTCTGATGGCAGAGCTCGTAGGACTTGTCGCCGGCGGTGACGGTCATGCCCTGGTACTCGTTCTGGTTCGGGTTCCCGTCATCGCCGCAAGCCCAGCGACCGGACTGCCAGCCCCACATCCCCAGGATCTCGGCGTAGACGCCGGGGTTGGGATCGCTCACGGGGTTCCGCTGGCTCAACCAGAACTCGAAGGAGATGTTCCAGGACTCCTGGGACTGCAGGGAGATGCCGAGGCCGTCGACCACGATGCTCGCGCTGGTGATGCCGCTGATCTGGAGCGGCAGCAGGGTCGTGCTGGAGAACCCCGGGGAGGTTTCGAGCTCGTCGCCGATCCCGAAGGGATGGATTCCGAACTCGAGCTCGGGGAAATCGGGCTGGGTGCCTTCTCCGCCACAGGCGGCGCGGTTGAAGGTCCATCCCACCGAGCTGTCGTCGTTGACGAAGACGCTCATCGGCGTGTTGCAGCTCCGCTCGTCGGAGCCCCAAGCGTTGTTGAGCAGGCGGATCTCGCCCAGGTTCAGGTAGTCGCTGTGGGTGCTGGTCGAGTCGCCGGGCGAGGCCAGGGGGACCCCCGCCGCATCCACGTCGGCGTTCGCGCCGCCGGTCACGCCCATGCCGCCGGTTGGACCGGCGCCGCCCGTGCCCGACGCGCCACCCGTGGCTCCCGCTCCGCCGGTGGTCGCGGTCTCGCCCGTACCGCCGGTGTCCGGGGCACCGCCGGTCGCGACGACCCCACCCGTTGTTCCGCTAGCACCACCGCCGGGGAGCGTGAGCGGCTGGTAGTCGTCTCCGCCGCAGTGGGTGAGGGCGAGCAGTGCGAGGCCGGTGCCGATGGGGGCGATCTTCCGTCCAGTCATGCGTTCTCTCGGGCGGCAGGCGCTGGGGTAAGCGAGGCTTGGGGCCCACCGCCGCCCCACTCTAGCGCAGAAGTGCAGCGCGCGGAGGCGGCGGATCGAGACAGTACGGAGGCGTCGCCGTGCGTGCGTCAGTTCGGCGTGCGCGACCAGCGCCGCCGCCATTCGCCCCGCTCGACACGGTCACGTGCCGACGAAGGCAGCGACCGCGGCTACGGCGATGGGCAAGAAGAGCACGGTCATGATTCCGCCGGCGCGGGCGAAATCGGCGTTGCGATAGCCGCCAGGCGACAGGAACAGGGCGTTGACCTGGTGGGTCGGTAGCACGAAGGAGTTAGAAGCAGAAACGGCTACCAACAGCGCCAGCGCTCGCCCATCGACCCCCGTCTCCTTCCCGATCACCAGCACCAAGGGGACCAGCAGCACCGTCGCCGCGACGTTGGACATGAAGAGCGAGAAGAGCGTTGCCAGCACGGCCACGGCCAGCATCAGCACGAGAGGCGAGCTTCCTGACAGAGCGTGGGTCAGCGCGCCGGCGACGTAGGCTGCGGCGCCGGAGCTCTCCATCGCCGTCCCGAGGGGGATCAGCCCTGCCAGCAGGAACACCGTGCGCCAGTCGACCGCCCGGTACGCGGCCTCGACGGGAACCACCCCGGTCAAGATCATCGCCGTCGCCCCCGTGAGCAGGCTGATCGACAACGGGAAACCCGCGATGGAAAGGCCGATGGCCGAGGCGAAGAGGGCGAGCGCAAGCCATCGCTTGCCGGGTACGGTCGCCTCCTCCTCGATGGGGGTGAGCAGCCAGAAGCTTTCGTCTCGTCCCAAGCCTCGGAGTCGCTCCCAGCTGCCGTGGACGACCAGAGCGTTGCCGGGGCGAAGCGGAACGTCGGAGAAGTCACGGAGGGTTTCGCCCTCACCGGTGAAGAGGGCGAGCGGCTCGACGCCGAATTCCTTGCGCAGCGCGAGCTGCCGGAGCGTGGCCCCCGCGCGCGGCGCGTGGGGGCGCACGACGAACTCGGCGAAGCCGCAGCGGGTACCGGACTGCAGCTCCTCGAGCCACGGATCGGCGCCGTCGAGCGGCCGCAGTCCGTGCTCCTCCACGAAGCGGTGGAAATCCTCAGCTCGACCGAGCAGGACCAGGTCCTGTCCCGGGGCGAACCGGGTTTGCCGCCAGGGGGCTTCCTGGATCTCCCCGTCTTGGCGGAGGGCGAGCAGGTTCAGATCGTATCGCTCCACCAGCGTCGCCTGCTCCACCGTCTTGGCGACGAGATCACTGCTGACCGTAACGGAGCAGCCGTGGATCGCGGACGAGAGCTGCCACTGGAACACCAGGGTCTGTTGGGGCTCCGCGCGCACCGACTCGCGCGGGAGCGACGGAAGCACGAAGCGCCCCAGCGCCACGAAATACACGATGCCGGCGCCGAGCAGGAGCGCTCCGATCGGCGTCACTGCGAAGAGCGAGAAGGGTTCCTGGTTGCCTTGACGGAGCAGATCATTCAAGACGATGAGCGGCCCCGAGGCGACCATGGTCAGGGTGCCCCCGAGGATGGCGGCGAACCCCACCGGCATCAGCACCCGGGACGCCGGCACGCGACCCTGCCGAGCCAACCCGAGGAGCGCCGGCAGGAAGAGCGCGGCGGCGCCGATGTTCTGCATGAAGGCCGACAGCAGGCCCACCGCTCCCATCACCAGCCCCACCAGGCGCGGCTCACTGGAGCCTGCCAGCCGGACCAGCGGTCGCGCGAGGCGGTTCATCACCCCGGTGCGGTCGACCCCATGCCCGAGGATCATCACGGCGATGATCGAGATCACGGCGTTGCTGGCGAACCCAGCCAGAGCCTGATCCGGCTCGACCAGCCCCAGCCAGGCGAGCGCCAACATCGCCAGCATCGCCACCACGTCGACGCGGACCCACTCCGCGACGAACAGGGCGACGGTGGCCCCGAGCACGGCAAAGACGAGGGCAATCTCTACGGTCATCGCGAATCTGACGCCTCGCCGCGAGGGCCACGGGCACGAGGCCGGCGCCCGGTTTCGAGGGCGCCTCTGGACCTAGCCCTGGCCACCGGTGAGCTGGGGGGCTTCGCAGGTGTCGAGGGGCTCGACCGTGTGGGGCGCCTTGGGCTTGAAGACGTTGAGCGGGATCTTGAGGTAGCTGATGTCACCCTGCGGCGGAGGCAAGTGTCCCGCGGCGATGTTCACTTGCACGCTGTGGAAGAGCAGCTTGGGGGCCGGGAGCTGCGCGTCCCGCCGTTCGCGGAAGGTGATGAACTCATCTCGGGTGGTCTGAGCGTTGATGGCGATGTTGTCCCGCTTCTGCTCGCCCACCGTGGTCTGGTACCGGAGCTCGCGCCCTCCAGGCTGGTAGTCGTGGGCGACGAAGACGCGCATCTCATCCGGTTGAGTGTAGATGCGCCGGGTGACGGAGTCGTACAGATCGTGGGCGCTGCCGCCAGGGAAATCGCAGCGCCCGGAGCCAGAGTCCGGCATGAAGAGCGCGTCGCCCGTGAAGAGGGCGTCTCCAATGCGGAGCGTCGAGCAGGCGGGGGTGTGCCCTGGCGTGAACAGGATCTCCACGGTGAGGCTGCCCGCGCGCAGGGGGGTGCCCTCGTCGAGCAGACGGTCGAACTGGCTGCCGTCGGTGGGGAAGCCCGCGGGGAGGCCGAAGATCCCCTTGAACATCTGCTGGACGAGGGTGATGCGGTGACCGATGGCGACCGCGACGTTGGGGCAGGCGATCTTGAAGATCTGCGACCCCGAGAGGTGGTCGGCGTGCGCGTGGGTTTCCAGCACGCAATGGAGCCGAAGCTGCTTCTCGTTGAGAAACCGGATCACCTCGTCGACCGCGTCGGTCCAGGTCACGGACGCGGCGGCGTCATAATCGAGGACCGGATCGATGACGACGGCGTCACGCGTCGCGGGATCGTGCACGACGTAGGTGAGGGTGCTGGTCGGCGGGTGAAAGAAGGCCTTGATTTCCATGGTTGCTGCTGCCTCCGTCAGGGTGCGGATGTAGCTGGGGCCATCCGGGCGAGGGTGCGGAGGATGCCGTCGGCATGTTGCTTCTCCTGCTGGGCGAGATCCAGGAGCGCGGCCCGCGCGCTCGGATCATCGCTGAGCTCGGCCACGTTCTTGTAGAGATCGTAGGCGGTGAGCTCGACCTCCAGCGCGAGCTCGAGGGCCCCCAGGGCGCCCTCTCTGCCGAGTGCTGCGGCGCGCGCGACGACCGCCGGGAGCGGCTCGCCACCCTCGACGAGCCCTCCCTCCAGAGACGCGAAGACCGTCGCAAAATCCTCCATCGCGGGTCCGTTCGTCTCCAGGCGCAGCAGCAGCCCATGGACGGAGCGACCGTGCTCGAGCTCGGCGGTTGCCAGTTTCGAGAAGGTGTCCGCCACGGGGGTCTGCGCGAACGCCTCGACCATCGCTTGATAGAAGCGGAAGGTTCCCTTCTCCAGGTCGAGGGCCTGCAGCAACTGGGCGCGGGCGTCTCCGGCTCCGTCGAGCAGCCGCAAGGGGGGGAAGTCGGGAAGGGTGAGCCCGTGGTAGCCAGAGTAGCCGCCGAGCAGGTTGGCGATGCGAGGGAGGCCCAAGGCGCTTTGGGCCCAATCGCTGGCGCGGGCCGAGCGACCACCGCTCCGGCAGTAGAAGACCACGGTTCGCTCACCGAGCCCCCGCAACTCAGCCGCGAAGCTCTCGAGCTCGCTCAGCGGCATGAGCCGAGCTCCGGGCAGGTGCCCAGCCCGGTACTCCTCCTGCTGGCGGACATCGACGATGACGTAGTCCGCCTCCGGGTGCGTGGCCTGGTACTGTCGAAGCTGATCGCTGGTGACGTCGTTCACGCTGCCCGGTCGCTGTGCGAGCTCCATCTTCCACCTGCCTGACGACCGCCCATCCGATGGCGCCGCCGGGCCGGCATTCTATCCTCGTCGGCGCGACCCGGGGAGTGGATGGCCCAGGGCCGTCCGGACTCGCCCAGAGGCGTGCGCTCCGGGGGAGCGGCCAGGGGACCGGGGAGCGGCCGCGCTGGTGGCGAGGGGGCTTGCGCTCGCGCGAAAAAGGCGCCATTGCCGCCCGTGGGCACGACGAGGAGACGCGATGAGCGGTGTTGACGCCTTGGTGGCACTGTTGGGAGGACTGCTGATCGGACTCGCCGCGGCGATCCGGTTGTTGTGGAGGGGGCAGGTGGCGGGGATCAGCGGCATCCTCGGTGGGGTGCTCGAGCGTCGCGCTGACGCCGGCCTTCGGGGGTGGTTCCTGGTCGGGATGCTCCTGACGGGGCTCTTGCTCGCGGCGGTCTTCCCGGGAGCGTTCGCTGCTTCCCCAGTGCAGTCGCCGTTCCTGCTGGTGTTGGCCGGGCTCCTGGTCGGCTTCGGCACGCGCCTCGGCAAGGGGTGCACGAGCGGTCACGGCGTCTGTGGCGTCAGCCGCGGCTCAGCCCGTTCGGTGGTGGCGACGTTGACGTTCCTGGCCACGGGGATCCTGACGGTTCTGGTGGTGAGCGCGGCGGGACCGGAGGTGCAGCCATGAGGGCTCGGCTGGCAGAGGTCGTGTCGGGCGCGCTGTTCGCGGCCGGTCTGGCGCTGGGCGGCATGACCCGTCCGGAGAAGGTCATCGCCTTCCTCGACGTGACGGGTCACTGGGATCCGTCGCTGGCGCTGGTCTTGGTGGGCGCCGTCGCCGTCCATGGAATCGCCTGGCGCCTCGTTCGACGTCGGGAGCGGCCGCTGGCCGCGCCGGCGTTCGACCTAGCCACCCGGACCCGCATCGAGCCGTCGCTCGTGATCGGGGCCGTGCTCTTCGGCGCCGGCTGGGGATTGGCTGGATACTGTCCCGGTCCCGCGCTGGTTTCCCTGGGCGCCCTGGTTCCCTCGACCGGCCTCTTCGTGGGGGCGATGATCGCAGGTCAGCTAGCTTTTCAGTGGGTGCAGCGGCGGTACTCCGCCGGCAAGCCCGCCCCCGCTCTCGTCGGGGAGCCGCAGGGCTCGGGCTGAGCTGGCGTTCTGTGCGTTGGCTGTCGAGCTGGGGGAGGGCGGCTTGACACGGCGGGTCATCCGGTCGTACTTCCGACGTCTCGCGGGCCAGGCAGATCCCTTCGGCCGATTCTCGGGTGGAAGGATCGCCCCTCTACCGGGGGGTATGCCCGGGGGCTGGGCGTCACGGGATCGCAGGACCAACGGGGGCGCGGAGTGCGAGCGCCCGCACCGGGAGAGGTTCTCTACCGTTGGGCGCACGCGCTCCGGGTCGCGATCACTGCTGGAAGGGACGACGAGATGACGATCAGAGTGGGAGCAAGACCTTGGAGCCTCTTGGGCGCGGTGCTCGGTGCGGCGGTGGGCTGCTCGACGCCGCGCATGGCACCGCCCGCTGACGTCGTGGACGCGACCGAGACGTTGACGACCATCGGTCGCAAGCGCGCGTCCGGTGCCCTGGTCAACGAGGGCTTCCAACTCGGGGAGTACGACGTTGTCAACGTGGACCGGAAATCGGAGAAGAGCCGGGGGGTCGGGGTCGGCCCCTGGTCGAGGACCACGAAGACCAACGGGTTCACCTACGAGCTGGTGGCCGGGGAGAGCAAGCTCGCCGGTATGTGCGCCGCCAAATCGAGCAGCCAGGGCATCGGCTCGGCAACGGGCTCGATCAACTGGAGCAGTCTCGAGATGGCTTGCGCCTGTGGCGACGACGACGGCAACGCCGAACTCGCCATGACCGGGGACGAGCGCTGGCTGAAGGTAATGGGCGAGGAGTACACGCTCGAACCGATCTACGCGCTCGAGAACGGCAAGAAGGGCTCGAACCCTTCCGGGTTCCGGGCGGACAACGAGGACAAAGAGGTGCTTGGCGCCGTCGAGGTCGTCCACCCGGGTCAGGTCTGGGTGAAGAAGGGCATCGACGAGGCGAAGCAGGCGAGGATCGCCTGCGTCTTCGCCGGGCTGATGCTCTACCAGCCGCCGAGCGACGACTGAGGCCAAAGTCTGGCTGGCACCCGCCGCCTGACTTGGCGAGCGGGCGACGCGCCGGCTCCGTGGTGTCGACCGCTCGACCACGAGGCCCCTCCACGGTCAGGGCGGCGCCCGCGTGGGCATGGGTGCGGGGCGCAGCGGCGGTCTGCACGAAGGCGCGCCGCGGTTGACCGACGCTTGACGAACGCGGGGTCGGGCTGCACGTCCACCCCACCATGAGCTACCCAAACCTAGTCTCCGTCGCGGTCGCTTCCCTGTTGCTCACGACCGCTGCAGCATCGGCCTCTGAACCGACGGCGGGCAAGGTCCGTCCGGCGAGTGTCTCGGCGCTCTGCGGTGAACCGAAGGAGGACGACAAGGACAGGACACCCAACCCGTCGGCGCTCTGCGGTGAACCGAAGGAGGACGGCAAGGACAAGACGCCCAACCCATCGGCGCTCTGCGGTGAATCGAAGGAGGACGGCAAGGACAAGACGCCCAACCCCTCCCTGACGGATTGACGCCCCGGCTCGGCCCCCTGGCGAGCGGTCTAGCCCGCCTCAGGCGGGCAAGCCGCGGCGCTGGGGGAGCACGGTGCCGTCGGTGAACAGCACGCCGTCGGCGAATCGCGCCTCGACCCGGCCGGCGCCGAATTGCTCGGCGTGGAGCCGCGCGTAGAGCCCGCCGGCGTCCACCAGCTCCGCATGGGTGCCCTGTTCGACGATCTGCCCGGCGTCCAGGACCGCGATGACGTCGGCGTGGCGCACGGTCGAGAGCCGATGCGCGATGGCGATGGAGGTGCGGCCCGCCATCACGCGCTCCAGCGCCTGCTGGACCAGGCGTTCGCCCAAGGTGTCCAGGGCCGAGGTGGCCTCGTCGAGGATGAGGATCCGGGGATCCTTGAGGAGCACGCGGGCGATGGCCAGGCGCTGCTTCTCGCCCCCGGAGAGGCGGTAGCCCCGCTCGCCGACGGTGGTGGCGTAGCCGTCCGGAAAGGCCGCGATCCGCTCGTGGATGTTGGCGGCACGGGCGGCGTCCTCGAGCTCGGCGTCGGAGGCGTCGGGTCTGGCGTAACGGAGGTTGTCCGCGATGCTGGCGTGGAAGAGGTACGGGTCCTGGGTGACGATCCCGATGGCGTTGGCGATGGAGGCGAGCGTGAGGTCGCGCACGTCGGTGCCGTCGATGCGCACGGCCCCTCGGTCCACCTCGTAGAGCCGAGGGATGAGGTAGGTCAGCGTGGTCTTGCCCGCGCCGGAGGGCCCCACCAGCGCGGCGAGTTGGCCAGGCCGAACGGTCAGGGTGACGCCACGCAGTGCCCAGGGACGCCGCGGGGACCCCGCCGGCGGGACCTCGATCGCTCGCGAGAGGGGCGCTTCGGACCGGGGGGTGCCGCGGGCGGGCTCCGGGGCCCCCTCGCCGCCGCCCCAGCGGCCCATCGGGGCGGCAGGCACGGCGCCAGTTGCCGCCCAGCGCAGCGAGCCCTGGCCGCGGATCCGCTCCGCGGGCGACGGCGGCGGGGCCAGCAGCGTGGGTGGCGGCGGGTAGGCGAACCAGACGTCCGACAGGCGGAGCTCGCCCTGCATCCGGTCAGGGTTCAGGTCCACTGCAGCGGGGCGGTCCTGCACCGCGGGCATCAGGTCCAGGTACTCGAAGATCCGCCGGAAGAGCGCCAGTGAGGTCTGCACGTCCATCGCCACGCGCATCAGCGCCACGGCGGGCATCAGCAGGCGAGCCTGCAGCGTGGAGAAGGCCACCAGGGTTCCCGCCGTGATCGCGGCGCCGCCCTCGAGCATCAACCCTGCGGCGAGGTACACGAGCGCGGGCGTGACGGCCATGAACGCGGTCACCACCCCGAAGAACCCCTGGCCCGCCAGGGCCTGCCGGACCTGCAGATCCACCTGCCGCTCATTCTCCTCACGGTATCGCGCAACCTCCGCGTCGGCCCGGTTGAAGATCTTGGCGAGCAGGATCCCCGAGACGCTCAGCGCCTCCTCGGTGATGGCCGTCATGTCGGAGAGCGACTCTTGCGCGCGCCGCGCCAGCACCTGGCGCCGCATGCCCACGCGGCGCTGCATGAAGATGAACGCCGGCATCAGCGCCAGGGAGATCAGCGTGAGCGGCCAGGACAAGAGGAGCATCGCGACGAGGGACGCCAGGACGGTGACCGAGTTCGAGAGGATGCTCGACGCCGTCGACGTGAGCACCGAGCGGACCCCGCCGACGTCGTTGGCGAGCCGCGACTGGATCGCGCCGGTGCGGGTGGAGGTGAAGAACGCGAGCTCCATCCGCTGCAGGTGCTCGAAGAGCCGTCCCCGCAGATCGGCCATGGCCCGGTTGCCGACCCGGGTCGTCAGGTAGGTCTGGCCGACGCCGATCGCCGCGCTCACCAGGGGGACGAGGACCATCGCGCCGACCAGCCAGAGGAGCAGCACGACGTCCACGCCCGTGCCGTCGGCCGGAAAGAGCGCGCGGTCGAAGACGGCCTGGGTCAGAAACGGGGTCACGACGCCCAGACCGGCGCCGACCACGATGGTCACCGCGACCAGGGCCAAGGACCAGCGGTGCGGCGCGAGCAACGCGACGACGCGGGACAGCACCGATCGATGGTCGGGCGGGCGCTCGGGCACGACAGTGGGGTTCGATGCGGTCATTGGGGTTCGGTCCGGTGCCGAATGGCGGCCGGGGGCGATGGCACGCGTCCTGAACGGGTGCCACCGTACATCACGGCGGAGCACCCGTCAGAACGGTGCTCACGCGGGCATCGGCGGCGGCAGTGGCGCCCGTCCGTGCACCGCTTCGGTGCAGCGCGGAGCCGGGGGTTCGTCTCCAGCTTCTGCGCTCGGTCGGGACGCCGTGGCGTCTCTGCGGGGCAGAGCCCACCGCGCCAGGGCACGGCGCTCGAGTCCGCTTGCGGAGCGGTGCTATCGGGGGTCGCCCGCGTCCTGCTCGAGGAGCACAGCGATTCGGGAAAGGTGCCTCTTCTAGATCACCTTCGACCTCAGGGGGCGCCGCAGCTCGCGCTGGCGCATCGCGGGCGCGCTGCTATCGTGTTCCGTTGCCATGAACGCCGTTCCAAATGGTGGAACACGGATGGGGTCCGCGGACGAGACGCCGGGCGCGATCGACAAGGCGCTCGATGTGCTCTTTGCGCTCCACGGTCGCGACGACGCGTGCGGCGTGACGGAGCTCGCGCTCCACCTCGCGCTCCCCAAATCGACCACTCACCGCCTGCTGACGGTGCTCGCGCGCCGCTTCCTGGTCGAGCGTGACGTGCACGGGCGCTACCGGCTTGGGTTCGGGCTGGTCGCGCTCGGGCTCGGCGCTCTCGAGCAGGAGCCGCTGGTGCACGCGGCGCGGGAGCCGCTCGCGGTCGAGGCGGCCCGGCTCGGGGAGACGGTGTTCCTGGTAGCCGCCCGCGGCGGCGTGCTGCGCGTCCTCGAGAAGGCGGAGGGCACCGGCATGCTCCGCGCCTCGCCACGAGTCGGTTCGACGGTTCCGGTGCATTCCACGGCTGTGGGCAAGGTCTACCTCGCCTGGGAACCAACCGCCTTGCGAGGCCTCACCGAACCGCTCGAGCGTTTTACGTCGCGCACCGTGCCGAGCCTCGCCGCGCTTTCCCGGGCGCTTCCCGCCATCCGCGAGCGGGGCTTCGCGGTCAGCGACGAGGAGTGGACCGAGGGGCTGGCGGTGGTCGCGGCCCCGGTGCACGGCGCCGCCGGCCTGCTCGGCACGATCGCGATCGGCACTGCCACCCCACGCCTCCGGGCGTTGGGGGCGGAAGCGTTGGGTAAGCGTGCGGCGGCGGTGGCGCGCGCTGTAGAGGCACGACTGTGTGGAGGAGCGAGATGACAATCTGGATGAACGGCGAGCTGGTGACCCCCGAGGACGCGCGCGTCTCGGTGTACGACCACGGGCTCCTGTACGGGGACGGGCTCTTCGAGGGGCTTCGGATCGCCAACCGGCGGGTGTTCCGCCTCGAGATGCACCTCGCCCGGCTCGCGCAGGGGGCCCTCCTGTTGGGGCTCGAGCTGCCCGGTGGTGTGGAGGGGATCCGCGCGGCCGTCGCGGCTGCCGTCGCGGCCCACGCGGAAAGCGGCGGGTATGCGCGGCTCGTGGTCACCCGTGGCGAGGGACCGCTCGGCGTGGACCCCACCCGCTGCGCCCGAGCGACCGTCTTCTGCATCGTCGATCGCCTGAGTCTGTTCCCGCCGGAGAAGCGGACGACCGGTATCGAGCTCGTCACTGCGAAGGTGCGGAGGCCGCCGCTCGACGTGCTCGATCCCCGCGTCAAGAGCCTCAACTACCTCAACAACGCGCTGGCGAAGCTCGAGGCACGTCGACGCGACGCCGATGACGCCCTGCTGCTGAACGCGCGTGGCACCATCGCGGAGGCGGCGGTGGCCAACGTCTTCGCGCTCCGCCAGGGTGAGCTTTGCACGCCGCCGCTCACCGACGGCGCCCTTGACGGCGTCACGCGACGGACCGTGCTCGAACTTGCTCGCGGCCTCGGCATCCCGTCCCGCGAAGTCTCGCTCGGTCACTACGAGCTCGTGAGCGCCGAAGAGGTGTTCCTCACCGGCACCGGCGCGGGGCTGGTGCCGGTGCGCGCCGTGGACGGCCTGCCGGTGGGGCGCAGTGCGCGCCCGGTCCTCGAACGTCTGACCGCGGCGTACCAGACGCGCGTGGCCGAGGAAACCCGCGCCGCCGCGTGACTCGAGGGTCGCGAGCGCCGTCACCCGCCCGGTCCGGCGTGCTTGCGCTCCGAAGGCAAGAGCACCGATCCGGTTGCCGACAGCCACGGAGGCCTGGAGAACGTCTCCGTGCAGGGCGAGGAGACGTTCTCCAGGCCTCCTCTGGCGAGATCTGCTCCCGGTTCGGTACCCCACGCCCTCACCCACCCAGCGTTGGCTGGGTAGGACCCGGAGGACGCGGGTCCCTAGGT
>CAYZQO010000069.1:0-31564 GCA_964480725.1 uncultured Polyangiaceae bacterium | reverse complement strand
CTGCTCCTGCTCCTGCTCCTGCTCCTGCTCCTGCTCCTGCTCCTGCTCCTGCTCCCGAACCCGAACCTCGTCCGAGGCCTCACTTGAGGAGGCCGGTGAGGAGGGCGTAGAGGCGCTGGGCGATGGGTAGGCAGGCGTGCACGTGGGCCGCCTCGGCGTCACCGACGAGGGCGGCGGTTTCTAGGGCTGCGAAGGCCTCGAGGCCTTCCCCTCGCGCGATCGTGAAGGCTCGGTTCTTGTCAGCGCGGCTGACACGACCGGCGCCTTCCGCGATGTTGAGGACCGCGCTCTTCGCGGCACGGAGAGCTTCGTCCCGCAGCTTCGCGTCGCGGATACTGGCGGCCTTGACGGCTAGCAGGAGCTCGACGGCGACGTGATAGGCTACGAGCCGGTGGTGCGGGAGCTGCGGAGGCAGGTGCTGGTTGGTCATACCCCCCCTGGCGCAGGAAGCGTGACACCGCGCAGCGGTGGCGGGCTTCCTGCGCCGCACGGGATGACCAACCAGCACCTGCGCGGAGAACACGCGCGGCGGGCTCAATCCCACTTCTCCTTCATCGGTACCGGCTCCCCTCATCACCTCTCGAGGCGCGACTGCGGCAACCCCCTCGAGTGCGGACGCCGCGCCACGGTGTTCACCGTGCCCGAGGACGGCGATGGGAGCTTCGACTCTGGCGACGTCTACTGCGACGCGAGCCCCCTGCGCCCGGACGAGGAGAGGAGCTACGTGTCGTTCAGCGGTCACATCTACAACGAGATCTGGACCCCGTGAGCACGCTTCGCGGGGCTCGGCTCGGCGGCATGGCGGCCGCACGACGGGCGCTCGCGCTCGCGGCGCTCGCGGGGCTCGGCTGCGGCCACCGGAACGACGCCGAGCAACCGCGTCCCTGCGATCCCGGCACGCGCCGAGCCTGCGACCTCGACGGCGAGAGCGGCGGCGAGCTGTGCACGGACGCCCGCGCCTGGTCGGGGGTGTGTGAGGTGGAGCCCGAGGCGGACTGCGATCCTGGGATCTGTGAGACGACGGGGCTCTGCCGGCGGAGCGAGGCGCTGGTGGTCGAAACCTACGGGCCCGGGCAGCCCTGTCTCTGCTGGAGCGGGGCGCGCCTTGGCGTGGGCTGGACCTCGGGCGAAACCATGGACGCCTCGCACTACTTCGCCACCCTCACGCCCGAGGGGTACCTCGCCTCGGAGCCGCAGCGCACGGTCCACCTCTACACCCCGCAGTATTCCCACTGCGCCTGGTCGGGGGAGGTCTTCGGGGTAACCGTTGACATCTGGGAGGCATTCCCGTTTCGCTCGTGGTTGGCCGTGGTCGAGCCCGGTGGCGACGTGGTGTCGTCCGATTGGCTCGGCGGCTATCCACCCGAGATGCCCACGCCATCGCTCATCCGCGCCGCGGACGACGGCCTCTGGGCGAGCGGGAATCGGGAGTTCAGGAAGCTGGCCAGGGGCGGGCTCGAAACCGACGAGTCATTTTCCGCTTCCTTCCCCGAGGGCAGTCGGGCCTCGGATGTGAGGCCCTTGGGTTGGGCCTGGACTGGAATGGAATTCCTGGTCGTCTGGGGCTATCGCTACAACTCGGGCTTCTCCGACGAACTCTACGCGATGCGTCACGCGCGCAACGGCGATCCCATCGGTGCTGAAGTTCAGCTCGAGGCGCATAGGGCAACCGAACCTAGCGTCGTCTGGACCGGAGAGCATTACGCCGTGGCCTGGGGACGGAAGGCCACGGCGACTGAGGGCGATCAGCTCCGCTTCTCCCGACTGGGAGGCGATGGCACCCTGCTCGAGCCGGTCCTGGTCTTGACCACGGCTGACGATGCAGCCTGGAGCGAACCCTCGCTCGTCTGGTCCGGCGCGGGCTACGTCGTGTTCTGGAGGGACCAGCTCGACGGCGTGGCCGTCATGCGCGCGCTGCGGCTCGACGTTGATGGTTCGCCGCGGCCCGAGTCCCTCGTGCTCTCCCAGCCCGGTCGCGGCTTCGCCATGCATCCCCAGGCCGTCTGGACGGGCGACGCGGTCGCGGTCGCCTGGGAGCAGGACGTGGGGATCGAGGCGACGGACTACAAGACGCGCCTCACCCGCCTCACCCTGTGCGAATGATCTGGCGGCGCAGTTCGTGCGGCCTGCTCGCGCTGGGCGTCGCTTCGACCGTCGACACGCTCGGGGGCCCGCCGGTTGGTAGCGCTTGGGTTCAAGGCCCGGCGGTCTAAGACCCGACGCGGGTTCAAGCCCCCACGCTCGGCAGCCCCGCCGGGAGCAGGTGCGTGAGGTAGACGAGCGCCGTCGCCAGACCGAAGTAGGTCAGCGCCGCCAGCCGGCGCTGACCGCGGGTGACGACCTGCTCCTCGACGCCGCGGGCGCGCGCGTCGGCTGCGGCCAGCCGCTCGAGCGCGCTCGACGACGGCGGCGCGCGGCGGGCGCGGAGCACCGAGCGCACCGCCATCACGACGACCACGAGGAGCAGGATGGAGGGGATCGCCTGGAGCTCACCGCTCATCCCCACCGCGTGCACGGTCGCCAGCAGGAGCAGCCCCGCCCCGATCGCCCACCCCACGGGCGTGATGGGCGCGGTCATGCGGCCGCCGTCGAGCTGACCGATGGGCAGGAGGTTGAAGAGATTGATGATCAGCGTGAAATAGCCCACGACGAAGAGCAGCGCCGCGGTGCTCGGCTCGGCGAGCCTCGCGAGCAGGATCGCGGCGAGGCCGCCGGCCGTGCCGGCCAGGGGCCCGCCGGCACCGATGACGAAATCCTGGAAGGTGGTGCGCACCCGATCGCGCAGGGCGATGAAGGCGCCGAAGAACGGCACGAACACGGGCGCCCCCACGCGGAACCCGAGCCATCGGGCCGCCGCTCCGTGACCGAGCTCGTGCACGAGGATGAGCAAGACGAGCCCGAGCGCGAACCGCCACCCGAAGAACCAGGAGTAGGTCCACACCATCAGGCCCATGGTGAGGAACGTGGTCAGGAACTTGCCGAGGCTCAGGAGCTTGAGGCCGACCAGGAGCCACTTGAGCTGCGAGAGCAGCAGCAGGGCGACCCCCTTGAGCTTCCAGAGCAGGAGCACGCCGCCCACCAGCGCGCTGCCCAGCGCCCCGCCCCAGGCGCCCCTGGCGCGACCCGCCTCGGGCGCCGTGATAGGCGCGCGCGGCGGGGCAGCCCCCGCGCCCTCGTCCCGTCGCGGCGGCAGGCCGGCGGCGCGGGCTCGATCGAGCTCGTGGAGGCGCTCGAGCGCGGAGCGGGGCCGGGGCTCGGTCATCGTCCGAGGTGCACCCGCGGCGCGGCCGGCATCCGCCAGGCGGCGCTGACCGCGAAGAAGACCCAGAGCAGATCGAACGGGCTCAGCATCCTCACCAGCATCTGCGGGAAGAGGACGAGGGAGGCGACCAGGAGCGGGACGAGCCCGGTCCCCGGCTGCCCGCGCGTGGCTTGGGCGATCAGGGTGACGAAGACGAAGTACTTGGCGAGGACTAGCCCGAGCAGGGCGATCGCCACCGCGAGGTGCGGGAGGTAGCCGCCGCGCTTGCCGCGCGCGCCGAGCTTGACGCCCAGCCCCGCGAGCAGCCCGACCCCGACCGCGGCGAAGCCGATTTCGAGCCCCGTCGCGGCCGTGATCGCGGCCCAGACCGCGGCCCCGAGGGTCGCGCCGGCGAGGCCTGCGAGCCCGGCGAGCGGCAGCGAACGCGCGTCCGCCTCCGCGGCCGCGAGCTCCGCGAGCACCTGCTCCGCGCAGGCCGCACAGACGAGGTGCTGGTTGACCCGACGTGCCGCCGCCGGGGGCACGGCCACGCCGCAGAGCGCGCAGGCGGGCTCGCTCCGCACCTCGACCAGGGCGTCGGGCTCCGTCGCCATCGGGCCCGGCTCCCCCTCGCTCATCCCAGCCTTGCCCGGCACGGCCCTCCCTTACACGCCCGGCTGGCACCCGGCCAACCCCGGACGGAGAAGGTCCACCCCGCGAGCGGCATCACTGGACATCGGAGCAGTATCGGCGTAGGTAGTTCCGGTGCTTCGGGATTCCGATCGGACCAGAGGCCGGCGGCGGCACGGGAGCCGGACGTGCTGAGCTACCTGCGCGTCCGTGGCCTGGCGCTGCTCGAAGACGTCACCATCGAGCTCGGCCCCGGCCTCATCGTCCTGACTGGTGAGACGGGCGCCGGCAAATCCATCGTGGTCGACGCCCTGGCGCTGCTCCGCGGTGGGCGCGCGCGCGCCGAGCTCGTGCGCGGCGGCGCCGACGCCTGCACGGTCGACGGGCAGTTCGAGCTCGAGGGACCGCTGGCGCGCCGGTTGGACGCCGCCCTCACGCGGGCCGAGCCCGGCGATGTGGCCGCCGGCGCGAGCGCCGACGCCTGCGGTGAGGGAGCCGGGGACGGCGCGGAGCGGACCCTCGTGGTCCAGCGCTCGGTGCCGCGCTCGGGACGCGGCCGCGTGCTCATCGATGGGGAGCTGTCCACCTTGCCCCTGCTGACCACGCTCGGGGAGCAGCTCATCGACGTCTGCAGCCAGCACGAGCACCAGTCCTTGACCCGTCCTGGGCGCCAGCTCGCCCTGCTCGACGAGTTCGCGGGCGTGGGGGCGCTCCTCGCGCGCTACGAGGCGGCCCACGCGGCCCACGTGGCGGCGCACCGCGCGCGGGAGGCCCTGGCGGGCGCGGGTGACGACCCGACGGGGCGCGCCGATTTCCTGCGCTTCCAGCGCGACGAGCTCGTCGCCTGCGCTCCCCTCCCCGACGAGATCGCGGCGCTGCGCGCCCGCGTTTCCCTGCTGCGCGACGCGAGCGCCTGGGCCGAGCTCGCCACGGCGACGCAAGAGCTGCTCTACGACGGCGAGGGCGCGACCTGCGGCCGGCTCGCGCAATTGCTCGCCCGCCTCCGCGAGCTCGGGCGCCGCTCCGGCCTGCCCGGGCGAGCGGAGGCCCTGGGCGGCGAGCTCGAGGCGGCGCTCGCCGCCTGCGGGGAGGCGGCCCAGCTCGCCGCGCGCCTCACCGGCGAGATCGAGGTCGAGCCCAGTGAGCTCGAGGCCGCCGAGGAGCGGCTGCATCGGCTGCTCGCCCTCGAGCGCAAGCACGGCTCGCTCGACGACGCCCCCGCCCTCGTCGCCGCCTTCGAGCGGGAGCTCGACGAGCTCGAGCGCCGCGACGAGCGCCTCGCGGAGGCGACGCGACGCGCGGAGCAAGCCCGGGGGGCAGCGCTGGCCATCGCGATCGAGCTGTCCCGGGCCCGCGAGCGCGCCGCGGCGCGACTCGGTGCCGCCCTCGCCGTGGAGCTCGCGCTCCTGCACCTGCCCGCGACGCGGGTGGAGGTCGTGGTGACGCGCTCACCCGCCGAGGAGCTCGGCCCGCGCGGCCTGGATCGGGTAGAGATACTGTTCTCTGCCAACGCGGGGGAGCCCCTGGCGCCGCTCTCGCGCGTCGCCTCGGGAGGGGAGCTCTCGCGGGTGCTGCTGGCGCTCAAGAGCGTCGTCGCGAGCGAGGGACCTGGCCAGCCCGCAGCGAACGCCGCGCGCGCGGGCGGCAATCGCGCCACCGCCAGCGGCGGCGCGGTCGGTCGCGCGGGCAGCGGGGTGGCCACCTACGTCTTCGACGAGGTGGACGCCGGGGTCGGCGGCGCGGTCGCGGTCGCCATCGGGCAGCGGCTGCGCCAGGCGGCGGCGGGCAGCCAGGTCCTGTGCATCACCCACCTCCCGCAGCTCGCGGCCTTCGCGGACACCCACCTCCTCGTGGAGAAGGGCACGCGCGACGGGCGCACGACGGCGCAAGTCACGCGGCTCGACGAGGCCGCACGGATCGAGGAGCTCGCTCGGATGCTCGGTGGCAGCGAGATCACGGCGAGCGCACGGGCCCACGCGCGCCAGCTCCTCGAAGATGCGCGCCGGACGGTGACCGCTCCGGTGGCAACCGCGGCCGGAGCCGCCGTCGCCGTGCGCGCGGCCGCCCCGCGCCGCGCGGCGCCCCGGGTCCGGACGGCGCCCCAACGCGGCGCGGCTACTCGAGCCGCACGATGACGTGGAACCCGCGCTCGGACTCGACCACGTAGGACAGCTCGTTCACGTCGAGCGCGAACGCCGCCGCCGCAAACGCCGGGTCGAGGTCCTCCTTCGCCACCCGGCCGAGGTTGCCCTCGGTCGCGCTCTTCTCGTCGCTGTACTCGGCGTGCACCTCCTCCCACGCCCCGCCCGCCTTCAGCGCGTCCAGCGCCGCGAGCGCGCGCAGGCAGGCCGCACCCTTGGTGCGGGTCGCACCCTCCGGGCGCTCGAGATCCGCGTGCCGCACCAGGACGTGGGCGACCTCGATCTGCAGCGGCGCGTCGGCCTTCGGCTCGCGCGCCGCCGCCGCGTCGGCGAGACACTGCGCCTCGGCGGCGCCGGGCTGGCCCTCACTGGGCGTGGTGGCCCGCGACGGATCCGACGACCCACGACCACAACCCCCGACCAGCGCCACGACCAACGCCCCCACGACGATGCCCCTCATGGGGCGAGAGGATACACGAGCCGCCAGGCGCCCGTCATTCGAGCTCGACGGTGGCCCGCAGGCGCAGGTCGCGGGACGACTCCCCCACGCGCACCTCGAAGGCCCCGGGCTCACGCACCCAGCCGTCCGTCCCGGGGTCGAAGAACGCCAGCGACCGCGGGGCGACGACGAGCTCCACCCGCCGGGACTCCCCCGGGCCGAGCTCGACCCGGGTGAAGGCGGCGAGGCCTTGCTCGGGCCGCGGCAGCGACGCCGCGACGTCATGGACGTAGACCTGCGGGACGGCCACGCCAGCGCGCTCCCCGACGTTGGTGACCGTCACCGCCACCGTGAGGCCGGCGGGCGCCGCGGGATCGCCGAGCTCGAGCCCGTCGTACTCGAACGCCGTGTAGCCCAGGCCGTGCCCGAACGGGAAGAGTGGCTCGATCCCGCGGGTGTCAAAACCCCGGTAGCCGACCAGGAGCCCCTCCGCGTAATCGACGACGCCGCCCTCGCCGGGGTAGGCCCCGAAGGCGGGGCAGTCCTCCCACCGCCGCGGGAACGTCACCGGGAGCCGCCCGCTCGGGCCTGCCTCCCCGAACAGCACGTCCACCAGCGCGTCGCCGAGCTCCTGGCCCCCGAACCACGTCAGCAGCACCGCCGGCACCTCCTCCAGGAAGTCCCCGAGCAGCACCGGCGCCCCGACGCCCAGCAGCACGATGGTGCGCGGCGCCGCGGCGGCGACCTGCCGAACGAGCGCCACCTGCTCCGCAGGCAAGTCGAGCGTCGCGCGGTCCACCCCCTCCGTCTCGATGCTCGCCGTGTGCCCCACGAAGACGAGCGCGGCGTCCGCCGCCGCGGCTGCGCCGGGATCCTGGTCGATGACGAGCCCGGGGTGGCGCGCGCGGAGCGCCGCGAGCAGGGTGATCTCGCGGGTTGGCGCCACCAGCGAGCTGCCCCCGCCCGCCTCCACCGAGTCGGCGAGCGGTCCCACGACCAGGAGGCGGTCGAGCGCCCCCGCGTCGAGTGGCAGCGCCGCGCCCTCGTTCTGGAGCAGCACGAAGCTCGAACGGGCCGCCTCACGGTTCAGCGCGCGGTGCTCGGGCGTGTCCAGCGCGCCGGCGTCGAGCGGCGCGTCGAGGGTGCCCATCCGCGCCATGACCCCGAGGATCCGGCGCACCATGGCGTCAAGATCCGCGAGCGCGAGGTCCCCGGCGTCGAGCGCCGCCGCGAGGGCCTCGACCGAGAGGTGCTCCGGGGTCGGCATCTCGAGGTCGAGCCCGGCGCGCACGGCCGGCACCACGCTGTGGGTCGCCCCCCAGTCCGACATCACGAGCCCCTCGAAGCCCCAGCGCCCTCGGAGGGTGTCGGCGAGCAGGTAGGGTTGCTCGCAGGCGTAGATGCCGTTGACGCGGTTGTAGGCGCACATCACCGCCTGGACCCCGGCCTCCGTCACCGCGGCCTCGAAGGCGGGGAAGTAGATCTCGTGCAGCGTGCGCGGGTCGACCTCGGCGCTGATGGTGAACCGCTCGGTCTCTTGGTTGTTGGCGGCGAAGTGCTTCACCGTCGCCACCACGCCCTCCGACTGGACGCCTCGGATCACGCCGACCGCCAGGCGCGCGGCCAGGTACGGGTCCTCGCCAAATCCCTCGAAGCTCCTGCCCCCCTGCGGCACGCGCTGGATGTTCACGCAGGGGCCGAGCAACACGTTCTTGCCGCGCGCCTTGGCCTCCCGCCCCAGGGCGGCGCCCCAGCGCTCGGCGAGCTCGGGGTCGAAGGTCGCGGCCATCGCCGCCCCCGCCGGCCAGGCCGTCGCCTGCCCGTCTCGGATCCCCAGCGGGCCGTCGGTCATGCGGAGCGCCGGGATCCCGAGGCGCGGGACGGCGTGAGTGTCGAACCCCGTGCCGCCGACGAGCCGGAGCTTCTCGTCCAGGGTGAGCGCCCCGACCAGCCCCTCCACGCGCTCGGCCACGGCGAGCCCGCCCGCGCCGCCGCCCCCGCCGCACGCGCTGCCAGCGCACGGTACGGGCCCGTCGCCCCCCGCACCGCCGAGGCCGCAGGCGACGCCGTCGCAGGGGAGCAGCTCGTCACGCCCCGCGCAGCCAGCACCCCCGGCGGCGATCACGACGAGCCCGGCCGCGACCGCGCGGCGCCTCATCCGCTCCCCTCGCCCCGCGGGGGCGCCTCCGAGGGTGCCCGCGCCGGGGACGGCTCCCGCGCCGGCCCGAGCAGCACCGCGACCCAGGCGAGGTCCACGGTGCTCGCGCAGTAGATCTTGACGGCCACCGTGAGCGGGACGGAGAGCAGCGCCCCGACGGGCCCGAGCACCCAGCCCCAGACGGCGACCGACATCAGGACGACGAGCGGCGAGAGCCCGAGCGCGGAGCCCATGATGCGGGGCTCGAGGGCGTTCGCCACCACCATGTTGACGACCAGCATGCCGACGCCGATGGCGACCGCGGGCCCGACGCCGAGCTCGATCGCGGCCAGGACCACGGCCGGCGCCCCCGCCACCACCGCCCCGATCTGCGGCACGAACCGGAGCAGGAACATCACCAGGCCCCAGAGGGCGGGCGCCGTGAGCCCGAACGCCGCCGTCCACAGCCCCACCGCGACGCCGCTGATCGCGCAAGCGAGGCTCTTGAGCAGGATGTAGCGCTCGATCCCCGCGAACGTCAGCCGGGATCGGGAGGGCGCGGTGACGCCCCGCGTGCTCCGGACGTGATCGAGCTTCAGCTCCAAGTTGCCGAGCTCGAGGAGCATGAAGATGGTGACGAAGGTGATGAGGACCGTGGCGGTGAAGATCCGCGTGATGCCGACAAAGCCATGGGCGAGCGCGTCCTCACCGGCGCGCCGGAGATCGAGGCCGCCGAGGGCCAGCGAGGCCTGCCGGAAGCCGAACACCTGCAGCGACGCCACGACCTCGGCCTTGACGGCCGCGAGCCGCGGGCCGTAGCTCGGCCACGCCTCCCGGAGCTCCCCGGTGGCGTACACCACCAGGGTCGCGAAGCCGGAGACGGCCGCGGCCGCCGCCACGATCGCGGTCAGGATGGCGAGCCAGGAGGGCAGCCCGCGGCGCCGCAGCGCGTCGAGGACGGGCTTCATCCCTGCCGCGATGAACGCCGAGAGCAGGAGCGGCACCACGATGGGGGCCGCGAGCTTCAGGCAGGCGAGCAGCACGCAGGCGGCCGTGACGACGAAGAGCGTCCGCGCCCCCTGGCCTCGACCACGCGGCTCCGGGGTCATCTCTGTGCCCGCATACCAGGGCGAACGCGCCCCGGAAAGGCCGACCCCGGCGCCGCGGCGCGCGCGCCGGCGATGTAACCCCCCGTCCCCCCTGGGCCTACCTCCGAGACGACCCTTGGTGCGGCGCGAGATCCTTGATACTGATGGCGCGGGCCGCGCCGGGTCAGCAGCGCCCGCCGCGCCAGATGGGGAGACACGATGCAGCCAGTTCAGCAGCCACTAGCGCCTCCGAACCTGGTCCCCGCGGGGCCCCAGGCTCCCGCGCTCCGCCACGAGATCACGCACGGACCGTCGTTCGCGATGCTCCGGGTCGACCTCGAGCCGGGGCAGACGGTGATCGCCGAGGCGGGGATCATGGTCGCCCGCAACCAGTCCGTCGGCATGGAGGCCAAGCTCAACGCGCCGCGCTCCGGCGGCTTCTTCGCCGTGCTCAAGGCGCTCCTCATCGCCGTCATCCGCAAGTTCGTGGGCGGCGAGACGTTCGTGGTCAACCACTTCACCGCCAACCAGCAGCGCGGCAGCGTGTGGCTCGCCCCGCCGATGTCCGGCCACGTCCTGCACCGCCGCATGAACGGCGAGAAGCTCACCCTCTCGACGGGTGCCTACCTCGCGCACTCGGGCAACGTGGAGCTCGGCCTCCGCTTCGGCGGGCTCCGGAGCCTGCTGGCCAAGGAGGGCGCGTTCTTCCTCGAGGTGCGCGGCGTCGGGGATCTCTGGTTCACGAGCTACGGCGGGATCGAGGCCGTGGACGTGAACGGCGACTTCGTGGTCGATAACGGCCACCTGGTCGGCTACGAGGGCAACCTCAACTTCACCATCGGCACCGCCGGCGGCGGGCTAATGGGCGCGGTCGCGTCGGGCGAGGGCCTGGTGTGCCGCTTCAACGGGCAGGGCCGGATCTACCTGCAGAGCCGCAACACCAGCTCGCTGGTCGCTTGGCTCACCCCCATGATCGGCTGAGGCGCGAGTCCAGAGGGAGAGACGACGATGCAGCTCGAGATCCTTTACCGGCCCGCGCACACGCTGGCCCGCGTTCACCTCGCCCCCGGCGAGGCCGTGCTCGCCGAGGCGGGCGCCATGGTCGGCATGTCGACCAACATCCAGATGCAGACGCAGTCGGGGGGGCTCGGCAAGGGGCTCCTCCGCATGTTCGGCGGGGAGTCCTTCTTCCGGAACACCTTCACCGCCCAGGGGGCGCCCGGCGAGGTGCTGCTGGCGCAGCCGCTGTGCGGCGACATGGTCGCCCTCGAGATGTCGCAGCACGGCTTCTTCATCACCAGCGCGTCGTTCGTCGCGTCGACGCCCAACGTGGCGATCAACACCAAGGTCAGCGGCCTGCGCGGCTTCTTCTCCGGCGAGGGAATGTTCGTGCTCCAGGCGACCGCGCCCAGCCCCGGCCAGGTGCTGCTGGGCGCGTTCGGCGGCATCCAGGAGGTCTACTGCGACAACAACCTCGTGATCGACACGGGACACCTGGTGGCCTGGGATGCGACGCTGCAGTACCGGGTCGGCAAGAGCGCGTCCGGCTGGATCGGGTCCTTCCTGTCCGGCGAAGGCCTGGTCTGCCATTTCAGCGGCCAGGGGCGGATCTGGGTGCAGTCCCGGAACCCGGCGGAGTACGGCCACAACGTGGGAGCGATGCTCCCGCCGAGGAAGTGAGAGGAGGCGACCGGTGCAATTCGACTATCAACAGAAGCCGGACTTCACGATGCTCCGCGCCACCTTCCACCAGCCCGGAGAGCAGCTCCTGGTCGAGGCCTCGGCGATGGTGGCCAAGGACGGCGGCGTCGAGATGAAGACCCAGATCCAGGGGGGCCTCTTCGCCGCCGCCAAGCGCAAGATGCTGGGGGGCGAGAGCCTCTTCCAGAACACCTTCACCGCCACCGCCCCGGGGCAGCGGCTCTGGATCGCGCCGGCGCCGGAGGGCGACGTCGAGGCCATCCAGTGCGACGGCGTGACGCCCGTGTTCCTGAGCTCGGGCGCCTTCGTCGCCAGCACGCCCTCGGTGACGCTCGACACCAAGTGGGGCGGCGCCAAGGGCTTCTTCAGCGGCGCCGGCCTGGTGCTGCTCAAGGCCCAGGGCCAAGGTCCGCTGTTCTTCTCGGCCTACGGGGGTATCCACGCCATCGACGTCGGACCGGGCGGCTACATCTGCGACACGGGCCACATCGTGGGGTTCACCGGCGGTCTGACGTACACCGTGCAGAAGGTCGGCGGGCTCAAGAGCCTGTTCATGAGCGGGGAGGGCCTGGTCTGTAACTTCCAGGGCCAGGGGCGCCTCTTCCTGTCCACCCGCAACCCCGGCTCGCTGGCGAGCTTCCTGCAGCCGTTCCGCAAGACCGGCTCGTCCTGAGCCGACGGGGTTCGCGGCCGGCACCGGGGCTCGGAGGCGAGAGCCCTCGAAACCGGGCCCTGGGTGTGGCATCGATCAGGGTATCCTTGGCGTGGTCGAGCGCTCGACCACGGGAGAGAGCCCGCCATGCGCACCCGTCCGTCCTCGCTGGGTCCGTTCTTCCCCTTCCTCGTCGGCCTCGCGCTGATCGCGGCCTGCTCCGCCAGCGGCGACAACCCCCCGCCGGGCGGTGCCGCCGCGCCGCAGGAGGGCGACGGCACGGGGGGCAACGGCACCCTCCCGGACGGTGCCGGCGGCACCCAGCTCATCGACGTGAACCCGGATCTACCCCCCACCCCGGGCTGCGGCGACGGCATCCGGACGGAGGACGAGGCCTGTGACGACCTCAACCAGGACGACGGCGACGGCTGCGCCGGCAACTGCCGCTCCGTCGAGCGGGGCTGGTCCTGCCCTACGCCCGGCGCGCCGTGTATGCGCGTCGCGCGCTGTGGCGATGGCTTCGTCGCCTTCCCGGAGCTCTGCGACGACGGCAACCTGAACGCCGGGGACGGCTGCTCCGCGAACTGCCGGGTGGAGGTCGGGTTCAAGTGCGACGGCGGCCCGAGCCTCTGCTCGCCCACGGTCTGCGGCGACGGCATGCAGGAGGGGACCGAGAGCTGCGAGGACGACGACGCGGCGCCGTTCGACGGCTGCTCGATGCACTGCCAGGTCGAGCCGGACTGCTCGGCGGGGCCTTGCACCTCGCGCTGCGGCGACGGCCTGGTGCTCGGCGAGGCCTGTGACGACGGCAACGAGAACGACGGTGATGGTTGCTCCGCCGCCTGCACCGAGGAGCCCGGCTACGTGTGCGCGGTGCCACAGCCCGGCGCCACCATGACCGTCCCCGCCGTCTTCCGCGATTTTCTCGCCAGCCACGCCGACTTCGACCTGGGCACGGCGGAGGACATCCACGTGGTCGGCATGGTCGGGGCCGAGCTCGGGGCGGATCGCAAGCCAGCACACGTCACGGTGACCGGCAGCCACGTGGCGAGCGCCCAGTCCTTCGCCGAGTGGTACACGGACGTGGCCGGGGTGAACCAGCCCTTCCCCCGCGAGCTCGTGCTCTTCGACAACGGCGCGGGCGGCTACGTGAACCGCTGGGGCGCGAGCGGGGAGCGGTACCAGAACTTCGCCGAGCTCTCGAGCTGCTGGTGCGGCACCGCCGACCAGCCCGACCACGACGCCGACGGCAATCCCATCCCCTGCACCTACTGCCCCTACGACTCGACCCCGGAGACGCCCGAGTGCGAGGAGCCCTCGGCGACCTCCTGCTCGCCGGGGGGCGCCTGCGCGAACTTCACCGAGTGCGTGCTCGAGGGGAGCACCTACTACGGGCGCATCCTCGAGGCCGAGTACGACGGCAACCCGTTCTTCTTCCCCATCGACGACAGCACCTTCACGCCGGCCGGCGAGCGCGCCACCGCGAGCCTGCCGCCAAGTTACGGCGGCTGGGCGGACGAGCCCGGCAAGCCCTCGCACAACTTCCTCTTCACGAGCGAGATCCGCTATTGGTTCCAGTACGTCGCGGGGGAGAGCTACACGCTCGACTTCGTCGGCGACGACGACGTGTGGGTGTTCATCAACGGCCGGCTCGCCGTCGATCTCGGGGGCGTGCACACGCCGGTGCACGGCCGCCTGACGCTCGACGCAGCGGGGGCGGCCTCGGTCACCTACGACGCCCAGGAGGCGACGTTGGGCGCCACCTCGGCGAGCGTCGATCTCGGGCTAAAGGACGGGCAGGTCTTCGAGATCGCGGTGTTCCACGCCGAGCGCAACCCCACCCTGTCGTCCTTCCAGCTCACCCTGGAGGGCTTCGCCACGGCACGGAGCGAGTGCATGCCGATCTGCGGCGACAGCATCGTCAGCCTCGGCGAGGAGTGCGACGACGGCGTGAACGACGGCGGCTACGGCGAGTGCGGCCCCGACTGCCGGCTGGGCGACTTCTGCGGCGACGGCGTCGTGCAGGGGGACGAGCAGTGCGACGACGGGAACAACCTCGACGGCGACGCCTGCGGCAGCGGTTGCCGCAACATCGTCATCCGCTGACGGTCGCCGCTCCCGTCTCGCGTCGGGACGCGCGCAGCGGGCGCGGGCGATCGAGCGACCTGGCGACGATGTGGGCCAGCCGCGCCCACCCTGCGCGTCGCCGCCGCTTGCGCGCGTGCTATCTTGGCTGGTCGACGAGCCTCACGGCTCGGCCTTGAGCCACCAGGAGACACTCATGCAACTCCGTCCCTTCCTCACTGCATCCCTCGTCCTCTCGTGGTCCCTCTCCGCCTCGGCCCAGACCTGGTCGGGGACCGTGCGGGACATCCGTTCGCTCGAGCCGGTCGGAGAAGCGCGTGTCTGCGCGGGGATCCTGGGGCGCGTGGATCTGGCCTGCACGACCTCGGACGCCGCCGGTGCCTTCAGCGTCTCCTACCCCGAGGAGTGGACCGGCACGCTCGGCGACGACGGCCTCTACCACCTCTTCGTCGAGTCGCCCGTCGCGGGCCTCTACTACCACCAGCGGCGGGCGCGGGTGGCACCAGGCGAGGCCGATTGCCGGCTGGTCCCCCGCACCGCGTACCTCCGCGGGCGCGTCGTGAACGCCGACACCGGCGAGCTCATCCCGGGGATGGGCGTCGCGCTCTTCGTCCCGGGGGCCGTCCGTGACTCGACGCTGACGGACGACCTCGGCGAGTTCGCCCTCGGCCCCTTCGAAGCCTTCGAGAACGCCGCCAACCAGTTCAACACCTACGGCGTCGAGCCGGAGGATCTCCCGCCCGAGCACGACGGCGAGCTCGTCTACCGGCCCTGGGGGGTCAGCGCCCCGTACCACGCCGGCGGCTACGCCCTGGTCGAACCCGCGCGCACCGAGGACAACCGCCTCGACCCGGTGCTGTCCCTGCTCTCCTCCTCCGACCCCGAGGTCTACACGTGGGTCGAGATCCGGCTGCCGCCGGTCGGCACTGTCATCGACAACGTGAACGACTACATGAGCTCCCAGATCGGCGAGCCCGAAGCGACCGGGGGCACCGGGGGCACCAGCGGGACCGGCGGTGCCAGCGAGGGGGGCGGCGCTGGCGCACCCTCCGTCGGCGGCGCCGGCGCAGCACCGAGTGAAGGCGGCACCGGCGAGAGCCCCGCGGGGGGCACCGCGACCGCGACGGGAGGCAGCGACACCGACGGCGGCGCGGCGCCCGACGCCACCGGCGGCAGCTCGCCCGAGGACGGCGGCGCGGGGCCCGACGCCGCCGCCGGCAGCTCGCCCGAAGGCGGCGGCGCGGGGCCCGACGCCACCGGCGGTACGACGCCCGACGCGGGCGGCGCGGAGCCCGCGGGCGCCGGCGCTGCGGAGGACGGCGACGCGGGCGCAGCCGCGACCGACGACGACGACGGAGGGGACGCCGGCTCCGACGATGACGACGATGACGCGAGCGGCGACGCGAGCGACTCCGACGACACCGACGTCACCTGCGGCTGCCGTCTCGCAACCGACGGTCCTGGCCGCCCCTGGAGCGCGGCTGGCCTCGGCCTGCTCGGAGCGCTGCTGATGGTGCGCCGAGGTCGTCGCACCCAGAGGAGTCGGCTTCGTTAGCCGTCCGCGCTACGCACTCGACCGGGGTGCGGCTCGGCGCCGTCCTCACGGCGGTGCGCAGCCGCCCTCGGTCTGCTGGCAGTACTCCGGCTGGGTGCAGGTCACCCCGCAGGCACCGCAGTTCCGTTCGTCCCACTGGTAGACGCACTCGCGGCCGCACACGATCTGGTCCGGCGCGCAGGCGCAGACCGAGCCCTGGCACCACTGCCCCATCACGGCGCAATCCCCGGCCTCCGGACTGCAAGGCTCTCCCCCCGCGGTGCCGCCGCTCGCGGAGTCGCCCCCCGTCGCGCGCCCGCCGGTTTCCGCGCCCCCCGTCGCGCGGCCGCCGGTGTCGTCATCACCGGTTTCAGCGCCGCCCTGGGAAGCAATGCTCCCAGCGTCGCCGCCAGTCTCCGCACCACCGGTTTCCGCGCCACCGGTGCCTCGACCGCCCGCTGCCGCTCCGCCGCCGGGGATCATCGCCCCCGTCGTGTCGAGCGCGCAGCCGACGGCTCCCGGCGCGCTCGAAAGCGCCACGAACACCAGCATCGACCGGACGTGATTCGAACCCACGATCTTGCTCCCCGCTTGCTCCCCGCCTGCTCCCGTCACGCCTCCGGCGTGGTCCCGCCCGAGGCCGCCCCGCCCAGAGATCGGACCCCTCCGTCCTCTCGAGCTCCCTTCTCCCGCTGACCCGACCCCCGCCTCGCGGACGGGCCCTCGCCACCTATCGACAGTGGCTCGTATAGCACAGCCCAAGCACCCGGCGAGGAGCGGCAGCCACCCTTGGTCGGCGGCTCGCTGCGTCCCCCGAAGGTTGTTCGCGGAGCCGGAACACCGCGCAATGCCGCCGTCGGCGGGAACCCGGGGACTCCCGAATCGCTGGCGAGGCGGGAGGCGCAGGGCAGCGGCGTGGGCCCGCGATGGTGAGGCCGCCGTCCTGGAGCCGGCAGCCTCAGCTCCCGGTCACTCCCCGGCCGGCGCCGCGAGGTCGGTGTCGAGCGCGAGCGGCTCGCCGAAGCTCGGCGTGCCGTCGCCGTTCCAGGAGAAGCGCTGGATCCGGGTGGTGCGGTCGGTCCAGCAGCTCCCGCTCGCGTTGGTGGTCGCGTGGTACACGATCCAGTCCTCGGTGCCGTCAGGAGAGACGAAGAAGCCGTTGTGTCCGGGACCGTAAGCGCCGTTGGCCGCCTGGAAGACCGGGCTCGCGCTCTTCACCCAGGCGCCCGCGTCGAGCGGGTTCGTCCCCGTGAGCTCGAGCAGGCCAAGCTTGTAGCCCGGGTCGGCGCATTGGCTCGCCGAGTACACCACGAAGGTGCGGCCGCCGTGATAGAGCGCGACCGGCCCCTCGTTGACCGAATCGGAGCCCTCCTGCTCCCACGCGTACGTCGGCGCGGTGAGGAGCGTGCGGTCGCCGGTCACCGCCCACGGGCTCGACAGGGCGATGATCCAGACGTTCTGGGTGGGACCGCTCCAGGCCGAGAAGAGCAGGTACCGGCTCGACCCGACGTCGAGGACGCTCCCGTCGATCGCCCAGTAGTCCAGCAGGCGACCCTGGTAGTGATAGGGCCCCATCGGATCGGTGCCCTCGCTCTCGAGGACGTGGAGCCGCTGCGTGCCGAGATCGTCGCCGTCGCCCGCGGTGTAGTAATGATACCAGCGCGGGCCGTTCGGTCCGTCGATGAGGTAGAGCTCAGGCGCCCACATGTTGCAGCAGCGCTGGGCGTTCGTATCCTCCCAGACGGTGACGACCTCCGCGTCCTTGAGCTCCTGGATGGTGCGGCCGCGCTTCATCGTGAGCGTGGTCCCCCAGGTGGTCGCGACCAGGTAGTAGTACCCCTCGTGGCGGACCATGAAGGGGTCGGAGCCGTGGGAGCGGTTCAGGGGATTGCGGAAGTACGACGGGGTGCCTCCATTGCCGCTCCCGCCCGTGCTCGCGCCGCCGGAGTCCGACCCGCTGGTGCCGCCCACCACGCTCCCGCCGCTGGCGCCGCCGGTTTCGAGGGCGCCGCCGGTGCTCGTACCGCCGGCAGGCAGTCCGCCCGAGCCCGCACCGCCCGTCTCCAGGACGCCGCCGGTGCTCGAACCTCCGGTAGCCAGGCCGCCCGTGGCGACGCCCCCGGACGCAGTGCCACCACCAAGGGTGGCGAGCCCACCCGTGGCGCCGCCCGTGCTCGCACCACCCGTGCTGGCGCCGCCGCTCGTCGCCCCGCCCACGCTCGTGCCCCCGCTCGCCGACCCGCCGGTGCCGGCGCCACCGCTGGCGAGCCCACCGGAGCCCGCTCCGCCCACGGTCGTTCCACCCGTCGAGAGCCCGCCCGAGCCCTCCGCACCGCCGGTCCCACCGGCGCCGCCCGCGGTCAGGCCCCCGGTGGTCACGCCGCCCACCCCGCCCGTCGCCGCGCCACCGGTCCCGCCTGTCGCACCACCGTTCGCGGCGGCGTCCCCCGACTCGTCGCCCGCCGCGCCGCAGCCGATCGCGCCCAGCAACGCGCCCACCGCGACGGCCGCACCTACCCTGTGTCTCATCGTCCCGCCTCGCCCGCCTTGCCCCTCTCCGCCCGACGCCGTACCGCGCCCACCGCTCACGGCCCCCCCGGCACGGGCCAGCCCTCGTCGTCGAATGGAAGCTCGACGATGCGAAGCTGCGCGCCGCCGTCGGACTGCCGGTACGCGTGGTAGAGGTGATAGATCTTGTCCCCGGTGACGAGGACGTCGCTGTGACCCGCGGCGGCCCAGTCGACGTGGTCGCCCTGGACCAGCAGCGTGCCGCCGCCGTCGAGCATCGCCCGTCCGTCGCGATCCACGTACGGCCCCTCGATGTCGGTGGAGCGGCCCACGGCGACTCGATAGGTCAGCTGATTGACGCTACGCCCCTCGCCCGGGCAGCAGAGCCCCCAGGTCACGAAGAGGTAGTGGTAACCGCAGCGGCGGAAGAGCACCGGCGCCTCGATCTCGCTGGCTCGAGCGATGTTGGTCATCTCCGTGCCCGAGCGGCTGCCGTCCGCATCGAGCCGGATGAGCTGGATGCCGTCCCAGAAGCTCCCGAACGCGAGGTACGGGTTGCCGTCCGCGTCGAGCCCAGCATCGGCGTCGATGGCGTTGTAGCGCTCGCTGCCCTCAGTGCAGACGACGGGGCCATGATCGACCCAGTCGCCGGCCGCGATGTCGCTCGTCGTCAGGTGCGTGATGCAGGAGATGTTGTCCCCGAAGAACGCCGAGAAGCTGGAGTAAAGGTGGTACTGCCCGTTGAAGGACGAGACGTCCGGCGCCCAGGGGAAGTTGAAGGTGTTGCCGGGGTTGTCGGCGCGCCAGGTGGCAACCCAGGACGGGAAGCTGCCAGCATAGACCGTCGGCGCGTTCGACCAATTCGTGAGGTTGGTCGAGGTGGCGCTCGGGATGTAGTCGCCGGTCCAGAAGCGGTAGAAGACCCCGTCGGCCTCGATCATCGTCGGGTCGTGGGCGAACGTGTTGCCGGAAAGGGCGAGCGGCTGCGGCGTGCTGCCGTCCCAGACGCCGACGTCGCAGAGGTCGTCGCTCGAGCCGCCGGAGCCGCCGTTGCCGGTGCCGCCGGTCAGCGCCCCGCCCGTGGCCTCCCCTCCGGTTCCCCCGCTGGCCTCGCCGCCCGTCGCCTCGCCGCCCGTCGCCTCGCCGCCCGTCGCCTCGCCGCCCGTCGCCGTGCCGCCCGTCGTCGCGCCACCGGTCACCACGCCACCCGTGGCGACCCCGCCGGTCGCCGCGCCCCCCGTCGCGGCACCGCCGGTCCCCGCGCCACCCGTGGCGACACCGCCGGTCGCCACGCCACCCGTGGCGACACCGCCGGTTGCCGCGCCACCCGTCGCCACACCGCCAGTCGCCGCGCCCCCCGTCGCGAAGCCGCCGGTCCCCGCGCCGCCCGTCATCGGGGCGCCCGCACCGCCCGTCGGTGCGGTCCCACCGGTCCCCGCGCCCCCACCGCCCGTTACCGCGCCACCCGTTACCGCGCCACCCGTTACCGCGCCCCCGGTGGCCCCTGCACCCGCGCCACCCGCGCCGTCCCCAGTTTCGTCCGCCGGCTCGTCGTCGGCGGCGCAGCCAAGCGCCCCGCACGCGCCCCAAAGCGCGAGGGCACCGAGCCAGGCCTGTCGTCGACTCACCGGGGTTCGCTCGTTCCGCTTCATGGTCATGCCGCCCTTCACGCGGGTCAGTGGCACCCAGCGGGGAACTCGGGCGGTGTTTTTTCAGGAACCGGGCTCGCCCGTGGACTCGGCGGGAGCCGGACGGCGAGCTGGCGGGCCGAGGCGCCGACGCGCTACCTTTGACCGGTGGCGGCCGGCTCCCCGCACCGGATCGGCGGCGACGAGCCCCGGACTCCTCGTCCCGGGCTGCGCCATGCGCCCCATCCCAGACGGAGACCGGGGCTCGCAGCGCTCCTCGCGACGTTTCTCGCGGCGCCACTCACGGCCGCGCAGCCCGTCATCGTCGTCGCCTCCGATCCCGGAGCGCCGCAACACCAGGCTGAGCTGGTGGACGCCCTCGACGGGCAGCTCGCGGAGCTCGGGGTCGAGGTCGTGCTCTCCGCAAACACTCCCGGCGGGGATCTCTCCGCGCCGGCAGCGCTGGTGGGGGGACGAGCGCTGCTCGCCTTCGTCCTCGTGGAGCGGACGCCCACAGCGCTCGTCGTGCACTTCTACGAGCCCGCGGGGTCGAGCCTGCGCGAGCGCCGGATCCCCGTGACGGGCACGGGCTCGACCAGCGTCGAGGAGGTCGCGATCGTCGTCCGCTCGGCGGCGAGCGCCCTGCTCGAGCGCGCCCGGCAGGAGGCCGCGCCGTCCGAACCCGCGCCACCCGAGCCGCCGCCGCCCCCGGTGCCCGCAGCCGCGCCCGAGCCGCCCCTCGGTCCGGGCCCGCTGGAGCTCTCCCTCGCGTACAGCGGGCAGCCCTACGCCCTCGAGCACCCCTGGCAGCACGGCGCGAGGCTCGGGCTCGCGTGGTACCCGACCCCCTCCCCCCTCTACCTCGGCGCCGACTACCTCGGCGCGCCGCCGCTCCGGCGGCGGACGGAGGAGGTCACGCTCGCCCTCTACCGCCACCCCTGCGAGCTCTTCGTGGGGTACGCGATCCCGATCGGAGGGCCGCGGCTTGAGCTCCGCCCGGAGGGCGGCGTCGGTGCCGACCCGATCCGGCGCCGGACCGAGCGGGTCGACGCCTCGCTCGAGGCCGCCGACGCGGCCACCCGCTGGTCCGGGTTCGCCTCCACCCGCCTGCGGCTGGCCTGGGAGCCGGCCCGAGCCTGGGAGCTCTTCCTCACCGGGGGCGCGGAATTCGTGCTCAATCGTGTCGAGCACGTCACCGACCAGGGCGAGCTCGTGTCCCCGCTGCGGGCGCGACCCCGACTCGATCTGGGGGTGGCCCTCAGGCCGCCCCGAAGAACGCCGCCCGATCTGCCCGGTCGGCGCCACTGATCCACCGGACGAGGAGCGGCAACGGTGACGGCGACCCACCCAGCACGACCCGACGCCCCCGAGCTGATGTCGCTCGCTGCGGCCGGGGATCCCGCGGCGCAGGAGCAGCTGGTGGTGCTGCTGCGCCGCCGGGTGCGCACCATCGCGCTCGCGGTCCTGGGCCACGCAGCGGACACCGAGGACACCGTCCAGTGCGCGCTCATGGAGATCCTCGGCTCGGCCCGGACCTACCGCGGCGGCAGCCTCTACGCCTGGTCCGATCGCATCGCCGTGCGCACGGCGGTGCGCCACGCGCGCCAGCGCCGCGTGCGCGCCGCGCAGGTCGACGCGACGGCGGATCCGGAGACGCTGAGTGCCGTGGCCGCGGCCCCGCTGCCGGAGCGGGCCATCCCCCGCCCCATCCTCGATTACCTCGCGGAGCTGCCGGAGGCCCGGCGGACGGCGCTCGTGCTGCGGCACGTCCTGGACTACTCGCTCGACGAGATCGCACAGCTCACGGCCACGCCGGTGAACACGGTCAAGGATCGCCTCCTCCAGGCGCGCCGGCAGGTGCGGCAGCGCATCCGCCGGGACCTGGTCTGCTTGCCCGGGATCGACAGGAGCACCCGATGAACGACGCCGCTTGCCAGCGCTGGGTCAGGCTCTCCGATCGCACGGCGGTCGGAGAGCCGCTCACGGAGGAGGACGCGCGCTTCCTGCGCGAGCACAGCGCAGCCTGCGCGGCCTGCGCCGCCGAGGCGCGGGTGTGGGAGTCGCTCGACCGCTGCCTCTCGGAGGATTCGGAGCCGCCCCGCCTCGTCGATCTGGCCGCCCCCGCGCGCCTCCCCGTCCGCCGGGCGTGGCTCCGGCGGGGGCTGCTCGCGGGCGGCGCCGCCGCGGTGGCCGCCGCCGCGGCGCTGGCCCTGGTCGGGCGGGAGCGCGCGCCAGAGGCGGCGTCGCGCGCCGTGGCGATCGGTGACACCTCGGTGAGCCTCGTGCTCGTGTCCGGCGCCGTCGAGGTGCGCGGGGTGCAGGCGTCGGCGGGGGCTGCGCTGGGAACGAACGACGCGGTGCGGAGCGGGGACGGGCGCGCGTGCCTGGCCTACTCGACGGGGATCTCCGCCTGCGTCGACGTCGGGAGCCGCCTCGTCCTGCTCGACGCGGACGCCGGCCACCGGCGCCTGCGGCTCGACGACGGCGCGGTGGTCTGCCGGCTCGAGCCGCAGCCGCCGGGGACACGCTTCAGCGTCGACACGGCCGCCGGGCGGATCACCGCCCGGGGCACCGTCTTCGCCGTCGAGCACCTCGACGGCGCCGAGGTCGCCGTGCGCCTGCACCACGGCGCGGTCGTGGTCGAAGCCGTTGACGGCTCGCGCACCGAGCTCGGCGCCCCGGCGAGCGTCATCCTCGGCGCCGGTATCCGACCGACACCGCCCTCGGGAGCGGGCTGGGACCGCGACGTGCGCCTGAGCGCGCTCGCGGAGCTCTGGGCAGAGGGGGCGACGGCGCCGCTCGACATCGACACCCGCCCCCCCGGCGCGCGGATCGCGCTCGACGGGCTCGACCTCGGGGTCGCGCCGCTGTCCGCCCTCGTCGGGCGCGGCGAGCACCGCGTGGCGGTGACCGCGCCCGGTCACGCCCCCTTCGAGGGGCGCTTCTCCGTGCTCGGCGCCGAGCGGGTGAGCCGCACCGTCGAGCTGTCGCCCGCCGCGCCAACCGTGTCACCCCCGACGTCGCCCGCGCCGACGCCGGCCGGGAGCGGCGCCGAGCCCACCGCCGCGATGCTGCTCGCTCAGGCGCGGAGCCTGCGCGGAGCGGGGCGCTACGCGGCCGCCGCGACCGCGTACCAGCGGCTCATCGGCGCGCACCCGCGCAGCGCCGAGGCCCGTGCCGCGCTCGTGTCGCTGGGCGAGCTGCAGCTCTCCCAGCTCGCCCAGCCCGCGGCGGCGCTGCGCTCGTTCGAAGCCTACCTCACCGCCGGCGGCGCGCTGGCCCAGGAGGCGCGCTACGGGCGGATCCGCGCGCTGCAGCAGCTCGGGCAGGTCGCCGCGGCGCGCGAGGCCACCGCTGCCTTCCTGCGCGACTATCCGGGCAGCGCCCAGGCACGGACGCTCGGCGAGCCGGGCGCGGGACGCTAGGCCGCGAGGACCGTCACCGAGATGCGACGCCAGCGACCGCCCCTCCGCGCGCCCCGCGCTCCCCTCCTCGCGCTCGGCGCGCTCGGCCTGGCGGCGGCCTGCACGTCACGGCCCGATCTGGTGGCGATGGCGCGCGAGCGACCACTCGGCGCGGCGGGGGCGGGCGCGGGTGCCGCGCAGGGTGGCGGCGCCGGCGCGGGGCAAGGCGGCGCCGACGCGGGTCGGCCCGGAGGGGGGCTGGGCGGCGCCGGGCCGGCCGGTGCTGGCGGCGCGACGCCCGGGTCGCTCGAGGCCCTCGCGCTCGTCGGCGATCTCGAGACGCACGACTCGTCGGTGATCGAGTCGGGCGGCCGCTATTACCTTTATCGCACGGGGGAGGGCCTCCCCCAAAAGGTATCGGACGATCTACGCTCCTGGCAGGAGGCAGGCGTGGTCTTCGACACCCCGCCCGCGTGGGTGGGCGAGCTCGTCCCCGACGCGACGGGGCTCTGGGCGCCCGACGTCGAGCGCTTCGGGGACGGCTATCACGTCTACTACGCGGCCTCGACCTTCGGCTCCGGGTGGTCCTGCATCGGGCACGCGACCAGCCCCGCGCTCGACCCGCCCGCGTGGCAAGACCGGGGCCCGATCGTCTGTTCGGACGTCGACGGAGTGGACGTGGAGTGGGACGCGATCGATCCGAGCGCGTTCGTCGCCCCCGACGCCTCGCGCTGGCTCGTGTTCGGCAGCTTCGGCAGCGGCATTCAGCTCCTGGAGCTCGACGCGAGCGGCGCGCGCGCCACCGATGAGCTGATCGCGCTGGCCGAACGCCCCGAGGCGCCGCACGCCGTCCAGGCGCCCTTCCTCTGGTACCGTACGCCCTACTACTACCTCTTCGTCACCTTCGACTGGTGCTGTCGTGGCGTCGACAGCACCAGCAACCTGCGCGTGGGGCGGGCGACCGCGCTGCGCGGCCCCTACCTCGACCGTGACGGCGTGCCCCTGCTCGAGGGGGGCGGCACGCTGCTGCTGGCGGGCGACACGCAATGGCACGGCGTCGGCTCGAACACCCTGGTGACGACGCCCGAGGGCGACTTCAACGTCTACCACTCCTACGACGCCAACGCCGCGGGCCGCGCGACCCTCCGCATCGCCGAACTCGGCTGGGACGACGATGGCTGGCCCCGCTCGGGCGGCCCCTGACCACCGAAGCGCTCCCGCGGCGGCGCCTCGAGGCGAGGACCTTTTTTTCCCTCCCAACCTGGATTCCTCGTCGCGACGACGGCACGCCCCGCGACGCTCGGGCCGCGGTGCGAATGCGCGGAATCGGATCCCTCTTCGCCGGAATCGCGACATTCACCCCGGCATCCCGACAAACTACACTGTCGTGTCGGAGCTGCCCCCATCGTCTCCGAGCCCATCGCTCGGACCTCGGCTCCGACTCGCCCCAGCGCGCTCCAGCGACGGGGCGAGAGGTGCTTCTTTGCCGGAGGCGCAACTCCGCACTGGAGCTGTGCCCTCGGCCCAGGAGTCGACGCCCGACGCCCAGGCTGCCAGGCCGTCCCCCGCAGAGAGGTAACGCCATGAAACACCAGCATCTTCCCCCCGCCGCCCTCTCGGCGCTCGCGCTTGCGTTCGCCACCGGGGTGCCGCTGACTGCGGTCGCCCAGCTCGAGGACTTCGACATGGAGCGGGTCCGGGTCACCGACCCGTACTACCAGCAGCTCTTCACGGTCGACATCGACTACCTCTTGCGCCTCGATCCCGATCGACTGCTCGCTGGGTTCGAGGCGGTTTCTCGGGGCCAGGACCCGGCGAGCGGGGTCACCCTGTACGGTGGCTGGGAGGGTGGCTGGAGCTTGCTCCGTGGGCACACCCTCGGGCATTACCTGACCGCCCTCGCGCAGGGTCACAAGCAGACGGCCGGGGTCGACCCACAGCGGAACCAGGAGATCAACGCCGTTCTCGATCACGTGATCCGCGAACTCGGAACCTATCAGGACCGAACTGGCGGCTACCTGTTCGCGTCCCCGGAGTCCCACTTCGACCGCCTGGAGGCCAGGAGCGACGACATCTGGGTCCCCTGGTACGGCATGCACAAGGTGTTGAGCGGCATCATCGAGGTCTACAAGCTCACGGGCAACGAGGCCGCACTGGCGGTGGCCAGCAGGCTTGGCGATTGGGTCCACGGCCGGGCCTCGTCCTGGGACAGCGGCATGCGCTCGCACGTGCTGAGCGTCGAGTACGGTGGCATGAACGACTGCCTGTACGAGCTCTACAAGTACACGCACAGCCAGGACCACCTCGACGCGGCCCATGTCTTCGATGAGGAAGCCCTCTTCTCGCCCCTGACCCAGGGGCAAGACATCCTCAACGGCCGGCACGCGAACACCCAGATCCCGAAGATCATCGGCGCGTTGAACCGCTTTCGGACGCTCGGCGTGGCGGAGGCCTACTACTTCGACGTGGCAGAGCAGTTCTGGGAGATGGTGGTAGGAAGCCACACCTACGTGACGGGTGGGAACAGCCAGCTCGAGCACTTCCACGAGCCCGGGCAGCTCGACGCACGCCGAGACAACACCAACAACGAGACGTGCAATTCTTACAACATGCTCAAGCTCTCACGGGAGCTCTTCAAGATCACGGCGGACGTCAAGTACGCCGACTTCTACGAGCGGGGGTTCATCAACGAGATCCTCTCGGCCATCAACCCGGAGACGGGGATGACCACGTACTTCAAGCCGATGGGGACGGGGTACCACAAGGTCTTTGGGCGGGAGACCGACACCTTCTGGTGTTGCACCGGCACGGGCATGGAGAACTACACCAAGCTCAACGACAGCATCTACTTCCACGACGACGCCGACCTCTACGTGAACCTCTTCATCAGCTCGACCCTGAGCTGGCCCGAGCGCTCGCTGTCGTTGACCCAGACGGCCGAGGTACCACTGGCACCGACGGTGTCGTTCACGATCGACTCGGCGCCCGCCGAGGAGGTCGGGATCAAGCTCCGGATGCCGGATTGGCTCGCGGCCGGAGAGCTTGCGACGCTCTCGGTCAACGGTCAGCCGATCTGCACCCAGGCACTCGACGGCTACTTCGAGGTGTCGCGAGTGTGGAACGCGGGCGACACGATCCGGTACGTCCTGCCCGCAGACGTGACCGTATCGCGACTGCCGGACAACGAGAACGCGGTGGCCTTCCGGTATGGGCCCGTGGTGCTCAGCGCGGGGATGGGTGCCGAGAACATGGTGTCGGAGCCGCAGTGGGCCTCGGAGAAGGCCGCGCCGCCGCCCACGCCAGCGAAGGACACCATCGCGATCCTTAGCGGCACCGTCGAGGACTGGATTGCCAACATCAACGACAACCTCGTCCAGACGCCCGGAGCGCTAGAGTTCACGCTGCGGAACACCGACGAGGACGAACAGCTGCGCTTCACACCGCAGTACCAGCGCTATCAGGACCGGTACGGCATCTATTTCCGCCTGCAGGGCACCCAGGGCACCGACCCGGGCGGCGGCGGGACGCCCGGTGAGGTGTGGACCGATTGCGAGGCCGCCGTGGGCGGTACGGGTGGCGGGGCGCCGAGCACGGGCGGCATGGACGGCGGCGCGGGTGGCGCCACGGCCGGAACCGGCGGGGACGTCGACACCGGCGGCACCAGCGGGACCGGTGGGGTCGTGGCTACCGGTGGCGCCACGAGCGGCACCGGCGGGGTGGTGACCACCGGCGGCGTAGCCACCGGCGGGGTCGTGACCGGAGGTGGCGGAACGGCCGCCGGCGGCCTACCGACGGGCGGGACGCCGGTGACCGGGGGGACCACCCCTGGCGCGGGCGGAGCGGCCACCGGCGGGTCAGGCTCCACCACGGGCGGGCTCGTCGGGACGGGCAACGCGACAGCGGCAAGCGGTACCGGCGCGACCAGCCCTCAGGCGACCGGCGGTGCGGAGCCCGGGGAGGCCAACGCGAGCGACGACGACGGTGGATGCAACTGCGCAACACCGACGGCGAGGCCCACGGGGATGGGGGTCGGTCTGAGCGGTTTGATCGGGCTAGTCCTGTGGGGACGTCGCCGGCGTCGTGGCCGCCACGCCCCGGCAGGCTGAAGAACGCCAAGGCCTTCATCGAGGCGCTGGAGGAAGACAGCAGGGCCCACCGCAGGGCGTGACGGGATCAGGATCTAGAAGAACTCGAGCTCGTCGAAGGCGAAGAAGCCTGGGTCCGTCTCGCCCTCAGGGAGCTGACCGGTCAGCGAGCTCCGCCCGGCGCAGAGGGGGTGAAACGCGAGCCCGGTCACGCTGGCGAGGATGGCCTGCGGATCGTCGCCGGGGTCACGCCCCTGATCCACGGCCCAGCCGGGCACCGCCGCGTCCGCGAACAACACCTCGATCTGGGTGGGCTCCGGGGTGACGGGCACGTCCCAGCCGAGCCGGATCCCTTCGACTGCGGCCGACTCCTCGGGGCTGTCGAGATCGAAACGCAGGGCCCGCGCCCGATCGGCGCGCACCCACAGCCGGATGCCGGTCATCCCCCGGAGATCCACCGGCCCCTCCGCCAGCGCGGCGCGGTAGTGAATCCACTGCTGCCACGGCTCGACCTCGTTCCGGTAGGTGAAGCTCATCAAGAGATCCTGTGCGCCGACCATCGGCTCGGTGGTGTTGACGGCGATCGAGACGTCCGAGCTCGGGTTTGTGAGCAGCATCGGCCCCATCACCAGCCCGAAGTCGTCCTGCTCCTCGAAGCCGTTCACCTCGGTCGTGCTGAAGGCCAGGCTCGTCCAAGAGTCCCCGGCGAGCAGGTGCTCGAAGCGGGCGACGAGCAGCGGGACCTGACCCTTGAGGTAAGCGAGGTCGTCCTCGAAGGCCTGCTCGCCGGGGCCGTTCGGATCGGCGACGGCGTGCTCGCGGACAAACGCCGCCCGCTCGTCGATGGCGGCGAGCAGCGCCGCCTCCGTGAAGGGGCCGTCGAGGAGTTCCTGCCCCGCGGCGCGGTAGGCGGTGAGGTCGGCGGCGAGCGCGCGGAAGACTCGATCGCAACCGGGGGCGATGACGAGGGCATCGCCCGAGGTCCAGGCGCGGTACTGGCGGGTGCAGTCGTCGGGCAGCTCGGACCAGCGCGGTACGTCGGCGAACCCGACGCTCGGCAGCATCGACGACTCGACGTCCCAGGGGATGATGGTGAACCGATCGGGCGCCTCCTCGTAGAAGTAGAAGTTGTGATTGCCGGCCCAGGCCGCGTCTTCACTGCTGTAGTAGGCGGTGACGCCGTCGTAGTTGGCGATGGCGTCGTCCACCGCCATGTAGCGGGCAAAGTAGTCGAGATCGGCGAACCGGCCGAGCGTGTCGCGCAGGTCCGCCTCATCCGCGGCCAGCATCGCCGCCGAGAAGGCGACGAACGCGGAGACGTCCCCCACCTCCTCGTTGGTCTTCAGGCGCTCGGTGACCCAGTCCACGTCGGTGTTGATGGGCCAGGTCTCCTTGTACAGGTTCTGGTCCCCGTGGTCCGGCCAGCGGTCCTCGGTGAAGCGCCCGTCGATGGCCTCGACCATTCCGAACAGGCCCTGCGGCTCGTCGTTGACCCGCACCAGCGCCCAGGCCGCCCGCGGCGCCGCGATCCCCATTGCCCGGAAGAGGTCGTAGGCGAGCCGCTCCTTGATGTAGGTCGCGTCGTAGCGATACCCCTGGAGGTTGAGGCGCTTGAGCCCGAAGAAGCGATTGCTCAGATCGTACTCGCTGAACTTGAGCTTCATGCTGAGCTTGCGGCAGGTGTTGACGCCGCTCTCGTCGAAGCAGTTGTAGAGCGAACCGTAGCTCCCCTTGAACCGAAGCCCCACCCGCCCGATGGCTCGCCCCTCGTAGCAGGCCTGGGCCGCGACGAACTGCTCGTCGCGGGCGTTCACCTGCAGCGTTTCCCACTCGTCCGCGGGCAGGTAGAGATCGAAGGTCGGCACCTCGGGCGCCCCGAAGAGCGCGTCGGCGTCGCCCTCGGCAAGGGCCGGGTCGACCGGGCCGCAGGGATCCGCCGGCCCAGCCCCGCCGGCGTCGCCGGCTGCGCCCCCGCCTGCATTGGCGGCCGAACCACCACCGGCGTCACCCGTCGAGCCCCCGCCCTCGCCTCCCACTCCCGGCGACTCCGGCCTGACCCGATCCACGTCGTCGTTGCAGCCCGCTGCGAGCGCGAGGGCGCCCAGACCGATCACCAAGCCGCCGATGGCGGAGCACCTCATCGTCGTCGTCCTTTCGCGTCGCCCGTCCGGGTTCGGATCCCAAGCGGGCGGATCCGGCGCAGGGCGCTGGGGATCCTGGCCCTCTGTCCCCGGGGCGCGCAAGCGGATCCGGGGCCGGCGCAGCGGCGGGGGGGGACGCCGTCGTCGAGTCGGACGGGACCCCGGCGCCCGACGGACGAGCCCCTGCCCCCCGACGGGATACAATCCCCCAGCGGTATGGCGGCCCGGTACCAGCTCATCACCGCCCGGAGCCTCGCCCGGCCCTCGGGGACGGTCGATCCGTGGCTGCTCGGGCGGTTCGGCCTGAACCTGTACCGCGGCTGCGAGCACGCCTGCGCGTATTGCGAGGGTCGAGCCGAGCGCTACCGGGTGCCCGGGGACTTCGCGGCGAACATCCAGGTCAAGGGCAACGCTCCGGAGCTTCTGGAGCGCGAGCTGTCCCGGGTGCGGGAGCCGGGGTTTCTGCTCCTGGGCGGCGGCGTGTGCGACACCTATCAGCCCGCGGAGGCGGAGTTCGGGCTGGCGCGGCGCGCGCTCGAGCTGGTGCACGAGCGGGGTCTGTCCGTGCACGTGCTCACCAAGTCGGCGCTCGTGGAGCGCGACTTTGACCTGCTCACGAGCATCAACCAGCGCCAGCGCGCCATCCTCTCCTTCAGTCTCACAGCGACGGACGAGCGGCTGCGCGAGCAGTTCGAGCCGGGTGCCGCGCCCTTCGCGGAGCGCCTGCGCCTGCTCCGCCGCGCCAAGGCGCTGGGGCTCGGCGCGGGGGTGATGGCGATGCCGCTCTTGCCGGGGTTGTCGGACCAGCCGGAGGCGCTCACGGCGCTGCTAGCGGCGGTACGGGACGCGGGAGCGGACTTCGTCTGCCTCGGCGGCCTGACGGTGCGCCCCGGGATCCAGCAGCGGACCTGGCTCGACGCCCTCGAGCGCCACCACCCCGACCTTCTCCCGGGCTACCGGCGCCTCTACCGCGAGGGGCGCGCCTCGGGCGCCCCCGACCGGCGCTACGCCGCGAGGCTCGAGCGCCGCGCGGCAGACGCGCTCGCCGCGAGCGGCCTGCCCGGCCGCATCCCGTGGCGGCTCTTCCACCGACAGCTCCCTCTGTACGCTGAGCTCGGCGTGCTGCTGGAGCACCAGGGCCACGAGGCCGGGGAGGACGGCGCGGGCGACGGCCCCTCGGCCCGCGCGGGGATGGCTGTCCAGCTCTGGGCGCGCGAGCGACTCGGCCGCACGCGGAGCCACACGGCCTTCCGCGAGGTCGAGAGCGAGCTCGTGTGGCTCGCGCGGATGGGCACGCTGACCGAGGCGGTGGGGGTCGAGCCGGTGATGGGGGGGGTGATGGACGAGGTGCTGGCGCGGATCCTCGAACGGCGAGGGGATGGGAGGGAGGAGGCGGCGGAGGATCCGCACCACTGAATGGCGGTCGGGTCGGTGGGGAAGGGAGAGGTTTGGGGAGCGGGAGCGGGAGCGGGAGCGGGAGCGGGAGCGGGAGCGGGAACGAAGCGCGGGCTTGGCTATGCGGCGGGGATGCTCGAAACCGCCGGAACGAACGGCGGGCGAGCTCGATGGTCCTGACGGTCGGCCTCGGGGGGATTTCCGCCCGGTGGCGCGCCCCACGCCGCCACCCACGCAGCTTTCGCTGCGCGGGACCCGGGCGACGCGGGTCCCCCCGCGCCAGCGCCGGGCGGGGGTGAAAGGAGGCGGAGGGGCGCTGTCACGAGGCCTGCGTCGAGTTGGGCATGAATCCCCCCGAAGCCTCCTCGTCGTCGCTCCCTCACCATCGTCTCGTCGCCTATCAGGTCGCACTCGATCTGGTGAAGGCGGTCGGCTCGGCCCGGATCCGCGATGCGCACCTGCGGATGCAGGCGCGAAAGAGCGCCGCCAGCGCGGCGCTCAACACGGCGGAGGGCGCCGCGCGGCAGACCACCGCGGACAAGAGCCGGGCCTACGGCATCGCGCTCGCGGAATGCTGCGAGGCCTGCGCGGCGGTGGAGATCGCTGGCGCCATGGGAACGTGTTCTCCGGCACAGGTGGCGCAGGTGCTGCACCTGGGGGTGCGGCTGAAGAACATGCTCAGCCGGTTGGTCCGGTAGCAGCTAGTACCAGGAGAGGCTGGCGCCCTGCACTCCCGTGCCGATGACCTCGATGTA
>CAYZQO010000068.1:0-31673 GCA_964480725.1 uncultured Polyangiaceae bacterium | reverse complement strand
GCCGGTCCGGACCATCGTTGCGGACCGGTTCGGCGCGTGCTAGCTCGAACGGTGGGAGGCCGCCCATGGGCCTGGGCTTCACGGAGATCCTGATTGTCGCGTTGGTCGTGATGCTCCTCTTCGGAGCGTCACGCTTGCCGACCATTGGGCGGGATCTTGGCACCGGGATCCGCGCCCTGAAGGATGGCCTCTCCGGCATCGACGGCCGCAAGCGCGGCGGCGACGCCGAAGCGAGGCAGGCGCCTGCCGCCAAGGACGCGCCGCGACCGCGCGACCGTCGCGTCCGGCGAGGGTGAGCCCAGGGCGGAAAACGACGGGGCAGCGGCCACCGCCCCCCGTGCGCCCCGGGCCGCGGCTCAGCCGCTGAAGGCGCCCGCGAAATAAGCCCCGGCGAGCCCGCCGAGCAAGACCACCATCACCAGCAGCACGATGAAGGTGAGATTGGAGCTCGGCTGCGGTAGGCGGCCGTGGCTGGACGGCGCGGGGGGCGGGGTGTCGTCCAGCGCGTCGGCAGGGGGGGGATCCGACTCGCCCGCGCGGCGCGTGCTTGGGTCCTCCTCGAGGGCGGCGAGGTTGAAGGACTCGACCGCCCGATGCGGCCCCGAGCCGTAGGCCGGGACGACCTCGTCGGCACCACCGTAGCCGCCGAGTTCGGCGCCCCACTCGTCCGCGCGCTCGAAGGCGTCGATCTGCAGAGGCGCGGACCCGAGGACCTTCCCTTGCGATCCGTCGGAGTCGTCGAGGGATCGGAACTCGAAGAGCACCTCCTCGATCATCGACCCGATGAGCGAGGACTTGTCGGAGCCGCGACGCTTCGCCCGCGCCGTCCGCTCCGCCGCGACCGGCTCGACCAGCTTGGCAATGTCGAAGGACGACACGGCCCGGTCGAGGTGGAAGAGCATGTTGTTCAGGTCTTCGCCGAACTGGCGCGCCGTCTGGTACCGGTCGTTCGGGTCCTGCGTGAGCGCGCGCGCGATGACCCGTTCGATCTCGGGCGTGACCTTGGGGTTGAGCTGCCGGATCGGGGGGACCGTGACGGACTGGACCAGGCGCACCGTCTCCAGGTCCGAGTCCCCCATGAAGAGGCGGCGCCCGGCGAGGAGCTCCCAGAGGATGATGCCGACGGCGAAGATGTCCGTGCGCGCGTCCACGGGGCGACCGAGCGCGGCCTCCGGCGAGAGGTAGCTGAACTTGCCCTTGATGATCCCAGGCTCGCTCTTCTCGAGCTGGCTGTTGGCCTTGGCGAGCCCAAAGTCCACGATCTTCACCTCGCCGTGCCGAGTGATGAGCACGTTCGGCGGCGACATGTCGCGGTGAACGATGTGCAGGTGGTTGCCCTTCGGGTCTCGGGCGTCGTGCGCGTAGGCGAGCCCCTCGCAGATCCGGACGCAGATGAGGCAGGCCTCCTCGACGGGGATCCTCCGCCCGACGCGCTTCTGGTACTCGACGACGCCCTTGAGATCCGCGCCGTCCACGAACTCCATCACGATGAAGTAGGTGTTGTCGCCGACGCCGATGTCGAAGACCTGCACGCAGTTCGAGTGCGACAGGTGCGCGCTGAGGCGCGCCTCATCGAGGAACATCCCGATGAACTGCTTCTTCTCGGAGAGATGCGGCAGGACGCGCTTGATGGCGACGGTCTTCTTGAAGCCCTCCAGCCCCGCGCTCTCGGCGCGGAACACCTCCGCCATGCCGCCCGAAGCGATCTTCTCGATGACCCGGTAACGTTGGCTCTGCTGTGCCATCGATCGCTCGGCGCTTGCGCGCGCGCCGCTGTCGCGCAGCGCCCACGCAGCGTAGGTGGGCGGCTCGCAGTCGGTCAAGCAGGACGGCGCCGCTCACGGGGCGGGGCCCGGGCGACCTCGCAACGCACCTGGACGAGGTCGGCGCTGAGCGCCTGGTGCGATTCGACCACGTGCGGCACGAGGCGAACACCGTCGAGCTCGGTCAGCCGCGAGCAGAAGGCGGCGGCGAGATCGCCGGCGGGCGCCGCCTTGGCGACGACTGCGAAGCGCGGCTCAACCATCGTCGCCCGCCCCGCAGCGGGGGGGCGCGAGGGTAGCACCGCCAACGGGTCGCCGCGCTGCCGTCGCCAGTGGGAACGGCGCTTGACCGCGACCGGTCGCTGCCCCTAGATCGCGACCATGTCCCACGACGAGAGTCGGGTGGCTCCACGCGGAGGGCTCGGCGAGTCTCCACTCGAGCACGTCGAGCCGCCGGAAGAGACGTTGGCGGCCGACGAGAGCCCGACCCCAGCCTGGCTGCCCCTCCTCGGTGTGGGGCTCGGGCTAGCGGGCTTGCTCGGGTGGCTGGCCGCGCCGACGCCGACGGGCTTGGCGAAGACCGACCCCGCCGTCGCGACAGCCGCGGGCGCAGCGCCGTCCACCGTGCCGAGCGGGGGCGCAGCGCCGGATGAAACGGCGTCGCGACGCGGTGACCCGCGCCGCGACGCCGCGCTCGACGCCCCGACCCCGTCGCGGGCGGGCAGGCCCGGGAACAGGCCGCCCCGACCGCACCCCGAGGCCGTTCGGCCGGGGTCGCCCCGGGCGGTCGCCCCGTCCGCCCCTGAGCCTTGAGCCCACTCGGGGGCCCAGAACCCTGGCGCGGCGGTACGGCCGCCGGTACCGGCGGTTCCGGCGGCCGGCGATTCCGGGTGATGGCCCCGGGCCGCGCCGGACGCCTGCCGAAGAATTCCCTTCCAGCGCGCGCGCGATGGTGTAGGGTTTCGCCCCTCGTCCCGGGGCCGTAGCTCAGCTGGGAGAGCGCTTGACTGGCAGTCAAGAGGTCAGGAGTTCGATCCTCCTCGGCTCCACTGGAAAAGACCCCGCGCCGTGAGGCCGGGGTCGGTGGATTGGGTTCACCGTCGGACCCGGTCGCCCGCTGACGACGACGGGGGTGCGATCAACGGGTCGTCAGACGCGCCGCGAGGTCGAGCGCCGCGAGCATGCCAGCCGGGCTCGCCTCGCCCCGCCAGGCGATGTCGTAGGCGGTGCCGTGGTCGACGCTCGTGCGCAGGACGGACAGCCCCATGGTGACATTCACCGCGGATCCGAAGGCGACCAGCTTCAGCGGGATGGTGGCCTGGTCGTGGTACATGGCGACGACGCCGTCGAAGCCCCCTGCGTAGGCCTTCCGGTAGGCGGTTTCCGCGCCGATGGGTCCCTCGACCCCCACCGCGCCGCGGAGCCGGCGGCGCGCCGCGCGCAGCCCCGGCAGGATCGCCGTCCGCTCCTCCTCGCCGAGCAACTCGGTTTCGCCGGCGTGCGGGTTGAGGGAGCAGACCGCGAGGCGCGGTGCGGTGCGCCCGAGGGCGAGCAGGAGCCGCCCGAGCCAGTAGGTGGCATCCGCGACGCTCGCCGCGTCGATCCGGCGCGGCAGATCCACGATGGGGACGTGGGTCGTCGCGAGGCTGGTGGAGAGCCGCTCCGACACGAAGCACATCACGGCGGCCTTGGCGCCGTCCCGGTCTCGCAGCCACTCGGTATGACCGAGGAACCCCGCGGCGCCCGGGGCGCCGGACCGCGCGATCACGGCCTTGCTCACCGGCGCGGTGACAAGCGCTCGCCCCGGCGCGGCGCGGGCGAGATCGAGGGCCGCGCCGACGTAGGCGAGCTGAGCGGCGCCACTCCGGCGCGTCGGACGACCAGCAGCGCGATCGCGCGCGGCCAGTGGGGACCCCACCTGGAGGACGGCGATCCGCCCCGGCGGAGGCGCTTCGCCGGTGAACGGCACGAGCCGCCGCCGCGGCACCCCCACCAGCTCGGCCGCGGCGTGCAGGGTGGCCGCGTCACCGACGATGACCGCGGGGGCTCGCGGGCGCCGGGCCGCCGCCGCCACGGCGACCTCCGGTCCCACGCCCGCCGGACAACCCATCGAGATCACGAGCATGTCGGGTCTCCTCGAACGGACGAGCTAGCCCAATCCCCCGGGCGCAGCTACCCCCGACGCGGCTGGCGAACCGATCGGCGCTCTAGCGGTCGTCGTCGTCGTCCCCGGGGCGCTCGGCCGCTTTCCGCGGGTCCGCTCGTCGCTCGGCCGGATTGGGCGCGCGCGGGTGGTGGCGCGGCGACGGGGCTTCGCCCCGCGGCTCCTCCGGGCTGAGGCCGCGAAGCTTGTAGCCAGAGCCGCGTAGGGTCTCGAGCGGGAGCGCGTCCCCGAGCTTGGCGCGGAGACGGCGCACATGGATGTCGACCGTGCGGGGGCCGCCATCGTAGCGATTGCCCCACACCCGTGCGAGGAGGTGATCCCGCGTGAGCACCCGCCCGCGGCGCTCGCACAGATAGGCGAGGAGCGCGAATTCCTTGGCGGTCAGGGTTATCCGGCGACCGTCAACCGTTACCTCGTGCGCGGCCCGGTCGACCACGATACCGCCGACCTTGTACCGCTCGTCCGTGGAAAACTCGCTCCGGCGCCACTCGAGCAGCCGGATCCGGGCGTAGAGCTCCTCCGGGACGTAGGGGTGGAGCACGAAGTCATCGAACCCCGCCGCGGGGTCGATGCGTGCGACCTGGCCGACCGTCACCGCCACCAGGGCGCCCACGTTGTCGAAGTACGACTCTCGGCGCACCGCGCGGAAGGCGGCGACCGCGAGATCCGGGCGATCCAGGGCCTCGAAAAGGAGGACCCGAGGCCGGATCTGCTGCTCGTCATCGTCGTCCTCGATGAGATTGGCCGGGTCGTCCCAGAGATCCAGCGTCCGAACGTTGGCCCCCAGCAGTGCCAGCGTGGCCGCGGCGCCCTCCTCGCGCTCGAGCGTCGGCCCGTGACCGATAACGGCTACGAATGTGCGTTGGGGCATCATGGCGGCAGACCCGGCTTTTCGTCCGACTTCGGTGAGCCCGGAAATCCGTCCGGCAGCCGGATCGAGGCTGCCGCCGGCGCTCTACCAAGGCCCGGGGCCGGTCCGGCCATCGCCGGGGGCCGCGAGCTCATCTCGGGGCCTGGCTACCCTGCCCCGTGTTTCGGGAGGGTTGCTAGTGAGAGTCGCACCTTTTCAGGCGAGGTGTCACGCGCCGGAACCGCCACGCGCCCTCGCCCCAGCGTCCCTTGCGCGAGGCTAGACGAGGGCACAACGGCGCCTCCGCGCGCGTTCGGTCCCCCCCGGAGCAGAGCCCGAGGGACTTCGAAGTGGGGGCTCGTCCGGCGCACCCGTCCCAGCGCGAGCCGCGGTGCCAGACGTTGGGGCCGCGACGGCTCGTCGGGAGGCGACGGGGACGACGGGCATTGCGGCCAAGGCGTGACACGAAGCGATCAGCGCGAGTCTTAGGTGCAGAAGCGAGCGATGCGTGGCAGGATTCAGGGCGCCTTCCCGTGGTGTCCCCCCCCCCACCACGTCGTCGGTGCGCTGGCTCGACGCTTGGCGAACGGTCCGTGAGAAGCCGTGCGACAGGTGAGGGTCATCCGCATCGCCTCGGTCGCTTGCGCCATGCACGCGGCCTTCCGCGCCGCCGTCGCGACCTCTTGGCTTTGCCTCGGTCGCTCTTGCCCCCCCGCCGTCAAGTCACAGCGGGTCCGTGCGGCCCGTCGCCGCGCCGACCTGCGAGGGCCTCCCGCAGGGCCGCGCCTTGACCGAACCCACCGTTAACCCGTAGAATTTTCCGCTCACGCCGGTGTTTCCGGCGTCCCCGAACGTCCGTTCAGAGCAGCCGTGGCGACCGAACGCGAGAAGATCCTCCTGGCCGCTCAGAAGTACGTCGACAAGCGACAGTACGACCGGGCGATCAAGGAGTACCAGAAGATCGTCCAGCAGGATCCGCGGGACGCCCGGACACTGCTCAAGATCGGCGATCTGCAGGCGCGGATGCAGGCCTACGCCGACGCCATCGCCACCTATGACCGCGTGGGCCAGCACTACGCCTCGCAGGGGTTCGCGCTCAAGGCCATCGCCGTCTACAAGCAGGTCCGGGAGCTGATCCGCACTCACGCGCCCGAGCTGGCGGACCGCTACGGGCACGTCGCGCCCAGGCTTGCGGAGATCTACACGCAGCTCGGGCTCTCGGGTGACGCGCTCAGCGCCTGGGACGAGGTGGCGACGCGCTACCAGCGCGCCGGTCGTGACCGCGAGGCCATCCAGGTCTTCGAGAAGATGGTCGAGATCGACGGGGTCAATCCGCTGCCGCGCGTGCGGCTGGCGGAGGCGCTCTGTCGCGTCCAGGACCTCGATCGAGCCGTGGCCACGTTCTGGAGCGCCGCCGAGCTCCTGATCGAGGGAGGACGAGGCGACGACGCCCTCAAGGTGATCGAGCGCATCCTGCACTTCAGTCAGGACCCGCAGTACGCACGGGCGGCCGCGGAGCTGTACCTCAAGCGAGGAACCCGCGAAGACGCGCTCCAGTCGCTGGCGAAGCTCCAGATCTGCTTCCAGGCCAACCCCAAGGATCTCGACACGCTGGCGCTGCTCGCCCAGGCGTTCGTGCGCATCGACGCCGAGGCGAAGGCAATCGAGGTCTACAAGGAGATGGCGCGCATCGCGCGCGAGCAAGGCCGTCGCGACGTCTTCGATAACCTGATGGCGCACCTGCGCACGGTCGCGCCCCACGACGAGCAGGTGGCTGCGCTGGAGAGCCTCGCGCCCCGGAGCGCGTCCATGGCGCCGCCCAGCTCCGCGTTCGAGCCGGCTGCGTCTTCTGCGCCAGGCGTGTCCACGACCATCGCGCCGGTCGACGACTCCGAGATCGAGATCATCGAGGAGGCCACCGACAGTGACGCGGTGCTGGTCGACGAGGAGGCGGAGGCGGCTGAGGAGCTGCAGGCAACCGCCGAGGTCTTCGATCGAACCGGCCACGTCCGCAAGGCCCTGGTCGACGCGGAGTCCTTTCGCCGCCTGCGCCTGTACTCGAAGGCGACCGAGGTGCTCACCATCGCGCTCGAGCTCGACCCGCGCGCGATCGAGGTCCGCAACGAACTCCGCAAGATCCACGAAGAGGCCGGCAAGCTCGACGAGGCCGCGAACGAGGCGGTCGTCGTGGCGACGCTCGAGCTCGACGCGGGCAATTTCGACGCCGCGAAGGCCGCCGCACACGACGCGCTCCGCCTGATCCCGGACCACACCGAAGCGCTGGGCGTGCTCGGCTCGCTCGGCGAGCCCGCACCGAGGGCCTGGGACCACCCGAGCCCGCCGCCGCCGGCCGCGCTGCAGGCCTACGACCCCCAGGAGCCGCTGCCCTCCTACGATCTCGAAGAGGTCAGCGCCGCGCTCGCCATGGGCACGGACCTCGACGGCGTGGACGATCCATTCGGAGACCTGGGCAACGCGCCGCTGCCGAGCTTCCCGCTCGGCGGCGACGATGATGCGTTCGACGGCGCACCGGAGTACCCCACGGCCGTCGCCAGCCCTGGCTATGAGCGCAGTCTCCCACCGCTACCGCCGCCGCGAACGCCCCCGGCCCCCGACCCCCGCGGGCTCGGTCGGTACTCGCAGCTGAGCGTGCCGAGCCAGGGAGCGTCTCCACAAGCCTACGAGCCGCCCGCCTACGAGCCATCGGGCTACGACCCGCAGGCCTACGAGCAGCAGGCCTACGACCCGCAGGGCTACGAGCAGCAGGGCTACGAGCAGCAGGGCTACGAACCGTACCCGCAGGGCTACGAACCGCCGGCCCCCGGGCAACACCCGGTGGACGCCGGCGGCGCCGGGGGCCACGGGGTGCCGCCCGCGGACTCTAGCCACGACGCGCTCGAGGAGGCGCTCGAGGAGGCCGAGTTCTTCTCGAGTCGAGGCCTGCACGACGACGCGCGCGCGATCCTCCAGGATCAGCTCGCACGGACGCCGAACCACCCGCTCGTGCTCGAGCGGCTGCGCGAGGTCGAGCAGGCGGCGCGAGCGACGGGGGAGAGCGGCACCATCGAGCGCTCACGCCTGCAGGCCTCGCGCGCCCCGCTCACCCGGGGGACCGAGGCGCGCGGCGGCGCCTTCGAGATCGCCGCCGGTCTCGGCGCGGTCGAGCCATCCCCCGCCCGAGGGAGGAAGGGGGGCCACGCGATCCACGACGACATCGACGTGGACCAGGTCTTCGCCCAGTTCAAGGAGGGGGTGCGGCAGCAGGTGCCCGACGCCGACGCCGCGACGCACTACGATCTCGGCGTCGCCTACAAGGAGATGATGCTGCTCGCCGACGCCACGACCGAGTTCGAACTCGCGGCGCGCGACCCGGATCGCGAGTGCACCTGCTACGCCATGATCGGCATGATCGAGCTGGAGCAGGGGAACCTCGATGCCGCGGAGATGGCGTACAAGCGGGGGTTCGAGGCGAAGAAGAAGACGGTCGAGCAGGAGATGAGCCTCTACTACGACCTCGGGATCGTGATGGAGATGAAGCGGCAACCCGAGGAGGCGCTCTACTACTACCGGAAGATCGCGCGGCGCGACCCCGCGTACCGAGACATCGCAGACCGTATCGCCGAGGTCGAACGCTCGCTGGGACGGGCCGCGGCCCCGGCTCCCCGGCGCTCCGTCGGGGAGGACGACGAGTTCGACGCCGTCTTCGACGACCTCTTCGAAACCAAGTAGCCACCACGGCGGGCGCTCGGTCGAGCCCCTTCCCCCCAACGAAGGCGCGGCCCCGCGCCCCCTCCTGAGGCGGCGCCCTGCCGGACAGCTTCCTTCAGGCGGCCCGAACGGGTCCCCACCCCGAAACCGTCACTTGGCCGTGGGCGCCGGGGCCTTGGTGGCCGCCGGGGCCCGCGTGGTCGCCGGGGCCGACCGGGGCGCGATCGACCCCGTCGCCGCCGGCTTGCTCGCCGGTTCGACGGCGCCGCCCTCGTTGTACATGCGGATGACCTGGTCGGTCAGATCGAGGTCGGTGCGGAAGTACGGCACCGCCTGCTTGTCCACCACCATGTCGTAGCCATCGCGGCGCGCGAGCCGCTCGATGATCGCCATCGTCTTGACGTAGATCGGCTGGGTGAGCTCGTTCTGCTTCTGCTGGAGCTCCTGGTTATACTCCACGAACTTGGACTGGAGGTTCACCACCTCGCGCTGCCAGTCCTCGACGCGCTTCTGGAGGGCGGCCTTGCTCAAGACGCCGCGCTGGCGCTCGATGTCCTCCTTCTCCTTCTGCAGCTCGTCCTGCTTGCGGTCGAGCTCGCGCTGGCGGTTGTCGAAGAGCTTCTTCAACGTCGCCTGCGCGCGCAAGCCGTCCTCCGTCTCCATGATGGCCTTCTGGGTGTCGATGACGGCCACCTTCGCCTGGGCGCTGGCCGCAGGAGCAGCGACGAAGCAGGTCAGCGCGAGCAAGCAGGCGGCGAACCAGACGGACGGTCGAGGCAGACTCATGGCCGGGGATTAGCCGCGTCCGCCCTGTCGGTCAAGGTCGGCCCCCGGGGCGGGCGGCTCGTCACAGGATGATGCAACCGTCCGCGGCCAACCCGTCCAGGGCGAGGACCCCCGAGGACTGCTGGTCCCGGCGCACTGCGAGATCGTAGAGCTCGGCCAGGACCGCGGGGTACTCCTTGATGAGATCGAGGAAGCCGTCCCGCGGCAGGTGCAGCGTCACCGTCGGCACCCTGGCGACCACGTCGGCGGCGGCCGGACGCCGGAGCACGAGGCCCATCTCGCCCACGACCTCCCCCACGCCAAGATCCGCCACGTGGACCGTCTCGGCCCCGCGCCGCTGCCGAACCTCGACCTCGCCCGAGGCGACGAGGTGAAGGCCGTCCGTGTCGGCCGACTGCGCGATCAGGAGCTCGCCAGCCTCGTAGGTGCGGGTGACGAAGCGGACCATCACGCCGAGGCGCTCGCTGGCGTCGATGCCGGCGAAGAGAGAGCTGTTGCGAACGAGGTTGGCCACCATCCGACCCCGGCAGTGGGCCGCGAGCTCCTCGCCGACCTCTGGGAGCCGCTCCGCAACCGCGTCCAGCGCCGCCTGGCCGGCGACCAGAGCGATGGCGGGGCGCACCGCGACCACGCTGGCGGTGGGCGGCGCACGCGAGAGCAGCGCCACCTCGCCGAGCAGAGCGCCCGCGCCGAGGCGCCCGATCGCCACGCTGGTGCCATCGCGCCGCACGCGGCGCACCTCGAGCTCCCCGCGGACCACGACGAAGGCATCGGCGCTCCGGGTGCCTTGTTCGACCAGCACCGAGCCGACGTCCCGATAGATCACGTCGAAGGTTTCGATGACCGCGCGCAGCGCCGCGGGCTGCAGCGTCGAGAGGGGCGGGACCGAGGCGCCCTGCGGCGGCTTGCCGGCCGCGAGCCGCCGCTCGCGCGCGGCGGTCGCCACCTCGATCGCCCTCGCCGTTAGCGCGAGTGCCTGCTCGGGCGGGAGAGGCTCGATCCCCAGCGTCGGGGTGAGCGCTGGCGGCGCGTGGGAGCTGACGGAAGCGACGCGGGAGCCCCGTGCAAAGCGCTGCGCGACACGCTCGTAGGCCGGGCTCGCGTCCTCACCGAGGTCGCGCAGACCCGCGCAGGCTGCCACCGCCGCGGGCAGCGCGCCGACGTCGAGGGCAACGTCGAGGGCGACGGCAAGCGCCCTCGCGGCAAGCGCGCGCTGCTCCAGGCGACCAAGGCAGCGACCAACCACGAGCGGTGCGATCGGATCCTCCGGAGCCGCCGCGAGCCGCGCGCCAGCCCACCCGAGGCCCGCCTCCGCGTCCCCCGCCAGCACCGCCCTGACCGCGTGATCGATGGGCCCGAACGGCACCGCTGGCTCGACCGGCTCGGTGAGCGCCGCTGCCATGGCGCCACCATACACGAAAAACTCGGGTGGGATCCCCGGCGCTTGCCGAGCGGTGAGCGATCCCCGGACCCCTACCGGCCGACCGCACTTCGGTGCTGGAGCCCCCGGTCGCCTGGCGAAGCCCGCCGCTGAGCGCTGGGATCCCCGACACCAAAGGGACCCGCGTCACCCGTCCTTCGACCGCGGCGGGTCCTTGCGCGACCGCGTGAAGGCCGTCGACACCGCGTCCGCTGCGGCGCTCACCAGCGGCACGACGGTCGAGTAGTCCATCCGCGCCAGCCCGATGATCCCGACCGCACCGACGGCTGGCCCCGACTCCTCGCGGTACGGCGCGGCGACGACACTCAGCGAGCAGGGCGAGCCGGTCACCTCCTCGTCGAAGAAGACCTGAACGTGCGTCGAGGCAAGCGTCCCGTCGAGCAGTGTCACCAGGCGCGCCTTGTCCTCCAGCACCCGGTAGAGCTCGCGCAGGTCCCCGGATCGGTAAGGGTCGTCCCGATCGAGCAGCCGCGCCAGGCCCTCGACAACCAAATCGACGCCGCGGTCCGCGTCGCGCAGCGCCTCCTCGACGAGGGTGAGCCCCAGCCGCACGGACACGGCGAGATCGTCGTGGGCCAGCGCGAGGCGCGCCGCGAAGTGCTCCCGCAGCGCCGGCAGCGTCTGCCCCTCGACGGCCTCCTCCAGGATACGATGGATGCGGTCGAGCTGCGCCTCGTCGAGCGCGCGCTCCACCGTCAGGTAGCGGTTCTCCACCGCGCCGTCGGCGAACACGACGACCGCCAGCAACTCGCCCGGGCGGGTAACGATGAACCGGAGCTTGCGCAGCGCCCGCGCGACGGTCCGCGGGCGCGCCGCCACGGCGGGCGCCCCGGTGAGGTCGGAGAGGAGCCGCCCGCTCTCTCGCACGATGTCGGAGCCGGGGTGGAGCCCCGCGAGCCAACCGTCGATCGCCTCGGAGCGGGGGCCGTCTACCCGGTTCGCCTGCAGCAGGGCATCAATGAAGGTACGGAAGGCCAGGGCCGTCGGGACGCGGCCCGCCGAGGTGTGCGGCTGCGCCAGGTAGCCGTCATCCTCGAGGTCCGCGAGCACGTTGCGGATGGTGGCGGGAGAGAGGTCGAACCCATACTTCCGCTGCAGAGTGCGGCTGCCGACGGGCTCGCCAGTGGCGATGAACTCCGTCACGACCGCGTGCAGGAGCGCCCGAGCACGGCTGTTGAGCGCGGCCACCAGCCAGAGACTGTCGCCCGCACCCGGCACCGTCAACCTCGCCGCCCTGGAGCGCGCGCGAGTCCCGAACCGGTCACCGATGGCGACGTGGGCTCACCCTCGCCGCGGAGGAGGGGGGCGAATTCCTTGACAGTTTTCGCGCGCCCCCGGATGATCCACCGGACCGTTGCCCGCATATCGGAGGTCCCGTGACCACGACAGTACTGGCTGTAGATGACAGCAAGACCCTCCGACGGGTCCTGGAGATCACCTTCGCGGGTGAGGAATTTCGAACGATTCTGGCGGAGAGCAGCGGCGATGCCCTCGGCAAGCTGACGCGCGAGAACCCCGCCGTGGCCGTGGTGGACGCGCAGCTCGGGACCGAGAGCGGCTACGAGCTGTGCCAGCAGATCAAAGAGCGGGCGCCACACCTGCCGGTCGTCCTTCTCTCGAGCAAGCAGCAGCCCTTCGATCGCGCCCGCGGCGCAAGCTCGGGGGTCGATGACTTCATCGACAAGCCCTTCGACACCCAGCAGTTGATCGACAAGGTGAACGCCGTCGTGCGGAAGTCCGCAGCCGGACCGCTGGCTCGCCCGGCGGCCCCGGCGCCGGCGGCGCGACCCCAGCCGGCTGGGCCGCGACCGGTCGCGCCGGCCCCCGCGCCGGCCCCCGCGCCGGCCCCCGCCGCCCCGGCTCCGGCCGCCACCGTTCCGGCGCGTCCCGCCTTGGGTCACTTTTCCCCGGCGGCGCGACCCGCGGGCGGGCCGCCCGCGTCGTCCGTGCCGATGACGCGGCCGGGAATGGGACTGGGCCCGGGCGCTCGCCCTGCCCCGTCGGCGACCCCGGCGGTCCGCCCGGCCACTCCCTCTGCAGCGGGACGGCCCGGCTCGTCGCCTCACGCGGCGCCCGGCGTCCCCGCGCCGCAACCGGCCGCGGCGATGCGCCCTGCGCCCGGCGGGCCTGCCGCGCCGCGCGGCGTCGAGGCGACCCCTTCGCCGTCCCCCGGCCCCATTGGCGGCCCCGGGGCCGCGGCCATCGCGCTCCCGGCCGGGCTCGCGACCCAGCTCGAGCAGCTCGGCCTGACTGCAGACCAGATCCAGGGCGTCCTGTCCCTCTCCCGGGAGGTGGTGGAGAAGGTGGTGTGGGAGGTCGTCCCCGTCCTCGCCGAGACGCTGATCAAGGAAGAGATCGAGCGACTCACCGCGGACTAGGGCTCGGAAAGGCTCGTCGCCCCCGACGCGGGCGCCTCCGCGCCGGGCCTTGCGCGGCAAACGGGTTGATTGCCGCGAGGAATCAACGATCTGGAGCCTCGGGCGGGCAGCAGATCTCGCCCCCGGTGCCCTGGGCAACACCCCTTCGCCCCTGACGACCACTGGTGCCGGGGAGGCGTGGTTGATGGCGCCGACGCCGTTGGCGAACCGGTCGATGCTCTAGTGCGGCGGCGCGGCGCGCATCGGGAGTGGAGATCGAGGGCGGGGATGGTATTGCGTTCGCCCCATGAGCGAGCTTCCCAAGGCCTACGAGCCCGCGGCGGTCGAGCCGCGCTGGTACGACTTCTGGATCCAGGAGGGGGTGTTCCGCGCGAGCGTCAACGAGGACGACGCCCGGCCGCCGTACACCATCTCGATGCCCCCCCCCAACGTGACGGGGTCGCTGCACATGGGGCACGCGCTCTTCGGCACGCTGCAGGACGTTTTGGTTCGCCACCAGCGGATGCTGGGGAGGAACGTGCTGTGGCAGCCCGGGATCGATCACGCCGGGATCGCGACCCAAACCGTCGTGGAGCGGCAGCTCAAGCGTGAGGGGATCACCCGCCACGATCTGGGCCGCGCCGAGTTCGTCGCACGCGTTTGGCGGTGGAAGGAGGAGAGCGGCGGGCGGATCAGCGAGCAGATGCGGGTGCTCGGCTGTAGCGCCGACTGGGAACGCCTCAAGTTCACGATGGATCCCGATCTCTCGCGCGCCGTCCGCGAGGCCTTCGTACGGCTCTACGAGGAGGGGCTCATCTACCGCGCCACGCGGCTCGTCAACTGGGACGTCGAGTCGCAGACGGTGCTCTCCGACCTCGAGGTGGAGAGCGAAGAAAACGTGCAGGGCGAGATGTACGAGTTCGCCTACCCTGTCGTCGATCCCAACCCGGAGGGCGGGGTGACCGAGCTGGTCGTCGCGACCACGCGCCCAGAGACGATGCTGGGTGACACCGCCGTCGCCGTGCACCCGGACGACCCCCGCTACCAGCACCTGCACGGCAAGCGACTGAAGCACCCCTTCGTCGAGCGCGAGATCCCCATCATCACCGACGCCATCCTGGTCGACATGGCCTTCGGCACCGGTGCGGTGAAGGTCACGCCCGGGCACGACTTCAACGACTTTGCCACCGGCAAGCGCCACGGTCTGGCCGAGATCAACCTCCTCAACCTCGACGGCACCCTCAACGCCGAGTGCGGCGAGTTCACCGGGCTCGATCGCTTCGTGGCGCGCACGGCGGTGAAGCGGCGGCTCGCGGAGCTGGGGCTCGAGCGCGGCTCGAAGCCGCACACGATGACGTTGCCCCGCTCCCAGCGGACCCACGCCATCGTCGAGCCCATCATCAGCACGCAGTGGTTCGTCCGCATGGCGCCCCTCGCCGAGCCGGCGCTCACCGCGGTCCGCGAGGGACGGACCGAGATCGTCCCTGCCGAGTGGGTCAAGACCTACGAGCACTGGCTCACCAACATCGTCGACTGGTGCATCTCCCGGCAGCTCTGGTGGGGGCACCAGATCCCGGCCTTCCACTGCTCGTTGTGCAAGCACGTCACCGTGACCCGCGAGGATCGGCCCGCAGTGTGCGAGCGGTGCGGCACCGCAGATCCGAAGCAAGACCCCGACGTGCTCGACACCTGGTTCTCGAGCGCGCTCTGGCCGTTCTCCACCCTGGGCTGGCCCGACGGCACCGCGGCCCTTCGTCGCTTCTACCCGACGAGCGACATGGAGACGGGCTACGACATCCTCTTCTTCTGGGTCGCGCGGATGATGATGATGGGGCTCCACTTCATGGGGGACGTCCCCTTCCGCCGTGTCCTGCTGCACGGGATGGTGGTGGACGAAAACGGCGACAAGATGAGCAAGGTCAAGGGGAACACCCTCGACCCGCTCGACCTCATCCGAGGCGCCGACTTCGAGGCGGTCGTGCAGAAGGCGCTCCCCGGGGCGCCCGTCAAGGAGGCGCTCGCCAAGTTCAAGAAGGCGTACCCCTCGGCGGCGCAGATGGGCGCGGGCTTTCCCGCCTTCGGCAGCGACGCCCTGCGCATGAACCTCTGCAGCTACTCCCCGCAGGCGAAGCGGATTGCGCTGTCACCCAAGCGGCTGGAGGGGTACCGCAATTTCTGCAACAAGCTGTACAACGCCGTCCGCTTCGCGCTCGGCAGCATCGCCGAGGTGACGCTCGACGGCGCGCCGCCCACCACGCCCGTCCTGCTGATCAACCGCTGGATCCTCGCGCGCTTAGCCGCCGTGGTGGAGACGAGCACGCGCGGCATCGTCGAGTTTCGTATCGACGAGGGGGCCGGCGCGCTCTACCACTTCGTCTGGGACGAGCTCTGCGACTGGTTCATCGAGCTGTCCAAGCCCGTCCTCGCGCAGGGCAGCGATGCCGAGAAGGCCGAGACCGCGACGACGTTGGCGCGGGTCGTCGAGACGACGCTGCGGGCGCTGCACCCGTATATCCCCTTCATCACGGAGGAGCTCTGGCAGCGGGTGCCCCGCCCCGCGTCGCGCCCGCGCTCCATCGCGCTCGCGCCCTACCCCACCGCTGCCGCCGACGGCCTCCCGGACGCGGACGCCGAGCGCGACTTCACCGTGGTTTCTCAGGTGATCTCCGCCATCCGTTCGGTGCGCAGCGAGCACGCGGTCGAGAAGCGCGCGCGGGTCGCGGTCGAGCTCCGGGCGGCGGGCGCCGCGCAGCGCGAGCTCCTCGGGCACGAGGCGCGGTTGGTCGAGGCGCTGGCGCAGACCGCGGGCGCGCCCACCATCGCCGAGGCGGGAGGCCCGCGCCCGGCGGGGAGCGTCCTCACCGTGGCCGGGCCGGTAGAGGTGCTGGTGGCCCTCAAGGGCCTGGTCGACCCGGCCAAGGAGGCCGAGCGCATCGAGCGCGAGCTGAAGAAGGTCGACAAGGACCTCGAAGGCCTCGCCCGGCGCCTGCAGAACCCGAGCTTCGTCGAGAAGGCGCCCCCCGAGGTCGTGGCCGAGGTGCGCGCGCAGCGGGCGGCGCTCGAGCAGCAGCGCGAGCGGCTGGGCGAGGCGCGCGCGCTGCTGGCGGAGCTCTGAGCTCGGCGACGGCGCCCGGGGCTACCCGGGCGCCGCGCTACCGCGCGCTCGGGGCCGGCTTGACGCCGGCGGCGGCCGCGGGCGGCGGCAGCTCGACGGCGAGCAGCAGCGGATCGAGGGTGACGCGCGGCTCGAGCCCGCGCGCGACGGAGTAAGTGAAGCTCGCGGTGACGGCGCCGAGAGGCACAGTGCCCCGGGCGACGATGCGAGCGCTCTCCGCGCCCACGAAGGCCTCCACGTCGGAGGCCGGCACCGGTCGCACTCGCTCGACGCGGGCGAGGCAGGCGGCCCCTCCCCGGCAACGCTCGCTGGCCACCAGGGCGCCGAGCTCGCGGAGCCAGAGCCCGTGCCACAGCCCCACGCCGACGGCGACCTGCCCCTCCACCTGCGCCGCGAAGCCGGCGAGCTTGGTGGCGTACTCGGCGCGCTCGCTGCCCGCCGCCTCGCGCGCCCGCAGCACGACCAGGTAGGCGCGGGCCATCGCCCCGAGATCGATCTCGGTCGCGGTGCCCGGCCCGATCTCCGGCTCGGCGAAGGGGACGAGCACCGTGATCGCCTCCGCTCGGCGCCCCGTGCGGGCAAGGGCCCCCACCCGATCGAGCACCAGGCGCAGGCGCGTCGCGCGAGGCAGCCCCGGATCGTCGAGCTTGGTCGCCACCTGGTAGAGCGTGGCGTAGTCCGTCGTGCGACCGCGCAGCGCGGCCTCCGCCTCCGCCAGGGTGAGCACCAGGTGCGAGCGATCCCCTTCCGCGGTCGGGTCGGCGAGGAGCGCCTGGAAGCCGGCACGGCCGCGCTCGGCGGCGGCCGCGTCGTCGTGCGCCACCGCCCGCCAGAGCTCCAGCGTGGCGCGGGTCGCGCGGTGGCGCGGAGCGATCGCCTCCGGGAGTGCAGCGAGCAGCGGCGCCGGATCGTCGTCCTGCGCGAGCATGGCGGCGACGCCGAGGATCGCTGCCTGGGTGAGCGGCTCCTCGCCCGACGACGGCCCCAGCGCGACGGCGCGCCGCACGAGCTCGGCGCGCCGCGAGGCGCTCACGGTCACCCGCGACCCCTCGGCCCGCGCCGCCGCCGACTCGAGCCCCGTGCGGAGCAGTTCCACGAAGAGCGCGAGCCCCGCCAGGCGCGGCTCCGCCGCGGCGGCCTCGCGGGCGCGCACCTCGAGGTCGGTCACGGCGGCGATGGATTCCTTCAGCGCGACGTCGGGCGCGGTGTCGGTCCGCAGGAAGCTCGCGTAGAGCCAGGGCATCACGTGCACCAGCCCGAGGTACGCCTCGATGGCCGCGCGATCGCGGCCGTCCCCGGCCGCCCACGCCTGCTCGAGCAGGCCCGCGAGCGGACCGACGCGACGGTCCTCGCTCCACGCGGCGGCGCAGGCGATCAGGTTCTGGTTGGTGGACGGCAGCCCGGGACAGGCCGTCCCACCGAGGTCGGCGAGCGCAAGCGTGGTGGCCAGCGCGAGATGCCGCTCCGCCGCCGCGCGGTGCGGGGCGAGCAGGGCGGCGGCGTCCCGCGCGCGCCCGAGCGCGATCAGGGCGCGACCGCGCGCGACGATCGCGTCGGCGCCGACGGGCGCGGCGGACCCCGCCACGAGCTCCGCCGCCGCCAGCGCGGCGTGCACCTCGGCGAGCTTGGCCGAGTCGACCGCGGCAGGGCCCGGCGCGCCGGGGACGGGAGTGCCCGCCCGCTCCGCCACCGCCAGCGCGACGCGCGCCTCCGCTACCCGCAGCTCCCGAGCGGCGGCGAGCGCGAGCTCCAGCTGCCGCTCCCGAGTGTCGCCGAGCGCGAGCGCAGCGCGAGCGGCGAGCAGCCGGAGATCACCCCGTCCGAGCGCCTCGGCGGCGCGGGCGACGTCGGCGCAGCGCTCCGGGGTCAACCCGGACGGGATCGCGAGATCGGGCGCCGAGTCCGCCAACCAGCGCGTCGCGGCTGCCGCAGAGAGCGCGGTGATGGCGGGCGCCAGCCCTTCCGCGGGCCTCCCCGCGGCGAGCCGGATCTCGACCAGCGCCTGCGCCGCGCCGCCGGTCGCGAGCGCGAGCAGGGCGCTCGGCTCGCTCCCGCCGGCAGCGAGGTGCAGCAGGGGAGCCTGCTCGGCGCCCGACGCCGTCCGCACCCCCTCGCGATCCTCCGCGCGGAGCCGGCCGAGCGCGTCGTCGAGCTCCTGCCGCAGCGCCGCGGGCAACGCCGCCAGCACGTCGCTCGAGCGAAGCCGCGCGAGCGCGGCGATGAGCTCCTCGCGCTCCTCCTCACCCGGCGCCACGTCGCGCACCGAAGCCGCCGACGGCGCCGCGGCCGCGGTGGCCGGCGCCGGGGCGGCGCGACTGCAGCCCCAGCCGCCACTGAGCGCGAGCGCCCCCGCGATCCCGAGCAGTGCCCCCGCGTCGATCCGTGACCAGGCCATCGTCACCATCGGCGCCGAGCCTAGAGCACCGCCCCGGCTTCGGCCACCGCGGCGTGCCGTTGGGGGCCCGCGCGCCACGGCGGCGCGCGCCGCCCACGGCTCAACGGATGACCACGACCTCGGGGTCGATGATCACGAAGTTGCAGAGGTTCGGCGGGGCGACCCAGTTGATCGCGTTGTACCAGAACTGCTTGGTCTGGTAGATGGTCTGCACGCTGTGAAACTCCGGCCCATCGCCGTTGTCGGGGATGTAGCAGGGGTTGTATTCGTCGCGCTGGGTGTTGTCGGGCAGCGCCTTGGCGGGCACCCACTGGTTGGCGTAGACGACCCACTCGTCACCCCAAGCGAAGACGCGGCCGCGCTCGTTGACCGTGTGGGCGACGGCCATGGGCAGCCCGCTCGTGGGATCCGTGGCCGCGACCAAGGCCCCCTCGGGGGGCACCACCTCGAAGCCCTTGAAGGCGCCGACGTAATCGAGCGAGAAAGCGAGCTTGGTGTGCGGCTCGGGCTGATCGCTGAACTCGATGGGCGTCGTGATCCCCGCGTTGCCCCCCCAGCCCCAGAGGCAGTTGCGCATGTCCTGGCTGGTGTCGCCGCCGTAGTAGATGGGCAAGCTCTGCCCCGCACCCTCCGGCCCGGTCTCCCGGGGGCCGTAGTGCACGCCGGAGAACTCGATGAGCTGGCTGGTCGCGGCCGGCTCGCTCGGTTCGCTGATGAAGCCGGTGAGCGAGATGATCCCGCCGCCAGTGTCGAGCACCCACCGCTCGACGGCGGCCTTCTCCTCCGCGGAGAAGCTCCAGCCGTTCACGTTGGCGACGATCAGGATGTCGAAGTTCGAGAGCCACGCGTCGTCGAGGGTGGGCTTGGTGGTGACCATCGTGGCCGTCGCGGTGCCGTCGCTGGTCGCGTTGAGCCATTCCGTGAAGACGCCCGTGTCCTTGTCGGCGTCGCTGGCGGCCGAGTCCAGCGTGCCGAGCAGCGCCAGGCGGAGGCAGACACAAACCCCGTTCTCGTCGCAAGTGAGCTCCCGGGGGGTGATGTCTCGAGTGTCGTTGGGGTCCACGGTCCCCGGCTGAGGCTGCTCGACCAACGTCGTGCCGCCGGTGTTGCCGGGGATGGTCCCGTTGCCACCGGACCCGGGCCCGCCCGCGATGGCGCCCGGCGGGTTGGGATCGTCGGAGCCCGCGCTGCAGGCGACGGCGGCGACCAGGGCAACGATCGCGAACGCGCTACCACCCCCGCTCGTGAGCCAAGTGCCAAAGCAAGCCGTCCTCATCACCATAACCTTTCGTCGTGCGTCGCTTCGCCGACCAGGCAGCGCCGCCCACCACCGGGGTCTTTCGCCACAAATACTGACACCCGCACCGGCGGTTTGCCAACCACCGCGCGGGGCCGCAGGGGTGGGGCCGAACGGCGGAGGTCACTTTTGGTCAGCCGAGGTCAAGGAGTGCCGCGACTGGGCGATTCCTGGATCGGGGCGCTATCATGACCCCGTCGGAGACCGCTCGGGCCCCCCGACTTGCACCATGAGTGGAACCACGCTGTCGCTCGCCGTCCTCGTGCCGGAGTCGTACTCCGACCTGGTTTCTTCGTGGCTCTTCGAGGCCGGCGCCGCGGGGATCGAGGAGCGCGAGCCCGACGACGAGGGGACGATCGGCCTCGTCGTCTACTCGAAGGACGAAGCCGAGCTCGCGGCCATCGAGGCGCAGCTCGCGGCGGCTCGCGCAGCGCTCGCGGCGCGCGGGGAGCTCATCGAGCCCTTCTCCGTCGAGCGCGGCGTCGTCGCCGTGGACTGGGAGACGGAATGGCGACGACACGTGCGCCCCGCGCCTCTGGGCGATGGTTTCGTCGCCGTGCCCGTCGCCGTTCCGATCGACGAGCCCGCGCCGCTGCCGCGCGACCGGCGACCGATCCGGTTTCGCCCGGCCTGGGCCTTCGGTGATGGCACCCACGCGACCACCCAGCTCGCGGCGGCCGCCGTCGAGCGCGCCGTCCACGCGCGGCCCGGAGCGACCTTGCTCGATGTTGGCACCGGCTCGGGCATCCTCGCGCTGCTCGGTCACGCGGCGGGCGCGGGCCGCACCCTCGGGATCGACGTCGATCCAAAGGCGGTGGCCGCAGCGCGGGAGAACGCCACCCTGAACCCCGACGGCGGCGAGCTCGCGTTCGAGACGACCCCGCTCGCGGAGGTCGCCGGCACGTTCGACGTGGTGGTCGCGAACATCACCGAATCGACGCTCTGCGAGCTCGCGCCCGAGCTAGAGCGGGTCACCGCCTCGGGCGGGCGGCTGCTGGTGACCGGGCTCATCGCCGGGGACACCGCGCGCCTCGAGGGCCGCCTCGCCGGTTTCGGCCTCCGCCGCCGATCCATCACCGAGCAAGCGGAGTGGGTGCTCCTCGAGCTCGAGCGGACGTGAGGTCCGGCGCCCGAACGGGCGCCGGGGTGCTCGCGGCGCTGGGCGCTCTCCACCATCTCGGCAGCGAGGTCGGCGGCGCCCGTTCGGGCCGCAGAAACTGATTCGTGTGCGAAGGGATTTTGGGAGGACCCCGGCCTCGGTCATGGTTGATCCTGGCGTCTCGTCGCCGACGGTCGGGAGCTGCGCCCGATCCTGAGGCCCCGGGGGGCCAGTTCGGATCCGGCTGCGCCGGCGGGTGCGGTGCAGCCTCGCCAGGTCCAGGTCTTGACGACAGGCGAGGGCAGACCCAGATTGTTAGCAAGTATTTACTAGCTACTGGTGGCGCATGGCGACGAGAAAGACGACCGAGGAGCGACGCCGGGAAATCGCCGACGCCGCCATCGGGATCCTCGGTGATCGAGGCCTCCGGGAGTTCACTGCGGCCCACATCGCCCAGGAGGTGGGCATCAAGGACGCGACTATCTTCCGTCATTTCAAGGACATGAGCGAGGTCGCGCTCGCCGTCCTCGACCGGCTCCAGGAGCTGCTCGAGGCCGCTCCGCTTTCCACGGGCGACCCCCTCGAACGCTTGGAGGGCTTCGTCCTGAGCCGCCTCCGTTCCGTCACCGTCCAGCGGGGGCTCCAGTCGCTCCTCTTCTCGGACCAGCTCTCTCACGCCCTGGGCGCCCGAGGCTCCAAGCGGGTAGCGGAGCTCCGGAATCGAGGCCGTGACTTCGTCAGATCGTGCCTGCGCGAGGCCGACGAGCGGGGTCTGCTCCGCGAGGGGCTGGACATCGAGGCTGCGGTCGTCCTCGTCACCGGAATGGCGATGGGGTTCCTGTTCGCGGTCAAGGACGGGGCACTCCCGACACCTCTCGGCGAGATGGATCGACGGTGCTGGCGAACCCTCCGTTCGGCGCTCACCCGAGATCCGGTGGTGTCATGAAGTCCTGGATCAAAGCGCTCGTGCTGCTGGCGAGCGCTGCCCTGTTCGTGGCAGCGTTCTTCTGGCTGTTGACCACGCACGGCCCCTTGGCGCCGGTCCGTGTCGCGCTCGGACCCGTCGTCCGCGCCGACGTCACCCCGACCGTGTTCGGCATTGGTGTCGTGGATGCGCGTCTCTCATACGCAGTCGGCCCCATCGCACCCGGTCGCGTGCTGCGCGTGCTCGTGGATCAGGGCGACGAGGTGAAGGCCGGGCAGCTGCTGGCGGAGATGGACCCGGTCGATATGGACGGCCGCATTCAGGCGGCGAAGAGCTCCGGGGCGCGCTCGCGCCAAGCCGTTCAGGTGGCCGATGCACAGGTCGATGAAGCCGCCAGCCGCCTCAAGCTTGCCGTCATGAACCGCGACCGTGACCGAGCGCTGTTCGAGCAACGGGTCATCAGCGAGCAAGCCCTCGACAAGAGCGCCGCCGAAGCTGAGGCCGCCGAGGCGGCGTTGACCGCAGCACGCGCCAATGCGGCAGCACTGAAGCAGGACACCGCGCGGGTGGTCGCCGAGTCGCAAGGGCTGAGCAGCCTACGTGACAGCCTCCTGCTGGTGAGCCCCGTGGACGGCGTCGTCGTCTCGCGCGAGGCCGAGTCGGGAACCACGGTGGTCGCCGGTCAGGCCGTCTTGCGCCTCATCGTCCCCGAGAGCCTCTGGGTGCGGGCGCGGATCGATCAGTCGCGGGCCCAAGGCGTGGAGGTCGGTCAGCGCGCGAGCATCGTGCTGCGCTCTGCGCCCGAGGCCCCGATGCCCGGCCGGGTGACCCGCATCGAGATGCAGAGCGACCCAGTGACCGAGGAGCGGGTCGTGAATGTCGGCTTCGACACGCTGCCCCCCCAGCTCTACCTCGGTGATCTCGCTGAGATCACCCTCCAGCTGCCGGTCAGGATGGGCGTGCTCGTCGTGCCGAGCGCGGCCATCGCCCGTGACGGCAGTCAGACCGGCGTCTGGAAGATGGTGGACGGGCGTGCCCGATTTAGCCCGGTCACCACCGGCGGCCAGGCCCAGGCGGGAGCCACCGAGATCCTCTCCGGCCTGACCCCGGGCGACAGCGTCATCGTCCACAGTTCCGCGCAGCTCGAGCCGGGCACCCGCGTTCGTGAGCAGAAGGTCGAATAGCCGTGATCAACCTGGCTCGCCGCGACGTCGCCCACCACCTCGGCCGCTACTTGCTCACCGGCGTTGGACTTGGGCTTCTGATCGGCGTCACCCTCACCATGGCCGGGGTGTATCGGGGCATGGTCGACGACGCCCAGGTGCTGCTCCGCGCGGTCCACGCGGACATCTGGGTGGTGCAGCAGAACACCCTCGGACCGTTCGCCGAGCCCTCCAGCCTCCAGGACGACGTCTATCGCAGCCTCGAGGGCCTACCCGGGGTCGCCGAGACGGGCAACGTCGCCTACCTCACCATGCAGGTGAAGCACGAGGACCGAGACGTCCGCGTCATGGTGGCGGGCTACACGCCAGGGAGGCTCGGGGGTCCCGCCTTCCTCGTCGCGGGGCGTCCTATCGCCCAGTCTCATTACGAAGCGGTCGCCGACGCGAAGACGGGGTTCAAGGTCGGCGATCGCATCCGCATTCGTCGCCACGACCACACCGTGGTGGGACTCACCCGCCGGATGGTCTCCTCCGGCGGCGATCCGATGGTGTTCATTCCCCTGCGGGACGCCCAGGAGGCGCAGTTTCTGAAGGACAGCGACGCCATCGTCAACGATCGTCATCGCCTCGCCCAGAACCCCGCTGTCAACCGTCCCGGCCAGACCGGCGTGCTTGAAGCGGTCGAGGCAATTCAGACCACCAGCCATCGGGTGAACGCCGTCCTGGTGCGGGTGGCAGCAGGGCACGATCCGAGTCAGGTGGCCGATGAGATCCAGCGCTGGAAGCACCTCACGGCCCACACCAGCGCCGACATGGAAGACATCCTGGTGGCGAAGCTCATCGCCACGGCGGCGCGACAGATCGCCCTGTTCTTGCTCATCTTGGCGGTCGTGAGCGCGGCCATCGTGGCGTTCATCATCTACACGATGACGCTCGGCAAGATCAAAGAGATCGCGGTCCTGAAGCTGATCGGGACTCGCGATCGCACCATCGCCAACATGATCCTGCAGGAGGCCCTGGGCCTCGGGGTCATCGGCTTCTTCGTCGGCAAGTTCGCGGCTACCCTCTGGGCGCCGGTGTTTCCCAAACACGTTCTGCTCGAGACCACCGACGCGGTGCGCGCCTTCGTGATCACCCTGGTGATCTGTGCGCTGGCGTCCGTGCTGGCGATCCGCGCGGCGTTGCGGGTCGATCCAGCCGAGGCGATCGGCGGCTGAGCCCATGACGACCTCCGGTCCCGCCATCCTCATCGAGAGCTTGACCAAGCGGTACGGCAGCGGACCGACCGCCGTCGACGCGCTCAAGGGCGTGGACATGAGCGTCGCACCCGGTGAGGTCGTGGGGCTGATCGGCCCGTCGGGCTCGGGCAAGACCACCCTGCTCAAGTGCCTCGGCGCCGTGATCGAGCCCACCTCGGGACGTTTCACCCTGGCCGGCGAGGTGATCTACGACAACGCCTGGAAGCGGACCGACCTGCGCGCGCTACGTCGCGACCGCATCGGTTTCGTCTTTCAGGCGCCGTACCTCATCCCGTTTCTCGACGCCACCGACAACGTCGCGCTGTTGCCCATGCTGGCCGGCGTGAAGAACCCCGCGGCGCGCGCCACGGCCCTGGACATGCTCACCGCCCTCGACGTTCAGCATCGAGCCCACGCGCGGATCACCGAGCTCTCTGGCGGCGAGCAGCAACGCGTGGCCATCGCTCGGGCCCTGGCAAACAGGCCGCCGATCCTCCTCGCCGACGAACCCACCGCGCCCCTGGACAGCGAGCGGGCCTTGGGGGTCGTGAAGATCCTCAATCGCCTCGCGGAGGAATTCCAGACCGCCATCATCGTGGTCACGCACGACGAGAAGATCATCCCGACGTTCAAGCGCATCTATCACATCCGCGACGGCAAGACCTATGAGGAGGTCGGCGAGGGGAGACCCCCATGAGGGCGGCGTCGCGCCACGGACCGCCTCGGAGTCGCCGACCCGCGGCCTCACACCGTCACGGAGCCGGCAAGACGGCTGTGGCTCGAGCTCGAGCGGACGTAAGTCCCGCGGCCTCGACGGGGACCACGGCGAGCACGACGTGCAGCCCCGAGGCGAAGGTAAAGTGGGCGCGCGCGGGGACCTCGTCGGTCGCGGGTGCGAAGCCGCGGCGCATGATGTCCCCCGGGTCCGCGAACGGGTTCGGGTCCGGCTCGCGACGAGAGACGCGCGCGGCGACGATGAAGGTGGCGGCGCCGGGTTCGGTCGCGCCCGCCGGGAGCGCGAAGCGCCCGCGCGCGAGCAGCCACCGGCAGCGCTGCAGCAACGCCGCGAGCGGCGCGGGCGCGCCGGGCTCGACGCGGAGCGCCGCCAGCCGCCCGTCGTCGCCGAGCTCGAGCGTGACGCGGGCGACGAGCTCGGTCCGATCCACCAGCGCCTCCCAGCCCACGACCCGCGACGCGGCGGCCGCAGGCAGCGCGCGGAGCAGCGCCGGTTCGAGGTCACGCGGGTCGTCCCCGACGCCCTCCGCGCCGTAGGCGGAGGCGGCAGCGCGCGGCCCGCTCCCCATCGTCCCCGCCTGCCCCGTCGGGCTCGCGACGGACGGCGCGGGAACGGGGGCGGCCGCGGCGCTCGCCGGTGCGGGCGGCGACGGCGCCAGGGGCGACGCCGTGGCGAGCTCGGCCGGCGCGGGCGGCGCCGGCGCGGGCGACGCCGTCCTGGCGGGAGCTGGCGGCGGGGCCGCGGCGACGGGCGCGGGCCGGGGGGGCGCCGGGGCCTCGATCAGGGCGTCGATCTCGAAGGTGTCGCCGTGGAAGGCGGTGGAGGGCGGGCGCTCCGACGCCACGCCGCGACCCACCGCCGCCGCCGGCCGCGCCACGACCAGCACAGCCACGCTCGCGTGGAGCGCGAGCGAGCCGAACAGAGCGAGCGCGAGATTGCTGGCCATCTTTGGGGGCAGACACCGGCGACGCGGCGACGTTCCACCCAGCGCCACGCCGCCAAGGCAGCCTAGCGCAGGACGGGGAGATGGCCGGCAGCGCGGCGGGGGCCGATCGGGACCCGGGGGAACCGATTTGCATGCAAATGGTTCTTGGCGACGGGATGCCCCCCCTTCGCCCCGCTCGTGGTGTCTCGCCCCGCCCTGCCACCCCCGCCCCCGGGTGGGCAACGGGGGCGAGAGTTGGTACGACTCGGGCCCCGCGGCCGGAAACTCGGACGCGACGATCCAGCGGATGACCCTTCCCGATCAGGGCCCAGCCCCCTTCGTGCCCCCGACGATCGGCGAGGGGACCGTGCCGCCCGACCTCGGCGGGTCGCCTCGCGCGCCGGATGCCGGCGCGCCGAGGCCACCGCTCCGCCCGCTTGCCTTCGTCGTCGCCGCGGCCGGCCTCGTGCTCGCGTTCCTCGCGATGACGCCGGACAGCAACCTCGGCTGGAACCTCCCGGTCGCGATCCTCGGCACCGTCATCGCGACGGTCGCCATCCTCGACGGCCTCGGCAGCTTCGACGACGACCCAACCGCGCGCGATGGCGGCGCGGTCCCCGCCCCCAACCCCTCCTCGCTCCTCACCCCCGCAGGCCTCGAGCCCGCGACCGCGACCGTCGATGGCGCCGAGCCGGTCCCCTTCCCCTGGCTGCGCCTGATCGAGCTCGGGTCGGCGAGCATCGGGTGCGTCGCGGCGCTGCGGCTGGCGGTGACGGGCGCGCTGCCCTGGCCGGCGACCTCGGCGGCGCTGCTGGTGACCGGCACCTTCCTGTGGGTCATCGTCGCGCTCTTCCGCGTCGCGGAGGCGCTGGCCCCGGATCTGGCACGCGCTCGCCCCCTGCTCCGACGCCACGGCTTCTGGCTGGTGGCGATCGTCACGGTCCTTTACCTGCCGCGCCTCGGCGGCTTCTCGCTCATCGATCCGTGGGAGTCGCACTACGGGGAGGTCGCGCGGGAGATGCTGGTCCGCGGCGACTGGATCACCCTCTGGTGGGCGCAGGACGGGCTCTTCTTTTCCAAGCCCCCGCTCGACTTCTGGATGCAGGGGATCGCCTTCGCGCTGCTCGGGGTGCAGACCGCCCCCGACCGGGTGCTCGAGGGGGTCGCGCGCGGGCTCGAGCCCGGCCCGGAGTGGGCGGCGCGCCTGCCGGTATTCCTCGCCGCGCTGGTCGACACCTACGTCCTGTACCGCGGGGTCGCGAGCGGCTGGGGGCGGCGCGCCGGGCTCGTCGCGGGGCTCTTGCTGGCGACGATGCCGTACTGGTTCTTCCTCGCGCGGCAATCGATGACGGACATGCCCTACGCGGCCCCGCTCGCGGCCGCGCTGGGCCTCGCCCTGCTCGGCTTCGGCGCCGATCCCGAGGCACGCGCGCGCAGCTATCCCGTTCGCCTGGGGACGCGCGTGCTCGCGCCGAGCGCGTACCACCTCTTCGCCGGGGCGCTCTTGCTGCTCGTCTTGCCGCAGCTCGTCTACCTCGCGAGCCGCAACCTCACCTGGCTCTTTGCGACCGAGCCGCGGTTCTTCTTCCGCCTCCACCCCGACGCCTTCCTCTTCGGCTCCGGGGGACAGAACTGCGGGATCCCGGGCAACCCACCCTGCTCCCGGCTGCTGCCGCTGAGCCACGGGCTCCTGGCGCAGCCGGCGGTGACCGCCCTGCTCTTCGCGGTGGTCACCGCGCTGCTGCTGGTCATCACGCGGGGCGAGCGGCGCCGGCAGCGGCTGGCGTTCCTCGGCGCGTGGATCGCGGTCGGCCTGAGCGTGCTCGGCAAGGGGGCGCCGGGGCTCGTCATCCCGCTGTTCGCGATCGCCTGCTTCGTCCTCGCCGCCGGGCGCCCCTGGGATTTCGGGCGCCTCGAGCCCCTCGCGCTGGTGCTCATCCTGAGCGTGATCGTCCTGCCCTGGTTCGTCCAGAGTTACCTCCGACACGGGTGGCCGTTCCTCGACCGGCTGATCTTCCACGACATGTACAAGCGGGCGTTCGTGCACGTGCACGACACCAACGCCGGCGCGGACACCTCGCTCCGCTACTACGTCGCGCAGCTCGGGTACGGCACCTTCCCCTGGTCAGGCCTGGCTGGCGTGGGGCTCGTCGCCTGGGTCCGCGGGCGCGCAGCCGCCGCGCCGCGGCCGCCGCCAACGGCCCTCCTCCTGCTCTGGTTCGTCACCACGTTCTCGCTCTTCTCCCTCTCGCGCACCAAGTTCCACCACTACGCGCTGCCAGCGGCGCCGGCGCTCGCTGCCCTCGGGGGCCTGCTCGTCGACCGCGCGCTCGGCGACGGCTGGCCGCGCACGGTGGCTCGCGGCGTGGCCTACGGCGCCGCCGCGATCGGCGCGGCCACAGCGCTGGTGCTCGGCGTCTTCTTCACCCGCGCCACCCACCTGCACGGGCTGGTGCTCGATGGGCGGCCCGGCGCCCCCTGCTGGCCCGCCACCGCCGCCGCGCTCGCGATCGGCGCCGGGTGTGCCCTGCTCCTGCCCCGCCTCGCACCCCGGACCGCTCCCGCCGAGCGGCTCCCCGCCGAGGACGCCGCCCTCACCGCGGTCGCGCTGCTCGCCTGCCCCATCGTGGCGCTGGTGGGACGCGACCTGACCGCGACGATCGGGGACGGAGCGCCCGGGCCGGCGCGGCTCATGCACCTGTTCATCTACAACTACGAGCGCCCCTGGCCGCCCACGCTGGACTTCGCGCCGGTGCTGCTCGCGTTCACGGTGGTGGCCACGGGCCTCACCGCCCTGCTCGCCGTGCCCGCGGCACGGTCGCACGCGGCAGCCCTGCTGCTGGCGCTCGGGCTCGTGTGGACGACGTGGGCGGTCGACGTCTACCTCGTCGCCACCGCGCCCCACTGGGGGCAGCGAGAGACGATCGCGACCTACTACCGGCGGCGCCTGGGGCCCGAGGAGCCGCTCCTCGCCTATCAGCTCAACTGGAAGGGGGAGAACTTCTACACGGGCAACCGGATCGGGGTCTTCGTGGCGGACGACGCCGCCTTCAAGGCCCACGTGGCGGCGCTGCGCGAGCAAGGGCGGCGGGTGATCTTCGTCACGACGGAGCAACGCCGGGTCAGCGGCCTCGAGCGCGCCCTCGGCGGCGTCAAGCGCGTCGAGCGCTTGATCCCCCGCGAGCAGAACGACCGCTTCGCCCTGGTGCGGGTGGAGCTCTAGCGCGGCGATGGCGGTCCTCCCGCTCCTCGCGGTCGTCTACCTCGCGTTCATCGGCCTGGGCCTCGCGGACGGGGCCTTCGGCGTGGCATGGCCGGCGATGCGCGCCGATCTCGCCGCGCCGCTCGAGGCGGCGGGGGCAGTGACGCTGCTCGCCGGGGCCTGCTCGACAGCGTCCAGCGTCGCGAGCGGCCGCGTCCTCGCGCGCCTGACGGCGACCGAGGCCCAAAACCGCCTCGCCCCCGGCCGCGGGTAGGGCGCTCAGCGCGCGCGGAGGAAGGCCTCGAGCGCGTCGAGCAGCCCCTCGACCGAGTACGACGCGGCCTCGACGCCGACGTCGAGCCCCGCCTCGCGCGCGGCGGCCGAGGTGATCGGCCCGATGGAGGCGAGGAGGAGCGGACGGGCGAGCGGCGCCGAGCCGAGCGCCGCAGCGAAGGCCCGCGCGATGGATCCCGAGGTGAGCAGCACCGTGTCGACGCGGCCCGCCGCGACGAGCGCCCGGAGCTCGCCCTCAGCGGCCTCGCCGAGCGGGCGGGTCTCGTAGGCCGCCACCACCTCCACCTGGCTGCCGGCGGCCCGGAGCCGCTCGGGGAGCACCTCGCGAGCCTCCGCGGCGCGGAGCAGCAGGACGCGCCCCGGCGGGCCCCCCTCGAGCAGCGCGTCCGCGAGCGCCTCCGCGATATACTCCTCGGCGATCCGGTCCGCCACCACCCCCCGCCGCCCGAGGGCAGCGGCCGTGCGCGGGCCGATCGCCGCGATCCGCGCGGCCCCGAACGCGCGCGCGTCGCGCCGCTGCCGGTCGAGCTCGGCGAAGGTCGCGACGACGCCGTTGGCGCTCGTGAACACGACCCAGTCGTGCTGGTGCAGGGACGCGACGGCGGCAGCGAACACCGCCGGCGCGGGCGGCGGGAAGAGCTCGATGACGGGGAAGACGACCGGCTCCGCCCCGCGCGCCCGGATCGCGGCGACCGTCTCCGCCGCCTGGCTGCGCGGCCTCGGCACCAGGATGCGCCGCCCGAAGAGCGGCTGCCGGTCGTACCAGGCCAGCGCGCTGCGCAGCCCGACGACGTCGCCCACGAACAGGATCGCCGGGCTGCCGAGCCCCGCGGCGCGCACGGCCGCCGCGATCGTCCCCAGGGTCGCGGTCACCACCCGCTGCTCGGCTCGCGCTCCCCATTGCACCATCGCCGCCGGGGTGTCGGCGCCGCGGCCGCCGCGGACGAGCGCCGCCGTGATCGGCTCGAGCTGACGCATGCCCATCAGGACGCAGAGGGTGTCGGTGGCGGTGGCGAAGCGCTCCCACGCCTCGGGGGACCACTCCCGCGCCTCGCGATCGCTGCCGGTGATGAACGTCACGCTCGACGACAGCCCGCGGTGGGTGAGCGAAATCCCCGCGTAGGCGCTGGCGGCGACCGGCGACGCGATCCCGGGGACGATCTCGAAGGGCACCCCCGCGGCGGCGAGGGCGAGCGCCTCCTCGGCCCCCCGCGCAAACAGGAGCGGATCACCGCCCTTGAGACGGACCACCCTCCGGCCCTCCCGCGCGAGGGTCACCAGTTGCTCGTTGATCCACTCCTGCGACGCGCTCGGCTGGTCGTAGCGTTTGCCGACGTCGCGGACGTCCGCCCCGGGGCAGAGCTCGAGCAGGGCGGGGTGCGAGAGCGCGTCGTGTAGCACCACCTCGGCGGCCTCCAGCACCTCCCGGCCCCGCACCGTGATGAGGCCGGGATCCCCCGGGCCGGCCCCGACCAGCCACACCTTGCCGCGCATGCCGGGAGAGCAGATAGCGCGGCTCGGCGCGAGCGGTAAGCGGGCAACGCCGCCCCGCGCGCGCCGGCCGCGAACGCCGGCCGCCGCGCCGTCGCCTGGGCAGCGCGGAGCGAGCGTGATACGAGTCCGGCGTGCCGTCCCGCCGTCCCACCGCCCCGCCGCCGCCTGCTTCACGCCGCCTGGCCGCGGCGCTCGGGGCCGCGGCCGCGCTCGCCTGCGCGGGGTGCGGTTGCGGTAAGGAGCACGGCGAACCTGTCGTCTGGCTCGACGGGAACACCGTCGGCAACCAGTACGAGTCCTCGCCGATGGCGGGCCCGTGGCTCGAGTTCCCCGGTGGACGCACCTACCGGCTCGTGCACGCGCTCGGCCGCGTCCCGACCGAAGTCACCGCGTACCTCTCCTTCGAGCCGAACAACCCGGCGAACTTCACCACCTCCGCCGGCAATTCCGCGCTCTTCAAGAGCGTCAACGACGCCTACGTCGACGTCTACAACGACGGCTGCCCGGATTTTTACCTTCGGGTGATCGCGTCGGTGCCGGTGGAGTAGGGGCGGGCGCGCGAGGTCGGGAGCGGCGCGGTCCGGACGGCCGGGCCCGCATGGCTTCGCCGCGGCCGAACCGTTCGAAGTGACCGAGAGCGGTCGAGATCGGAAGCGCTTCGATCCCCTGAAGACGCGTCGGGAAATCCGGCTGGGCGGACGCAGTGAGCCCAGCCGGTGCC
>CAYZQO010000067.1:30610-32402 GCA_964480725.1 uncultured Polyangiaceae bacterium | reverse complement strand
CCGTGCTCCAGCGCAGTGGCGGCGAGCAGGCCGTCCACGGTGGGGACCGGATCGGGGACGTTCAGCCTTCCCCAGCGCTCGGCCGTCGCCGCATCGATGGGCAGCACCCGATCGGCGAACTGCTCCCGCAGCCGCGCCAACCACTGCTCGAGCGCCGCGGCGGCCACGGGGTCGCGGCGCCGGATCGACTCGACCCCGCGGCGGAGCTCTCCCAAGACCAGCACCGAGGTGAAGACGGCCTCGTCCTCTACGGCCTCGAACCAGCGGCGCACTGACGGGTGCGCTCGGGGTCCCTTGCGGAGCTCGGACAGCACGTTGGTGTCGACGAGGTACCTCACGGCGCCGGCTCACGGGGCAGATCGCGAGCCACGACGAAGTCCGCGTCCTCGCCAACCGCAGGGATCTCGAGGAGGAACCGCTTGAAGCTCGGGCGACGGAGCTCCGACGCGAGCGCCTCCCGCAGGATCTCGCGATGCTCTGCCTCCGCGGAGCGCCCGGTCCGAGCTGCGCGCTGCTTGAGGGCGTGCACCAGCTCTTCGTCTAGCTGCCGTACTACCAGCTGCGCCATGGTGCTATCAATGATAGCACCGACACCGCAACACGACAGTCTCGGCCGTCCCGGCCCAGCGACCCGCGCCGTTCACGCGTCGGCCGGCGGTCCACGGCGGCCCCCGGCCGGCCGCAACGCCCCCGATCCCCCGCATTTCTGCCCCGAGCGTCGGCGCTGTTGGACGGGTGACGGTGGTCCCATCGTCAGCGAAGCGCCTCCGTCCCCCTGCGCGAGCCGCTCCCGGCCTCCGCGGAGTGACTCCACCCCCCTCCGCGGAGTGACTCCACCCCCTCCGCGCGCCGTTCCCGCCGCCCGCGCAATCCCACCCGCCGCCGGACGAGTCCCACCCGCGGCCCGGCGACGATGGTCCCGCCGCCGGACGATCGCCACCCGCGACCCGGCGACGGTGGGCACGCTGCTCGGGGCGCTGCTGCTCACCTTCATCGACACCGGCTGCACCCACGTTGGCCTGCCCAACCGGGTGCAGGAGATCCTCACCGGCGCCATCATCGTCGTCGCCGTCTGGCTCGACCGGCTGCGACGGCGGGGGGGTAGGCGGGCCGTGGGAGCGGCGTGAACGCTCGGTCGTCGACTCAGGCGCCCTGTGCCGCCGCGTACACCTCGTCCACCAGGAGGGTGCAGCGGATCGCAGGGAGCGGGACCACCTCGCCGGCGCCGAACTCGGCGCACTGCCAGCCCGCCGGGCCGCGCGTCCAGAGCTCGATGCGCGGCCGCTCGTGGTCGACGAGGACGACGGCCTCGAGCGAATCGATCCGCTGATAGTGCTCGAGCTTCTCGCCGCGGTCGTACTCGGCCGTGGCGGGGCTGAGCACCTCGACCACCAGCTTCGGGTTGGTCACGTGCGTGTGGCTGGCAGGATCCCGCTCGGAGGGGCCGCAGACCACGGTGACATCCGGGTAGGTCGCCAGTCCCGTCGCCACCACGCGTAGCCGCAGGTCGGAGCTGTAGACGCGGCACGGCGTCGAGGAGAGCTGCCGACCCAGGAGCGAGGTGATCGCCGCCGCCATGGCGGCGTGCTCCGGAGTCCCGCCCGCCATCGCGTAGATGTCGCCCGCGTAGTACTCGTGCCGGACCCGCGCGACCTCCTCGAGCTCGAGGTACTCCGCGAAGGAGTAGTGGTGCCGCGGCGCCGGTGCCGTCATGCGCGGATCCTATCCCACGGCGCGCCGGGCCGCACGCGCCCCTCCGTCTCAGTGACCGTCATGCCCCCGGGCCCCCTGG
>CAYZQO010000067.1:0-30510 GCA_964480725.1 uncultured Polyangiaceae bacterium | reverse complement strand
AGGCAGCGGGGCTCGAGCGGGTAGCATTCGGGCAGCGTCGGGTCGGCCGCGCAGATCCCCTCGGTGAGCGACGGGACCGGACGCCACGGCGTCACCGCCTGGCAAGGGGCGCAAGCGCCCGCCGCATCGAGGAGGCACGCGGCCAGGACGCCCCGGAGCGAGGCGCGCCACCTCGCCCGCCGCGCTCGGCTAAGGGCCCGGAGGTCCGCGCACCGCGCCGCCGAGGGGATGGTGCGTGCCTGCTGCGCTGCGGTCACGAGCCTTCCCATTACCACCCGCGCGCGTCACCGTCACGGCTGCGGACGCCGTGAAGGCGCTCGAGAGCACCGAACAGGTTGCCGACAGCGACGGAGGCCCGAAGAATTCCTCCGTGCAGGGCGAGGAGACATCTTCCAGGCCTCCTTCGCCGAAGGCTGCTCCCAAGTCGGTGCTCGAGGTCGTTGATCTGATGCTGGACACGCGCCCCGGAGGGCTGCTCCCGATGGTCCGCGGCTTCGCCGAGGCTGACCTCCGCGACGTGCTCTCGCGCGTCGCGGTGCCGACGCTGCTCCTCTACGGCGACGCCGATCAGCGCTCGCCGCGTCACGTCGCCGTAGAGCTCCACGCCCGAATCCCCGGATCGGAGCTCGTCGTCCTGCCCGGGGTTGGGCACGACAGCGCCCTGGAGGCGCCCGCTGCCTTCAACGTCGAGGTGCACCGCTTCCTCGAGGCCCACCGCAACGCGTAGAGTCCAGAGCCGGGGCGGCCCGCGCGCCTTGCGCGAAGGCGGCGCGGGGACCATAGTGGTCGTCGTTCAGGGGTTTCATCGTCGGGCATCTCCGCTCGGAGGTGCGGCTGCTGCTCTCCGCAGGAGGCGGGACGATGGACCACTTCGACACGCGTTCGGGGCGCCGCCTCGCGATCCTCGGCAACCATGTGCCGCGCCTCTGCGGCATCGCCACCTTCACGCGAGACCTGCGGGAGGCGTTGGTCGGGGAATTCCCGTCGCTCGACTGCCCCGTCGTCGCCATGAACGACGGGACCCGGAGCTACGACTACCCGCCCGAGGTGCGCTTCCAGATCGCGGACGGCGACCTCGGGGGCTACCGCGCGGCCGCCGGTTTTCTCAACGATAGCGCCATCGATGCGCTCATCGTACAGCACGAATTCGGGATCTACGGCGGCCCCGCGGGGCGGCACCTCATCACCCTGCTCGAGGCTGTCGAGGCGCCGATCCTGACGACGCTGCACACCATCCTGGCCTCGCCCGACGACGCGCAGCGCGCCGTCATGGACGATCTCTTGCGCCTGTCCGCGCGAATCGTGACCATGAGCGAGCACGGGGCGAGCCTCCTCAGGTCTCTGTACGGGGCTCGCCCTTCGCTCATCGACGTGATCCCGCATGGGATCCCGGAGGTGCCGATCGATCCGAGCGCCAAGGAGCGCGTCGGGGTGGCCGGGCGCCGGGTCATCTTGACCTTCGGCCTCCTGTCGCCGGACAAGGGGATCGAGCACGTGATCGGGGCGCTGCCCGCCATCGCGGCCCGGTTCTCCAACGTGATCTACCTCGTGGTGGGGGCGACGCACCCCCACGTGTTCGCGCGGGACGGCGAGCGCTACCGCGAGAGCCTCGTCCAGCACGCCGAGCGCCTGGGCGTGACGGAGCACGTCCGCTTCGTCGACCGCTTCGTCAGCCAGCAGGAGCTGGTGCAGACGCTGTCGGCCGCCGACATCTACGTCACGCCCTACCTGAACCCCGAGCAGATCACCAGCGGGACCTTGGCCTACGCGGTGGGCGCCGGCAAGGCGGTGATCTCGACGCCGTACCGCTACGCGCGGGAGCTCCTCGCCGAGGGGCACGGCGTGCTCGTCCCGTGGCGCAGCGCCGAGGGCGTGGCGCGCGCGGTCATCGATCTGTTCGGCGACCCGGCGCGCTATGCCGCCATGTCCGCGCGTGCCTCCGAGCGGGGCCGGGCCATGCTCTGGCCCCGGGTCGCGCGCGGTTACTACACCTCGCTCACGGCGGCGCTCCGACCCGACGCAGCCGCCGAGCGGACGCCGCGCTCGCGCCTGCTGGTGCGGGACGCCCTGCCTGAGCTCGACCTGAGCCACCTGCGCGTGCTCACCGACAACGTGGGCGTGCTCCAGCACGCGGTGCTAGCGATCCCTCGCCGAGAGGAGGGCTACACGCTCGACGACAACGCACGGGGGTTGTTGCTCACCACCGCGCTGCTCTCCCGCGCATTCTCCGACGAAGCGCTGCGCTCGAGGCTCGAGGCCACCTACCTGGGCTTCGTGCGGTGGGCCTTCCACGGTCCCTCCGGGCGCTTCCGGAACTTCATGTCCTACGGCAGGGAGTGGTTGGAGCGCGTCGGGTCCGAGGACTCCCACGGACGCGCGCTCTGGAGCCTGGGCAGCCTCATCGGCGCCGCCACCTCGCCACAACTCCGGGGCGACGCCGAGGAGCTGTTCCGCGCCGCGCTCCCCGCGACCGATCGTTTCACGAGCCCGCGCGCGTGGGCGTTCACCGTCCTCGGCATCGACGCGGCGCTCGCCCGACACCCGCGCGACCGGCGCCTCGACGAGGCGCTCTCGAGGACGTCCGAGCGGCTCTCCGCGCTGTTCCAGCGCGGCTCGGCGCCGGATTGGCCGTGGTGCGAGCCCGAGGTGACCTATGCGAACGCGACCCTCCCGCAGGCCCTGGTGGCGGCGGGGACGCGCCGGCGCGACGATCGCATGACCGCGACCGGGCTTGGGGCGCTCGGCTGGCTCCTCGATCTGCAGCGCTCGGCCGCAGGACACTTCGCCCCCATCGGCTCGAACGGGTTCTACCGCCGGGGAGGGGTCATGGCCGCCTTCGACCAGCAGCCCATCGAGGCGGGGGCGACCGTGGCGGCGTGCCTCGAGGCGCACCGCGCGACGGGCGACGACGCCTGGCTCCGACACGCACGGCGGACGTTCGGCTGGTTTCTGGGGCAGAACGCCCTCGGGACCGCCGTCTTCGACGCCTCCACCGGTGGGTGCCGGGACGCGCTGCACGCGGACCGCCTCAACGAGAACCAGGGCTCGGAGTCGACGCTCGCCTTCCTCCAGGCCCTGAGCGACCTTCGCGCCGCGGAGCCGACCCACCGCTTCCAGATCGACCCGGAGAACCACCACCGTGCCCCAACCGCAGCCGTTCCCGCAGCTCTTCACCAGAGCTGAGTCCAATCCCATCCTCACCGCCGCCGACTGGCCGTACCGGGTGCACTCCGTGTTCAACCCGGGGGCGGTGCGACTGCAGGATGGCACCACGCTCCTGCTCTGTCGGGTCGAGGACCACCGCGGCCACTCGCACCTCTGCGCAGCGCGCTCGCCGGACGGGATCGGCAACTGGACCATCGACGCCAAGCCCACGCTGGTGGGCGATCCGGAGCATTTCCCGGAGGAGCTCTGGGGCATCGAGGACCCTCGGATCACCTACGTGGAGGAGCTCGGGAAGTACGCCGTCGCCTACACGGCGTTCGGCAAGGGCGGCCCCGGGGTGGCACTGGCGCTGACGAGGGACTTCGTGAGCTTCGAGCGCTGCGGCCTGGTGCTGCAGCCCGACGACAAGGACGCGGCGCTGCTCCCGCGCCGCGTCGACGGCAACTTTGCGATCCTCCACCGTCCCGTCGCGGACTCGGGGGCGCACGTCTGGCTCTCGCTCTCCCCGGATCTGCGCAGTTGGGGCACCCACCGGCTCGTGCTCCCGGCTCGGAAGGGTGGGTGGTGGGACTCCTACCGGATCGGCCTGTCCACACCGGTCGTCGAGACGCCGCGGGGATGGCTCCTGCTCTACCATGGGGTCCGCCTGACCGCGGCGGGGGGCCTCTACCGAGTGGGCGTGGCCCTGCTCGACCTCGACGAGCCCGGGCGCTGCATCGCCCGCGGCGCGCCCTGGATCTTCGGCCCCGAGGCGCCGTACGAACGCGACGGCGATGTCCCGAACGTCGTGTTCCCCTGTGGGATCACCGTCGGTGACGATGGCGACACCCTCTTCGTCTACTACGGGGCCGCCGACACCTCCGTCGCTCTGGCGACGGCATCCATCAAAGAGCTGCTCGCCTGGCTCGACGCCAACCCGGAATAGAGCCGCCCTCGGATCGATGGCCGCGACAGATCAACGACCCAGGGCAACGAGCCAGCAGCAGATCCCGCCCGGCTCACGGGAGACGCCGCCCGGCGGCGGCGCCAGCGGGATCAGTGGCGCTCGTCCTTGCAGGCCGCCTCGACGAGGCGACTGGCGAGCCAGCGGTACCTCGCGAGCGCCTCCTGGTAAGTCGCCACCCACTCCCCAGGGTGGAGCGTCAGCTGGTGCTTCCGTTGCCGCTCCTGCGCCTCGTGCTGCCCCATCGCGTCGGGCACGCCGGACTCGACGCGCAGCTCGTCGCTGCAGGTCGCCAGCGCCATCGCGAGCGGGTTCGGTCTAGAACCGGCATCCTGGGGCGCGAGCTCACGCCCCAGGACCTCGCCCGGGGCGAGCGCGCGGAGCGCGTCGATCGTCAACTCCACCACCTCGTGGAGCTGCTTGAGCCGCAGCACATCCCACGCGTCGCGGACCACCAGGACCAGATCGCGGTCCGCGCGCGTGGAGTCCTGGCTCGGGAGCCCCCCCCCGGGCTCGCTCATGCCGGCTTCACCCCCTCGGCGCGCGGTCCCTTCGGACCCTGCCCGGCGACGTAGGACACCTTCTGCCCCTCACGCAGCTCCTCGAACGTCGTCCCCTCCACCGACGAGCAGTGGAAGAACAGCTCTTGCCCCGAACTGGTGCGGATGAACCCAAAACCGCGATCGGTCTTCTTCGCGACAGTACCTTCAGCCATGATTTCTCCTGCTTTCACTCTTGGTCGATGCAACGGCCGGCCCGATGCGTGCGTGGATCGCCCGCAGGGCGCGGCGGAGGGCGTGGCCAGTCGTAGCACGGGACTGGCCCGCCATGGTCGCGAGCGTGCCATCGGCGACGCTGACGGGGCGGCCGCGCTTGCGCTCCCGGTCGACGCTGGCCGGGGAAGGCCGGTCCAGCAGACGGCGAAAGGACCACCACTGGTGGCTTGCCATGCGCAAATACAGCGTCTCGACCCGCTGGCGCTCCTTCGGGTCGAAGATGGCGAAACACTGCCACTCATCGGGCTGGGACCCCGCCAGCTGCCGGCCGAAACGCGACCAGGCGCGGGACTCCAGGTCGAGCTCCCCCTCCGCAGGCCAGGCTGACAGCGCCGCCTCGAGGTCGCAGCCGGTCGCGCAGGCGATCGCCTCTCCGCGCCGGAGATGCTCGGCGAGGCGCGCACCCTCGTCCTGCAGGGCCCGGCGCGCGGTGCGCTCGTCGGCCCCGCTCCCCAGGATCGCGCCACGAGCCGCGGCGATGTCCCGCGCATCGCGACCCGCCGAGAGCAGCACCCAGAGCTTCTGAGCGGCCTCGGGGCTCACCTCGTCGATCGTCTGCGTGAGAGTGGTCGCGGAGGGGGACTCATCACCGCCGGCGGGCCGGGCCTCCCGACGGCGCGCGGCCCGACGCTCGGGGCCCGTCGGCCCGGGTCCCGCACCGGGTGTCGGTTGGGCGAGGTCGATGATGCTCTGCAGCAGCGAGGCAAACGGGGCCGCGCCGGCCGCGCCGGCCGCGCCGCCCGCACTGGCTGCAGCGCCACGTGGCTGGCTGCCGTTGCCCCGGGAACGTGAGCTCGCCGGTCGTGCTCCCGCCCGTTCGGACCTCTCCCTCGCCATCGTCGGCCTTTCTCGCTCGGACGCCGGGTCGAAGGTGGCGGCCGGACACGCGGAAACCACCCGACGCCCAAACGGGGCGCCGAGCCTCCAACACGCGCCCGGACTCGCTGGCCCGGCTCTTCACCACTCAGTCGGCGAAGGCTGCCTTGCGGTCCAGCGAACGGACTGACGAGCGCACCCTAGCACACCCCCCGGAGCATCGCCATCGGTGACGCGAGATGCGTGCCACCCGCGTTCGGGCCGGGTCGGGCATGGATCCCGCGGCCCCGACCGCGACGGGCGATGCGGCGCTCGCCGCCTCGGCTCGCGGTTCGGGCTCGCCTCGGTCAACGCGGTCCGGCGCGGGGGAGCCGCTTCCGTGGGCAAGGATCCCTCGGGCATTCCTCGGGCCTTGCCGGCGTGGACCGCCCCCCGCGCGGGCCCCGTGCCTTCACAGGTGCGGATCGCGGTGCTACGAAGGCGCCTAGTGGGGTCGTTTGGGTTTCGGAGCGGAGTGTCCGCTGCGGTTCGCTAGGGAGTGAATAGTCCGGCTTCGATGGGATGCCATCGCTAGGGAGCGCCACGCCGACCGTCGCGAGATAGAGCTCGCGCCACGGCCGTGAGCGCGGTCGATATTGGCGACCGAGCCGCTCCGGGGTGCGTCGCCGCGATGCCTTTTGATTGCCCGCGCCGTCCACGGCGGGCGCGAGGCTCCCAAGCAACGGCGTCGCCAGGGGCGTGCCGAGCAGTGATTCGAGGTGAGCATCATGAAATCTATCTCTTCTTATCCAGTTCAACGCGGTCGCGGGATGCCCGGGGTGGTCGCGATGGCCTCCTGGCCTGGGATCTGCGCGCTCTGCTTCGGCATCGCCTGCGGCGACTCCGGCGACCCCGCGGACGGCGACGCGAGTGGGGGTACCGCGCCGGCATCCGGCGGCGTGAGCGCGAGCGGCGGCACCGGCGGCGCGGCGCCCTCGACCGGTGGAGTCACGGCAACCGGCGGCTCGACCACCGGCGGCACGCCCACCACGGGCGGCCAGCCCCTCGGTGGCGGCCCCGCGACGGGTGGGAGCAACACCGGCGGTACTGCGCCCACGGGTGGAGCCAACACCGGCGGCACCGCAACGGGCGGCGGCGGCCAGAGCACGGGCGGCCAGAGCACGGGCGGCCAGAGCAGCGGGGGAGCGACCACCGGCGGCCAGAGCAGCGGGGGAGCGACCACCGGCGGCTCGACCACCGGCGGGACCGAAACGGGCGGCGCCGAAACCGGCGGAGCGAACACCGGCGGGGCCGCGACGGGGGGCGCCGACACCGGCGGAGCGGGGACGGGGGGCGCGTTGAACGACGCCTGCTCCACCGCTACCGCTCTCGACGCGGAGTTCCCGGAGTGCTTCCCGCTCCAGATCGCCAACGGCATCGACGCGACGAGGACCGATGCGGCCGTCTTCGTGACCACAGCCGACATCGAGGCCGCCTATCCTTCCTTCAACGCGAACGCTTTCGTGGTGCTGGACGGCAGCACCGAGCTGGCGAGCCAGGCCGTGGACGACGATCCCGACGGCACGGCGGACGAGATCGTCTTCATCGCGAACCTCGAGCCGAATCAGACGAAGACGCTCGCCGTTCGGTACGCGACGTCGGGCAACAACGTTCGGACGTACCCCCAGCGCGCACAGGCGCTGGTGTCCCCCAAGACCGGAGGGAGCTGGAGCGGAGACACGTACTCCGGAGGTTCTTACCAGGACACGGACTTCCTCGACGTCTCCGACCACATCGATCACGACGCGGGCTACATGCGGTTCGAGGGGCCGGGGTGGGAGTCCGATCGCATCGGTTACCGCGTGTACCTGGACGACCGCAACGGCATCGACATTTTCGGCAAGAAGCTGCCGGAACTGATCCTCCAGGACATCGACTACACGGACGGCGACTACTCGTCGATGATGAGCTGGGGCCAGGACATCCTCCATGTCGGTGAGGCCCTGGGCGTGGGCTCCATCGGCACCTGGCAGAACAACGCGCCGCTGAAGCTCTCCAACCTGCAGACGCTGAGCGTGCGGATCCTGGCCAGCGGCCCTGTCTACGCGCTGCTCCGCCTGACGTACGGCGGCTGGCAGACGAGTTCGGGCACCGTCGATGTCACCGCCGATATCTCCATTACCGCGGGCAGTCGGGTGTCCAGGAAGGTCGTGACCGTCGACGGCAACGTCCCCAACCTCTGCGCTGGAATGCCCAAGCACGATCAGGCGACGGTGGTGACGCCCCCGAGCACGACCGGCTGGACGTACCTGGCTACCTACGGCAACCAGAGCCTCATTCCGGACGCGCTAGGGATTGCGGTCCTTTATCGGACCGCCGATCAGGCGCAGCTCGTCGAGGACAGCGTGAACCAACTGGTGGTGCTGACGCCGACCGCAAGCAAGGTCACGTACTATTTCCTCGGCGCCTGGGCGCAGGAGGGCAGCGGCATCACCAGCCAGCAGCAGTTCTCCACCTTCCTCGCCGCGACGCTCCGGGAGCTGGATTCGCCGGTCGCCGTGACGATCCTTTGATCGTCGCCGGGGCACCCGACGCGTCCCCCGCTGCTCCCGCGGCGGGGGACGCGCGGTCGCTCAGCAGCCGACCTCGTCCTCGCCGCCGGGGCAGTCGTTCTCTCCGTCGCAGACCCACACGCCCGGCACCGTCGACCCGTCGCCGCACGTCACGTCCGCGTGCGGGGTACCGCCCCCGCCGCTCGAGTCGCTGACCATCCCGGGGCACTTCGTCTCCAGCGCCGCGCATTCCGGCGGCGTCGTCGCCGTCTCCGTGGTGGTCGACGTCCCGTCGAGATCGCTCGCCTCCAACGACTCGCAGCTCGGCATGGCAGCGTAGGTTTGGCGCGCCAGCGCGGCGCTCGCGTCGATGCAGGACTCGACCTCGCCCACCGTCGCCGTGCAGTTGGCGGGAGCGGTGCACGCCTCGGTCGTCGTCGCGGGCGCCGGGCCGGACGCCAGGCACTGCTCGCGGGTAGAACGGCAGGCTTCGCGCAGCGCCGCCATGTCGGCAGTGCCGGCGAACGCCGCCTCCAAGGCAGCCGCCATCAACCCCGTCATCTTGCACACGTCGGCCACGGGCACCGCCGCCCCCTCGCTCATCGAGCTGCAGAGCTGCTGCAGCTCCGCCGCCGTCAGCTGCGAGACGGGCTGGTCGGCGGGCAGCCCCGAGCCGCCGCTCCCCGCGCCGTCGTCATCGCCGCTGCACGCCAGCGCCACCAGCGCGCCGAGGGTGACCACCGCTCCACCCAGCCCCAATCGCGAAATCTGCATCGTCATCGAGTCCTCCGGTTCCAAGCTCATCGACCCATTACGCCACCGGAGCGGCCGGGCTTCCCTCGTCGGGACCCTCGCCGCGACGGCGCGGGGATGGGGACCCACCGCACCCCACGTCCTCGCCAAGCTCGAAGAGGTGCAGGTTCACCACCGCGAGGCGCTCGGCGGGATGGGACTCGGCGACGATGGCCCGGAGCTGCCCAAAGTAGTCGCGCTGGAGCTGGCGCAGGTGCTCCAGATCCGCAGTCGAGACGGTGAACACGTTGAACGCGAACGCGCCGGCGCCCCCTGCCGCGAGCCGCGCGGCCCCGAGTCCCGCGCACCAGCAGGCGAGCTCCTTGGTCGCCTCGGCGTCGTGGCGGAGATCGAGCGTCGCGACCGCGCGCGGCCGCCAGCGCCCCGACTCCCAGGCGATCTGGCCTGCCGCCGCGAGCGAGCGCAGGCAGCGCTCCTCCTCCGCAGCCGAGATCCCGACGCGCACCGCGATCCAGCCGGGCTGGTGGCGCTCGAGCGCCGCGTAGTCCGCGAGCTCGAGCGCCCGCAGCACGGCGTGCGACCAGGGCGCCTCCTGGGCGATGCGGCGCGCCGCCGCGAGCCGCCTGCCGGCCTCGGCCACGGCGGGGAGCTCGTCCAGCTCCACCAGCGCCCCCAGCAGATCGAGCAGGCGGAGCGAGGTCGCCTCCACCAGCCGCAGGAAGTCCGGCAGGCGCGGCTCGGCGGCCGCCTTGTACCAGCGCGCGAGCGCGAAGCGGTTGTGCCCCGAGGTCTCCGCCACGGCCACCAGCGGCTGCCGGCCCCGCAGATCGCAGAGGAAGGCGGCGACGCCCGCCCGCGAGGTGATCGGAGCCCGGTCGAGCCAGTCGGGCCGCCGCCCGTAGAAACGGGTGACCGCCGCCGCCGGGTCCACGCTGAGGCGCTCGGCGAGCTGGAAGGTGCGCGCGGCCGTCGGGTAGGCCGCGCCCGACTCCCACGCGTGGCAGACGTTGCTGCGGTAGCCGAGGCGGCGGCTGACCGCGACCTGCGAGCGCGAGCCGCGGAGCGCCCGGAGGAGCTGGGAGGAGACGGCATCGTGATCCATTGTCGCCATTTTGCACATCCTTGAGCGTTTAGGCGCCATGAAATGTGCATTTGGGAACTAGCTCGAGGTCCAACAACTGGCCATACTCGTCCTGGAGCCAAGGACATGACTGCGATCACTACGGGCACGAAGCGGCAGCTGGGCGCTCTCTTCTTGGTGGCGGCGCTCGGCGCGGCCGGCTGCGCGGGGGGCCAGACGGGCGGCGAGTTCGGAGCCGAGAACGGGACCGGGGGCGGCACGGCGCTCGAGGGCGGCTCGAGCTGCGAAGAAGACACCACCGAGCTCGAGCTCGACGAGGTGTCGCCGCTCGGCTTCTCCGCGGAGGACGTCCTGGCGCTGGCGGAGGGCACGCACGAGGCCACCCTGACCTGGGCTCCGGACGAGGCGTCGATGGCCACGACGACGCTCGAGTCGGGGACCACCGCGGTGACGCTGGTGGTCGAGGCGGCAGGCCCGGCCTCGTTCGTGGACGCCGAGCCGCCGTCGAGCGGCGGCACCGTGGGCATGATCGCGCTCGGCAGGGTCTGCCCCGACCGCGTCGACGTCCCCGTCACGGTGACGCTGACCACGGCCGACGGCGCCCTCGACGAGACCCTCGAGGGCACCCTGTCGGCCACCGATGCCGGGAGCGCCACGCTCCTGGTGCCGATCGAGCTCGACGAGCTCGAGGGAACGCTCTCCTTCGAGGTCGTCTCCCCCGAGGGCGGCGTCCCCATCCAGACCCGGCTCGAGGTGGTCTTCGGTGAGGGGATCTTCGCGGGCCGCCTCAGCGGCACCATCGAGCAGCGAACCGACCGGGTGGCGACGGCGGCCGGCGCCACCTACGCCGAGTGGGGGTACGACGCCTGCGAGCAGGGCGCGTTCCCGGTCGACCCGGGGAGCCCAGAGGCGATCACCAGCGCCGCGCTGCTCGAGGTCGTCAACGGCGCGTCGCCGCTCGCCGTCACCTGGGGCGACGGGACCGAGACGACACTCTCGCTCGCTGCCGTCGCCGACGGGCCGACCGTCTGCTGGCGCCCGGCGAGCGAGGAGCTCGGCTACCCCGAGGACGCCTACCTGGTCTCGGCCGAGGTGACGATGACCTCGGCCGACGGCCGGCTGGACGCCGTCCAGGGCGTCACCCTCGAGGCCGCGGCGGCCAACGGGGCGCCGACCGCGATCACCCTGCGCTCGGCGGGCGCGCAGCCGGTGGAGCCCGAGGAGTTCGAGGACAGCTACGGCCTGACCGGCGTGGAGCTCGGAGACGCGACGGACGCGTACCTGACGCTCGACCTCGACTTCCAGATCGAGGGGGACACGGTCGTCGCCGAAGGCGCCCTCACCGTGTTCGGCATCCCGCCCACCGACTGCGTCAACACGCCGAACAGCACCTGCGGCTCGCCGGGATCGCAGCCCATCGAGGTCATGCCGATCGAGTCGCTCGACTGAGCCGCTCGGAGGCGACCTCGCTCACGGACCGCGTCCGAGCCGGGTCGGGAGCCCCTCGGCCCAACCCGCGAGCGCCGCGCAAGCCGCCTCGGGGCTGTCCGAGCGAAGCGCCACCGCGGGCACCTCGCCGAGCGCGCTCGCGAGTGCGGCCGGGGCCCAGAGCTCCTCACCGTCCACCCGCGCGATCCGGAGCGGCCAGAGCCGCACCAGGAGCTCGCCCGCCGTGAGCGGCCGCACCGCGCAGGGTCCCCGCTCGAGGACCGCGATCCCGGCGAGCGGCTGCCACCCCGTCGCGTCGGCGATGGCGCCCTCCGGCGGCCGAACGCGCCAGCGCTCGAGTCGCTCCCCACCGTCGGCGCACCAGGCCTGACGGCGCAGGGTGAACCCCTCCGCGTCGAGCGCCGCGGGACCGAGCGGGAGCCGCTCGAGCCCGATGGCCCAACCGAGCCCGCGGAAGCCACGCTCGGGCATCAGCCAGACCAGATCGTCAGCCGCCAGGCGAAAGCCGCGCCGGCAGAGCAGCAGGGCGCTGGTGCTCTTGCCGTCCCCGGAGGCTCCGGCGACGAGGAGGCCGCCCCCCCCCGGTCGCTCGAGCCCCGCCGCGTGCAGCCAGAGTCCGCGCTCCGCCGGCTGGGGCTCCAGCGCCACTCGCAGATCGAGCTGGAGGAGCGGGACCAGGTTGAGGGCCTGGTCCGTCACCGCGACCGGGTAGCCGTCGCGCAGCAGGGCGAAGCGCCCGTCCGCGGCGGGCGTGAGGTCGTAGACGACGAGCGCGCCGGCTCCAGCACCGTCACGGCCGAGGCACAGGTGCTCGAGCTCCGCGAGGCACGCCGGGAGCGGGGAGCGACACACCACCCGCCACCCCGCGACGACGAACGCGCGCTCGTCGCTACGGCTCAAGCAGGCCCTCGCGCTCGAACGCCCCGAGCAGCGCGCGCACGTCCGCGGCGACGCGCGCGCGGTCGACCGCGGCGCCGAAGTGGTCTGCGATCGCGCCGCCGATGGCGTCCACGCTCCGAGCCCCGTCGCACAGGAGCCACACCACGGCCGCGAGCGGGGTGACGACGGTGGCCCGCTCACCGCGTGCATCGACCAGCACGGACTCACCCGTCTGCTCGATCTCGGTCAGCGTTAGATCGCGGCGGCGTCGGGGGCACATGGCGCGGGGGGACGGGGCAGAGCATACAGCGCGAGCAGCCGCGCGGCCCGCTGGCAGTCGCTGCAGGTCAACCGCTCGGCAGCCACCACGGCCAGGGCCGCCTCCGGGGCAAACGCCCAGCCCGGACTCACCAGCGGGGCGGCCAGGATGTCGCCGAGACGGCCGTCCCGGCCGACGCGGCCGAGGGTGGCCCAGCGCATGAAGATACAAGGGAAGACGTCGCCGCTGGCGGCCACGCAGGCGCGGCCGCCCTCCTTGCGCCGCTCGGCGCGGTCGGGGTCCCCACCCTGAGTCCACTGCGCGTAGACCTCCTCGGGGAGCGCGACGCCCGCGTCGAAGCGGCCGCGACCCACGCCACGGACGACGTCGACCTCCACCGCGCGGGCGTCCCCGGTGAGCTCCCGCGCGAAGCGCAGCGTCGCGCCGATCCGCGGCTGGTTCTGCGGCATCGCGGCCACGGCGATGCGAAGCCCGATGCCGGCGGCGCGCGCCCGCCGGATGGCATCCACTGTGCGCTCGAAGCTGCCCGCGACCCCGGTGATCGCGTCGTGGACGGTGGGCTCGTCGCCGTACAGGCTGAAGGCGAGGCGCACCGCACGCGCGCCGAGCGCCGCGACCAGCGGGGGGTCGAGGAGCAGCCCGTTGGTGAAGATCTCGACCTCGAGGCCCCGCCCGCGCGCCGCGTCCACCGCGGGCAACAGGTGCGGGCTGAGGAGCGGATCGCCACCGGTGAGCTGCACCTTGCGGAAGCCGAGCGCCGCGGCGTCCTCGAGCAAGGCGCGGATCGTCTCGAGGTCGAGCCGTTCGGTGCGCGAGGCGCTGGCCTCGGCGTAGCAGTGCGCGCAGGCGAGGTTGCAGGCCGCGACCAGCTCGATCCAGAGCGTCCCCCAGCCGCCGCGCCGGACGAGATCGGCGGGGGTCGCGTCACGAAACGCCCCGTTCGTGAGCGCCGCGATCACGGCGTCGAGGTCGGTGCCGAGCGCGGCGCCGAGGCCGCGCAGGCGCGCCGCGTTGGCGCTCGAGAGCCGCCCGGCGCGGACGTCCTCGCCGAGCCCCCGGGCGAGCTCCCCCTCGAGCCGCACCTCGGGGAGCGCCCGGAAGGCCCCGAGCTCGACGGCCGCAGGCGTCACCACGGCGTAGAGCTCCGGCGCCGGACAGAAGAAGACCTCCGCCCCCGCGCCCTCGCGCGTGGACGCCCCGATCGAGCCCGGGGGCCGCTCGCGGGACGGGAGACCCGCCGCTACGGATCGCATTGTGGCCGGCAATCCGGAGGGCACGGCGAATTCGGGGGGCAGCCCAAGGGGGGCGTGCAGGTCGCCTGCGCAGCGGCGTGCAGCGAGAAGGTGCCGATGACGGCGGGCACCGCGTACACCGTGAGCTTGAGCAGCTTGCGGCGCGCGAGCGCGTCGATTTCGAGCTCCTCCGAGGTCGCTCGCTGGGGGGGATCGCTGCGCTCGCTCACGATGTCCGGTTCCGCTGGCGCCAGCCGGCACCGTATCACGCGCGCTCTGAAGCGGCACGCGCCCCAGGCGGCGCTTCGAGGCCCGACCTGGCAGAGCCGGGAGGGGCCGAGTGCCGAGAAATCGCGCGGAATGCCGCGAAACCAGCCGACTGGCACCCACCTTGCTTGGCGCCAGGGCCATGCGCGTCGTGCTGGTGGGAGCGGACTCGGAGGAGAACCTGGGCCTGGGGGGGGGTGGCGGCGCCCGAGCGGGGCGAGCCGCTCGAGAACGTCGCCCGGCTCGGACTGCGGAGCGCAGCAGGCCCGCGCCGCGTGGCGGCCCAGGACCGGCGCTGGCACCACGAGCTCGACCGCGCCTTCGCCGAGCTCGTCGGGTGCCCAGCCCGCCCCGGCGACCGCCTGACGCTGGTCGCGCGCGGATCGGGCGGGGTGACCTCGACCCCCCTCACCGCCGGGCGCGCTCGTCGTGCCCGCGGTTGACGCCCGACGCACCGCACGGTGGCGGCCCCGGCGGCCGCGCGCCCCGCGCGGAGCCATCGCGCTTCTGGCGTCCGATCCAGGCTCTGTCTCGCTCCGCAACAGCGAACGACCTCTTCCTCGCCATGCCGAGACAGGACGGCAGCCAAACCGAGCCGGTCGGTCGGTCTTATCGATCCCAGGGCGCCAAATCGGGACTAGAATCGCCCGCGTCGTCGCAAACAGCCGCAAGATCAGGCTCCACATTCCCCTGCGGGGTGAGTAGGGTTGCCGCCTCGGCATCTTGCCCAGGGGGGCTCGATGCATGGGGGGACTCGGAGGACGGATGAGTCACTTGGTGAAAAGCAAGTTTGGAATCGGTGCACTGACCGCGCTCGCGGCCATCATCTCAATGTCACAGCCGGCGTCGGCCCAGGAATTGGCAGAGGGGATCGCGCTCGATCGTTTCGAGCCATCGGAGCGGGGGAGCTACTGGTTCTCGGCGGACTCCCTCGATCTCCGCGGCAAGGGGCGCCCGGCGATCGGCGCCGTGATCGACTACGGGCACGCGCCGCTGGTCGCCTACGAGGCCGACGACGAGGTCGACACGCTCATCGTCGGCGGCCAGCTCTATGGGCACCTCGGCATGTCGCTCGTGGCCGCGGACCGGCTGCGCCTCGGCGTCAACCTGCCCATCCTCATCTATCAGGACGGCAACGACGCCGTCGTGAACGGCACCGAGTACCGCTACGCGTACACGGGTGGGGTCGGGGACCTCCGCCTGGCGGCCGACCTCCGGCTCGCCGGGAAGTTCGGTGGACCGGCGACCCTGGCGCTCGGCGCGACCTTGCACGCCCCGACGGGTGACCGCGACTCCTACGCGGGCGACGGCAAGGCGCGCCTCTCGCCGCGCCTCCAGCTGGCCGGCGAGGCGCTCCCGTTCGTCTACGCCCTGCGCGTCGGCGTCATCGGCCGCTTCCAGGACGACGACTTCGCCGGTCGCTCCTACGGACCCGAGCTCGACGTCGGCGCCGCGGTGGGCTTCAAGGTGGCCGACGAGCGCCTGGTCTTCGGACCCGAGCTCAACTGGGCCACGACCCTCATCGACGACTCCGCGTTCCGAAGCGGCAACACGCCATCGGAGCTCCTCTTCGGGATGCACGTCAACGTCAGCGATGCCTGGCGGCTCGGCGCTGGCGTCGGACCGGGGCTCTCCCGCGGCGCCGGAACGCCGGACGTGCGGGTGGTCGGCAGCATCGAGTGGGTGCCCCCGCCCAAGGAGAAGCAGGTGGCGCCCGAGCCCGACACGGACGGCGACGGCATCCTCGACCGCGAGGACGCCTGCCCGCAGGAGGCCGGCGTGCCCAACGAGGATCGAGCGCTCCACGGCTGCCCGGCCCCCGTGGACACCGATGGCGACGGAATCGTGGACAAGGACGACGCCTGCCCGGAGGAGGCTGGCGAGCCCAACGAGGACCTGCGCCTGCATGGCTGCCCGGTGGTCAAGGATCGCGACGGCGACGGCGTCCCCGACGAGGAGGACGCCTGCCCGGACGAGGCCGGCGTGGCCGACCCGGTCGACGCCTCGAAGAACGGCTGCCCGCTGCCCAAGGATCGCGACGGCGACGGCATCCTCGACGTCGACGATGCCTGCCCCGATCACGCGGGCGTCGCACATCCCGAGGACCCAAAGAAGCACGGCTGCCCCCGGGTCATCGTCGAACGGGGCGAGATCCGGATCATGGAGCGCATCGAGTTCGACACCGGCAAGGCCACCATCCGGAACGAGAGCGACTCGATCCTCGAGGCCGTTCGCGCCGTGCTCGCCGAGCACCCCGAGATCAAGAAGGTCGAGGTGCAGGGGCACACGGACAACAAGGGTGCGGCCGGCTTCAACAAGAACCTCAGCCAGCGGCGCGCGGCGTCCGTCGTGAAGTGGCTGACCGACAAGGGGATCGAGGCGAATCGCCTGGTGCCCGTCGGCTACGGCCTGGAGAAACCCATCGACTCGAACGACACCGACGATGGGCGTCAGAACAACCGCCGCGTGCAATTCGTCATCCTGGAAGGTGACACCGCGACCACGGAGGAGAACTAATCATGACGCTGCGAGCATTCCCGAGGAGCCTGCGGGGCTCCATTGCCGCGGTGACCACTGGGGCCTGCCTCTTGGCCCCGGGCACCGCCAGCGCTCAGGACTTCCTGAGCGTCTCCTGGCTGGATCTGACGAAGGACGGCGCCGCTCTCGAGGACGCCAGCAACGACTCGTTCGGACCCGGTATCGTCGATCTGGTCGGCGCCACGGGCGCACCCGCGGCGAGCATCGCCGGTGACGCGAGCTTCGTGTACCTCCGGCTGCGCGTCGACGGCAATCCCACCGACGGTGACGGGCTCGCGAGCTCGGGCTGGGGTTGCGCCATCGACAACGACGGCAACTACGGCGCCTACGAGTTCATGATCTTCGTTGACGGCCAGACCGACACCGTCGAGCTCTGGGACAACCTGTCGGCCCCCGGCGACGGCCCCGGCGACGCCGCCGACACGCAGCACGGGTCCTACCCGGTGGCCACCCACGCGCGTGTCGTGGCCGCCGGAGCCCCGGATCTGGGCAGCCCGGAGTTCACGGATCACTACGTCGAGATCGCCGTACCGACCATGGACCTCATCGGCGCCGGCTTCGACCCGACGGGACCCATCGTGGCCGTGTGCGGCTCGAGCACCAGCGGCGCCGCGGTGTTGTCCGCCGACTGCAGCGCGACCGACGCAAGCTGCAATGCGTCCACGATCGAGGAGGTCGGGACCGATCCGCTGCTCTGCGGGCTCGCCGGCTGCGCGGTCTGCAACACGGACGCAGCCTGCGGCAACCTCTGCGCGCCCTGCGCCAACCCGACACCGTCCTGCGACGCCGCGTCGATGACCTGCCTCGCCTGCGCGGACGACGACGACTGCTTCAGCCCCACGCCAAGCTGCGTCACCGAGGCGGGACCGGATCTGGGCTCGTGCGTGGAGTGCACGGCCGACACCGACTGCGCCGAGGGCGAGACGTGCGACCTTGCCACCCACGTCTGCGAGTTCCACTGCACCGTGGACACCGACTGCGCGGCCCCGACGGCCGTCTGCGAGACGGTGTCCGGAGAGTGCGTGGAGTGCACCGCGGCGAACACCACCGCCTGCGACGCTGCCGAATTCTGTGAGGTCGACAGCGGCGCCTGCGTCGAGTGCCTCGCCGACGGCGACTGCGGTGGCGACGAGAGCGGGCGCGTGTGCCTGTCCTCCGGCGCCTGCGCGGACGGCTGCCGCGGCACCGGGAACGGCTGCCCGGACCCGCTCGTCTGCAACTCCGCCGACGACAGCGTGGGCGCCTGCGTCCCGGCGAACGTCGGTGGCGCGGGTGGCGGCGGCGGCGCGGCGGGCGCCCCGGTTACCGCCGGCGCCGCTGGCGCTCCGGTGACGGCCGGCGCGGCGGGCACGCTCGTCGTGGCCGGCGCGGCCGGTGTCCCGACGGTGGCCGGCGCGGCGGGGACCCTCGCGGCTGCTGGCAGCGCCGGGGCTCCGGTCGTGGCGACCGGCGGCACCCAGCCCGCGACGGGTGGCACCACGACCGGCGGCGCCGTGACCGGCGGCGTCATCAACACCGGTGGCGCCGAGCCCACGACGGGCGGGTCCCCGACCGGCGGGGTCTTGACCACCGGCGGGACCCTATCCACCGGTGGTGTCGCCACCGGCGGCACGCTGTCCGAGGGTGGCGAGGGCGGCGAGGACGTGGCCCCCGCTGGCGGCTCGCCCACCGGCGGGACCGCGCCTCGAACCGGCGGCAGCGGCCCCGACGACGTCGACACGACCCCGGATCCGGTGTCGGTCGAAGGCGGCGGGTGCGATTGCGCCACCCCGCGGCAGAACGGCGGAGCCGCCTGGCTGCTGCTGGCGCTGCCCGCGCTGGTGGCCGCGCGGCGCCGGCGTCGGCGGGCGTGAGGCCGGCCGCGGGTGAGCGCCTCGCGACGCTCACCCGCGACAGCCCCTGAAGCGGACGGGGCGTGCGTCTCCATGGCGCGCGCCCCGTTTTCTATCTGCGGCGCAAGTTTCCGACCGTAACGGAGTCCTTGCGGTCAGAAGCGCTGGGCGCCCACTCCTCGGTCAGGCCGCTATTGTCAGGAGGCGGAAGTAGTGACAGATCCTACGAGAACGCACCTCACCCGCCTCCGGTTTGTGCTTTGATTCTGACCTCGGGCGTTCGCCGCGGAGCAGTCGATGGCTCGTCCAGAGGGTAACCGCCAACCAAGGTTCAAGTCGGCAGTGCACGACTCCGACGTCGACCGTGACACGCACCCCATCCTCCAATGCGCGGAGGTGGTGCCGCTCCATCCGCGTCGCGGGTCAGACCCGGGCAACGACGATCCGGATCACACGGCCATCGTGGAGATCGGCTCGACGACCGCGCCCATCTCGATCCGCCCACCGTCGCGCGACGAGCACGATCGCAGCGCGGAGTGGTACGTGCGACTGCGCCTCCGCGAGGACCGCCTCGCTCGGCTTTGGGTCGACGGGCACACGCACAAGGACATCCTCGTCTGGCGTGACGATTTCGAGTCGTGGGCGCCGCTGCTCACGGTGCCGCAGCTCCGCAACGCGATCCACGTGCAGAGCTCGATGATGCCCGCGGTGCCGAACGTGCCGGAGGTGGTGCGCCGCGAGGTAGCGGAGACGGCTGCGGCGTCGGTGCGCCCCTCGACCACGCCGTCGAGCTGCGCGCCCATGGTGGTCGACACGGATCCGGTCCTCATCCCCGCAGCGCCCCGGGTCCCGAGCCTGGCCGGCTTGCTCCCGCCCGAGACGCCGGTCCCGGCCGTCCCCTTCGCCCTGGCCCCCCCGAGCACGGACTGGAACGTAGCACGCGCCGGGCTCGCGGCCGCCGCGGGGGATCGCGCACACCGCTTCGCCGCTCGACTCTCCTCGCTGCTGCCCCCGGGCCTGCAGCTCTCCCAGGCCGAGCGGCTCGCGTGGATGGCGGCGGTCGTCGCCGTCGCCTCCTTCGCGGTGGTGACCGCGAGCCTGCGCCAACGCGACCACAAGCAGCGCACCGCGGTGGTCGCCACCGCGACGACGGCGCCCGTGGCGACGGGCGCGCCAATCGCGGTGTCCCCGGCGTCGAGTTCGGAGCGAGCCGCCTCGGAAGGCACGGACGGCGAGGTACGAAACGCCGTTGGGACCAGGCTGGAGGCCAGCGGCGAGCCGGCCAAGCCCGACCACTACCCGGTCGGCCGCACCCTCGCGGCCACCCCCCGTGGCCCCGCGGGGAACTCAGCGGCGACACGTGCCGGGCCGGCGTCGGCCACGACCGCGATCGGCGGAGCAAACGGCTTCGACAAGGGCGCCGCGCGCCTGGCGGCCATCAGCGCCGCCCAGCGCGTGGGCGCGTGCACTCAGGAGCCGGCCTCCGGGGTGGTGCAGCTCACCTTCGCCCCCAGCGGCATGGTGTCGAACGCATCCATCGTCGCGCTCAAGGGCGACAGCATCCGCCCCGACTGCGTCCTCAGGTCCTTCCAGGCGGCGCGAATCAACCCCTTCTCGGGTCCTCCCGTCACGGTGCAGAAGAGCTTCGTCGTGAAGTGAGGCGCGAGCGCGACGGGGCGCCCGCGACGGTCACGAGGTCGGGTCCGCGGCGGGCTCGACCGGGGCGGGCGCCATCCCTGCCCAGCGCTCGAGCGCGGCGTGCCCGGCATAGACGGCGGGCGTGAGCGCGATCGCCACCATGAGCTTGATGGCGTACGACGACAGCGCCACCCCGAGCACCCCGGCGGCGGGCAGGATCCCCCACCAGGCGATGACGGAGATCACCACCGTATCGACCAGCTGCGAAATGGCCGTCGACCCCGTCGCCCGGAGCCACAGCCAGCGCTGCCCAGTGCGCCGCTTGAGCGCCTGGAACACGGCGATGTCGAGCAGCTGCGCGATGACGTAGGCCGTGAGCGAGCCGAGGATGATCCGCTGCGAGGCGAGGAAGACCCGCCCGAAGGCGTCCTCGGTGACGCCGGGGAAGCCCGGCGCGCGCGTGAGCGCCGCGATGGGCAGGGCGCCGGCCGCGTAGATCACCGCGTAGGTGAGCACCGCCATCCCGAGCCCGAGGAGGGTGACGAAGCGGGCCGCGCGGCGCCCGTAGAATTCGTTGAGCAGATCGGTGAGCAGGAACGTGACCGGGAAGGGGATCATCCCGACGCTCACCGTCACGGGCGACGGGCCCGGCCCGACGGAGACGAGCTTGCCCCCGATGAGATCGCCCACCACCAGGCAGACGACGAAGGTCGCGGCGAGCACGAGGAGCAGTCGCATCCGGGCGTCGAGCGGCACGCCGGGGAGCTTAGCCAGCCCGCACACCGAAAGCGACGAGCTCGGAGGGGCGCGCGGCGACGGCCGCAGCGTGCGCTAGACGCTGACCGTCACGAGGCGTCCGATCTCCGCGTGCGCGGCCTCGAGCCGGCTGAGCTTGGCGCGGCTGTCGCTCAGGTAAGCCGCGACGACCCAGGGCGCGCCGCTCGGGGGCCAGAGGATGGCCACGTCATTGCAGGCGCCGCGCTTGCCGGTGCCCGTCTTGTCACCAGCCCGCCACCCAGGAGGGAGCTCCGCGCGCAGCCTGGCGCGCCCTGTCTCCGTCTCGACGAGCCATTGGGTCAGCGTCTCGCGACTCGGCGGCGAGAGGACGTCCCCCGTGAGCACCCGCTCCAGCGAGCCTGCCATGGCGCGCGGCGACGTCGTGTCGCGGGCGTCGCCCGGGAGGTTCGTGTTGAGCGACGGCTCGTCGCGATCGAGGCGCGTGACCGTGTCCCCGAGCTCGCGGAAGAACCGCGTGAGCGCCGCCGGCCCCCCCAGCCTGGCGAGCAGCAGGTTGGTCGCGGTGTTGTCGCTCACGGTGACGGCCGCCCTCGCGAGCGCCTCGATGGACAGCCGCCCCTCGACGACGTGCGCGCGGGCCACCGGGGCGTAGGACTCTAGATCCGCCTTCCCGAACAGCACCGGCTCGTCGAGCGTGAGCTCGCCGCGATCGACCCGCCTGAGCACCGCCGCCGCGAGCGCCCACTTGAAGGTCGAGCAGAACGCGAAGCGCTCGTCCGCGCGGCGTTCGAGTCGGCCGCCGCCGCCCACCCGGTAGGCGCACACCCCGACGCGCCCCCCCAGGCGCTGTTCGAGCGCGACGAGGGCGTCCCCCACCCCACCGACCGGCGCCGATCCCGACGGAGCCGGAGCGCTCGTGACCGCGGCCGGCGCTCCCCCCCGAGCGCAGCCGCTCGCCAGCGCCACCGCGCCGAGCCCGAGGAAGCCACGTCGCCCGAGCCGATCCAGCCTCATGGGACCGCCAACCCCGGATGGGCCGCCCTCATTCCCGCACCGCGGGACACCGGTATCATCGCGCGACCTTGCAGCCGATGCGCTCGGTGGCGACGACGACGTCGTCGTAGAGGATGGTCTGCTGGTCGGAGACGGAGAGGCCCCGCGCCTCCAGCTCCGCGAGCTTGCTGGCCGAGGACCCGCGCTCGTAGTAGGCGTCGAGGAAGATCTGCTTGAAGCGCACCGCGTCGCTCGACCGAAAGTCGAACCCCTCGAACGGGACGGGGTCGGTGCAGGCCGACCAGTCACAGCCACCCGTGTGGAAGCTGTCCCGGAGCCAGGTGCCCACCGGGTACCCCGGGCGGTACTCGCCGACCGGCCGCCCGTCGACCGTGAACGAGAGCTCGCCGTCCGCGGCGCCGACGGTGTTCGCCTTGCCCATGAGCTCGATGCAGAGCCACTCGTCGCGGGCGAAGGCGGCCTGCTCCGGGGGCCGGAAGACATTGCCGTAGTAGTAGGTCGTCCCCTGATCGCCCTCGCAGCCCGGCACGGCCGTGCCGTCGTTGCAGCGCCCGGAGCGCATCTGATACCAGTAGACGTAGAAATTGAAGACGTCGTCCAGGTTCGCGTCGAAGTCGAACCAGAACCCTCCGTCGCCCGGGGGGACCGTGTTGGCCAGCCCGCTCGACGACCAGGCCTCGGTGCCGGCCGCCACCCGCACCCAATGGTGGGGGTTCGGTGCGAGGCCCACGAACCGGGCGTAGAAGCGGAGGTAAAGCTGCGGCACCCGCTCGGGAAGATCGGCACGGGTGCTCGACGAGATGTACTCGTCGGCGTCGAGGTCCGCGAACGTCACCGTCGAGCGCAGGAAGCGCGTGCCCCCATGGGCGAGCGCGGCGTCCTGCTCGAGGTGCAGGTGGGCGGTGTCCGCCCGGGGCTCGTCCCACCGACCCCAGCCGGCCTCGAAGTCATCGAAGAAGAGCACCGCCGCGTCGCTCGCCATCCCGTCGTCGTCGGGGTAGCGCTCGCTCAGCGACTCGCCGGCGGCAGCGGCGCTGCCGCCCGTCGTCGAGCCACCTCCGACACCGGCGCCGCCGCGACTCTCCCCTCCCCCGGCGGCCGTGGCGCCCGTGCCATCGCCGCCGCCGGCGTCCGCCCCACCGGCGCCCGGACCCCCACCGCGACTGGCGCCGTCCTGGTCGCCGTCGCACCCCGTGAGCCCCGCCGCGCCCAGCACGCCCAGCGCCGCCAGCAGCGCCCCCCTCGACCTCGCCGTCATCCCCTCTCGTTAACGCATCCTCGTCCAGGACGCGAGGCGCTGCGGGGGAACCGCGGAGCCGGGCCGCCCAGGGTGGGCGCCCGGCCCCGAGCGGTCACGGCTCGAGCAGCGCGCTCGCCGTGGCGAAGAGGGACTCGAATTCCTCCTTGTCCGCGTCGCCGTCGAACCCCGGGCGGGCCGCCACGGCGCCGATCACCTCCAGCCGCGACGGATCCGCGTAGGGGCTGTCCTTCAGGATCTCGGCGAAGGCGGCGATCGCGATCGCCCACTGGAAGCCGGAATCGACCTCCGCCTCGCTCGCGGCGACGTCGTCCGGGGCGAGGGAGGCGCTGACCTCGTAGGCCTCGTCCGTCTCCGTCGCGTCCACGTCCTTGTACCGGATCTTGACCATCACCAGGTCGGCCGCGTCCACCTCCACCGCGCCGTCGTAGGCGGTCCCGTCGAGCGGCTCGGGCGCGCCCTCGACGGCGGGGATCTCGTGTCCCTGGAGGACCAGCTCGTAGAGCGCGGTCACGCTGTGCCCCGCGCCAACCTCGCCCGCGTCAATGGCGTCGTCGCGGAACTCGTCGTCGGCGATGGCCCGGTTTTCGTAGCCGAGCAGGCGGTAGGCGTAGACGAGCTCCGGGTTGAGCTCGACCTGGATCTTCATGTCCTTCGCGATGAAGTTCATGGTGGAGAGCAGGCGCTCGTCGACGTATTTGGCTACCGAAACCTCGTCGGTCATCACGCCGTAGACGCCGTTGCCCTTGTTGCTGACGAGCTCCATCATCGCGTCGTTGAGGTTGCCGGAGCCATAGCCGAGCACGGTGAGGGTAATGCCGGTCGCGCGCTTCTCCTCGATCATCGCCACCAGCTCCGCGGTGGAGGACGGGCCGACGTTGAAGTCCCCGTCCGTGCAGAGCAGGACGTGGTTGATGCCGCCCTCGATGAAGGCCGCCTCCGCCTGCGCATAGGCGAGCTCGAGCCCGGCCGCGCCCGCGGTGGAGCCGCCCGCCTCGAACGAGGCGATGGCCTCTGCGATGACCGAGGCCTCTGCCACCGGGGTTGGGGGCAGCGCCACACGAGTGCTGCCCGCGTAGGTGACGATGGCGACCGTGTCGGCGGGATCGAGCACCTCGAGCGCTTGGGTCAGCGTGTACTTGACCAGCGGCAGCTTGTCGGAGCTCGTCATGCTGCCCGAGGTGTCGATCAGGAACACCAGGTTGGTGGGGCGCTTGGCCCCGTCCGCGGGCGGGAGCTCGGCCTGGATGCCGACGCGGAGCATCACGGTGTCACGGTCGAATAGCCCCGGCGCAGCCGCGAGGTGGAGCGCGAACGGGTGCTCGGCGTCCGCCGCCGGCGCCTCGTAGCCGTAGTCGAAGTAGTTGACATACTCCTCGAGCCGGACGCTCTCTGGATCGGGGAGCAGCCCGCCCCCGACGTCGCGGCGGAACAGGTCGTAGCTCGCGGTATCGACGTCGGCCCCGAAGGTCGAGAGCGGATCGGAGGCCGCGATCACGAAGGGATTGGTCCCCACCGCCTCGTACTGGTCACCGGCGACAACGGGCTCCTCCATCTCTCCCGCGTCGAGCATCAGGACGCCGCCCCCTGTGGCCGCCGAGCTGCTGCCTCCGACGCCGGCGTACAGCGATTCGTCCCCCGAGCTAGGGTAGCCGTACGCTGGCGCGCGACCTTCAGCGTCGGCGTCGTCCGACGAACACCCCAGAGTGCAGCAGCCCACCAAGAACAGCGCCCAGAGCCCATCGAGTCGAATGTTCATCACCGCCTCCCGGCCCCGGAGGTCTGCAAGACCCATACCCAACAGGGGGCGCGGTGGGACGATGGGATCCCGCGGGAGGACCTCCGAAACCGACGGGGCTTGCCCCTTCCGACCGCTCCGCGCGAGCCGCGCCTGTGCCACCCCCGAGCCCCGGGGCTCGGGGCCCCATGACAGGCGGATCAGGGCCCGCCCGAGGTTCGGAGCCCCGCGCCGGAGGCGCAAACCGACCGGATACGACCCGGCGCCGACCGCTCCCGGCACCAGGGCACCGAGCACCGCGCCGTCGTCGCGCCACGGCGACGCATCGAGCAAGGATCACGAACGGGGGATCGAGCCCAGAATGCCGAGCTCGCGTCGACGCAACGCCGGCCGCGTGGCGACTGCCGCTCGCGCGCCTGCGCGGCCGTCGCGTTCTCCGGGCCCGAGGGGATCGACCGGGATGGCTTCCCGGTTCGTGGCTACGGGGTAGCGGCGAAGGAATACCACGGCTTCGGCCAGCCCGTGCTCGCGCTGGGCACCGGCAGGCCGGCTCGCTCGAACAGCAGAGCGCCGAACCCCGGCGATCGCACGCGGGGCTCGGCGCTACCGGTGTTCGAGTCGGGAGGCCCGGGGACCCGTCGGTCAGGCGGGCCCCGCCTTCGGCTTCACGGGCTCGGGGGCAGGAGGATCTCGTCGATGACGTGGATGACGCCGTTCGTCGCGAGCACGTTGGCGGCGACGACCGAGGACTCGTTCAGCTTGGCGCCCGAGGAGAGATCCACGGTCAGCGAGGCGTCGGTGAGCAGGGTGGGCACGCTCGCCCCGTCGACCAGATCAGCCGCCCCGACCCACCCGTCCACCACGTGGTAGAGCAGGATGTCGGTGAGCGCCGCTTCGTTGAGGGAGGCAAGCACGCCAGGGTTCGCGTCCTCGAAGGCGTCGAAGGCCTCATCGGTGGGAGCGAAGACGGTGAAGGGTCCACCGTCAGCCAGGGTTTCGTCGAGCCCGGTCGCGACCAGCGCCGCCGCGAGCTGGGTGAAGCTGCCCGCCGACACCGCCGTCTCCACCAGGTTCTCGCTGGGGGGCAGGAGGAGGCGATCGATGACGTGGATGACCCCGTTACTGCCCGTGAGGTCCGCCGCCGTCACGGTCGCGCCGCCCACCTTCACGCCGTCGCTCAGGTCGATGCCGACGTAGGCGCCGTTCAGCGTCTCCGCGATGCTGCCGTCGACCAGGTCGGTGGAGAGGACCTCGGCCGCCAGCACGTGGTAGGAGAGCACCGCGGTGAGCTCATCCGTGGTGAGCGACGCGAGCACCCCCGGGTTGTCGTCCTCGAACGCCTCGAAGGCCGCGTCGTTCGGCGCGAACACCGTGAACGGGCCCTCCCCGCTCAACGCCGCCACCAGGTCGGCGGCCTCGAGCGCCGCCACCAGGCTGGTGAAGGTGCCGGCCTCCACCGCCAGCTCGACGATGGTGGGGTCCTCGACCGCACCGCCACCCGCGCCACCCGCACCACCCGCGTCGGCTCCGGCTTCACCGCCGCCGCCCTCGGCCCCGCCCGTCTCCTCTGCTCCGCCTTCGCCCACGTCGGAACCGCCTTCGCCGCCGAGCCCGGAGGCGCCGCCAGTGGCACCGTCTCCGCCGCCGCTCGGGGTCGAGTCGTCGTCCGAGTTGCACGCCACCGTGAAGGCGATCGAGGAGGCCAAAGCCAGAACCAAGCCCATCTTCCGCGTTGTGTTTGCCATGTGCGCGTCTCCCACTGTTGTCTTCCGCTCATCCTTCGCCGCCGAGCTCCGTCGCGGGAGACACGGCAACGCTCTGCGAACGTTGGACACAGCATAGACAGTGTCAAGGGGCAGGCACCCGAGAGCCCTCGAACCACCTTCTGCCGTTTCTGCTAACAGTTTGTTATTATGGCCCATTCTAGCATTTCTGATATTTCCGTTGCTTGTTCTAACCTTTGACAATCGACCGTCGATGCCCTAGCCTCGTCTCTGGAAGGAACCGTGACGGACGAGCCTCGCTTCCGAATCCAGGCCGTGGCCGAGATGACGGGGATCTCGGCGCACACGCTGCGGGCCTGGGAGCGGCGCTACGGCGTGCCGCGGCCCATGCGGACCAAGTCCGCCTATCGACTGTATGCGCAGCGCGACGTAGACCAGGTGCGAGCCATCCGCGCCCTGTGCGAGCAAGGCCTGAGCACGAACGAGGCGGCGGCGCTGGCCAGTGACGCCGCGCTGACCGCGCAGCGAGTCCCCACGGTCACGGGCACCACGGCACATCAGCAGGTGGCAGACCGGTTGGTGGCCGCGACGGTCGGCATGGACGGGGGGGAGATCGAGGGGGTGCTCGCCCTGGCGGCGGCGGCAGGGCCACCGCACGTGGTGCTCGAGCAGGTGCTACGACCGGCGGCGCTACGGATCGGCGAACTCTGGGAGCGCGGCACGATCAGCATCGCTCACGAGCACCTCTTCTCCGAGCTGGTGGGCTCGACCCTCCGCGACCTGTTGCGCATCAGGCAGCCAGCACGACCGCGGCACCGGATCTTGCTGGCGTGCTTTGCCACGGAGGAGCACACCCTAGGGCTTTACGGCGCGGCCCTCCACCTCGCCGAGGTCGGGTTCTTCACCACCCTGCTCGGCGCGCGCACGCCCCCGGAGGCGATCCGCGTCGCCCGGGACGCGGCCCGGCCTGATTTGATCGGGCTCTCACTGACCGTCGCGGCCAGCGCCACGCCGGCCCCCACGCTCCTCCGGCAGTATGCGCGCGCGGCCGGTGAGGTCCCCTGGGTGGTGGGGGGACCGGGCGCGTCGATCCTGCGCGCCGAGGTGCTGGCGAACGGGGGCCACGTCGCGCCGGACGATCCGCGAGCGCTCGTCCACCTGGCCGAGCAGCTGGTGGCTTCCCGTCGACGACCGCGGCGATCGCCCTGACCCTCGCCGCGCGATGGGGCCAGTCCTCGCGGCGCTACGCGGCGCGCTGCGCCCAGCGCAGCACCTCGGGGACCGAAGCGGAGAGCAGCGCGCCGGCCATCGCGGCCACGCCGGTGAAGCCGATGCAGCCGCAGCCGAGCGAGCCGAGCAGGAAGGTCGGCACCATCGCGAGCCCAAACGCGGCGGGGCTCCGCGCCTCGCTGCGCGCGAACGCCGAAACCCGCAGGGCGGCGAGAACGCCGCCAATGGCGCAGGCCGCCGCGCAAAGCGAGAGGCCCTCGCCGTGCGCGCAGCCGGGGCCCGGACCGTTGGCGAGCAGGGCCAGGACCAGCGGGAAGCTGCCGGCGCCGATCCCAGGCAGGAGCGCCCGCTCCGCGAGCGTCCCCCGCCAGAGGTAGCCGACCCCCGTGAGCAGGAGCGCGCTCGCGACGCCGAGATCGAAGGCGCGCCCGGGACCGAGCAGCAGCGCCGCCGCCACCAGGCCGAGCAGGGGCGTGCTCAGGGTGAACGCGCGGCGAAGCCGACCGAGCTCGTAGGCGCGGCGCGCGCGCCGCTCCACCAGGACGAGATCAAGTGCCATAGAGCCTCCGCCAGGTTTCTCGAAGCCGGTGGATGGCGCGCTGCTTGCGCTTGCGAAACGCGCTGTCTTGCCCGCCGGGGCGGGACTCGTCCGCGCTCAGGACGGCCGCGAGCACCGCCTGGTCCGCCGCGGGGAGCTGCTCGATCGCCGCCGCCAGGGCGGCGCGGAGCTCGGCCTGCTCGAGGATCTCGTCCGGCGCGGGCGCGGAGCTCTCGATCCCCTCCGGTAGGCCCACCGCCGCGCGCCGACCGGTGCGGCGGCGGAGGGTGCGGCACTCCCAGTGAGCGATCGTGAGGACCCACGCCAGCGCCGGCCGCGATGGGTCGTAGTCCGCCGCCTGGGCGAATACGCGCTCGAGCGCGCGCTGCGCCGCGTCGTCCACGTCCGCGTCGGCGCCGAGGTAACGCCGACAGAAGCGCTGCACGGGAGGCCAGACGGCGCGGAACACCTCTGGTAGCGCGCTCCGATCCCCGGCGGCGAGCCGCGCAAAGGCGCGGTCGAGCTCGGGATCGGAGCCGCTCCCCATGGCCCCGCGCTAGCCGTGGTGGGGGTGTCCAGCCGCGTCGCCGCACTTGCAGCCGTCACCGCACTTGCAGTCCGGGCCGCACTTGCAGTCCGAGCCGCACTTGCAGGCGCCGTTCATCGGGCAGCCTCGCTCGGCGCCGAGCTGGTAGGCGGACCAGGCCGTGGCCGGGACCAGCATCACCGCCGCGACCAGAGCGAACTTCTTCCACTGACTCATGGGTGACTCCTCTCGGTTTCCTGGGGCCGACGGTGGCCCGTCACCAGACCTAGGCGCGACCGCCCGGCTCCGTGACAGGGTGACTCGACGTTCGGTGGGTCCCCCACGCCCCGCCGCGAGCGCGATGCGGGTGAATGCCGTGGGCGCGGGGGAGCGCGGCGCCCCTCCGGCCACCGGCTCGGCCGAAAAAGGGGCGAGCTCGCCGGACTACAGGTCCCGCACGCCGTAGGTGCCGAAGCCCGAGTAGTCCGGGAAGAGGCGCCGGGCGCGGAAGCCGAGCACGCCCTCCACGTGCGCCCGGATCGCCCGCTTGGCGGCCGCCGCGATCCGGAAGACGTAGACCGGTTGCTCCGCGTCACGGCTCCGCCGCTCCTTGGAGTAGACGTTGGGACGAACGGGCAGCGAGACGCAGGACCGGACGTCCTCGATCGACCAGTAGGTGCTGGCGGCCGCACCCCGCCTTCCGCGCCGCCAGTGGAGGGCCCGCTCCGGCGGCCCCGGGTGCGGGACGCCCCCGAGGATGAACGCCCCATCCTGCGCGGTGATGCGGCCCTCGAAGCGCGGGGGACGCCAGGCGTAGACGAAGCGGGTCCAGGCGTCGGGATCGCCGCCGACGCCGCTGACCCAGGGGAGGTCCGGCGAGTCCTCCCATTCCCGGAGATCGTCACGAGCGGAGATCATGCGCCGCGTGACGTCGATGGCGAACAGCCGTCCGTCGACCGCGGCGTGCTCCTGCCCGCTCGCGGAGACGTCCTCGACCGCGAACCAGACGGCCACGTAGGGCGAAAGACTGACGTCGATGAGTCGCGTCGGACCGCCGAAATGCTGGACCAGGGCGAACTGTTCGAGCGCGGACAGGCGCCCGCGGGACCCGTGGTGCAGGCTCCAGTCCTGCAGCGCGACGAGCAACCGTCGCTCCGCCTCCACCATCCGCTCCTCCGAGGGCCAGCGACCGTCGCGCGCGCGCAGGTGTCGGTACAGCGAGCCGTAGAGGCCCCAGTCCGCGTTGACGACGCCACGCCAGGCGAACTCCCCCGCCTCCTGGTTGCGCCGGCGTGAGGTCACCGACTGGAGCACCTCGAACAGCTCCTCGAGCGACTCGATGGGGTGCTCGTTCGGGGCCCAGAAATCTCGCGGTTCGGCCACGGCTCGCGCAGGGTACGCGCGGTCCCCGTGGCTCACAAGCGCGGCCCGGCTCACTCCACCGGCACGGACCCCTGCCGCAGCGACCCGCCGCGCCCGGTGCCCCAGAGCACGCAGTTCGGCGCCGATCCCGGCAGGTCCCAGATCTGCACGCCCCCGTCGCTGCCCCCGAGCGAGTCCTTCA
>CAYZQO010000066.1:0-32574 GCA_964480725.1 uncultured Polyangiaceae bacterium | reverse complement strand
GCGCGACTGCCAAGGTGTGAGCGCTGGGGGACAGGACCGGACTCGTGCTCGATGCTGCGGCTCAGCCATCGAGCGCCGGATCGCCGGCGCACGCGAGCGGCTGCTGACGCTCGAACCCTGGCAGGGAGCGCGGGCGCGCCGACGCGATCAGCAGCATTGCCACACAGATGGCGCTGAAGCAGACCAGCAGGTGCGTGCCGGGGGGCCAGGAGGCCGAGCAGTCGGAGAGGGCCGCGAAGGCCCGCCCGGGGCCGTCCCGCCACTGCTTGACCGCTCGGCGAACGTCTCGGTCGACGTGACGGAGATCGGGGCTGCTCGCAGCTGGGGCCCAATCGGGGTCGGGGTGGGCGTCGGCAGCGGGCCAGGGGTAGAACGGCGCTGGGGGAGGGCGCTCGGGGCTCGGCGCTTCCTCCGGGTGGCGGGCGCGGTCGTAGGCGGCCCGTCGGGTCACGTCGAGCAGCACGCAGGCCGCCACGTTGAGCTCCACCATGCGCTGCTCCGCCGCGCGCCCGTGCAAGTCCGGGTGGCTCGTCATCGCCTGCACCCGGTAGGCGCGGCGGATTTGGTTGGCGGTGGCCGAGCGGGGAACCCCGAGCACGGCGTAGAGGTCCGTGGAGACGACGTCCTTACCCAGCCTCATCGGGAGCTCCTCTCGAGCATGGCGCGCAACGAGATGGCGGACAAGCGCACCCCAGCAGAGGTTCCCGGCTGGGGGAGATACGTGTAAAATCGCACGCCGATGGGCCCCCTTCCGGCGCTCCGCCACGTCATCTGGGACCTCGGGGGGACACTGATCGACACATACCCCGTTACGGTGGAGGTCTTCCTCGATACCCTCCGTGGTTTGGGAGTAGAGGCGGATCCGAGGGAGATCCGCGCACTCTATCGCACCTCGACCGACCACGCGATCCGGGTCACCGCCGAGCGTTACGGTGTCGAGCCTGCCCGACTTCGCGAGCGGCAGCGGGCCGCGGCTGCTCGCGTCCCGCCGGCTGAGTTCCCGCCGTTTCCTGGGGCCCGGGCGGTCCTCGCTCGGGTGCGCGAACGGGGAGGCAAGAACCTCCTCGTCACGCATCGGGGTCGCGTTGGCGCGCTCGGACTGCTCGCTGCCCACGGGCTCGACCGCTGGATCGACGACCTCGTCACCGGCGACGATCCCTGGCCGCGCAAGCCCGATCCGGCGAGCCTGCTGGCCGTCATCGCGCGAAATTCCCTCGACAGGGCGGTCTGCCTCGCGGTGGGAGACCGCGCGCTCGACGTAGAGGCGGGGCGGCGGGCGGGGATCCGAACCTGCCTCGTCGGGGACTCGTCGCCCGAGGTCGACGCGGATCTGCTCCTCGGTCGCCTCGACGAGCTTCTCGATCACCTGACCCGGCCCGGGTCAGCTTGAGGCCGGCGCGGCTTGGCGGGGCCCGGTGGTCGGCGGGTCGGCGGAGCTCCGGGCCGAGCTCGGTTGCGGGCCTCGCGCCGGGGCGTTATCAGTCCGTCGATGTCGCGTGGGTTTCTTCGTGGTGGCCGCCGGCGCCTCGCGCTCCGGCTCCCCTCGTGGGAGGAGCGGGCGGCCCTTGGTCAGGAGGCGTGCGGTTGCTGCTGCGGGGAGCTCGCCTCCGATCCGCGTGGGGACGACGGGGGACACGAACCGGACGTGGGGGGTGGGGACTGTGCGTGCCCGAGCGGTTGTCGTTGCGATGGCGGTTGCGCGTGTGAGGATCGCCGCGAGGATGGCGATTGCGCGTGCACTCACGGGCGGCAGGAGGGCGCGAGCACGGCGGCGAGCGTCGTCGCCACGCCGGGTCCGAGCGAACCGACGGAGGCGGTCGCGCGAGCGTTGACGACGCGGCGGGCGCGCCGGCGCGCTGACTCCGGCGGCGGCGCCGCGAGAGCGCGCGGCTGCGGTTGCGGCCACGACGACAATCCGTGAGCGGTCCAGCGCCGAGGGGCGCCGGCGGTCCGGCGCCCCGATCGGGTCGTCACCGCGCGCCGGCGAGGCGGCGCGCGAGCTCCGAGAAGCTGGAGATGCCGGGCAGGTCTTCGAGCAACCCTGCCGGCGGCACGAAGCGGCGGGCGCCGTCGAGCACACGACGGACGAGTTCGCGGGCGTGCCCCAGCATGGTGCTTGCCGCGCTCGTCCCGGGAGCCGGGACCAGGCGGCGCACGTCCACGAGCCAGACGTGGCCTCCCGCGTCGACCTCGAAGCGCCGCAGGTGCGCGTCGGGGAGGACCGCGCCGGCGCCAGCGAGGGCGGAGAGGACCGCGACTGCGCCGCCGGTGAGCGCCAGGGCTTCGGCGCGGCCGGCACCTCCGCGCTGCTCGAGGACGCCGTCGAGCCCGACGCCGATCGACGGCACCGCCAGCCAGCGCTCTCCCTCGGCGTCGCCGCTCCCAATCGGGGCGACCACGCCCGGGAGGCAGAGGTCGGCGAGGACGGTCTCCGTCTCCGCCAGTGTGGCCACGTGCTCTGGCCGCACGAAGTAGAGCCAGACGGGTTGCATCGTCGCCAGGTCGATCCCCGGCCGGCGCCCCTCGTTACCGCCGCCCGGCGCGGGACGGCTCGACCGTCCCGCGGGCGGCCCGAGCGCGATCCGGGCGAGGCGCGGCGCCTCGAGCGCGCGAAGCCAGCGTCGCGGGGCGTCCAGCTCCGGGTGGGCCCGGGCGAGGGCACCGAGGAGCCGGCGCGCGTCCTCGTCGCGTTCGGCCCGGATCAACGCCCGCGCCAGCGCCAGACCGAGCTCACCGTGGAGGTTCCCGTCGCCTTGGAGGCTGTCGAGCAGTGCCAAGAGGGCGCGGGTGGCCGCTTCGTCTTGTCCGCCCCAGGCGTCGATCCCCGTTTCCAGCAAGCGGCGTCGCACGGGCACGGGTCGTCGGACCAGGCTCGCGACATCGCCGTGCAAAATCAGCCGGAGCCCCTCACGGAGCGGCGCCGCTCCGCTCGGGCTGGGACGCGCGTGGAGGATCAGGCCCTGTGCCGCGCGCAGCGGCACCACGAGTCGACCGAGCGCCGGCGGAAGATCGGGGGCCACGGCGTCGAAGGCCTGGCGAAACGCCTTGCCTTCGAGCAGCCCCAGCAACATCGACGGCAGGGAGCGCTCGTCGAACAGCTCGACCACGAGGTCGAGCACGCGGCGCATCTGACCCGGCGATGCTTCAGCGAAGTCGATACGGGCGAGCGCCTCCGCTAGCGCCGCCACCGCCTGCTGGTGGGCGCCCGCGCGCCGCACGCAGTCGAGGTAGAGCAGGACAAAATCGACGTCGGGCGCGATCGCCAGCACTCCCTCGACGAGGCGCGCTGCCTCCGGCGCGTCCATGCGCTCCGCGGCGCTGAACACGCGCTTGCGATCGACCTTTCCGAGCAGATGCTGGCACACGCCGCGATGGCTGGGCTCCCTCCGCTCGTTGAGCAGGAGGTCTTCCTGGGCGTTGACCTTGAGGTTCAAGACCCGCCGGTGCTCGCGCAGGAACCGGAGGTGCCGTTTCATCTCGGCAACCTCCGCGACGGTCAGCGGATCGTCGGCGAGCTTGGGGGCGGCAGACCCCTCTGCTTCGAGGGTCGACTGCGTGATGGCGCGGACCGCGACGTCGACCGGCGTCGTGGGTTGGCGGCGACGGCGGCGCTTGCGGCCAGGGCCGCGGTCCCCTTCGCCTGCCGGCCGCCGCGCGCTGTCTTGCCCCCGGGCGGGAGCGTCCCCTGGCTCCCGCCGCCAGGGCGGCGGGGCGCCGGTCGACAGATCCGTTGGACGACCTCCCATCGGGCTCAGAGGGATAAGACCGTGGGGGGCGTCGTGTCAAACGGCCCGGGCAGGTCCGGGTGAGGAGCGGGGTGCGCCGAGGCTCCCGCCGTCTCTCCCCACTCTCCCTGGCGGTCCCCCCCGGGTCCCACACCGCTGGGGTCCCGCTGCGCAGGGGCTGCGCATCCCCCTGGCGACCCCATGTAGAAGGCCGCTCTGAGAGCGTCAGCCCAGGGCGGCAATCGGTTTGATTGCCGCGAAGAATCAACGACCTGGAGCACCGTGCGAGGAGCAGATCCCGCAAGAGGCGCCCTGGGAAACGCCCCCTCGTCCCGGAGGGGGGCGTCCATCAGGGTGCCGACGCGGGTGGCAAACCGTCGGTGCTCCAGCGGGGATACGGCGAAATCTTTTCGCTCCGGCAGGGGTATTCTGGTAATTCTCGTCCTCGGAGCTCGCAGATCTCGTGCCTCGGTTCTCCGTTCGGCGTGGGTCTGTCTGCTGGTTTCCGCGACGGGCGCGGGGCCGGCGTCGTCGAGCCATCCGTCCGTCGGAACCGTAGAAGAAAAAAAGCAGCGAGGCATCGAGAACGCGATGAGCGCGAAGTTGTTTGTCGGAAACCTGTCGTACTCCACCATGGATCACCAGCTCGAGCAGGCGTTTGCTCAGTTCGGCACGGTCGTGAGCGCGAACGTCGTCGTCGATCGACAGACGGGGCGGTCTCGCGGATTCGGCTTCGTCGAGCTGACGGACGACGCGGCGGCCCAAGCCGCCATCGACGGACTCAACGAGACCGAACTCGACGGCCGCACTATCAACGTTCGCATCGCCCATGACAGGCCTCGCGGGGGCGGCGGCGGTGGCGGCGGGTTCCGCGGTGGCGATCGCGGTGGGCCGCGCGGCGACGGGCCGCGCGGTGACGGCCCCCCCCGTGGCCGCGGCGGCTTCAGCGGTGGGGGCGGCGGTGGGGGCGGTGGCTTCGGCGGCGGTCGTGGTGGTGGCCGTGGGGGCGGCGGCCACGGTGGTCGCGGCGGCGGCGACCGCTGGTAGGGTCCAGCCCCCCCCACCCCTGGGCGGGACCCGCGGCCGAGTTTCTCTCGTCGCCGTCCCGCCCACGCCGGGGCTACGGCGCGTCGTCAGGCTGGGGAGGCTCGGTCGGCTTCGCTTTCCGATCCGGTGAGGCGGTTCGGATCGAGTCTGCCGCCGCGGACGGTGTCCCGGGGCGCTTGCCCCGTGAGCGCCGATCGGAGCTTGCGGGCTCCTTCCGGCGCGTTGGCAACAGGCGATCGTATTCGGCGTAGTCCTTCGCGAGGGCCCGGAGGGTGTCGATCGGAGGCACGGCAGCGCGCAGCGCCACGCTCGCGGGGAGGGGGGGTTCGGCGAGGCCCTCGACGACCTCCTCCACGGTCCTCGCGTCTCGGGTCGACACCAGCCAATGCCCCACGACGTCCTTCAGGACTAGGCGCTCCCGCTCGGGCCACAGCAGTCCGAGCGGCGGGCGCGGGCCTTCGTCCGGCGTGAAGTCGCCGGCGGCGAAGGACCAGCCGTCGTCGGAGCCGAGGCGCTCAACGGTGCAGACCGCGGTGCGCGCCAGGGCTGCTCGGAAATGCTCGACGCGGGGCCGGTGCGCCTCGAAACGCGGCGAAACCGTGTACTTCCGTGAGTGGGTCCACCGCGCGGCGAGCACGGCGAGGCGGACGCCGATGGTGTGCTCGCCAAGGTTGCCGCGGAGGCGCAGGGCGTTGGCGAGCGCGAGCGTCGCCTCCAGCCCCTTGATCTCCTCGGGCGTTCCCGCGGAGGTGACGAGGCCGAGCCCGCCGAGCACGAGGTAGGCCGCGGGGGCGGGCGGGGACACGAGCGCTGGCTTCTCGCCGTCGGTACCGGTGGCAGTGGCCTGGCCAGCGTCGGTCGCCCCCTGACGCGGCGCGCAACCGGCGGAGGAAAAGCCACCCTCCTCCGCGTACCACTTCATCAGCGCCTCGAGCGCGGCTCGCTCGTCGACGGTCAGGGCGCTCACCTCGAGCCGAGGGACGTCGCCGTCACCGACTCGCGCTGCTTGCCGCGCCACCAGCGTCGCGGCGCCGGCGAGCGCATCGGCGCGCTTCTCGTTTGGCGGGGGGCCCTTCGCCCATCGCTCCACCTGGGAGAAGTCGGCCGTGATGGCCGTCGCCGTGCGTGTCGGACGAGTGATCCAAGGGCGGACGAGGAGGAAGGTGACAGCGGTCGTGAGCAATGCTCCCGAAATCAGGGCTCCCGTCGCGCCGAGGAGGAGCCAGCGACGGTCGGCACGGCGGCGCGCGATCGAGGACGCCGTCGCGCCGGTCGCGATGCCACCGCCGTCCGCTGCGGACGGCGGTGGCGCCCCACCGTTTGCAGCGGGTGGTTGCCCATGGTCCAGGGAATAGCTCGCGGCGACCTCCCCCGTGGTGGCGGATCCACCCGGCTGCGGCGCTGCGAGCCAGGGGTGCACGGGCGTTAGCGCGCGCTCGTGCTGGCTCACGATGGCCGGCGCCGGGGTCACGTCGCCAGTCGGCGGCAGGCCCTCAGCGGGGGCCGGCGTCCACGGCGTCGGGGCACTCGGCTCGGCGATGCCGTCGGGGGCCCAGGGCGCGAGGACGGGCGCCCGCGGCGTGGGGACCGCTTCGTCCTCGGCGCGTGGCGGCGCGTAGGGGCTCGGGCCCGGGGGAGGTGGCGGGAACTGCCCAGGCGGGATCATCTCGATGGGGTCCTAGAGCGGCAATCCCGGCAGATTGCCGTGGAAGATCGACGACCTATAGCAACGAGCCAGCAGCAGATCTCACCAAAGGCGCCCTGAAGAACGCCCCCTCGCCATGCAGCGGGAGTCTTCAGGGCGCCTGATGCCGTTGGCCAACTGCTCGGTGCTCTAGCATGACCCGGGGGGAATGGGAGCGATCGGCACCCCTCAGTGCCCTCCCGGGGTGGGTGGCAGGCGCCGTCGCGGGACGATCACCGGGTCGCGAGCGCCGGGGAGGTCGACCGGCGCCGTGATGCGAAGCTCCTGCCCGACCCGAATGAGAGAGGAGTCAAGGCCGTTCAGGGCCTGGATGGTGGCCACCGTGACGCGGTGATGCCGCGCCAGCCCGAGCAGCGTGTCGCCGGCGCCCACCACCTGACGGACCTCGCGTGTGGGCGGCTCGATCTGGCCCTGCTCCACGAGGCGGTCGTAGAGCTCCACGCCCCGCCGGCGAGAGAAGGGGCTCACGAAGCGGACGTGGAAATGCCCGCGGTGCCCGGGCGCGTGTTTGACGAGGTCGGTGCCGGGACCTCGCGATCCGTCGAACACGTCGGCAATCCACGCCGGATCCCTCCCGATGGACAGCGCATAGGACTCGATCAGATCCTGCACGGTCTGGTCGACGAGCACGAAGTCGAGGTCGGCTTCGATGATCAGTGCTTCGAGGAAGGCCCAGCAACGAGGGAGGTCGAGGTTCTCTGCGGTCCCCGGCTCGTACCAGGAGCGGGGACGGCGGTGCTGCAGGTAGAGGTGCACGTCGGCGTCGCGCCCGGTGCGGTGGCTCTTGTGAGGTGCGAGCGGACCGCCGTGCTCGGCGCTGATCGATCCGACGATCGCGCGCGGACCGCCCGGGTGCTCCACCGCGACGCGACGGATCGCCCGGATGAGGGACTCCACGGTTTCGTCGGTGCCCCAGGCGTGATCGGGGATGCTGAGCACCCAGTCCTCACCGGGCGGCATCCGCACTCCGTTGACCAGGAAGCCCGCGTTGGGCAGCCCGATGCTGATCGACCCGAGGCGCTGCATCGGGTCGAGCGGAGCGAGGCCGTCCGCCGGACTGGCGGCAGGGTCTTTCGCGCTTCGGCCGCTCACCACCGACGACGCCTGGCGCAGGCTCGCCTGCGGCGTGCCAGCAGGTTCGGCCGATGAGGTGGCGACGACCGTGCTCGCTGCCAGGGCGATCGCGATCGAGGTGGCCCGACCGAGGCAAGCCGCTTGGCGGGGGTGCGCGGTGCGCGGGATCATTGGCCGATCGACTAGCCGGCGTTCGGCGAGACGGGCAAAATTGGCGCGCTCAAGGCGGTCCGGGCGAGGTCACGGGGCCGGGCCGTGGGGCCGGCAAGGGCGGCGATGGTCTCCGAGAACGGGGAGATTCCGCTCTCGAAGGTGACGCGGCGTGCCCAACGGTGCCGCGCCGCGCTCACGTCGCCGCTTCGTGGCCTCGGCGCTGGCGGAAGCGGACCGTGACCGGCACCGAGCGGAAGCCGAAGGACTTGCGGATCTGGTTCTGCACGAAGCGGCGATACGAGTCGGGGACGTGCGACGGCGAACTCGCTACGGCGACGAAGACAGGTGGGGCCACTTCGGCCTGAGTCACATAGTAGATGCGAGGGGCCCGGCCGCCGCTGGTGGGGGGAGGTTGTCGCTCCAGCACCTGCGCGAAGAAGCGGTTGAGCTCCGCCGTGGGGACGCGCCGGTGGAATTCAGCGGAGGCGTCGCGGACGGCAGCGAGGAGTTGGCGCACCCCCGCCCCGGTGACCGCGCTCACGCCGACGATCGGGGTCCACCCGTTGAAATGCAGGGCGTTGGTCGCTTGCTCGCGGACGCGACGGCGGTCCGCCGACGGGATGAGGTCCATCTTGTTCAAACCGACGACGACGGCGCGGCGCCGGTCCGTGCAGAGCCCCAGCAGGCGCGCGTCCTGCTCCATGATGCCCTCGGTGGCATCGCACATCAGGACGGCGACCTCCGCCCGATCGAGGGCGCGAATGGCGCGCATCACGCTGGCCGCCTCGACGCCGCGTTCCACGCGCGAGCGGCGGCGGATCCCGGCCGTGTCGACCAAGACGTAGGCGTGACCGTCGCGCTCGATGCGGCAGTCCACCGGGTCCCGCGTCGTTCCTGGTCGGTGGTCGACCAGGGAGCGCTCCGCGCCCACTAGGTGGTTGAACAGCGAGGACTTGCCCGCGTTGGGGCGCCCGATGAGCGCGATCCGGGTCGTCGCATCGGCCGAGTCCTCGGCGGGCTCGGCCCCGACGGGTGGCGGGAGCCACGACACCAGCGCTTGTTCGAGCCTCCCCAGACCGCGTCCGTGGAGGGCGGACACCGGGATCAGATCGGTCAGGCCGAGCGTGTAGAGGTCGGCCGCGTCCAGCGCCCGCGCGTCGTTGTCCACCTTGTTGGCGGCGAACACCACCGGCTTGCCCCCTCGGCGCAGCAGGGCCACCGCCTCGCGATCCGCGCTCGTGGCCGGCATGCTTCCGTCGAGCAGGCAGAGCACCACGTCGGCCTCCTCGATCGCCGCCAGCACATGGCGGGCGATCCCCTGCCGCATCGGATCCTCGCTGTCGGGGTCGAACCCGCCGGTGTCGATCAGCGTGAGGTCGCGCCCTTGCAGGTGCGCATCCGCGTAGTTGCGGTCGCGAGTGACGCCGGGCTGATCGTCGACGATAGCGGCGCGGTGCCCGACGAGGCGGTTGAAGAGCGTGCTCTTGCCGACGTTGGGCCGGCCGACGACGGCCACGATGGTCGTCATCGAGCGCGACCTCGCGGTGATGTCTGGCGGCCTCGCGGGCGGCCCTTTCCGGACCCCTTGGCGCGAGCCCTGGGCGGACGGTCCCGGCGCCCAGCGCCGGGGGCAGCCGAGCCGTCCGGCGCCGGTGACCTTGGCCGGCGCGGCGTTGGCGCGGCGCCCAAGCCGCTGCCGACGTCGTACCCGAGCTCGGCGAGCTGCCTCGGCACGTGCTTCCAACGTGGCGTCACGCGCACGAAGAGCTCGAGGTACACGCGGCGTCCGAGCAACTCCTCGATCCGCTGGCGAGCGGCGGTGCCGACGTCGCGCAGGCGGGTCCCGCCGGTCCCGAGCAGGATGCCGCGCTGCCCCGCCTTCTCGACGTGGATGGTGGCCTGGACCACCAGAACCTCTCCCTGATCGGTAGCGGACTCGACGGTCACGGCGACCGCGTGGGGCACCTCTCGGGAGGTTTGGCGCAGCACCTGCTCGCGGACGTACTCGCGCACGAAGAAGAGCGCGGGTCGGTCGGTGAGCGTCTCCGCATCGTAGGCGGGCGGCTGCTCGGGGAGCGTCTCGCCGAGCACACCGAGGATCCGCTGAACATCGCGGGGGTCGAGCGCGCTCGCCGGGATGATGGCAGAGAAGTCGCGCCGTGCCGCGAAGCGCTGGATAACGCCGAGCAGATCGCGCTTGTCGGCGCAGCGGTCGACCTTGTTGATGACCAGCACGGCGGGGGTGTCCGCCGGCAGCTGGGTCAGCACGTCGATGTCGCCCTGTGGGAGGTCGTGTGGGTTCGCGGCGGGCGCCGCTCCCGCCGGGAGTTCGCCGACGCTGGACCGCACGCGGTGCGTGTCCGTCATCACCAGTACCGCGTCGGCGGCGCGGAGCGCATCGACGGCGGCGGCGTTCATGCGGCGCCCGAGCTCGGTGCGCGGGCGGTGGAGCCCCGGCGTGTCGACGAAGGCGATCTGCGCGCTCGGCAGGGTGACGACTCCGAGGAGCGCGTCACGGGTCGTCTGGGGGAGGGCGGAGGTGATGGCCAGCGGCTCGCCGAGCGCCGCGTTGAGGAACGTCGACTTTCCGACGTTGGTGCGGCCGATGATGGCGACATTCCCGGAGCGCATGGGGACGGAAGGATAGGGGAACTCCAGCCCCGCGCCATGCGTGGCGCGTCCGGGGGGGCAAGGAACGGGGTTTTCGACCGCGGGTCGGCCGCGGCCGCTACAAATTCGCCCGTGGCAGGGTATCTTCGCCGCGGACCCGCGCCTGCCCGATGCCATCCGAGAACCTGCCCGATCGAGCGGGCCTCGTCCCCGCCGCCACTCCCGGCGGCGTCGCCTCTCCGTCTCGCGGTGGGGCGATCCTGGCGGCCGGGCTGGTGCTCGCTAGCCTGTTCGGCCCGTTGGCGGTGGTCGGGCTGTGGGATCCCTACGAGCTCCGGTTCCTCGAGCTTGCCCGCCGCATCGCCCTCAATGCGTTCGGCGCCGGCGCCTGCTACGTCGAGGGTGCCGACAACTCCATGATGACCCTCGGGCACCTGGGGTCGGGCGAGCTGCCGTACACCTCAGCGGCCGCGGGGCTCTGGCTCTTCGGACTCCGCGCTTGGGCCGGTCGCCTCCCGCTCGCACTCTGGGCGCTGCTCGGGGTGGTCGCGACCTATCGGCTGGTCGCGCGCTTCGAGGGACGTCGGGCCGGCGCCTACGCGGCGATCGTGCTCGCCACCGCGCCCCTCTACGTCACGCAGGCGCGGACCCTGCTCGGTGACGCACCCACGCTGGCGCTCGATGCGGCGGCGCTGGCGGCCCTGGCTGTGGCCGTGTTCGGAGGTCGCGAAGGAGCGCGGGCAACCCCAGCCGGTCGCGCGATCGCGCTGGCGTTAGGGGGCCTGGCGCTCGCGGGCGGGTACGCCTGTCGTGGGGCAATCCTGGGGGTCGCCGTGCCTGCGCTGGGCATCGGCATCGCCTGGCTGATTGCCGCGGCGCGGATCCCCGCGTGCCGGGACCGACTGGGACTCGCCTTCGGCGCTCTCGTTTTGGGCGTCGGCGCAGTGGCGCTGGTGTTCGGCGTAGCGGTGCTGGGGTCGGCGCTGGCGGATCCCGACCGCTTCTATCTGCCCGTTGGCGCGCGGATCGCCCCGCCCTCGCGGCTCGCCACCTTCGACCTCGTGCTCGGTCAGCTCGCTCACGGACTGTTCCCCTACGGCGGGCCCGCGCTGCTCGCGGTCGGCGCGGCGCTCGGGTGCCCGAGCGCCCAGGGCAGCCGGGCCCCCGAGGCGTCTCCGTTGCGGCTCTTGCTCGTTACAGTGACAGGCGTCGCGGTCGCCGCGCACGGAGCCCTCGCGCCGTCGCTGGGACCGATTCCCTTCGTGGCGGTCGCCGGGGTCGCGGCGCTCCTCGGCCTTGCGGTCCGCGACGCCGAGCGTCGGGGAACGGCCGCCCCGGTCGCGGCGATGGGCCTGGCGGCGGCGACCGTGCTGGTGCTCTCGGATTTGGTGACGATGCCGGAGAAGGGTTTCGTCGCCTACGGGCTGAGCGTCGAGGACGGGACCAGCGTCGCTCCGCCGCCCTGGCTCTCAGTGGCGGTCTTGGGCCTGGCGGGAGCTGCGCTCGTCTCGATCGCGGAGCCCGACCGAGTGGTTCGGCCCCGCTTCGACCCGGGGGATTACGTGCGCCTCTTGCGCGAGGCGTATCTTGCGCGGCAAGGGCAGGTCGCGCTGCTGCTGCTGGTTGCACAGGTCGTGCTGATCGGGCTCGCGTCCGTGACGCTGGCGCACGGGTTGGGGCTGCGCCTGGTGCAGCTCGACGCCCTCGGCACCCCGATTCAGCGGATCGCCCGCTGGGGCTGGCTCGCGCTCCCCGGTCTCGTCCTCGGCCTGCCCGCCGCGGCCCTCCTGGCGCGCGACGCCGCGCGCTGGTTGCGCGAGCGCACCGGGTGGCCGCGGGCGCGCCTCGCGCTCGCCGGGTTCGTCGCCAGCGCGGTGCTGTGCGGCGTCGCCTATTTTCCAACGCTCACCGCGGGGATGTCGCCACGGAGCGCCTTCGCAGCCTTCCGACAGCGAGCGCGCTCCGGTGAAGAGATCGCCGTGCTCGGCTTCGACGCCGCGATCTCTACCTACTACCTCGGGGCGCGTGTCGCTGCGCTGGAGTCGCCGCCCGTCGCGTTCACCTGGCTCACCGGGGGAACGACGCAGCGTTACCTCGCTGTTCGCTCCGCGCTGCTCCCGGAGCTCAACGCCCTGCATCGGGGGGGGGGGCGCCCGGGCAACCTGCCTGTCGTCGATGCTCGATCGAGCGGGGTTCTCCTCGTCTCCGATCGGGCAGACCCGGCGGTGGCGAACCGTAACCCCCTCGACGAGCTGGTACTGGGCGAGGCGCCGAGGTCCCGGCGGCCGCTCGACGCCGTCCTCGGGAGCGAGCTCGCGGTCCCGGGCTGGGAGGTGACCGAACGGGGTGGGAGGGTCGTGGACGCAGTGGTCCCGGGGCGAGCTTACGTGTTCCGCATCTACTGGCAGGTGCTCGGCCCGGTTGGTGACGAGTGGGACACGTTCATCCACATCGACGGGCAGGGTCGCCGCTTCAATGGGGACCACGCGACCCTGCGGGAGCGATACCCCATGCGGTTCTGGCGAGCGGGGGACGTGATCCTCGACGCGCACCCGTTCACCCTGGAGCCGAACTTCGCCCCCGGGGACTACGACGTCTACTTCGGCCTCTTCCAGGGAGGACGCCGTTTTCCGGTTCGCCGTGGACTGCACGACGAGGATCGTCTGATCGCGGGAAAACTCCGCGTTCGCTGAGGCCGGGCGTTGATGGCACGACTTTCCGTGACACCCCGCGGGATCAAGGGTAAGGCCGACCGGTGAGCGAGCCGTCGGGTCGACCAGGGCCGAAACCGGAAGACGACGAGGACGTGGGGATGAGGAACCGCCGCACCGCCGAGCGCGTTCCCGTCACCTGGTCCGTCGACTGCGTGACGGACGACACCTTCCTCTACGCGTCGATCACCAACATCTCGGAGCTTGGCATCTTCGTGCTGACGCGCGAGCCGCTCGAGATCGGCACGCGACTCCGGTTGCGCTTTGCGCCACCTGGCCACCCGCCGTTCGTGCTGCAGGGGGTCGTGCAGTGGATCAACCCGGTGCGCGTTCTCGGGGACAACCCGAACCCGGGCATGGGGATTCGCTTCGTCGACATCACCAGCGAGGATCGGGAGCGCCTTGTGGAGGTCATCCGCGTGATCGCTTACGTGCGCAGCGTGGGTGCGAACTAGACCGGCGATGGGTGGGCCAGCTGCATTGGCGCCCTGAAGCCCCCCCATGCGTGGCGAGGGGGGGCGTTCGCAGCGCCCGGGGGCGAGATCGGGTCGCTCACTCGGTGCTCCGGATCGTCGATTCTCCGCGTCGATCAAGTCGATCACCGCGCTGGCGGCGGTCGAAGGGGTCGCCGCCCTGGCGCCTTCTTGTGGCGCGTTCGCGTCGCGGGATGGTCGAGTCAGCGGCTGGTCGTGGCGGCGGGGGTCGCGTCGCCGGCCACGGGCGCGGGCCTTGGCGGGGGCGCGGCCGCGGCCGGTTTTGCCTTCGTCGCACGGCCGGTTGTCGCGCCGTATGGCGCCTCGTCCAGAGCGGCGAGCGCCACCTCGACCCGCTCCGCGTAGGCGGGCGCGGCTGAGAGTCGGAGGTAGTCGCGCCGGGCGAGCTCGGTCTGTCCGAGTGAGCGCCGGCATTCGGCCGCGTGCCAGATCGCTTCGTTTCCGACGCTGGTCCCGGGGTGCCGTGCGACCAGATCGTCTAGGAGCGCGGCGGCGACGGCGCAGCCGTGCGTGTGACGCGCGCAGCGCGCCGCCATCAGGGCTGCGCTCGCTGCGCGGGGGCCCCCGGTCCCGGCCAGTTGCTCGAAGACGCGTCGCGCCTCCGCGAAGCGACCGGCCTCGAACGCGCTCTGCGCCGCCTCGTACTCCCGGTCCTCGGTCATCGCGCTCGCGGCCGGAGCCGGCTCGCCCGCGGCCGTGGCATCGCGGCGGCCGAGGGCGAGCGGCGCCGAGGCGGGGGCAGCCGACGCCTCGGCGCCGCGCCGGTCCGCGGCGGTCCCGACGGGCTCGTGTTCGATTTCGGGCACGCCTCGCTCGGTCACGCGCACCGCCTCGCGGTCGCCGGGACGAGTGCGCACGAAGAAGACGCTGATCCCGATCATCAGAATCGCGACTGCGGCCATGGCAAGCTGCGGTCGCATCGCATAGCCAGCGAGCACGGAGACACCACGACCCAGACGCTGACCGAGCGGGAGCTCGGCGCGGGCGTTGCGTTCCGCTTCGAGGATGCGCGCAGTGAGATCGGCGCTCGGTTCCGCCCGCGGCAACGTGCCGACCTCGCGGGTGGCGCGGAGCGCGGCGCCGATGGGCCCGCAGCGCGCGCAGTGGTCCATGTGCCTTCGTGCCGCGGCCGCGGTTAGCTCGTCCAACTCGTCGTAGAGCAGGTCGAGCACCACTCGGTCGAACTTCTCGCAGTCCACGCTAGTCGGCGTCCTGTTCGCTCGTGGTTCGGCTCACCGCAGCGCGCGTGCGTACTCCTCGAAGTCGGCGAGTGCTTCCTGGAGCCGATCGAGGGCGTATCGCATGCGGCTCTTCACCGTGTTCTCTCCCACGCCGGTGAGCTCGGCGATCTCGCGGAAGGGAAGGCTGGCGATCTCTCGCAGGAGAAAGACCTCCCGCTGCTCGTCGGGGAGGTGGTCCACCGCCTCGACGATGCGGAGTGCCACCTCGGAATGCGTCGCCGCTCGGTCCGTCGCCGCGGCGGGGCTTGGGTCGGCCACGCGCTCGCCGAGCGGCGCCTCGCCGGGAGCGCCGGCTGCGGGCTGGTCGAGGCTGGGGTGCTGGCGGTGGGCCTGCCTGCGCTGCTGGTCGATGCAGAGGTTCCGGGCGATGGTGAAGAGCCAGGTCGAAAAGCGCGCTTCGTGCTTGAACTCCGCAGCGCGCTGCACGATCCGGAGAAAGACCTCCTGGGTGACGTCCTCCGCTAGCGGTCCCTGGCGGAGCTGGCGGTAGGAGAAATTGAAGACGGGCCCCTGATAGCGTCGGACGAGCTCCGCGAATGCGCCGCGATCGCCGCGCTGGTAGCGGACCATCAACATCTCGTCGGTGGCCTCTCCCTGGACGGCCGTCATGGAGCGCACCTCGACCCCGAGTAGCCACCCCTCGCGCGGCTGGCGCCGGCTGGGCTCGACGGGGGTAGCCGGTGCTCCGCGGGGCGGTCGTGAGCGGCGGTCCACCTTGACCCCAGCGGCGCGCAGGCTGGAATTCCCGAGCCATTTTCCAACGTCGGACGTCCCTTCGGGTCTTCGCCTTCCGCTGGGGACGGTACCCGCGTGACCCATCCGGAGCAAGGCGACCGCGGCGATCGGCGAGCCTTTCGCGGCGCGTTCCGGTCTGCCGCGCCCGAGCCCCGACTCCGCTGACGGTGTCGCCATCCGCGCCCGCGCACCTCCCCGTCGACGGCGCGCACGCCGCTCGGCCCGCGGGCGGCCGGCCGTGCAGAGCCGCCGTCGCGGCCCGAAGCGCATTGTGGGGGCGGCCTCGGGCACGCGTCTGCTACGCTCCCCGGCACCGTAGCCGATGGAATCCATGGCGTGGACGGAAGGTGTTGGGGGGGGTCCTGGCCCGCGATGGGGGGCGACGCTCCGATCGCTGGCGCGTTGGGTCACGCTTCTGACGTTGGTCCTGGTGGCCAGGATCTCTGTGGCGCAATCGCCCCCGTCACCCCCAAGGGGGGCTGTCGCGCCCGCGCCGCCGGCTTCGTCGGCCCCGAGGTCCGGCGGGGATACGCGAGCGGCCCCAGGGCCAGCCGGTGCCGCCGCGGAGGCCAGTTTTCCCGAGGGCGGGGTGACGGCCCCGCCATTGCCGCCTGCTCCGCCTCCAGGCGGCGGTCAGGTCACTCCTGGCGGCGCGCCGGCGCCGAGCGGAGAGCCCGCGCCGGCCGGCGCCGCCGGGACCGCCGTAGGGGTTGGGGCCGGTGCGCCCCCGGCCATCGACGGCTCCACCTACCTTGTTCGCATGCGCGACCTCTCCCAGCGCATCGATGACCTGAAGGAGCAGATCCGGCGGAGCCACACGCGGCTCAGTCTGCTCAGCGACACCATCCTCTCCAGCGGCATCGGGGGTGCGAGGGCCGAGATCCGCTTCCAGAACGACCTCTCCTCGGCCTTTCGCCTGACCAGCGCCCTCTTCGTGCTCGACGGGCAGATCCAGTACAGCAAACAGGACGACACCGGCGCCCTCGCGGAGCAGCGATCCATCCCCGTCTACACCGGTTCGATCCCACCGGGGGACCACACGCTGCAGGTACAGATCAAGCTGCAGGGCTACGGGTACGGTGTGTTCTCCTACCTCCGGGGCTATCGGTTCCAGACGGGCGCCAGCCACTCCTTCACCGTGACCGAGGGCAAAACGATCGTGCTCGAGGTCGTCGCTTGGGAGAAGGGGGGCGTGACGACGCCGCTCGAGGAGCGCCCCGCGATCCGCTTCAAGCAGACCGTCAAGGCGGGTGCGGGCGGGGGGGGGGCCACGACCGGAGTCGGCGCGCGCGGCGGTGGGAGCGCAGCGAGCGGAGCGAAGACCGGGGTGCCGTGATGAAACCCCGGTGTGCACGGGTCGGGGCGGTCGCCGCGTGGCTCGCGTTCCTGGTCACGGTTCATCCCGCGCACGCCCTGCGACCGGATCAGGCGACCGCCACCGCCGAAGCCGCCATACGCCGGGTAGAGGCGGGTGTCGGCGTGATCCAGGCGAAGGTGACGCGGCTCGCGCCGCGATCGCCGACCGTCGCGCGTCGGATCGCGGAGGGGGACATCTTCCTTCGCAACAAGGACTACGAGCGCGCGATCCAGACGTTCAGCCAGGTGGACGAGCTCTTCCGCCAGCGGAAGGTCCCTGCGGCCGCCCATGCCGACGCGCTCTTCCTGCTCGGCGAGAGCTACTTTCGGAGCGAGCAGCTCCTCTCGGCGCGGCGGCGCTACCTCGAGATCCTCGATGGGTATCGCCAGCGCGCCTACGCACCGTATGCGGGCCGGTCGCTCAGCAGGCTGGTCGACATCGCGCTGAGGACCGACGATTCGGCTGCGGTGGACGGGCTGGTGGCGCGGCTCGACGAGCTGCCCGACACCGACGCGACCGGGTCGCTCCAGTACGCTCGGGGGAAAGTCGCCTTCGCCCGGCGCGACTTCGCCACCGCGCGCCGTGAGCTCTCCGCGGTCCCGTCCAGCGCTCCCTACGCCCACCAGAGCCAGTACCTGCTCGGCGTGGTCTTCACCAAGGAGGCGCAGCTCGAGCCCGCCGCCGAGCCCGCGGTCGACGCCGAGGGAAACCCGACCCCGGTCGGCTCGCTTGTCCGTTTCGCCGCTGCCGTCGACCAGTTCCGGCGCGTCACGCGGCTTCCCGCCGACACCAGCGAGCACCGTCACGTGGTGGACCTCGCTTGGATGGCCATCGGGCGCCTCTGCCACGAGTCCGACAGCTTCCTCGACGCGGCGGACGCCTACAGCCACGTCCGCCGTCAGTCGCCGGAGTTCTCTACGATGCTCTACGAGCTGTCGTGGGTGTACGTCCGGCTCGGTGATCACCAGCGGGCGCAGCGAGCGCTGGAGGTACTCGCGGTCACCGATCCCGACCGCCTCGATCTGGCCGATGGCGCCCTCCTGCGCGCCGACCTGCGGCTTCGCGCAGGGGAATTCGAATCTGCGCTCGCCATCTACCAGGGGGTGCGCGACCGCTTTGACCCGATCCGGCGCCAAGTGTCGGACTTCCTGGCCGCGAACACGGACCCGGCCGCCTACTACGACCAGGTGTTGAACGACGCCTCCCTGACCCCGTCGAGGGCGCAGCCGCTGCCTCCGATCGTGCTCGGCTGGGCGCGCCAGGAGGCCGAGGACGCCAATGCGTTCGCCATGATCGACGAGGTGAACCGGTCGCGCGCGCTGCTCGGCGACGCGCAGATCCTCGCCCGGCGGCTCCGGGCAGTGCTCTCGTCGACCACGCGCGTGAAGGCTTTTCCGGAGCTGCAGGCGGCGCTGGAGGAGGTGCTGGCGCCCCTCAACCAGCTCAGCCGCGCGCGGCGCACGCTGGCGCTTGGACTCGACGAGGTCGCCGGTCGCGATGTCGGGGCTGCGCTCGCGGCCGCACGCGGCGCGCGCCGGGCGCGGATGGACCGGGTGCGCCACCTGCCCGCCTCCGGCGCCGACTTCCAGCGGCGCGAGGAGTCGGGGAAACGGCAGTGGGACCAGCTGTCACAGGCCCTGCAGCGCCTCCAGCTCGAGGCCGACGCCCTGCAGGCACTGGCCAACGGACTGAAGCGCGTCGTGGCGGACCCGAGCGAGCTCGGGCTGACCATCGATCCGGCGACCCTGGCCCGGTATCGCGCCGAGATCGAGGCCAACGAGCGCGCCGTCGCCGCCCTCGATGGTCGCATCGCGGAGTATCGGGAGGCAGTGGAGTCCGGTCGGGTCCAGATCGGCTTCGGCGACCAGCGCTACGTCGATGACGAGCGGGTGCGGAGCCAGTTCGCCGCGGACCTGGCGCGGGAGGTCGCGCTGGTCACGGCGGGGGAGGATGAGGCTCGCGCTCGAGATTACGCGCGGTCCATCCTGCCCCTGCTCGACCGCATCGCTCGCGCCGAGGCGCAGCTCGTCCCCGTCCGGGCGCAGTTGCTGGCGGAGGCCGAGCGGCGCGCCGGGGAGTTGATGGAGGTGGTTGCGCGCGAGTCCGCCGACCTTCAGCGTTACGCGGCGGACCTCGACACCCTAGACCACGAGGCGCGCGCGCTGGTGGGGGAGGTGGCTCGTCGGAGCGTTGCGGTGGTGGGCGAACGACTGAAGAGCATCGTGCTGCGCGCGGACGTCGGCATCGTCCAGCAGGCGTGGGAGGCGCGCGAGGAACGACGGATGGGGGTGCGCAGCCTGCAGCGGGAGCGGGCCCTCGAGGATCGAAAGCTCGACGACGAGCTCCGTGAGGTGCTCGACGACGTGGAGGAGGCACCGTGAGCGCCGGTCGGGGGCGCCGCTGCGCCGCCCGACGGCCGCGGTGGTGGCTCGCGGTCGGCGGGCTCGGGGTGGTGCTGGCCGCGCCGCCGGCCGCGGCCGAGGTTCCAGCCTCCTCGGCGGCCCCGGTGGGGTTGCGTCGCGCGGCTCCGCCGCCGCCTCCCCCGACCGCCGAGCAACTGCTCGCGTTCCGGACACTCCAGGCTGCGGCCCGCGACTACGAGCAAGGCGCGGCGCGCTTCCGCGGCACGCTGACGATGATCGTCCGCCATCACTACGAGTCCAAGCGGCGGCGCGTGCTGACGGCGCTCGACGCCGAGATCCGCCGCCAGGACGCCTCGCTGGTGGCAGCGCGCGACGAGGCGATCCGTCGTCTGGAGGAATTTCTGGCGCGGTACCGGGGACCCGACGCGCACCCCACCGCGACACCCGACGCGATGTTTCGTCTGGCGGCGCTGTATGAGGAGCGCGCGCGGGGGGATTTCGAGGCGGAGCTGGGGCAACGCCTCGAGCCCGCCATCGCCCTCTATCTCCAGCTCATCCGGGAGTATCCGGCCTACGAGGAAATCGCCGCCGTCCACTACTACCTTGGCCACGCGCTCACCGATCTGGGGCGCATCGACGAGGGGCAACAGGCGTGGCGGGCGCTCGTGTGTAAGAACCGGTACCAGATCACCGCGGATCCGGCGGACGCGCGGCGAATCGAGGTCGTGCCGCTGGAACAGGACCACGACACGCGATTCTGGAACGAGTGGTACAATGCCAACCCACTGCCCCTGGACGCCAACGCCATCGGAGCCAAGCGGGTGACGGACGTGGCACGGGCGGATCCTGAGGATGAGCTCCGGTTCCAGGATCCGTACCCCGGCTCCTGCGAGATGCAGCCGCAGGTCGTCGCGCCGGGCGCCGACCCGCGGTACGTGGCCGAGGTCTGGTGGCAGATCGGTAACTTCCACTTCGATCAGATCGATCCGGGTGCCGGGCCGTACGCCTTCAACCGGGCGGTGAGCGCGTATGGGCACTCGCTGCGGTACGAGCGCCCGCCGCTCTTCGGGGTGGCGCTGTACAAGCAAGCCTGGACCTACTTCAAGCAACAGCGCTACCGGCAGGCGGTGGGGGAGTTCGTGCGCCTGCTGCGCTACGCCGACGAGCAGGAAACGCGGACGGGGGACCCAGGCGCGGATTTTCGCGCCGAGGCGTTCACGTACATCGCCGGCTCGCTGACCTACGTGGACTTCAACGGGCCGCCCGCGGATCACCCCGCGATACCCCGCAACGACGTGCTCGACACCGAAACCGATCCGGTTGCGGCCGAACAGCGGATGGCGGTCGCGATCGAGCGGGTCCAGGACCCGGAGATCGTGCCGCAGGACGAAAAGTGGAGCGTCGAGATCTACAAGGCGCTCGCGCAGGAGTTCGTCGACATCACCCAGCATCGGAACGCCATCACCACGCTGGAGCTGACGCTGCAGCGATTCCCAATGGATCGCGACGCACCCCTGATACAGAACAAGGTCGCGGACCTCTGCGAGGCGCTTGCGCGGCTGGTGCCAGAGGGGTCCGCCTCGCGGCAGGAGCACGCCGCCGCGGCGCTCGCCGCGCGGACGCGGCTCAAGGATTACGTCGGGGTCACCGCGTGGACTGAGGCGAACAAAGACGATCCGGAGGCGCTGCAGCAAGCTGAGGAGCTGGCGAGCCAGGGGCTGCGGCGGGCGGCGGCGGACCACACCAATTATGGCAAGGGGTTCCGGGCGCGAGCCGAGGAGGTGAGCGACGAGCGGGAGAGGCGTGACCTGCTCGAGCGCTCTATTGCGGAGTATCGCCTGGCCGCCGAGGCGTGGCGCGCTTATCACGATCAGGATCCGCACGCGCTAGACGCGTACGAGAGCCGGTTCTGGCACGCGGACGCGGCGTTTCACGGCGTGGTGCTGCAGATCGGGCTCGACCGCAGCCCGAGCCCGGACGAGGTCGCGGCCGCCACCGTGGCGGCGGAGGGCGTGCGGGACTCCAACGAGGACGACAAGTACCTCCAGCCGGCGGCCCATTATCTGGTGACCCTTGCGGATCAGGTGGTCGAGGATCAGCACCGGCTCCACGAGGAGTCGGGAGGGAGCCGCGGGATCCCGCGGCGCGCGGAGCTCGAGTTCACCGGGGAGGGAGCGGAGCGACGGGTGGTGTCCGCGCCGATCCCCGAGCCGGTGCTGGCGCGCGTGCGAGCGCGGGACGTCTACAATCAGCGGATCCCGATCGATCGCGATCCCGAGCAGAACGGGATGCTCTACGCCTTTCAGAGCGCAGACCTCTACTTCGTCTACGGGGACTTCGCCGAGGCGCGCCGACGATTCGAGCCGATTTACGCGGCGAACTGCGGCAAGAACGAGTGGGGCTACCAGGCGTGGGAGAAGCTCATCAGCATGAGCAACTACGCCAGCGATGTCCAGGAGAGCCGCCGCCTCGCCGAGGTGGCGAGCTGCGCCGTCACCGCGGAACAACGCGGGAAGGAGGCGGCGATCCGCAAGCCGGTGTCCGAGATCGCCGCGTACATGGACGCGGGGGCGCTCTTCGACGCCGCGTCGAAGCTGCCCGAGGGGGCGGAGCGGAACCAGCGCTGGCGGGAGGCCGCCGCCGCCTACCGGGTGGCGCTGGAGAAGGCCCCCGGCAACGAGAACGCCCCGGAGGCGGCGATGAACGGGGCGTTCGCGTACAAGCAGGTTGGCGAGTACGACAAGGCCATCGCGATGTACGAGCTCTTCATCGCCAAATATGGGAGCGACGCCACGCTGCGGGCGCTGCAGAACGGCGATGCGGCATCCCAGCCCCCGGTGGCGCCGGATCGCGCGCGGTACGAGAAGCGCGTCGGCTACCTGAAGGACGCCTACGACGCCCTGGCAAGCTCCTACGTCCTGTTCTTCACCTACCCCCGGGCGGCCGAGACCTTCGAGCAGATCGCGGAGAATGAGCATTTTGGCGAGGAGCCGCGGCGTGAGGCGAGCCGGCAGTCCCTCGCGCTCTACGCGAGCCTCGGCGATACCGGCGGAATGCGCCGGGCGCGCGAGCGGTTCCGCGCCCTCGCGGCGTCGCCGAAGGAGATGGCAGAGGCGGACTTCGTCGTGGCCAGCTCCGAGCTGAAGCGGTGGGACCAGTACAGTCCCGACGAGGGAGCCAACCGGCAGGCGCGTGCACGCGCCACGGCGGCGATGGATGAGTATTACCGGACACACCAGGGCCAGGACGCGGCCGCGCCCTACGTGGTGCAGGCCGCCTACTGGAGCGCCAAGACGCGGCGAGCCGCGCGAGCGCCGGACACGCAGCGCTGGTGGGACCAAACGATCGCGGCGTTCGAGCGCTACCGGAGCGTCGCACCGCGCCAGGACGGTCAGAGCGCCGCCCTCGGTTCGCTCGAGGCGGGGATGGCAGCCGAGGCCGAGTACACGGCGATCGATCAGCAGCTGGCTCGGGAGTTCGACTACGAAACCGGGCACCATCGGTACCAGGGGACGGTGGTGGAGGTCATCAACCAGTACAAGAAGGAGGCGGTCACCGCGAAGAGCTGGCTCGACCGGCTGCAGCACGTCATCGACGCTTATGTCTCGCCCGAGTGGACCGCGGTCGCGGTTGCGCGTCAGGGGTCGCTCTACGACTCCCTGCGCTCCGGCCTCTACAACACGAGGCCGCCGGCGCTCCGCCTGTTCGACGATGCTACCGAGCGTAAGCTGAAGCGGGCCGAGGAGAGCGGTAACCCCGATCTGATGGCCACGGCGGACTCGGTCCGCATCAGGGTTCAGCAGGCGTGGCGGGACGCGCGCGAGAAGGAGATCAACGCCGCGGATGCGGTGATGGTCGCCAAGTATGGGGCCGCCGTGGTGCTGTCGCGGCGCTATCACGTGACTCACGCGGAGGTGACGCGAGCGATCCGGCGTCTGGCCTTCTTCACCGATGTCATCGGCGAGGCGGGGATGCAGGCCTACGCCGGGGCGGTGAAGGATCTCGCTTACGAGCCGGGCATGTTTGTCCGACAACGCCCGGGGATCGTGGCTCCGCCCAAGGTCGATGCGATGCCGCCGCCAGCGCCCTTGGGGGTGACGCCATGACGGGGGGGGCGGGCCGCCCGCATCCCCGGGGGGAGCTAAGATGGGTAGCCACGGCGGCGGTGCTCGGGCTGGTGTGTGGCCCCGTAGCCACGGTCACGGGCTGCGCGGCCACGGGTCGTCGCGGTGCCGACGGTCCAGAACCTGGGCGTGGAGCGGCCGCCACCTCGGTGGCGAGCACGCCGTCCGCGATGGGCGGGGCGGTGGGCTCCGCCGACGGCGCCGCTGGTGCGCGCGGGGGTGGTCCCCGTCCGCGGATGTCGGCGGCTGCGGCGCGGGCTTACTCGGCGGGGATGAGCGCGTTCGGTGCTGGCGACCTGGAGGGGGCGCGGGCGCAATTCGCGGCGGCGGTTCAGGCCGACCCGCGCGCGTTCGAGGCCGCCTATGCGCTGGGGGTGGTGCGGGAGCGACTCGGCGACGCCGCCGGTGCGCGCGCAGCGTACCGGTCGGCGCTGGGAACGGTGCCCGACTTCGAGCCGGCGATCGCGGGGTACGCTGTCCTCACCGCGCGCACGGCCGGCGCGGACGAGGCAGAGTCGTTCCTACGTGAGTGGCAGACGAGGGTGAAGAAGAACGCGGCGGTGGTGGGGGCGTTGGCCGAGATCCGGTCGATGCGGGGCGACTCGAGCGAGGCGCAGCGCCTGGCACAAGAGGCGCTCAAGCTGGACCCGAACTACCGTCCGGCGATGGAGACGCTGGCGCGCGATCACTACCGTAGCCGGCGTCTCGACCTGGCGCTCTACGTCCTGAAGGGGATCCTGGACGGCTACGGCGCCGAGAACCCGCCGCGGGACAAGGACAACGCTCAAGCGCGGCTGCTCCGCGGTCTCATCTACGCGGAGCAGGGGCAAAGGCGGGAGGCGATCGGGGAGTTCGAGCAAGCGCTGCGGCTGCGGCCGGACCTGGTCGAGGCGCGGATCCACCTCGCCCAGCACCTGCTCCAGACTGGCAACGCGGCGGGGGCGGCCCCCCTGCTCGAGGGCGCGTTGCGCTACGACCCCGGTCACGTGGTGGCGCATCTGTATCTGGCTGACGCCTACCGCCTGCTCGGCAAGACCGCCGAGGCGCAGCGGGAATTCTCCTGGGTGCTCGCCGCGGATCCGGGGCTGGTGGAGGTCCACTACGACCTCGGTCTGCTCTACCTCTTCTCGGACGAAGTGCCGGGAGTGTCGCGTCTGCGCGCCGCGGAACTCGCCATCGAGGCGCTCGAGGCCTACCAGGCGCGACGGCCGCGCGCTCAGGCTGGCGGCGCCGACGACACGGACGAGCTCATTACCCGCGCCAAGGCCAAGAAGGCCGTGCTCGAGGCGGAGGCGGCGGCTCCGCCCCCGCCCCCACCGCCGCCCCCGCCCAAGGCGGCCGCTGTCGCCCCGGAGCAGGCTGGGGCAGGTGCATCGGGCTCTTCGGGTCCGGGAGCTGACGATCCGGGGCCCGTCGAGTCCGCTTCGGAGTCGAGTCAGGGCTCGTTGCCGGCCGCGCCCGATGTGCCGGCTCCTGGCCCGGACGACGGCAGCGGCTCGCTGCCGCCGCTCGAAGGGGGTCAGCAATGAGGTGCCGGTCCCGTTGGGTGGGGCTGCTCGCGGGCGTGACCGCGCTCGGGTGGGCGCGGTTGGCGGAGGCGCAGGACAGGCGCCGCGTCATCACTATCAGCGAAGTGACCATCGTGGGTCGTATCCAGAAGCCGATCGCCGCGGTGGACGTGAGCCGGATCCAACCCAAGCTGACGCTCGCGGAGCTCAAGCAGCCGTTCCTCGATCGGATCGAGGAGGCGGTCTATCGCGACCCCTTTTGAGCGAGGGGGTCCGCTGCGCCGGCCCTGGGCATGAGTCGGTCCCGGGGCCGAAAGTTGGCTGTGGGGTGCCAAGGTGGTCGCCGCACCCGACCGCGCTGGGCGGCGGAGGCGTCACGCGCGGGGCGCGGGCTGGATCGGTGGGCTGCGCGGCGATATCTTCCCGGCTGCTTGGGCACGGATCGCGGCGACACCCTGTCGGTCCGACGATCCTCGCGTCCCGAGCGTGTCCCCGCGACCGGATCCTGATGACCGATCTCCACGCCGTGCCGTCCGTTCCCTCGCAGCGGACCGGGCAGATGACCGCCATGATGCGGGCCGTCATGCCAGCGGGGCCCCGGGTGCTTCGGGTCGGCCTGGTGCGGTCCGGTCGCGTGATTGCCGAGCGCGTCCTCCGGGTGCGTGACCACGTCACCGTCGGCACCAGTGAGAAGGCGCAGTTCGTCGTCGCCTCGCGGGCGATGCCGCCTGTCTTCCGTTTGTTTGAGGTCGTCGGGGATGCCTACCACCTGAACGTGCTGGAGGGGATGACGGGGCGAGTCGTGTCCGCCTCCGGCACGGCGGATCTAGCGGATCTTCGCCGGCAGGTCCGGCGGAATCGCTCCGGCGCGTACCCCGTGCTGCTCGGCGACGACTCCCGGGGAAAGGTTTCCATCGGCGACGTCACGTTCTTGTTTCAGTTCGTGGCCAACACGCCCCCGCAGCCGCGGCCGCAACTGCCGGCCTCGCTGACGCGCGGAGCGTCCGGGCTCGACTGGCCGACGACGGTGATTGCGGCGATGTCCTTCCTCCTGCACTTCATGGCCATCGGCGCGGTCTACTCGGATTGGCTGGATCCGGTCGTGGACGACGAGCTGGTGGTGGCGAGTCTAGTGGACTCGGTCGCCGCGCTGCCCGCTCCGCCCACCATTGAGGAGCCGGACGTCGAGACCCCGGCGGACGCCGACACCGGGAGGGAGAAGGCCGCTGCGCCGACACCCGCGGCTGCCAAGAGCCCGGGCCGCGGCGCGCCGGCTGGCCCGATGTCGGCTGTCCAGGCCGCGGCGCTCACCAACGAGTTGGCGCAGCTCGAGATGGAAACCCTCGGCGCACTCGCCGGCACTGGGCCGGCGACCGCGGGCGTGCTGAGCGGGGGGGAAGTGCCGACCGGGGCGCTCGATCTGGCCGCTGCCAGCGGGGCCGGCGTCGGGATCGGAGGCTTCGGCGACCTGAGGCTCGGCGGGGGTGGCGGGCCCATGCGCCCCGGATCCGCTGGGATGGCGCTGGGTGGCATCGGGGTGTCCGGGCAGACGGAGGGGACCAGCGGCTCGGGGAAGCGCCAAGAGGTAAAGGGACCCGTCGGAAACGCTTCGGTGGGCGGAGTCTCGGGGAGCGGGAACGTCAGCGACGCGAGCCGCGTCGTCGCGGGCATGCGGGCGACCTTTCGCGCCTGCTACCAGCGCGAACTCGCCGCCAACCCGGACGCGGAGGGCTCCATCCGGTTGACGCTCCGCATCGGTCCCGGGGGTGAGGTCCAGGGCGTGTCCGTTGCCTCGACCGGGAACCTGGGCTCGGCGGTCGGGTGCGTGCAGGCGCGGGCCGCGGCCGCTCAGTTCGCGCCCCCGGAGGGGGGCAGCGCGTCCATCACCGTGCCGGTCACCTTCGTGAAGCAGTGACGCTGGCGACCTCGACCCGCTGAACGTCTCGACCACTCGGTGCATCGAACCAGTCCCCGGCGTCGCGGTCGCTTGCGAGCCGTGCCAAGCGGCGCTGCCGCGCTACAAGTACCTAAAATGAATCGCCTTGTTCGACCGTGGCCCATTTGACACCCGTGGATCGCGACCCTAGAGTTCGTGGTATGTGGAGCGCGGCATGACCCGCCGTGTCGCCCGGCTGACCCGTGGGCTCTGGCCGGCCACCGCGATTCTGCTCGGGGCACTGGGCGTTGCGGCCGCGCCTTCGGGCGTGGCGCCCGCGGGGGCGGTTGCGTCGGATCGAGTCGCGCCCACGACGCCCGACCTATCGCCGCCGCAGATGCTAGCGGAGGTCACGGCGTTCCTTCCCCAGATGGAAGCGGGGGCCCTGCGGGTCCGAGAGCAGGTCGAGCAGGCCCGCGTGGCACGCGACGTCGTCAAGCTCCTTTGTCTGCGGGACAAGTTGAGCCAGATCGAGGTCGCGCTGGGGTCGGCGCGGGACCGAGCTGAGACGCTGCGTGGCGCGGCAGGTCGCGGCGACCGTGAGCAGGCGGCGCACGAGTACGTCGTGCTGACGGTCCTTCGCGATCACGTCGCAGCCATGGTGGCGGAAGCGAACCAGTGCATCGGGGAGGAGGAGGGGTTCATCGGGGACTCCGCGGTAACAATGGAGATTGATCCGGATATTCCGGACGGATCGACCGAGTTCCCCGATGACCCGTTGCTCAGCGTCCCGCCACTGACGACCAGCCCCATCCAGTAGCCGGTGGCCCTAGCGACATACGCTATCCGGGCGAGGCGAGTAGCTCCCCCATGCGTATCTTTGCCCTCCCTGCGCGCACGACCGCGCTCCTGCCGATCCTCCTTGCGGTCGGCGGGCTGTGCGGTCCCGCGGTCGCGCAGGAGCAACCGTGGCTGAAGGACCGCCGAGTCGGGGAGGGGATCGGGATCCGTACGGGTGATCTCGAACTTCATCCCGGCGTCGCGTCGGAGCTCGGCTTCGACTCCAACTACTTTCAGCGTGCTGGCGGGGGCACCGAGGAGGTCATCCCAACCCTGCGCCTGCGGCTGACCCCGAGCCTGTCGGTCGCGACGCTCGGACCCCAGCGAGGCGCCGCCGGGCAGCAGTCCGCCTCGCCGCCGGACGTGAGCTTCCGCGCTAAGGGGTCTGTGACCTACGGCGAGCTGTTCGCGCTGAGCGGGGGCTCGGCGGCGGTGCAGGCCGCGCGCAAGCAGCGCTATCTCAGCGGGGATCTCGGGCTGAGGGTGGATCTTCGTCCGGGCAGACCGCTCGGGGGAGATCTGCTGGCAGACGTCAGGCGGATCATGGAGCCCTCCAACAGCCCCGACGCCGCCGTCGCGTTCGACCGTGACATCGTCCGGCTCGGGGCCGGCGTCCTCTGGCGGCCGGGCGGCGGCGTTCTTGACTGGCGGCTTGGCTATGAGCTGCGGCTGAACTTCTTCGAGGGGGGACAACTCCGCGACCTGACCAACCGCCACCAGTACCTGCAGACCCGCGGCCGTTGGCGCTTCCTGCCACGAAGCGCGCTCGTGTACGACGGCGAGATCGGATCCATTCACTACTCCAGCCCCAACAACTGGGTGTTGAAGGACTCGCGCCCGTTGCGCACGCGGATCGGCTACCAGGGCCTGATCACCCGGCGCTTCGGCTTGCTCGCACTGGGCGGCTGGGGAGCCAGCTTCTACCGGCCGTCGTACGCGGCGCCTGTGGAGGACTTCGACAGCTTCATCGGCCAGGGCGAGCTCAAGTGGTTCGTGCTGCCGCAGCCCAAGCTGCCGGAGGACGGGGCACCGGTCGGGCTCTCTTCAGTGGCGGTCGGCTACCTGCGCGACTTTTTCAACAGCTACCTCACCGATTTCTATCAGCGCGACCGTGGGTACGTCTCCGTCGCCTACTTCCTCGGCGGGACCGTCGTCGTCATGGCCGAGGGGGGCGTCTCCCACATCAGCTATCCGCGGAGCTACTTCCCGACCGCCGTCGACCTCGACCCGATAGACGGCGTCATGGATCCGATCGGGGTGCGGAAGGACGCTTTCGGGGAGAACCGGGTCGACGCGTTGCTCTTCGGTGAGTACCGCTTCGGAGACCGCATCGGGGTGAACACGACGCTGCGTTTCACCTCCGCGCTGGACAAGGCGTCCGGAGAGGACGACAACCGGATACCGGTGAGACGGGATGGATCCAGCGAGGATCTCTCCTTCACCCGGTTCGAGTTCTTCGTCGGAGGGCGATGGTTCCTTTGAGGCATCAGGAGCGGAGGGGTCGCGGCAGCAGCGGGCTGGGCACGCTCGCGCTCGTCCTCGGGCTTCTGGCTTGCGGCCCCAAGCCCGACAACTCAGAGGTGAAGCTGCCCGTGCCGGTCCAGAGCACCACCATCGGGTCGAGCGACGTCATCGTCGTCGAGATCGTCGGGGAGAAGGACCTCCCGCGTGAGTACCAGGTCGCCTCGGATGGCACCGTCGATCTGCCGTACATTCACCGCGTGGAGGTGGCCGGGCTGGAGCCGCAGCAGGTGCAAGAGGTGGTTCGGCGGCGACTGATCGCGGAGCGCGTGCTCACGGATCCGAGCGTCGTCGTGCGCGTCAGCGCGTACAACAGCAAGCGAGTCACCGTCCTCGGGGAGGTGCAGGACTCCGGGAGCTTTCCGTTCGAGCCCGGCCTCACGCTCGTGCAGGCCGTCTCGCTCGCCGGTGGGCTCAACGCCATAGCCGACGCGGACCGCATCAAGCTGACGCGCAAGACGGCGGACGGGTCCATGACCGTGGTGGTCAGCGTGCGCGCGATCATGGACGGTCGATCGCCCGACATCCCGCTGCAGGCCGGCGATCAGATCTACGTCGAGGACCGGGCCTTCTAGAGCAGCGATCAGCGATTCTCCGCGGCAATCGTAGTCATTGCCGTTCCCGAGGGACGACTGGTGCGGCGGCTTGGCGGCCACGGTCCGACCCGCTGGCGGAGGGTGATCACCGCACGAAAGCGCGGCGTGGTGACCGCTGAGCTCGGTCCCGTCGCCTCGAGCCCGGACGGCGCGCGGGACAGCGGGATCCCGCCGCCAAGACCCAACATCACCGCGGGGAGCGCCGGCCCGAGGGGTCTGAGGCCCACCGAGGCGAGCCACTCGGCGGGCACGACCCGCGCGCCGGGATCGGCGCCGGGCAGCGTCGGGCGTCGCACCAGCACTGGCGTCGCCACCGCCTCGGCGGCGAGCGTGAGCCGCTCCTCCGGGAGCAGCTCCCAGCCCACTCCCGCCGCACCGACGAGGGCGGTGCCGAGTCGCGCGTCGCCGACCTGCACGGCTGCGCGAAGTCGCGCACCCGCCTCCGCCCCCGCGAAGAAGCGACCGCGGCGCACGGAGCCGGTCAGCGACGGGACGCCGACGAAGCCGCGCTCTCCGCCGACGGTGCGCTCGTCCCCGAGGGGGAGGACGACGACGTAGCGGGCAGCGAGCGCTGTCTCGACGCGGCCCTCGCGGTGCAGCAGCCCCAGGGTGACCCCCCAGCGCGGATCGCGCAGCGCTCGGGGCGCGGGTGCCGGGCCGAGCGAGGTGACGCCTTCCATTCCGGCACCGCGCTGGGCCAGGGTGAGCGGCACCGTCGCGTCGAACGTCGCCCGGGGTCCGAGCGCGGAGCTCGCGAGCAGCGTCAGAGTCGCGACGCGATCGACGACGCGGAGTTCACGACCGTTGGGGTCAGGGCTGGGCAGCGTCAGCACGACCGGACGCTCCAGCCAGCCGAAGGCCGCCCCGAGGTGGTGACGGCCAACGGCGAGCGGCACCGCCCCGGGCACGCCGAGGAAGGCCGCGTTCGGGGGCGCCAACCAGCGCGCGTCCGCATCGAAGCAGGAGGAATAGGCGCTCTCGGGGGCGCAATCCGCCGCGCTCGCGACCCTCGCCAAGGTGAGCACCGCAGCGCCGGCGATCCGGCGACTGGCCCTGGCTCTGCGCTGCCGTCTCGAAACCACGGCTCCACGATACCCGACGGGCGCCGGCGCGGGCAGCCGCCGCCTCGTTTTCGTGGCGTGCTGCTCCGTGGTATGCGGGCGCGTCGCGGCGAGCCATGATCACCCCAGCTACCCCGCTGCTGCTCGGCTCGGCCTCGCCGCGGCGCCGGGAATTGCTGGAAGCCGTCCGCATCCCCCTGCGAGTCGCGGCGGTCGAGGTGGACGAGGCCGTCGGCGAGGGTGAGCGGCCGGCCGCGTATCTCGAGCGGGTCGTGATGGACAAGCTCGTCGCCGTCGCCGCGGCGGGGACGATCGGGGCCTCCGCCGCGGTGCTCGTCGCGGACACCTCGGTCGTCCTTGGCCGCGAGATCTTCGGCAAGCCGGCGACCGTCGACGAGGCGGAGGCGATGGTCCGTCGCCTGGCAGGGGTTACTCACTCGGTGCACACCCGCTACGCGATCGCGCGGGGGGACGCGCCATGCACAGTGGTGGTGGCGCGCACCGTGAGCACCCGCGTGACCATGCGCCGGGCGAGCGCGAGCGAGATCCGCCGCTACGCCGAGTCGGAGGAGGGCCTCGACAAGGCGGGCGCCTACGCCGTGCAGGGGATCGGGGCGTACCTCGTCGAGCGCATCGACGGATCCTATTCGAACGTGGTCGGCTTGCCGCTCTGCGAGGTGGTCGCCGACCTGCGGTACAGCGGGCTGATCGGGGACCTGCCTTGAGCGGCCGAAGGCCCACGCTGCGCGGGGGTTCCGCGGTCGCCGCACGGGCGCCGTGGTCCGATGGCTTGGCGGTGGCCGGAGTCGGGCTCGCCGTGCGTCTGGCCGTGGTGGCCTGGGCCTGGGGACGGATCCCTCCCGTCGCGGATGGCGCCTACTACCAGGTCGTCGCCCAGCGGATCGCCGCGGGCCACGGCTATACCTGGCTCTGGCCCGACGGCGCCGTCACCCCCGCGGCGCATTACCCGGTCGGGTACCCCGCCATGGTGGGGGCGCTCTACGCCGTCTTCGGCGCCGCGCCGGGGGTGGCGATGACGCTGAACGCGGCGCTCGGCGCGCTCGGCGTCTTGGCGTGCCATCGGATTGCAGCCTCCGCCACCGGACGTGCCGGTGCGCTGACGGGTGGGATTGTGGTGGCGCTGCACCCAGCGCTGGTGGCGTACACGCCGGCTCTGATGACGGAGGGGGTCGTAGCCGCCCTGATCGCGATCGCCGGCGCGCTTGCAGTCGAGGCGCGGACGGCGCGCGGGCCGAGGGAGCACGCCCTGCGCGTCGCCACTGCGGTAGCGATCGGTGTCACCACCCTCGTCCGGCCGCAGAGCGTCCTGATCGCCCCGTTTCTCGGTCTGGTTTCGGTGCGTCGGGGCATCGGTTGGTCCGGCGCCCTGCGAGCGGCCGCAGTGACCACGTTCCTCGCGCTGGTCACCGTGTCGCCCTGGAGCTTGCGTAACTGCTTGCGGATGGGATCGCCCCCGGGAACGCTCGGCGGACATGGGTGTGTCTTCGTGAGCGCCAATGGTGGTTGGAACCTGCTGATCGGCGCGGTCCCAGAGGCGACGGGGCAGTGGATCCCCATCGAGGGCTCCCGGGTTCCGGCGGACTGCCGGGAGGTGTTCGGTGAGGTGGAGAAGGATCGGTGCTTCGGGCGCGCCGGGGCTCGTCACGTCCGCGAGGCCCCGTTGCGGTGGCTCGCGCTCGTGCCCGCCAAGCTAGCCCGTACCTTCGATGCCTGCGGCGCCGCCAGCTACACCTTGAACACGGCCAACGAGGGCGCCTTCGGTGACCGCGCGAGGGTGTGGCTCGACGTCGTCGAGACGATCTGGCAGCGGCT
>CAYZQO010000065.1:0-33076 GCA_964480725.1 uncultured Polyangiaceae bacterium | reverse complement strand
TGGGATACCGGCACGATCCCGCCCTCGGTATCTGCGTTCCGTATTTGCAGTACGCTTGCGACTCGTCCCCCAACCGCTACGCCACGCGCGACGAGTGCCTCGCGGCCTGCCGTGGGGGCGAACCGGACCTCGACGCCTGCGCGGGGTTCGAGGACTGCGTGGTGACGAGCCTCGGCTGCTGCGGTCCCTGCGATCCCGTGGATCCCGCCGCCCTGGTCGCGGTCAACGTCGACCGGACCACCGAGTTCAACGAGCTCACCGGGTGCGGCGATGTCCAGTGCGAGCAGTGCCTCCCGGTGGCACCGAATGAGCAGATCAAGAAGTACCTCTACGCCGCCTGTGTGGAGGGGCAGTGCACCGTGCGCGACCTGCGGGAGCGTCCGGTCGCGGAGTGCGACGTTGCCGCCGACTGCGCGCTGCGCTGCGGGTCCGGCTGTTGCCCGAGCTGCACCGCCGCCGGCGGGGTGGTCGCCCACCGCGCGGGTGCGGACCTCAGGGCCGAGCTCTGCGGCGAGTCCTTCGGCGGGTGCGACGACTGCGACTGCGAGATCCCGCCCGAGTACGCGGCCGACTGCCTCGAGGGCCGCTGCGTCGCCGTCATCGGCCCCGTGTGCGAGCCCGGCTTGGATCAGACCTGCAACGCGGACCCGCTGATGAGCTCGATCGCGGGCCGCTGCAACCCGGACGGGACCTGCACCTGCGATGTCTGGATCGATCCCGCGACGGGCCGCTGCCAGTGAGCGCCCGCGCCCGCGCTCCCGTCGCGCGCGGCGCGAGCCCGGTCTACTCGCGCGAGCACTTCTTGACGGACTTCTTCACCGTCTTGCGTCGCTCGGCGTAGTGTCGCGTGAGCTGTTCGTCCGTCACGAGCGCGTCCTCCACGCTGCAGCCGACTCCGAAGCTCTGACAGAGCGCGTTCTGCGCCAGCCACCGCTCGCTCGCGACCCACGGGACGGCGTCCTCCCAGTCGAGCAGCTCCTCCCAGCGGAGGAAGCGCAGGGTGCGATCGTAGCTCAGCAAAAACGTCAGTTCCCCCCAGAGGTACAGGCCGCGCATCATCGTCGGATCGAACTGGTAGCCCGCCGCGAAGAGGGCGCGCGGCTCGATCGTCGAGGGGACGAAGACAGGCATCACCGAGCCGCTCACGATGGCCGGCGCGACCCCTCTGGCACGGGCCGTTGGCGGTCGGGGAACCGAGCGCACCGCGGCCGACGCCGCTGGGGGGGCGCTCGCCGCGCCGCCAGCGCCGAGCTCGGGGCTCGCCGGCGGGGGCGCGACCGGCGCGGGCGCGGCCGAGGCCACCGGGGGCGTCTCCGTCGCCGTGGGCCGTCCGTCGAAGGTCCACAGGCTCGTCCGGCGCGCGTCGGCGAGGAGCTGCGCATGCGCGATCTCCCACTTTCGGACCTGGTCGACGGCGTCGAAGGTGGAGTCGAAGAACGTGGTCAACCCGTCCCTCGGGTGCACCTTGGCGATCCCCTCGAAGGGCGTCGTCGTCACCGCCAGCACCCGCGCATAGCTCGCGTCGTCGCGAGACTTGGCGCCGCCCGCCCGGAGCAGGGCCAGATCCGCCGGCGTCCCCGAGCGCAGGCCGCCGTCGAACCAGGTCAGGCGAGCGGCAGCGTCGCGCGGGGAGCCCTCACCCTGCCCGAGGTGGACGCCGGAGTAGACCCGTCGCACCGGCGGGACGAACACCGGCTCGGTGATCGAGGTCAGCAGGGCGAGCAGGATGCATGCCTCCGGATCGACACCCGGCAGCCGGCAGGCCCGCTCGTCGAGGCCGAGGGCCACGTTCTGGGTGAGGTCTGCGCCGACGGCGACGCGCACCAGATCGTTGTCCAGCATGACCCGATGGAACCGGGCGATGAACGGCCGCAGCAGGTCATCGACGAGCGGGTCGAAGCGCAGCAGGTGGTCGTCCGCGCGCCACAGCCAGGAGAGCCAGCGCGGCGGTGACATGAGGCCGACCACCGACCCGCGCTCGGCGCAGAGCAGATCGCCCTCGTCCGTGCTCGTGAAGATCTGCTCCAGCGCCCCGAGCGCACAGCTCTCGTGCCAGGTCGGGTCCGCCGGGGCGTCGGGGTTGCAGCCAGGGAACAACTCTTCGGAAAGCCGCGGCTCAGTGGGCTCGCCGGCGACCTCCGGGGCAAAGTAGAGATCGAGCAGCAGCCCCACCAGCGACCCAACGCTGGTCCCGGCCACGGTGCCGAACCGATAGCGCGCGTCGAGCTCCGCGCGCAGCGCCGGCTCCTGCGCCTCCAGTGCGGCCAGTCGAAACGAGAGCATCGCGTGGAAGTATCCGGCTGTGAAGGCGCCGTTCGCGGCGCCCCCGCTCAGGGCCAGCGTGGGGTAGGAGGTGACCGGCGGCGAGCCCGATGCCCGACACGCGGTCGGATCTTGCTCGAGCAGCGCGATGCCGAGCGCGATGCCGCGCTGGACGCCGAGCTCGTAGCGGTGCCGCTCCGCGTTGGCGGCGCAGGGGCCCGCGGTGGCCTCCCAGCAGGGGAGCGGGTCCTGCATCTGCCCGCTCGACACTCGCTCGTTGGTGCCGATCGTCTCGGCAAGGTCGGTGACGACCCGCACCAGGCGGAGGCGGTCGGGGCGCAATAGGTCGGCGGCGTTCTGGCAGCCGATCTCGAAGGGGCCCGTGCCGGGGGCCACGCCATCGGCCACCCCGCCCACCGCGGGCTCTGGTGTGGGCGGGGGCACCAGCAGGTCGCCGAGGTGCACGGTGGCGCAGCGTCGGCGGCGTCGCGTCGGGTTTTCGTCGGAGTTGTACCGATCTTCGATTGGATCGACGCAGTCCGCGTAGCCCATGAGCGCCGCGACGCGGGCGCGGAAGGCCGGGCTGAGGTTCATGTGCTCGGCGAGCGGCGGCACGGCGAGCACCTCGCGCAAGCAGGTCGCGGCGGCGGCCGGCGCGTCGAACCCCGAGGCCACCAGCGGCGTGAGCGCGGCGGCGGCGGTCAAATCGTAATCGACCGGCGGGGGCAGGTGCGCGTCCTTCGAGTACATCGCATCGCGGAACGCGCCTTCTTTGCTGCAGCCGGGCCCGCCCCCGAGTGCGAGCGCGAGCGCCCCGAGCCCCAGCCACCGACAGGAACCCCACCGCACGGCGCTGCCCCGTGTTCCCCTTGCCTGCATGGCTCTGAGCCATACACGGGTCGGGGCGTGGCTCCAAGCGGGTTCCACGCGGCTGCTCGCCTGCTGCTCACCGCCGGTAGCGGTGGGACCGCGCACCGCAGTGTCCTACGGGCAGACGAGGGTCGCGCAGCCGAGCTCGTCGGAGCCGTCCTCGCAGTCTCTATAGAGATCGCAGACGTAGTCGGCGGGCAGGGTGTCGCTGCCGTCCGCGCACTCGAACAAGTCGCAGCCGAGCTCGTCGGAGCCGTCGGTGCAGTCCTCGAAGCCGTCGCAGACGTATTCCGCGGGCTGCTGCTCGTCGCCGGACGCGCAGACGAAGGGCATGAACTCCGCGCAGTCGGCCTCGTCGGAGCCGTCGGTGCAGTCTTCCATCCCGTCACACTCCCAGCTCGCGATGATCGTCTCTCCGCTGGCGCAGGTGAACTGCGGGCAGCGGGTGGCCATGCAGGCGTCCATCTGCTCGCTGATGTCGACCGTCTCGCACATCGCCCCGGTGATCTCTGCGCAGGACAGCTCGCTCACGCAATCGACCTCGCATTCGGTGACGTCGACCGTCTTGCAGTTGAGTTGGGTCCCCGCCAGCGTGCCGCAGCCGACCAGTAGCTCGACGAAGGCGTGGCACGCGGCGTTGCCGGTTCCGGTTCCGGTCCCCGTTCCGGTTCCGGTCCCCGTTCCGGTTCCGGTTCCGGTTCCGGTCCCGGTTCCGGTTCCGGTCCCGGTTCCGGTTCCGGTCCCGGTTCCGGTCCCGGTTCCGGTTCCGGTCCCGGTTCCTTTCTCCGGCTCGCTCTCGCTGGTGCAGGCTGCGAGCAGCAGCACCCCCGCGCCCAGCACCCAGCCCCACACCCGCAGCCCCTGGCCCATGGTCTTCCTCCTTCAGCGCCCCAGCGCATGGCCATCCTACCGCGGCGCCCGCCCGTGCGGATAGTCGCCAGCGTCGTTGTCCCCGCTCTTCCTACTCGATGACCCCGGGGCGGAGCTGACGGGCGTTGGCTTCGCCCGCGCGATGCCCGGCCGCGACGGCGGCGCGGAGGTCCTGGCCGAGCGCCAGGGCTTGGGCAAGGGCGGCGGTGAAGGCGTCTCCGCAGCCGGTCGTGTTGAGCGGATCGAGCGCCTCGGGCGCCGACTCCCAGACCTCCGTTCCGGTCGCCACCAGCGCGGGCCGCGGGCCCCTGGTAAGCACCAGGATCGCTCCCGAGTCCCGCGCAAGCCGTGGCGCGACCTCGCGGACGGCGGCCTCGGTCTCGGGATCGCCGGGTGTGGCTTCGGCGCGCGCGGGCAAGAAGGTGGCGACGAACTCCTCGAAGTTCGGCTTGGCGACGTTGGGACGCTCGGCGAGGCAGAGGGCAAGATCCGGCCCCGCCAGGTCCACGATCAGGCGCCGGTTCGCCGCGCGCGCGGCGCGGGCGAGATCGGCGAAGAGCGTCGCCGAGAAGCCGGGCGCCTTGGTGCCCGAGAGCGTCACCGTGTGATGGTGCGGCAGCAGGCGCTCGAAGGTGGCGCGGACGGCGGCCTCGGTCCCCGCCGACACGGGCGGCGCCGATTCGATGAGCTCGGTGGTGGTGCGCGATCTCCGGTCGACCACGGTGGTGCACCAGCGGATCTCAGCGCCCGACTCGACCCGCTCCACGGTGAGTTCGTCCCGCCGCGTGAGCTCGAGGAAGTACTCGGCGAAGCGCCCCCCGGCTGTCGTCACCGCGGTCGCGCGCGCGCCGAGCTGCTTCAGCACCCGCGCGACGTTGATCCCCTTGCCCGAGGCGTCGACGCGGTGCTCCTCGGTGCGGTTCACCCCGCCGGTCCGGAGCGCCGTGAACGCGAGCGTCCGCTGCAGCACAGGGTTGAGGCACAGGGTGAGGAAGCCCGCGTCCGTCACGGCCGGCACCGTAGAACGGATCCGGGCCGGGCGACCACGGGAGACGCGGGAGGTGGGGCCCTGGCGCGAGGGCCGAGCGGCGCCCGGCGATCCGGAGCGGCGTCACCGGCGGTGGGCGGTAGCTATCCAGCGTCCGGCGCCACGCTCATGGCGGCTCGGCAGGCGCCGACCACGCAAGGGACGTTCCTCCGCCGCTCGATTCGCAGACCTCCACGTTGCAGTTCCCGCTCGAGCGCTGCGAGGGAGAAGCTCGCCCGCGGAGGGTCTCAGCTAAAGACCCGTGCCACGGGTCGAGGAACCGCGCCGTGCTCACCTCCAGCCCGAGGCCGAGGAGGATCGGCTCGGACCCGGGGTTCGCGAGCGAGTCGACGAGCAGGCCATGACCGACCGACGCGACCTCGACGGCGCGGCGGACGGCGCGCCGCCGCAAGCTGCGAGCCGGAGCAGCTCGGCCAGGGCTCCGGCGCCGGCTCGCTGGGATCGCGGCCCCGGCGGCTGGCGAGGTCCCGCCCGGTGGTCATCGCGCGTCACGGGGCCATGATTCCACCGGTGCCCCCGGTGGTCAGCAACCCACCGGCATCCTCGGCTCGGTCACTGCGTGGCGAGCGTCCGGTAGAGCGCGCCACGCTGCTCGTCGATTCCGACCCCCTGCATCCCCGTGGAGTAGACCTCACCGAGATGCACGCACTCGTCCCGGCAGCCGGCGTAGCAGGCCCCGCTCCAGTCCTCGAGGTACGGCCTGATATCCTCCGCGCCGGCGATCACGAAGCACGCGGTGCAACGACCGAGGCGGCAGGCCCGGCGAGCCCAGGGGAGCTGGGCCTTCTCGTCTCCCCCCACGACGAGAGCGCCTCGCAGGCGCCCGCCACGCCGGCGCGACAGGCGGCCTCGGGGAGCTTCTGATCCCCGTGCTCGGCGAGGAGCGCCTGGCAACCCGCGACCAGCCCGCCCTGGCACTGCCCTTCGGCGATCTCTCGCCGCGACCAGGGCAGGTCGACCTTCGATCGTCTTCGGGGCGCAAGCGGAACCGAGCGGACAGAGGGTGCTCGCCGCGACGGAGGCTCCCACGATCTTGAGCCCTCCCGCACCACCCGCGAGCCACCGGAACCAGCGATCCAAGGCGATCGTCCGGTCGAGCCTAGTCGAGCTCCTGAGCGGCGTCTCCGGTGGCAGCGAGGGCTCCGCGCCAAGCCTCCGCGCCGCGCTGCCACGAGGCCAGCGCGGCCGAGGGGGTGGCGCGAACGTTCAAGGACCTGGCGCTGCGTAGCGCGTGCCCGCCGCGCAGCTCCGATCGGCGGTGCAGTCAGAGTCCGCGCAGTCGAGGGCGCCGTCGCCGTCGTTGTCGACGCGGTCGCCGCATGCGTCCGCGCAGTCCTCATCCCCGCACTCGCCCGATGGCGTTGAGGTGGTGTCGCCGCCCCCGCAGCCGACCAGGAGGGAGACGCCCATTGCGAAGGGCAGCGCGAGCGACTGCACGTCGCCGCCGGTGGGCGCGCGGTCGTTGCTCACGCGGTCGAGGCGGCGCGCGCCGTCATGCCCGTTCAGTCGCTGGTGGCGGCGTCGAGGAACCCGTGCTCGATCTGCTCGCGGACGGCCTCCAGGGTCGCGGGGGCGTCGTCTTTCAGGCTCCACCGGAAGCCGCCCTTGCCCTCGCGGCCGCCGCCGGTGACGCCCGGGCGGCCCTCGCTCAGTCGGAGCGCGCGGGTGACGAGCGACTCGGGATCGACGCTCGGATCCAGCGTGCGCACGGAGCCGTCCACCGTGGAGCCGACGTGTCCGAACACGACCACGGTGTCCAGATCGAGGCGAGAAACCAGCAAGTCCGCGGCCTGCGGGATGGAGTCACGCAGGATCGGCGGCAGGTTGCCGACCCACGCGATGCCGAACGAGGCGTGCACGACAAGCGAGTCCAGGGCCCGATGGAACACCTTCATGGCCGCCGGCGAGTAGGCTCGCCGGTGCATCCGGCGGAACGCCGGGAGATCGGCCAGCCCCGCCGCCCGCGCGGAGGCCAGGTAGTCGACGGGGCGGGCGAGCAGGAAATCGTCGGTGTCGGTCGCGATCCCCATCAAGAGCGCGGTCGCCAGGCGCGTGATCGCGCTCGGCGCGCCGGGGGGCGGCGTCCCCGGCACCCGGAGGTCGGTCGACGGCGTGAGCAGTCCCGCGGCGTCGAGGTACTCGATGGCGAGGGTGCAGGTCGAGCCGACCTCGGTGCGGATCCTGGTGATCCTCCCGGTGACGGCGGGCTCCCCGGTGTGGTGGTCCCACACGCAGAGGCAGGGCACCTTCGCGAGGGCAGCGTACCGCGGGTCGACCGCAGCGACGTCGACCACGCCGAGCCACGCGTACTCGGTCCCTCTTGCCAAGGCGTCGGTCCACGGGGTGAGCGGGACGCCGAGCTCGCGCGCCATGACGCGGTTCTGCGCGTGGCTCACCGGGTCGATGTGCAGGATGTCCGCCGGCACGCCCGCGCGCGCCGAGAGCTCGGCCAGCGCCCAGGCAGACGCCATGCTGTCCGGGTCCGGGTACCCGTAGAGGGGGATGGCCATGCGGGCACCCGGCGACGACCCGAGCGCCCGTCGAAGCTCTTCCAGGTCCTCGCCGACCGCGTCCCCGGTCATCGGCCGCCATCCTAGCACGGAAGGCCGCGCCGGCGGCTCGGCGGGCGCCGGCGGGCATCGGCGCAGTCCCGTCTGGGCCGGCGGGCGATTCGGTGCGAGAATGGCCGCGGAGTCGCGGCGTGTCGATCACGGAGTCCCCGAGGCGAGCCCGCCGCATCCGCTGGGCTCGATTGATCTGGGTGACCCTGGCGCTGCTCGTCTCCGGTTACGTAGCGCTCGTGGGGGCGGTGGCGATCGGCCATCGCCGGCTCCTCTACCCGCGCCCGGTCGGCGGCGAGCCGCAGTGCACGCCGCCGGGGGAGTACCTGGTGTTCGAGGGCCCGCAGGGCCGGCGCGTCCACACGGTCCACTACCCGGCGCCGCTCGGAGAGCCCACCATCGCCTTCTTCCACGGTAACGGGGACGCGCTCGTCGGCAAGGAGCCGCTGCTCGAGGCGCTGGCCCGCGAGGGCGTCGGCGTCTACGGCGTCGAGTACCCGGGCTACGGCGCGGCCGCCGCCTACCGGCCCAGTGAGGCGGCCATCTACGAGGACGCCGAGGCCGCCCTCGAGCGGCTGTCGTCCGAGCTCGGTGTCCCCCGCGAGCACACGGTGCTGATGGGCCACTCGCTCGGCACCGGCGTCGCCCTCGAGATGGCCCGGCGCGGCCACGGGGCTCGGGTGATCCTGGTCGCCCCCTTCACCTCGATCCCGGACGTGGGGGCGCGGATGCTGCCCTGGGCGCCCGTGCGCTGGTTCGTGCGGGACCGCTTCGACAACCTGGGCAAGGCGCCCGGGGTGGCGCTGCCGGTGCTGGTCATCCACGGCACCGCCGACGACGTCGTCCCCATCGAGATGGGCCGTCGGCTGGCCGCGGCGCTGCCCCGCGCCAAGCTCCTCGTCATGGAGGGCGCTGGGCACGGGGGCGGCCTCACCACCGAGCCGCATTTCCAGCCGGAGGAGCTGCTCCGGTTCGCCCGTGACGCTACCCAGGCGCGCTCGCTCCTGCTGTTCGACGGGGAGCGATGACGAGGGAGTGACCGCGGCGAGCGACGACCGAGCCGCCCGTGAGGCGCCTCGAGCATCCGCGCTTTTACGCCCGGCTCGTCCGGCGCAGGAGTTCCCGCGCTGCCTGGCGCTCGAGCCACTCACGAATCGTCGCCCACTTCCGCTTCGTCAGGCCCTTCGGGAAGATCTGCTACGTCTCCGCGTCTTCGAACCAGCCGAGCGCCCGCAGCACGTGATAGAGGTCCGCCGCCGACACCCCGAACTTCGCGATGTAGTCTTCACCGGCGGCTCGGAGCGAAATGCGGCTGCGCGTCAGGATCTCATGGAGATCCCAGTAGTCGCGTCGAGCTCCTCGGCGGGCGATGGCGGCGAGCTTCATCACCGCGAGGTCGCGCAGCCCGGCGACCCTCACCCCTTCGGGCCCGGACTTGAAGCGCCCCAGCGGTCGGTACGGGTAGCGGACGAAGTCGACCATGGCTCCGCTGACCGCGACCTTCAGGGTGGCGTCGGTCTGCGCGACGATCGACACCCTCGGCAACGTGGTGATTCGCTGGCGAACCTCCTCGAGGTCCAGGTCATCGGTCAGCGAAAAGAAGTCGAGATCGTTCGAGGAGCGGTGGCGCAGGTGCTCGGCGATCGCGACGCCACCGGTCAGGTAGACCCAATCGAGCACGCCCGAGCGCTTCAGCCCGGCCAGGGCGCGGCGCTGCGCAGTTGTGAGCGGCGTGACGTTGCCCAGGGTTCGTCCCTTGCCCTCAGTGCTGCTCGCCATATGGCAATGGTCCTCGGTGACAGGTCGGGAGCCGATCCGTCGCGGAAGAAGCGATGGATCCGCTCCAGGCCATAGTGCTTCACGGCCCAGCGCACGTCCTGCAAGCGTCCTTGCTCGAGCAGTCGTGCCAGCACGAGCCGCGCATCGCGCTTCGTGTCGAGGTCACGGAGGGCGTACTCCGGGAAGAGCCAGGCGAGCGACTTCGGCGGCGACACCGGGCAACGATACCACGGCATTCGGACCGGGGGGGCTCGCCGGTGGGCCTTGCCCACCCCGGCGACGTGGGACATCGCACCCGACCGTCAGATCGGGCGCAATGCCGGGGAGTAGGGAGCGCGCCAGCGTCGGGCGCCACCGCGAGCTGGTCGCGCCTCGGCTGCCCTCCGCTCAGCGCAGGGCGTCCAGGGTCCGTGCCTTCGCGTAGCGCTTGGACACGTCGTCCCAGTTGACCAGGCCCCACCAAGCGTCCACGTAGTCGGCGCGCTTGCTCTGGTACTTGAGGTAGTAGGCGTGCTCCCACACGTCCACGACCATGAGCGGGATGACCGACCAGATCCCCTTCTTCTCGTGGTTCTCGCAGGCGAGCACGGTGAGGCTCCGGTCGAAGGCGTTGTAGCCGAGGATCCCCCAGCCGCTCCCCTCGACGCTCTTGGCGACCGCGCCGAGCTGCGCCTTCATGGCGTCGATGCTGCCGAAGGCGGCCCGCAGCGCCGCATCGAGCTCCTGGCTCGGCGCCCCGCCTCGGCCCGGTGGCGCCATGTTCTCCCAGTAAAGGGCGTGGAGCAGGTGGCCCGAGGTGTGGAAGGCGAGCTTCTTGGTGTGGTGCTCGACGAGCTTGTAGTCGTTGGCCGCGCGCGCCTCCCGGAGCGCAGCCAGCGCCGCGTTGGCGCCCTTGACGTAGCCCGCGTGGTGCACGTCGTGGTGCAGGCTCACGGTGGCCCCGTCGAGGATCGGCTCGAGCGCGTTCGGCGCGTAGGGGAGCGGAGGGAGAGTGTACTCGCTGGGCATGGTGAGCTCCGGGGGGGCGGGGGTGAGCGGGACGGTCGCGGAGGGGACCGGCGCGGGTGCCGCCGGCGGCGGGCGTGCACAGCCCGGCAGGGGCAAAAACCAGAAACCGCCGGCGGCGAGCAGCCCGCCCAGCGCCTCGCGGCGTCCGAACCGTCGCTCGTCGTCGTCCGGCATGGCGCGGGCGAGTATGGGGGGGGCGCCTGGCGGTGACAAGACGGGGCGCGCGGCGAGCACGGCGCCCCCCGTCTCCTCGCTAATCCTTGGCCTGCTTCAGCGCCACCGACGTGACCGTGGTGAGCCCGGCGGCGACGAGCGCGGGGGCCGCAGCGTCGGGATCGCCGAAGCGGAAGACCAGGATGGCGCGATCCTCGCGGCCGTAGGTGAACGCGTACATGTACTCGATGCCGACCCCGGCAGCGTCGATCGTCCCGAGCACCTCGGCGAGCCCGCCCGGCCTGTCGGGCACCTCGAGCGCGATCACTTCGGTGACGTGGACGACGAGCCCCGCCGCCGTCAGCGCCGTGCGACCCGCCGCGGTCCGATCGACGATGAGGCGCAGGATCCCGAATTCGCCCGTGTCGGCCAGGCTCAGGGTGAGGATGCTCACCCCGGCGTCCGCCAGCACCCGACAGGGGCGGACGAGCTGGCCGGGGCGGTTTTCGACGAAGAGGCTGAGCTGGGTGAGCTTCATGGGTCGTTCCTCCGGCGATCGATCACTCGCTTGGCCTTGCCCTGGCTCCGATCGATGGTGTGCGGCGCCACCAGCCGCACCGCGACGTGGATGCCCACCGTGTGCTCGATGGCCTTGGCCAGCCGCGAGCGCAGGGCCTCGAGTGCGCGCACCTCGTCGGAGAAGACCTCGGGAGTGACCTCCACCTCGACGCTCAGGCGATCGAGCCCCCCCTCGCGGTCGAGCACGAGCTGGTAGTGCGGGAGCGTCCCCTCCACCTCGAGCAGCGCGGCCTCGATCTGGGAGGGATACAGGTTGACGCCGCGGATGATGAGCATGTCGTCACTGCGCCGCCCCACGCGCCGCATGCGCCGGAGCGTGCGGCCGCAGCAGCAGCGCTCGGACGTGAGCGTGGTGATGTCCCGGGTGCGGTACCGGATCATCGGCATCGCCTGTTTGGAGAGCGTGGTCAGCACCAGCTCGCCCTCGGTGCCCTCCGGGAGCACCTCGCCCGTGTCCGGATCGATGATCTCCGGGTAGAAACGATCCTCGAACACGTGCAGGCCGTTCTGCGCCGCGCACTCCGACGCCACGCCGGGGCCGATGATCTCGCTGAGGCCGTAGATGTCGTAGGCGCGCAGGCGGGTGGCTGCCTCGATGCGCTTGCGCATCGACTCGGTCCAGGGCTCCGCTCCGAAGACGCCAGCGCGGAGCGGCAGGTCGCGCAGGTCCACGCCGAGCTCGCCAGCGCGCTCGATCAGGTGCAAGAAGTAGCTTGGGGTCGAGCAGATGGCGGTGACGCCGAAGTCCTTGAGCACCATGATCTGGCGCTCGGTGTTGCCGCCGGAGATGGGGATCACCGTGGCCCCGAGCGCCTCCGCCCCGTAGTGCGCGCCGAGCCCCCCGGTGAACAGGCCGTAGCCGTAGGCGTTCTGGAGCACGTCGCCGCGGTGCAGGCCGCAGGCAGCGAAGGTGCGCGCCATCACTTCGCTCCAGACGGCGACGTCCTCGCGCGTGTACGCCACCACGATCGGCTTGCCGGTGGTGCCGCTGGAGGCGTGCAGGCGCACGATCTCCGACATGGGGCTCGCAAACAGCCCGAAGGGGTAGGTGTCGCGTAGATCGAGCTTGGTGGTGAAGGGCAGGCGCGCGACGTCGGCGAGCGAGCCGAGGTCATCGGGGGCCACGCCACGCTCCTCCATGCGCGACCGCACCAGGGCGACGCGCTCGTAGCAGCGCCCGACCACGTCGCGCAGGCGCGCGAGCTGCAGCTCGCGGAGGCGCTCGAGGGGGAGGTAGTCGAGGGCGCTCGCGGGGAAGATCTCGGTGGCGCCGGCGTCTCGGGCGGGCATGTCTCGTCTCCGATCAGGGTCGGTGAAGGAGGAGCCGGGCGAAGAGCTCGCGGCTCGGTTCGGCGAGGTCCCGGCGGAAGTGGCGGTCGAGGGCCACGTTCCAGGCCGCGAGGGGGAAGGGGAGATGTCGCGCGAGCACGGCGAGCAGGGCCACGTTGAGGCTCTTCTTGCTGGGCAACGCCGCCAGGTCCACCGCCTCCGGCGTGACGAGGCGGCCTTCGGGGCGGAGCCGGTGGCGGTGCGACGCCACCTCGGCGGACTCGAGCACGACGAGGAAGTCGGCCTCGCCGGGGGTGATCATGGGGCTCAGGACGCGGGGGCCGAAGCGGACGTCGCCGTGGACCGAGCCGCCCCGCTGGGCCATGCCATGCAGCTCGCTCTTCTTGACGTCGTGGCCCGCGAGGAAGGCCGCCTCCGCCAGCACGTCCGAGGCCCGGATCACGCCCTGACCGCCGAGGCCGGCGACGACGACGTTGATGACACGGGCCTCGGTCACGGGCTCCCTCCCTCGGCGCCGGCGGCGGGGCAGGTCGCCTCTGCGCGTTCGGCCTCGCGGGCGCGGCGCGCGGCGAGCAGGCAGGGGCGCCGCGCCACGATGACCGCGGTCGTCCCGGCGGCGAGAGCCGCCAGTAGCTCGCGCTCGAACCCGGCCGTGTCGGCGTGAGGATCGACGACCACGACCCGCTCGACCCCCATGGCCACCGCCACGGCCTCGATGCAAAGCTGGCGCGTCGGTTCGTGGGTGAGGGTGCGCCCGGTGCCCGGGTGCTCCTGCTGCCCGGTCATGGCGGTGGTGCCGTTGTCGACGATCACGACGACGTGGCCGGTGGCGGGCGGGTTGTAGACGAGCTCCGCCAGTCCGGTCAGGCCGCTGTGGACGAAGGTGCTGTCGCCGATGACGCTCACCACGCGCCGCGCCTGCTCCGGGGGGAGCACGTGGCGCAGCCCCAGCCCGACGCCGATGCTCGCCCCCATGCAGACGCAGGTGTCCATCGCCTGGAGCGGCGGCAGCGCGGCCAGGGTGTAGCAGCCGATGTCGCCGGCGACGATGAGCTCGTGGCGCGCGAAGACGCCGAACACGGAGCGGTGCGGGCAGCCCTTGCAGAGCTCGGGCGGGCGGCCGCGCGGGGGCTCCGGCTCGGGCGTCGCGTCGCCGGCGAGCAGGCGGCGCACGCGCGGCACCGAGAGCTCGCCGAAGCGGAACCCCTCGGGTCGTCCCGCGACGTCGATCCCCGCAGCGCGGAGCTGCTCGAAGAGGACGGGATCCCCCTCCTCGATCACGAGCGCGCGCTCCACCGAGCCGACGAAGCGCGCTATGCGCTCGAGGGGGAGCGGGTGGGTGAGCAAGAGCTCGAAGGTGCTCGCCGTGGGCGCCGCCTCCCGGGCGTGCAGAGCGCTGACGCCGGCCGTGATCAGCCCCAGCGCGGCGTCGCCGCGCTGCTCGACGACGACGGGCGCCGTCTCCGCCCAGGTGGCGATTGCGCGCAGCCGCTCGCGCAGGCGCCGGTGCGCGGGGCGCGCGTTGGCGGGGATCATGACGCGCGCCGCGATGTCCCGCTCGAACCGCGGGGTCGCCGCCGGCAGCGGTCGCGGGCGCCGCTCGAGCACCGAACGGGCGTGGCAGACGCGCGTGGTCATCCGGAACAGCACGGGCAGGCCGAATCGCTCGGAGAGCTCCAGCGCGAGCCCGAACAGATCGTAGGCGTCCTGTGCGTCGCGGGGCTCCAGCATCGGCACGCCGGCGGCGATGGCGTAGCGGCGGTTGTCCTGCTCGTTCTGGCTCGAGGCCATGCCGGGGTCGTCGGCGCTGACGACGACGAGGCCGCCGGTCACGCCGGTGTAGGCGGCGGTGAAGAGCACGTCGGCGGCGACGTTCAGGCCGACGTGCTTCATGGTGACCAGGGCCCGCGCGCCGCCGAAGGCGGCCCCTAGCCCCACCTCCAGCGCGACCTTCTCGTTGGGGGCCCAGCGCGCCGGGCCGCCGAGGGCGCCCAACACCTCGAGGATCTCGGTGGACGGGGTGCCGGGATACCCCGAGCCGAGGCCCACGCCGTGATCGACGGCGGCCCACGCCACCGCCTCGTTGCCGCTGCTGAGGGAGCGATCGTCAGCCATCCGGGTCCTCGAGGGCGCGAGAGGGTAGCGCATCCGCGCCGCGCGGCGACCCGAACTGCACGCCGCGCGCCGCGCCGCCGCCGCCTTCGCCGGGGTGGCAGGCCCCCGAGCCGAGGCCGCGTCTCAGCGTCCCTCTCCCGGCGCACGACGGCCCTTCCCGCGCGCCGCGCGGCCGGGTAACGCGCCTGGAGGTGGCACGGCGGCGCAAGCTCCCCCGGTTCGAGCCGGACGCGATCGAGGGTCTGCTCGAGGGGCGCGCGACGGCGACCCTCGACCGGCTGCTCGAGCTCGTGCGGGGGACGAACCCCACGCGGCGGAGCGCGCTCGACCCGGACGAGGCGCGCCGCCGCTACGCCCTCAAGGCGCGCCTGCAGAGCCTCGTCATCGCGTGTCACGGGGCATCGCTCGTCGTCGTCGCCACCCGGACCCCCGGGGTGGTCGCGCTGCGCCTCGCGGGTCGGCGCGGGGACGCCTGCCACGCCGTGGTCGCCGCCCTGGAGCCGCCCGCGCGCGCCTGGGTCGAGGCGGGGCTCCAGCGGCCGCGCTGCGGCTGATCACCCCGCCCGAGCGCCGGGCAGCGGCGTCCTCGCCGCCGGTGGCCGCGGCATCGCTGCCGGTGGTCGCGCCGCCGCGACCGGTCTACCCTCGGTGACCATGGCGGTGAAGCTGAGCGAGCAGGGGGTCGAGGCCGAGAAGCAGATGCGGGCGGTGATCTTCTACCTCACCACCTTCGGTTACATCGACGGCGACTTCGACGACCGCGAGCGGCACTACGTCCGCGAGTACATCCGGCGCTTGGTCGAGCAGCGCGTGGACGGCGCCATCGACCCCGCCGAGCAGGCGCTGCGCACCGAGCTCATCGCCAAACACACCACCCACTTTCACGAGGTCTTCGAGGCGATCAACGCGCAGGTGCGGGATCTGTTCACCGAGTCGGTCGCCACCGGTGAGGACCCGAAGGCCTTCGTGCACGCCAAGCTCAAGCTCCGCTGCTTCGAGATCTTCCAGGCCTTCGACGCGGCCAGCCAGGAGACCTTGCTCGACGCCATCGACGAGCTCGTCCGTGCGGACGGCCAGGTGCACCCGGCGGAGGTCGAGTTCCGGGCGGAGATTGCGGCGTTGCTCGAGGCGGACCTGGAGATCGAGCTGATCGACGAGCCGACGGCGCGGGACACCGTCGCGGTCGGGCCGGCGCGCACGTTGCCGAGCGGCGCCGAGGATCACCCGTTCCTGCGGTCGCTGGAGTTCAACTACTCGGCGGCGCCGGACCGCCTGCGCGAGCAGGTGGCGCAGGATCGCGCGCTGCTCGACCGGGTGATGGGCATCCTGGCGCGAATGCGGGAGGCGGGCGCCGGGCGCCTTGCTGGCAAGAAGGGCGTCGCCGAGTTCGCCGGGGGCGGACCGTTCCTCGACGGCCACGTCCACGTCTGCCCCCCCGAGCCGGGGCGGAGCTACGAGCTCACGGTGCTCGGGGATCTCCACGGCTGCTACAGCTGCCTCAAGGCCGCCCTCATGCAGTCGGGTTTCTTCGACAAGGTGGCGGCGTTCCAGGCCGATCCGCAGCACCACCCGGACCCAAAGCTGGTCCTGCTCGGCGACTACATCGATCGGGGAATGTTCAGCTATCAGGGCGTCCTTCGCGCGGCGCTCCAGGTCTTCGCCGCGGCGCCGGAGCACGTCTTTCTGCTGCGGGGCAACCACGAGTACTATCTCGCGCACGAGGGGCAGGTCTATGGGGGCGTGCGCCCGGCGGAGGCCATCAACACGCTGCGCCCGCACCTGCCCTTCGAGGTGTTCGAACACTACATGCGGCTCTTCGACGCGCTGCCGAACCTGCTGTTGTTCGAGCGGTTCCTCTTCGTGCACGGGGGGATCCCGCGCGACTCGCTGGTCAAGGAGCGGTTCCGCGATCTGTCCAGCTTGAACGATCCGGATCTGCGCTTCCAGATGCTGTGGAGCGATCCGAGCAGTGCCGACGTCATCCCGGCGGCCCTCCAGAACCAGTCTGCCCGGTTCCCGTTCGGGCGGCTGCAGGCGCTGGCGTTCCTGCAGCGGCTCGGGTGCCACACGCTGGTGCGCGGTCACGAGAAGGTGAACGAGGGCTTCCGGCGCGTCTACGACGACGACGACCAGCTCGTCCTCTCGCTCTTCTCCGCGGGTGGCGAGCACAACGATGATCTGCCCGCCGACAGCAGCTATCGGTCGGTGACGCCGATGGCGATGACGCTTCGCTTCCGCGACGGCTCGAGCGAGATCGTGCCCTGGCGCATCGACTACGAGGCGTTCAACGACCCGAGCCGGAACGCCTTCTTCCGAAGCAAGCCGGAGATCGAACACCGCATCGGCTGAAGCCGCTCCGCGCGCGGCGCGGGAGTGAGGGTGAGGTTGGGAGACGGGCCCGCCTCCCACGCTTCCGGTCCCAGGCCCCGCGGGGGAGGGTGCCTGTGACCCGCCCATCGGATGGCGCGCTCCCAGCGCTTCGGCTTCTTCGTTTCAGTGGGAAATTTCCCCTGGGAGCCGACGCCGAGCGGGTTCCATTGGCGCACCTCGGATTCCATTGTATGTTTTCCTCCTACCGTGCGCTGCCCGGTCGATCCCAGGGGTCTTCGGGCGCGCTTCGGCGCTCGTCACGAGGCAGAGGTGACCGTGGGCTTGGACGATCACGGCAACGACGACCAGGGAAGGATGGGGCCGGCGAGAGGACGGGCCGAGCGCCCCACGGACTCGCGCGCGAGCCGGGACGAGGAGCCGCTCCCGCCGCCGCGGGGAGAGCTCCCCACGCACCCGGACCGTCCTAATTCGGAGCCGCCGCGCCAGCGAGCGGGGGAGGAGCCCGGCGATGAATCGCTCGGCTCGGGCACCTTCGAGCTGCCGCCCCTCGAGCGGCTCGAGCGGAGGGTTCTCGAGGTCGTCGCCGACAGCGATCGCGCGCCGGCGCGCCGCGGTTCGGAGCGGCCATTGGGCGCCTCCCCGCCCGAGTTCGAGCCCCCGACGGTGCGCCTCGACGCGCAGGCGCTCTGGAGCGAGTTCATCAGCGGGGTGCCGACGCCGCGCGGCCTTGCCGCCGAGGTGGCGGTGGAGCCGCAGGCGCTCGAGGGAGGGTTGCGCCGCCCGGGCGCCGTCGCCGCGATGGCCCGGTTCGCCGCCGAGGCGCTCGAGGAGCCGCCTCGGCCCCGGACCGCGTCGGCGCCACCGCCCGCGCTCGCCGACGCGGTGGACGACGACCGCACGGATCCGGCTTCGCCGACGGCGCGCCGCCTCTCCGATCGGCCGCCGCGCTGGGAGGGCTTGCCCTCCGCCGCGCCGCCGCCGGCCGAGAGCGCCTCGCCGCCGCCCGTGAGCACGACGTTGCCGGCGACGTCGCTCGATGGCACCGCGCCGGGCACGGCCAGCGCGGTGTTGCGTCCGTCGCGCGGGGGTGCGGCGTGGTCGGTCGTCGGGCTCGTGGCGGTCACGACGGTGGGTGCCGGGCTGGCGCTGTTCGGGCTCGGCCGGTGGGCGCTCGGCGCGGCCGACGGTGGCGCCGGCGCTGCCGCGGCCATCGGCGGGATCGAGGGGGGCGCGGTTCCCGCGGCCCGTGCGCGCCCGGCCGCGTTCGATCGGACCGCCGCCGAGCGCGCGTTCACGGCCGCCGCGGCTGCCTGCCGTCGCGCGGGCGGTCCGGGTTCGGCGCGGATCCGGGTCACCTTCGCGGCGCCCTCCGGGACCGCGACCGAGGTGAAACTGGACGGCGCGCCCGCCGGTACCCCCACGGGTGCGTGCCTCGCTCGGGCGCTGAGCGCCGCCGTCGTGCCCCCCTTTGCTGGCGGTCCCGTGACCGTCGAGCGGTCCGTGGCGCTCCGGTGATCCGTCTCCGCTCGGGGGATGGGCCGAAGGGGTTTCCGCTCCAAATCGGAACCCAACGCGGCAGTTCGCGCGCGCGGTCCGAGGACCGTGCCAGCGGCGGCTCCATTTGCCACAATGCTGGGCGTTAGCGGAGCAGGGCAATGCGACAGACCTCACTCGGTTCGTTCATGGTCGTCGGCGCGGTCGTGGGGGCAGCGCTGCTGGGATCGGCCTGTCAGCAAGAGGACGAACGCCCCGCGGTGCTCGAGATCCACCCGAAGACCACCACCGGTGGCACGGCGCCGGCCGACGGCGGCGCTCCGAGCGAAGGTGGTGTGCGTCAGGCGGGCGCGGGTGGCCTCGCAGGCGGTGCTTCCGGCAGTGACGCCGGCGGACGGGGTGGCCAGGGCGGAGCCGCGGGCGGCGGCGGCGCTGGAGGTAGCGGCGGAGGACCCGTCTTCGCCGGCCAGGGCGGCGAAGCTGGGAGCACTGCTTCCCAGGGGGGCGCGGTCGGCGCGGTAGCCGGCGGAGCCGGCGCCGGCGGGACGGGCGGCAGCGTCGTGCTCGTCTCCGTGGGGGCGCCGTGCGCGTCGAGCGCGGAGTGCGACGCCGGCGCCACCTGCTACGAGGGTCCCGGCAGCAGCGAGCGGACCTGCCGCGTCTCCTGTCCCTTCACCGAGGTCGGGGTCGAGGGAGACTGCGGCGAGGGCTTCGTCTGCGCCCTCAGCACCAGCGCGCACGGGGCCGCCTGCCTCGCCGTCTGCGAGCTGGGCGACTCCACCTGCGCCGACGAGGACTGGTGCGTCCCCCTCCCCGATCCGGCGTACACCGGGGGCGAGGTGGTCACCGGGCTCTGCAACACGCGCGGCTCGGTGACGGCCGGCGCCGGAGAGCCGTGCGACGACGGCGCCTGCGCCGCCGGTCTCGGCTGCTACTCGCCGACCGCCGTGGGCGGTGGGCCCGAGCGCTGCGAGCCGCTCTGTGACGCGACCGCGGCGACCGTCGCCGATTCCGGCTGCTTCTCGGGGGAAACCTGCCGCGCCCTCACGACGGAGCTCGGCGTGTGTATCCGCCTCTGCGACCCGCTCGGCGCAAACGGTTGCCCGTCGGGCGAGTGGTGCCACCCCTACTTCGTGACGGGGACGGACGGCGCGGTCTTGGAGGGGCAATGCGCGCGGCCGGGCACGGCGGGCGCCGGCGAGGCGTGCGAGCCGGGCGGCTGCCTCGCGGGGCACGTCTGCGCCTCGCTCGCGTCCCCGTTTGGCGCGAGCGAGGCGACCTGCCGCGGCCTTTGCGAGCCCGAGGAGCCGGACTGCTCCGGAGGCCAGGCCTGCGTCCTGCTCGAGGACGGGCAGCTCGAGATCGGGGTCTGCCAGGAGGGCTGCGCCCCCTTCGCCACGGGCGCGGCGGCCGACTGCGACGCGGCGGAGTGGTGCGCGCCCGCCACGGCCGCGGGGCTTGGCGTCTGCGCGCAGGCTGGCGCGGCCGAGCTCGGGGCCCCCTGCACGCGCGCGACGGACTGCGCGGCGGGGGCCTACTGCGACTGCCGCTTCGGCGTCGACCTCGCCTGCTCGACCGACGGCGGTCGCTGCGAGGCGGCCTGCGATCCCACCGCCACGGGCATCGAGCCCGGCGCCTGCGCGGAGGGCAGCACCTGCGTCCCCGAGATTGTCGCCGGGGTCCACCAGGGGTTCGGGATCTGCCGCGCGAGCTGCGACCACGATGCCCCTAGCGGGTGCGCGGATCCGGACGAGTCGTGCGTCGCCGGCGAGCTCGTCGGCGCCCTGATGGACGCCTGCGTGGACGTCCCGCCCGCCGAGTATGGCGAGCTCTGCGACATCACAGCGCTCGAGCTCGGCGATCCCTGCGGGGCGCGCGGCGTGTGCGCGCTGCCGGAGCCCACGAGCCCGCCCACCTGCGTCGAGGCCTGCCGTGCGGCCCTGGGCGAGCTCGGGAGCACGGCGCACCCGGACTGCGCGAGCGCGGCAGCCACCTGCGTGGAGCTCGCGCCCGACCTCGGCTACGGCCGCTGCGAGTGAGGCAGGCCGCAGCGGCGCGCTCCCGCGCGGCGGCTACTCGTCGTCGAAGCAGCTGTGGGTGACGTTCCACTCGTGCAGGGTTGCCAGACCGATGCCGGCGTTCAGGGTCACCGTCACCCGCAGTGCATCGCCGCTGCGGGCTGGAAAATCGTTACCGAGGATCACGGGGCACTCGAGGGGCGGGACCGCCTCCGGGTGCGCGGCGGCGCTGAACACGGTGCAGTTCCCCGGCCGGGGCGTCCCCTCTTCGGCCCGGTAGGTGACGGGTGCGCCCCAGCTCGTGACGGCGCCGCTCGCGTCCCGGGTCCCGACCTCGACGGTGAAATCGATGGTGGCGCTCGGCGCGAGGTCGGCGTCCCAGGTCAAGAACATCCACTGGGGCGTCTCGCCGTCGCCGCACTCCGTGAACAGGACGTTCTCGGCGGGATCGGGCGCCCAAGTGTTGTAGGCGCACTCCATCACCCCCGGCGCGCCCGAGTAGGCCGTCCAGTTGTCTCGGAGCGAGCACTCGGTGCCATAGCCAGTGGAGGCGGTCCCGTCGGGGTTGACCATCACCAGGAACTCGTCGCCCAGGACGGGATCGCAGTCGACGAGCGAGCAGGTGCCGGGGAGGATCTCCTGGGTCACCGAGCAGGTGCCCGCGGGCGCGAGCCCCGCCGCCGCCGGGTCCGGGGAGCCGAAGGCGGCTGCGCTGGTCGCGTCGCGCTCGTAGAAGGCGATGGTGACCCCCGTGGCCGGCGACCGGGCGACCCCGTGGTTGCAGACCGCGATCTGCGGCCGGTCCCCGAAGGAGCAGGGGATGTCCAGCGCCAGATCGAACGCCAGGCAGGCCCCGTCGAGGGCCCCGTCACGCCAGGATTCGCAGACGCCGCTCTCGGGCGGCTCCGGTGTCGAGTCGATGGCGCACTCCTTCACGACCACACCGGCGCAGGCGCTGTCCGCGTAGGTGGCGGGATCGATGAGGTGAGCGCCGGGCTCGAACTGGAGCGTCCCGCCCGTGTTGACCGTCCCGTTGAACCGGGTGGGATTCAAGGAGTCGGACGACTGGACGATGATGTTGGCGCTCGGCGAGACGATCCGCCCCACCCAGGTCACCTGGTCGATCTTGATCGTCGTGGCGGCGCTGGCGGCGAAGAACCAGTTGACCAATGAGGGATCGACCTCGTCGGCGGCCTTGCCGGAGAAGGGCGGATAGTCGAAATAGAAACGCCGCACCGTCGTCGACTCGGGGTTCATGGTGACCGCCCCGCTCACGTAGATGCTGACCGGTAGGGGGCCGACGCCTTCGAACTGGATCTGCGTGTTCGAGTCCACGCTGAGCTCGGTGAAGGCGTAGACGCCCGGCCCGAGCTTCAGGATGCCCCCGGACATGGACAGCCTGCCGTAGCAGCCGGGCGGCAGGACGCCCGACGCAGGGAACGCGCCGCTGTTGATGGTGACGTCGCCGAGCGCGGGCAGGTAGCTCCCGGTCCCCGTGCACGGCATCGGCGGATCGATCTGAACGTCGTAGCTCGGCGGCTCGGGGACGACGAGATCAGCGGGAGCAGCGGCGCCCTGCCAGGTGCCGATCGGCCAGACCGTGGAGCCCGGCACGGGGGTCGGCGCCGCGGGGCTGTAGACGTCGCCGCGCACCTCCTTGTTCCATGTCACGGTGCCGCCCGCCTCGAACGCGACCCCGGGGCACGCGGCCGTCGCGGAGTCTGAGCTCCACCATGTGGCTTGGTTGAGCAGCTGCACGCCCTGCTCCACGATGGCCTGGCCCGTCCCGCTCGAGTTGTCGAGCTGGAGCCCGCCCCGTGTCTTCAGCGTGCCCTGGAAGCTCGCGCCGTTCTTGAGCGTGGTCCCCCAGGCCGCATTGGCGGCGTTGTACACCACCGCGCTGCCCAGCACGTTCGGCGGCGGGGACGCGGCCCCGTCCAGGACGAGCGTGCCGCGCACCTCCAGTTCCCCTTCGATCCGGGTTTCGGCGCGGACCTCGAGGTTTCCTCCCGTGCCGACCTTCCCCTTGACGTTGCCGCGCTGTCCGACAACGAGGTTTCCCTCCGAGTACAGCGCGTACCCGCAGAGCTCCGGGTTTGGCGTGGGGCCGACCGGTACCGAGACGTAGCTGTCGCAGCCCGCCGCGGAGACGACCAGCTCGCGGCAGTTCGCGTCCCAGCCTTGGGCCGGGTCGCAGCAGGAGGGGCGGACCGCGCAGACCGCGTCGACGCACCAGTGGTAACCGCTGGTGAGCGCGTCGCCTATCTCGCAGAGGTCGTGCCACGGGGGCACGTCGGCGCAGAAGGCGTCGCAGACGGTCTTGACCATGCCCACGCAGTCGGCGTCCCAGGCCCCCTCCACCCCCTCGTCGCAGCAGCTCGGATCGGCGACGCAGATCGCCTGCACGCAGGGGTCGGCGGCCGCGCAGGCGGCGCTGGGGGCGTCGGAGACGACGCACTTGCTGTGCGTGCAGGTGAGGGCGGTCACCGGCTCCTCGCAGCGCTGGTTGAACTGGCAGTCGATCCCGTCGGCGCAGGGGCTGGCGATGGAGAGGCCGGGGAAGCTCGCGGTGAGCGTCTCGGGGTCGGGCAGGACCGAGAAATCGAGGAACGGATCGGACCCGAACGGCTCCTCGAGCGGAGTTTGATCGAAGACGCGGCAGTTCGGATCGCAGGCGTTGTAGAACTCGTACACACCGGTCGCGATCCCGCTGCCCGTCGCGCCGCCCGCGCCGCCCGCGCCGCCCGCGCCGCCCGCGGACTGAGGGAAGCAGGGCAGATTCTCCCAGGACGCCCGCGGTAGCAGCCGTGCCGCACCCTCGAGCCGGGGACGGGGGCGCTCGACGACGGCGCCGTCGACACAGTCGCCCCACTCTCCGTCGGTGCAGCGCTGGAGTCCCTCGTAACAGGACAGGCGATCGCCGTCCTCGTCCAGGGTGACGCCGCAGGGGCGCTCGTCACCGGTGACGCACGCGATCGCCGGCGCGCGCGCGCCGAGCTCTAGATCCGCCGCCGGCAGCGTCGAGTCCGAGCTGCAGGCCAGGCCGAGCAGCGGTGCCGCGAGCAGTAGGGCGGCGCCGATCGGGCCGGGGGCGGCGGTCGTCCTGCGTCGCAAGCGGTGGGGGGTCGGCTGGCGATGGCGCATCATGGTGGAGTCTCCAGCACGGTGAGGCTTGCTCGCGGAGGGCCGGTCCCGCCGCGTCCCCGCCGACCGCGCGACGGTGTCGGGGCGGCACGCAGAGTGTGGCAGCCGCGCGGGGGCCCTTCAACGTTGCCGTCCCCGACCCCGGACCCCGGACGCCTCCGCGTTCGGATCGGAACCGCGCGAGCTGCTCAGATCCTGGAGGGATCGGGACTGCTCGGCCCGCAGTGCGCCGCTTCATTCCATCGAGAGTGGACGACCCGCGGTTGGCTTCTCGGCTCCTTGTCCAGGCCCTCAGCGGCTCGGCGGCCCCGTGATCCGTCCGAACCCCGACGCGATGGGCGTCGGGGGGGCGCCTGCCAGCGTCGCGCTGCCGCACACGTGGCCGCTTTCGGCGGTCGCCGCGCGCGCCGTCTCTCCCGGAGCCCTTGGGCAGCCCCGGCTCGCCTCTCGCTCCTCGGAGGGCGCGCGGTCGCGGGGTGGCTCGGCGCTGTCCGGTGCCGTGGACTGTGCGACAATACAGGGCTGACATGCGCAATCCGAAGAGCGTGCTCGGGGCGGTGTTGTTGGGGGCGGGCCTGCTCGTCCTCGTGGGGTGCAAAAAGAAGGACGAGCGGCCGCCGCGGCTCGACGAGGGCGACACCGGTGGCGAGGGCGCGGCGGGCGCTGGCGAAGGCGCGGCTGGCACCACGGGCGGTGCCGGCGCCGCTGGCGAGATGGGCACGGCCGGGGATGGCGCCGCGGGCGAGGCCGTCGCTGGCACCGGCACCGCGGGCGGTGCCGCGGGCGGCGGAGGCGTCCCCGGTGGCGGTTCGACCGCGCGCGGCGGCGCGGCGGGCGGTGGCGCTGCCGGCTCGAGCACGGGCGGTGGCGCCGGTGCGGCGACCGGCGGCGCTCAGACCGGGGGTGAAGCCGTCGGCGGCGGCACGGAGACAGGCGGCGACGAAAACGGTGGCAGCACGTCCGGCGGCGCCGAGACGGGGGGCGCGGCGACGGGCGGCGTGGGCACCGGCGGCGACGCGACGGGCGGTGCCGAGACGGGTGGCACGGCGACCGGCGGGGACGAGCCCGGCACCGGGGGCGACATGACGGCTGGCGCGGGCGGCGCAGGCGGCGCCGAGATCCCCGTCGGCGATCCCTGCCTCGGGCACCAGGACTGCACGCTCGACAACCAGTACTGCTTCTTCGGCGTCACCACCGTCCGGAGCTGTCGAGAGTACTGCGACGCGGCGGGGATCGGCACGGACGAGGGTTGCCGGGAGGGCGAGCTCTGCACCCTGTACGCCTACGGCGCTGCCGGGGCATGCCTGAAGACCTGCACGCCCTACGTCACCCCGTCGGAATGCCCCGAGACGGAGTGGTGCCTGCCGAATCCGCCCACCAGCTACACGGGCGGCGTCGCCGTCGATGGGCTCTGCGTGGAGGAGGCTGCGGGCGCGAGCGAGGGGGGCGAGTCTTGCGAAGGGGTGAGCTGCGCTGGCGGGTACTACTGCTACCACGCGGCGGGTACGGAGCTCGGGTACGACGTGTGCCAGCCGCTCTGCGATCCCGAGGCCGCGGCGGGCACGTTGGGCGCCTGCGCAGAGGGGAGCGTGTGCCGCGCAGCCTTCGGCTCCACCACCTCCTCCTGCGTCACCCTCTGCGATCCGTTCGGCGCGGCGAGCTGTGGGGCCGGCGAGCACTGCGTTGCGTACCAGGAGCTCGACGGCGAGGCCCTCGTGCTCGAGGGACACTGCGTCGATCCGGGGACGAAGGCCCTCGGCGAGGCCTGCGCCGACGGCGAGTGCGGCGCGGGGCTCGACTGCATCGAGGAGCCGCCGCCCTACGGGGTGGGCAGCAGCTGTCGGCCCGTTTGCGACCTGGGCATGGCGTCGCCCTGCGGTACCGCGGCGAGCTGCCTGCCGATCACCCGCGGCGACACGGGACTCGGCACTTGCGAGCCTTCCTGCACGCTCTTCGGCGAGGGCGTGGCGGCCGGCTGCGTCGCGGAAGAGTGGTGCGCCCCCACCTTCCTCGGAGGGGGCGCCGGCACCTGCGTCGCCGTTGGCGCGGCCGCTATCGGCGAAACCTGCACCGCCGGGGACGACTGCGGCGCGGGAGCTTACTGCGACTGCCGCTTCGGCCAGACGACGGGCTGCTTCTCGGCTCGCATCTGCACCGCCGCCTGTCTCCCGGGTGCTGCGACCGGCGACCCCGAGGGCTGCGCGAGCGGGCAGACCTGCGTGCGCCCGTCCGTGTGGGGAGGTCAGCCGGCGAGCTTCGGGCTCTGCCGGGAACCGTGCGACGCCGATGGCGCGGCCACCTGCTCGGACGAGACGGAGACCTGCGTCGCGGGGGAGCTGCTCGCGGACGGGGTCGACGCCTGTATCGACGTGCCGCCGGCGGCCGCGGCCGGTGAGTACTGCTTCGTCGTCGGCATCGACGAGGGGGACCCCTGCGGGCCGACGAATCTTTGTTTGGCGCTGTCGGGAGACGGGAACGCCATCTGCGTGGACGTCTGCCGCTTCAGCGAGGGCGGCGTTGGCACCACGGACCACCCGGACTGCGCCGAGGCCACCGACTCCTGCGAGCAGATCGCGGCAGGTCTGGATTACGGCCGCTGTGTCGCGCCCTAGGTGGCGGGCTCACCAGCGGCCGCCGAAGGTCCACCACCAGGTGCCGGGCGCGGCACCAACCGGGAGCAGGGCCCCGAACCGATCGCCGTTCGGGGCGTCGGCAAGCAAGCGGGTGTGGCGTCCGTCGGCGAGCGCGACCACGGTTCCTGCCAGGCCCGCCCCGCCGAGCGGCTGCGGTGCGGCGGGGGCTGGCAGATCGCCTGCGAAGGCGAGCTCGAGCTTGCTCACGCCGCCGCTCCGGTCGGTGAAGAGGACGCGGAGCCGGTCGGGCGCGGCCGCGAGCGCCGCGGGCGCGCCCGCCGCCCCGACGGCGAGCGGCGCGGGCCAGGCCGTCCAGCGCTGGGCCGAGCGCGTGGCGCCGAGGAGCTCACCCGTGGCGGTGCGCGCGACCAGCACGACCCGCGCACCCATCGCCGCCAGCGCCGGGTCGTCGATGGTGGCCGCCAGCGGGAGCGTCGCGGCCTCGGACCAGCCGCTCGCGCCCCGCACGCGGTGCCGAAGGGTCCCGTCGCTGGCGCGCGCGACGAGGTGCAGCTCCCCGCGCAGCGCCACCGCGACGGGCGCGCCCTCGCCGATCGCCTCGACGCGCTGCCACTCGCCCGCCGTGGCGGCTCGGTGCCAGAGCCCGCCCTCGCGCCCCCGGGCGAACAGCTCAGGCGCGTTGGCGGTGACCGCGATCGGCACCACGCGGCTCGCGAGCGCGCCGCCGAGATCCTCCCAGGCTTGCACCTCGGGCGCCCAGGCCTTGCCGTCCCACGCCTTGTGCCGCGCCCGGCCGCTCCGGTCGACCACCCACAGGTGCAGGCGGTCGCCCGTGACCAGGGCCGCGGGCGAGAGCGCCGTGTCGGCGGCGAAGTCGTTGGCGGCCTCGAGCCACCCGTCGAGGGAGTCGGCGCGCCCGGCGCTAACCCAGTGGTGGCGCACCGAACCGTCCGGGGCCGTGGCGAAGACGTGATCGAAGCCCTGGAAGCGGACCAGCGCCGGAGCGAGCGCCGCGCCGCCTCGGGGACGACCGACGAGGTTGCCGCGGTGGCCCCCGTCGAGCGCGCGGCGCACGACCCGTCCCTGACTGGCCGTGAGGGTCGCAATCCGGTACGGGCAGTCCTGGCTCCAGTAGCTCATCACGTTCTCGCGCAGCGGCGCCGGCGAGAAGCGGAGGTGGCGCCGATCGTCGGGCCCGCAGTCGACGTCGAGCTCGAGCGGCCGGCGTTCCCAGGCGGCGGGCTCCTCGCAGTTGCCGCGATCCTGCACGGCCCGATAGAGCGGCGTCAGCGGGTCGGGGGGCGTGTCGTCCACGAAGCCGCGGTCCCCGTCGAACAGGAGCGTCTCGGGCTGCGTGCGCTCGCGGGCGCAGAGCCACCGCTCTACCTCTGCCGGGCTGCCGAGCTCGGGGCCGTGGGGGTGGCGGAGGCCGAAGAAATGCCCGAGCTCGTGGGCGACGGTCCACTGGCGTTGCGCAGCGCCGGCGGCGAGGGTGACGTAAGGCAACAGGGGCTTCGCCTGCGAGGTCCGCCGGGCCGCGAACAGCCATTGCCCGGCGGACGGGTCCCAGCGCCGCGCGCGCCCGCTGCCGTGGAAGAGCACCAGCCTTCTGGGCTGCGAGTCGGTGAGCCGGAGGCGAGCGCGGACATTGGGCTCCGGATCGCAGGGGGGGGGGAGCCCCTCGCTCCGGTAATGGGCGAGCGTGGCACCTGGCGGCAGCTCGAGGGTGCAGTCCTGATCGAGCAGGGGCTCCTCGGTGCGCCGAAGATCGCGCTCCGGCGAGAACTGAAAGCTGACCCCATGGGGCGCGAAGACCTGGTTCGCCTGTTCGAACGACCGCGATAGGTCGCCCGCGAGCGGTGGCGGTGGCACGCCATCCGTGTGGAGGACCAGCACCGAGACGCAGCGCGTCCCGGCGACGCAGCCCACCGCCTCGGACGGGGCCGTGGCTGACCCGCTCGCCGCGGCGATCGCGCTCGGCGCCGCGGCCGAGACGGCGTTCGCGCTCGCGGTCGCCGCACCCGCGCGAGCCCGCGGGCGGCAGCCGCTCGCTCCGCCCGCGAGCAGCAGGGCCCCCGCGACGACGACCGCAGCGTGGGGCGCCTGCGCTCGCCCTACCGCGGCCCGCATCGACCTCGCTACTCGTCGTCCACGCACGAGTGCGTGATATAGCGGTTCAAGAGGACGGGCGCGTCGGTGAAGGTGGAGTTCGGGATGAGCGTCGCCCGCATCTGGACGTAGGGATCGTCCTTGCGCAGCACGTCGCCCAGGACCACCGGGCAGCGACGGGTCGGATCGAAAGCGTCAGAGAAGTCGCAGCTCGCGCGTCCGCGGACCTCGGGGTTGGGGGCGGCCACCGGGTCGGAGTCCTCGTCGTGGTTGGCGGCCATGACGTTCCGGGTCCCCGCCGGGAAGGTCGGCAACATCGCGGGCAGGTCCGCGTCGAGCTCGATCCAGGCGCTGCAGTCGGTGCTCGCCGCGTCGAGGCAGCTCCGCAGGGCGAAGCGCACCTCGGCGTCGTCCGGGACGTAGGCCTCCCAGGCGAAGAACTGCCACCGGATCCCCTGGCCCGGCTCGCACTCGGCCGGGTCGAAGGTCTCCTCGAAGCTGGTGGTGGTCAGATCGGCCAGGCAGGCGCCGTCGGTCCGCGAGGAGAGGAACGCGGACCAGTTGTCCTGGTGGTAGCACTCGTCGACGACCCCGTCTGCGCTCGGGTTGACCATGACCAGGTACTGCGCGCCGTCGTCGGGGAAGGCGCCGCAGTCCACCGGGACGCACGCGCCGGGCAGGATCGGGTCGGTGCTGGTGCAGGTCAGCGCGGCCACGGCGCCAGAAGCGTCGTCCAGGCCCCAGTTGCCGAGCGCTGGCGCTGCTGGGTCGTAGGGGAAGAAGTGGACCTTGACCCCATTGGGTGCGGGCGCCATCCCGTGGTTGCAGACCGGCATCCGGCCGTGCAGCGCCGCGTCGAGGCAGGGGATGTCGAGCGCGAGGTCCGGCTTGCCGACGCAGGCGTCATCTTGCTCGCCGTCCGCCCAGGGGACGCAGGCGCTGTGGTCGGGGTTGAATTCGCACTGCGGGCCGCAGAGCGGGATCTCGGCCGTCTGGCAGCCGGTCGCCGGATCGCAGCTGTCGGTGGTGCAGGTGTCGCCGTCGTCGCAGGTGATGGCGGTGGAGACGCAGCTCCCCGCGGAGCAGGCGTCGGTGGTGCAGACGCTGCCGTCGGAGCAGGGGTTGGTGTCGTCGGGCGCGTAGGTGCAGCCGGTGGCGGGGTCACACGAGTCGTCGGTGCACACGTTGGCGTCGTCGCAGACGATGCCGGTCGCGAGGCAGACCCCCGCCGCGCAGAGCTCGGTGGTGCAGGCGCTGCCATCGGAGCAGGGGTTGGTGTCGTCGTTGGTGTGGACGCAGCCGGTGGCGGGGTTGCAGGAGTCGTCCGTGCAGACGTTGGCGTCGCTGCAGGTGATGGCAGTAGAGACGCAGGCGCCAGCAACGGAACACGCATCATCGGTACAGGCGTCGCCGTCGGTGCAGGGGTTGGTGACGTCCGGGTCGTTGATGCAGCCGATGGTGGTGTCGCAGGAGTCGTCCGTGCACGGGTTGGCGTCGCTGCAGTCGATGCCCGCGGAGACGCAGGCGCCTGCGGCGGAGCAGGCGTCGTCGGTGCAGGCGTCGCCGTCAGAGCAGGCGTTGGTGGTGTCGGGCGAGTTGATGCAGGCGCCGGTGGTGGTGTTGCAGTCGTCGTCGGTGCAGGGGTTTCCGTCGTTGCAGGTCATCATGGTCGAGATGCAAACGCCGGCGGTGCAGGCGTCGGTGGTGCAGGGGTTGCTGTCGGAGCAGGTGTTGGTGTTGTCGGCGACGTGCTCGCAGCCGGTCACGCTATCGCAGGCGTCGTCGGTGCAGTCCTTGCCGTCATCGCAGGTGATGGCAGTGCCCACGCAACTGCCCGCCGAGCAGACGTCGGAGGTGCAGGCGTCGCCGTCGCTGCAGGCGTTGGTGTCGTCGTTGGGGTGGGCGCACGAGCCCGAGCTGCAGACGTCGTCGGTGCAGGAATTTCCGTCATCGGTGCAGGCGGTGCCGTTGGCCTTGTTGGTGGCCGCCGAGCAGACGCCGGTGGACGTGTTGCAGGTTCCGGGGTTCTTGCACTCGGTTGTCGTGCAGACGACGGGGTTCGAACCGACGCAGGCGCCGGCGCTGCAGGTGTCGGTCAGCGTGCAGGCGTTGCTGTCGGAGCAGGTGTTGGTGTTGTCGTTGGGGTGAGTGCAGGTACCAGCGTTGCAGATGTCGTCGGTGCAAGGGTTGCTGTCGGCGGTGCAGGCGGTGCCGAAGGCCTTGTTGGTGGGGGCCGAGCAGAGGCCAGTGGCGGGGTTGCAGGTGCCGGGGGTCTGACACTCGTTCGGCGCCGTGCAGACGACGCTCGCGCAAAGGTCGGTGTTGCACGCATCGGCGGAGGGGGGCGCCTGGACGATGTTGATCCCGGTTGTGTAGAGCTCCTTCGCGTGGGCCATGCCCCACAGGTTGATGTACTGATCGAACTGGGCCTTGCCGTTGGGGACCGAGAGGGCGCCGAAGAACCCGCACGTCGTGCAGGCGGGGTCATTCGCGGTCATCTTGAACGCCGGATCCCATGTCGATGTGTCCGTGCCAAGCACCCACCACCGAACGCCCAGTGTGGGCGGAGTCGGGGTGACGATCTGGATCCTTCCGTCGAAATTGACCTTGCCGCAGACGACGATCCTGACCGGGTTCGAGGGGGTGGCCGTGGTGGGGAAGGTGAAGCTCGAGCTGGAGAAGACCGTCAGGTTCTGGAAAGTGTAGAGCCCGGGGCTCTGGAAGACGATGGACCCACCGAGGTACACGGTGCCGGCGTTGGTGCCGGCGGCGAGGTTGTAGGGCGGACCGGACACGACGGTCCCTCCTGGGCAGCTTGCCGTGGGCGGGGCGTCGAACGAGGCCACCTCGAGCGTCGGTTTGGTCGCGTTGATGGAGACGCCGTTGGGGTTGGTCCCCCCTGACACCAGGCTGACGTTGGTCGCAGCGCTGGTCTTGACGCCGCCCACGACGCGGCCGGCGTTGATGGTGACCGCCTTGTTCCCGGCGATGACCGGCTGCGCCCAGACCGCGTAGCCGAGGGTGGAGGCGGCGTTCTTCGTGATCGTGGTGGCGCTGTTGTCCAGGATTTGGACGGGGCCAGCCGCCTGACCGAGGTAGTCCCCGGCGGCGGGCAGGGTGGGGGGATTACCGATGGCAGCCACCGACCCCGAGATCTGGGCGCCCGCGCGCATGATGACGTACCCGCCGGCGATGAGGGGGTCGTTGGGCAGGAGCGTGAGCCGGGAGCTCGCGTTCCGGAGGTAGACGTTGCCCCGGGCGGCGATCTTGGCGCTGCCGCTGGACGGGTTGGCGAGGTTGGCATTGTCGATGGACAGATCGCCGTCGGAGTAGAACGTGTACGTGCACCAGTCGCCGTTGACCGCCGCGGAGTACGACTGCTCGGCCACCGCCCAGGCGGGGGTGATTGTTCCCGGCAGCGGCGCCCAGGCCGGCTCCGGGGCGCCGCGCGCCGTCACCACGTAATCGGCGAGCGGGCCGTAGGAGGCCGGGTCGAGCAGCGGGACCGTCGCTGCCGGGGCCGGCGCCAGCGCGGCGGGCGCGGTCTCGGCGCGGGCGAGCACGGCAGGAGCTGTGGGCGCGGCCTGCACGGGGGCAGCGTCGTTGGCCGCGAGCTCCACGCGCACCTCGTCCTCGACGGCGGGCCGGAGCAGCGGCGAGGTGGCGGGTGGCGTGCCGGTGTTGGCGGCGATGTAGCCGCCGAGGGAGCTGCGACAGGTGGCCTCGGTGATGGCGCCGCCGGTGTAGCTCCACGTCCCGCCGTTCACGTCGATGGTGTTGCCGTTGGACGACCAGTCCGTAACGCTCTTGACCCCATTGGCCCAGACTGGGCCGGCGACCTTCGCGCTGTAGCTGGTCTGGACCGTGCCGTTGGGCGCCATGAAGAGACCGAAGTACGGGCCATATCCGCTGAAATCGATGGCGTTGCTCGAACTCGACTTGGTGTAGATGCGGAGCCGGAGCCCTGCCAAGGGGCTCGCGGGAGCTCCCACCCCCGTCATCTGCGCGGTGGCGCCCTTGAAGGCGACGTTGCCGCACACGTACACGTTGGCCACGCTCCCTGCTGGCGGAACCTTGAGTCTTCCCGTATCGACGGTGAGGCTTTGGAAGTAGTAGTCCCCGTTGCCGAAGGGGAGCTCGTAGCTGCTGTCCACCGTGACGTTTCCGTACTGGCCGGGGGTCAGCGTCGCACCGGTGAGCGGGGGGGTCCCCCAGCTGCTCCATTTCTGGTTACTCCAGTCGGTGCAGCTGAAGCTTGCGTCCTTGTTCGTGATCGTGGGCAGCGCGACCTGGTTGCTCTGCTCCCGGTTGGGCACCGTTCCCGCCGGGGCGTAGACGAGCGTTCCAGTGTAATAGGCGGTGCCGGCGACGCTCCAGTCGGTGAGGTTGAGCGACCCCGAAGAGGCGAGGCTCCCAGAGACGGTGCTGGGGGTGCTGAGCCAGGTGGTGCCGCCGTTGGCGATGTCCACGTTCGCGAAGCTGTTCACGAGCGTCGAGGTCGACCCAGTGAGGGTGAGGTTGCTGGTCCCGAGCCGGGCGCCCTTGACCTTGAACATCACCGACGAGTTCACACTGCCGGCTCCGAGCGCCGCGTACTCGCACAGGTGCCGCGTGCACACGTTCGAGACGCAGGAGCTGCTCAGACAGTCGGCGTTGCCCGAGCAGCCCTGCCGGAAGGCGCAGTCGGCCGCGCAGGAGCCGCCGCAGTCCACGTCCGTCTCGGTACCGTCCTTCAGGCCGTTGAAGCAGGACACCGGGGTGGTGCAAACACCGGCGGTGCACTCGGCCGGGGCCAGGCAGTCCGAGGTGACGCTGCACGTGTCACCGACCGCGCAGGTGGCGCCGCAGTCG
>CAYZQO010000064.1:0-34102 GCA_964480725.1 uncultured Polyangiaceae bacterium | reverse complement strand
AGGACGACGAGGACGACGAGGACGACGAGGACGACGAGGACGACGAGGACGACGATGGTCCCAAGCGGCGCTAACCCCGCGGCGTTCGGGGATCGGGCGGATTGAGATGAGGCTTCGCTCGCGCGCCATCGCCGACGACGCACTGGTCGAGCAGGCTGCCGTCGATCTCCTGGTCGGCGGGGCCTCCGCGGTGGCCGCCGTCGTGGGGGCGTTCTTCGCCGCGGCCGGTGCTCGACCGGGGGTCATGTTGGCTCCGGTGACCGTGCTCGTCGCCGGGGTGGGCATCGGGGCCAGGGCGTTCGACGGGCGGTCCTGTCAGCCCGGGCGCGGCGTCGGTCGCCCTCGCGGGTTCCTCGCCGGGGCGCCGGTGCCCGACGCGGCCCGCGTTGCGGTGCCAGGGGGGGTCCTGGCGGCGCTCGTCGCGCGATCTCTGGATCAGTCGGTGTCCGCGGGGGTGCTCCTTCGCGCCGGCATTGCCGCGGCCGAACAGGCGCGCGCTCCCGCCCGCGTCGCGCTGCTCCGTCGCCTTCGTGACCAGGGCGGGGCGGCGCTGCGAGGGCCGGAATTCACCCGTCCGCTCCTGCGCCTCGCCGGGCCGAGCGAGGGTGGGCTGCTGACGCAACAGGATTTCGATGCGGTTCCCGAGGTCGATCACGCCGCTCGGGAGACTTCGCTGGGCGCCGGTGCTTGGGTCGAGGCGCCGTGGGGCGACGAGCTCGCAGAGCGGCACGAAGCGGCGACGCTGGGCACTGGTCACGCCGTCCTTGCCGTGGATGTGCAGGGCGTGTTCGCGGCGCTCGCCTACCGTGAGGCGACGCATGGCCTGGTGGTGGCCGAGCTCGAGCTGGTCGCACCGCTCCTTGCGGTGCCTGTTCTGCGCGGTGTCGTGCGGGTCCGCCCCGGCTCCCGGCTCCCAGCACCGTCGCCCGTTGCTCTCGGTCGCGACCCCGAGGGCCGTGTCGTCGAGGCCGTGGCCGACCCTTCGCGGCTCGTCGTCGGCCACGGCGCTGTCCCGCTCCGGCTGGTGCGGCGTTCGGGCTCAGGCGACGTCGAAGCTTCTGGGCGCTGACGGCCCTGGCACCAGCACGAAGCAACCCGTACGCCCCGTGGGTGCGGGGGCGCCGACTCCGTCCGGAGCAGGGGGCGGCTCGCGGTCAGACCGCGTAGCCGTGTCGCCGGGCGAACGCGAGGAAGCCGAGCTTGTCGATCGTCTTCAGATCACTCGTGGTGATCTGCACCGAGACGTATCGCTTCAGCTCCGGGACCCAGAGCCGTCGGCGCTGGACGTTCACCTTCTGCCAGCGATGGGTGTGGATGTTCGAGTGCGAGACATTGCATGCCCGCATCCGCCGCTTGCCCGTGATCTCGCTCCGCGCCATGAGGGCGCGCAAGCTAGCTCACCTCGTGGGGTCGTTCAAGCGGCGTTCGCTGGAGCGGCAATCGGCTCGATGGCGGCGGAAGATCGGCGACCCAAAGCACCGGGCACGCAGCAGACTCGGCCGGAGGCGTTCTGGGGAACGCACCCTCGCCCTGAAGGGGGGCGTTTCTACTGTGCCGTAGCCGTCGGCGGATCGATGGGGGCCCTAGCCGGTCGCCCCTGCTCGCGGAGCCGGGCACGCGCCCGGGGGCCGATCATCGTCGCCAGCAGCTGAGCCAGGGCGAGGCTTCCGAGCGCCGTAACGCCTGCCATGGCAAGCCCGGTCACCGGATAGGTGAGCCAGCCCACCTCAGCGTCCGCCAGGGGAGAGAGGGTTCGGGCCCCGATCTCGACCGGAAGCGCCACGAGGACGATCCAGGCCCAGGGGGAAGAGGCCCCGAGGTTCTCGCTGCTCGCCAACCCGGCGGTGCTGACCACGAGGGCCAGCGCGGCCAGGGTCGCGGCGGCGCGAACGGCCCAGTGGACCCCCGGGTCGAGGGCCAGCCGCCCCTCGAGCCAGAGCAGGGGCAGCGACAGGGCCAGAACGAACGCCAGCAGGGTCCGCGTGGCCGGGAAAGACGGGTAGCGCCCTCGCAGGAACAGCGCGGCCGGGAGGGTGGTCGCCACCAGGAGCCGGACGAGGTCACGGGGTCCGGCTCCGTCGACGGCGAGCCCCGCCAGCGGGCCCGCACCTCCGAGCCCGAGCAGCATCAGGCCAGCGCTCAGCGCCAGGGTCAAGACCGCGCGGAGCGGGTAGGAGAACGGCAGGAGGGCGATGAGGGCGCAGGCTGCGGCGGCGCCGAAGGCCGTGCTGGCCGCGTCGTAGGGGAGCGGGAAACCCGCCCACACGGCCGAGCCCAGCGCGGCGAGGAGCAGGGCGGCGCCGAGCAGTCCGAGCCGTCCTCCTCCATCCCACGGCTCGAGCGGCGTGCGCTCCGCGACCATCACCTCGGAAGCGAGGACTGGCCGGCGAGCGCTGTCGCCTCGCGCCGGCGTTCGCGCCGCGGGCACGTCCGGGGGCGGGTCGGCGGCCGTCTGTCGATCGCTCGGGGGCAACGGCGGCCGTCATGCTAGCTCGAGGTGGGACAGGGCCGCCACCAGCGACCGGCAGTAGCCACGGACCTCCTCGAAGCCCACTGGTATTTTTGCCAGGGTAGTTTCGTCCATATAGAGGTGACGGGAGATCTCCACCTGCACCGCGTGGAATCCGGCCTCGGGGTGTCCGTACCGCACCGTGCTGTAGCCCCCGCGAAACGGCCGGTCGTGGGCCACCGTCCAGCCGCGCTCCCACGCGAGCCGCGCGGGGCAGTCCACCACGGCATCGGCTGCGGTGGTGCGCCCCTGGCTGCCGGGCACAATGTCGGCTCGGGCCGTCCCCGACGGTGGGGAGCCGGGGCACGCCGACCCGGTCGCGGTGCCGTGGGCTCGGCTCGGCATCGAGTGCGCGCAGAGCAGGATCGCGAACCCGAATCGGGACCGCTTGGCTAGCAGGGCTTCCGTGAGGCGCCGGTGGTACGGGCGATGATAACGCTCGAGGCGGCGCGCGAGCTCCGCTCGGTCGATGGGGTGCGCGAGGGCGGGCTCCCCCGTGGTCGTGGAGCACCACACCAGCCCGTGCGGTGCCGAGCGCCGTTGGCCCTCCCTCGCCGCGCGCACGTCCAGATCCGACTCCGCCCGGTTCAGGTCGCAGACGTACCGGCTCACGTGGGCGACGAGGACCGTCGCCCCTTGTGCGGGGGCGTCGGCGAACAGCTCGTCGACCCACAGGTCGGCGTCGCGAGCGATTGCATGCTCCGACGCCAACAGGGTGGCGAGCGCCTCCGCGTCCACCTCGAGCCCGGCGTGCGGGATCTCCACCAGCAGCGGGGTCTCGGTGCCCTCGGGTTCGCGGACCGAGAAGCCGCCGTCGGGGCTGGAAACCGTACGGTGGCGGGGATCGCCGTGGATCACGCCGCTGGCTCCCCGTCGCTCGGCGACCGCGCCGCCGCGCCGCGCCGCGGGGAGAATGGGCTCGGCGCCACGGCGTTCGGGTGCGGGCAGGTCATGGTTCAGGCACGAGGGTGGGCCCGACGGTAGGCCGCGACGACGTGCTCGTGGGTGACGTGCGTGTAGATCTCGGTGGTGGCGACGTCGACGTGTCCGAGCATCGCCTGGACTGCCCGCAGGTCGGCACCTCCGGCCAGTAGGTGGGTGGCAAAGGAGTGGCGGAGCTGGTGGGGGTGCGCCGCGCCTCGCACCCCTGCGGATACCGCAGTTCGCTGCACTATCTTCCAGATCGCCTGCCGCGTCAGGGCCCGGCCCGACGGCGAGCGGAAGACGATCGCGCCATCGCGACCGTCCATGCGACGGCCGTGGCCGAGCTCGTGACGTCGCGCGAGGTACGCCTCCAAGTGACCGAGCGTGATCTCCCCGATCGGTACTAGGCGACGCTTCTGGCCCTTGCCGAAGGCAGCCACCACGCCGCGCTCGAGGTCGAGATCGTTGAGTGTCAGGCCCACGAGCTCACTCACGCGGAGCCCCGAGGCGTAGGCGAGGCTGAGCAGCGCCCGGTCGCGCAGCCCCCGTGCCGTCGCGGGCGACGGTGTCTCGATAATGCGCAGCAGATCGTCCGCGCCCAAGGTCCGGGGCAGGCGTCGGCCGAGACGCGGCCGGGTGGCGAGGGCGGTGGGATCGCGGGTGACGATACCCTCGCGGGCGAGGAACCGGAACAGACCCCGCGCCGCCGAGAGGTGCCGCGCGGCGCTGCGCGCGGACAGCTTCTGCTGCAGCAGCGACTCGAGCCAGCTCGCGATCAGGGTCGGGTCGGCGGCCTCCACCTGCGGGCACCCCCGCTCCTCGGCGTGGTGGGTGAGCTTGGCGAGATCGCTCCCGTAGGCCGCGAGGGTGTGGGCCGAGAGCGCACGCTCCACGCGGAGGTGGTCCAAGAACAGGTCGACAGCTGCGTCAATCCGCACCGGACGCGAGTCTAACGGTCGGGGAGATCCGCGGCCAAACCGCCGCCCGCGGCCGCCACCAGCTCGCGCAGGAGGGGTTCGGGATCGTCCGCCCGCATGAGGACCTCCCCCACTAGGGCAGCGTCCGTGGTTGTCGCCGCGATTCGGCCAACGTCCGCCGCCGCGGCGACGCCGGAGAAGCGCACCCGCGTCACGTCCGGGGGGACGGCCTGGAGGACCCGGTGGGCGCGCTCGAGGTCGATCTCGAGGGTATCGAGGTCCCGCGCGTTCACCCCGACGATCGGGGCGTGGGCCGCGAGCGCGGCCTCAAGCTCCGCCTCGTCGACCACCTCGACCAGCGGGACCAGATCGTGGGCCCGAGCCGCCTGCACCAGTCCGGCCAGCTCACGCGGAGTGACGCAGCGGGCAATGAGCAGCGCCGCGTCCGCGCCGAACGCGCGGGCCACCGCGAGCTGGCGCTCGTGGATGATGAAGTCCTTACAGAGCAGCGGCAGGTTGGTGGTGGCCCGCGCGGCGCGGAGGTGGGCCGGGTCCCCGTCGAAGTAGGTGCGATCGCAGAGCACACTGATCATGGCGGCCCCGCCGCGCTCGTAGGCTGCCGCCCGCTCGGCGACCCCCAGCACCGTGGAGAGCGGGCCGGCGGAGGGCGAACGCCGCTTGATCTCGGCGATGAGGCGCAGTGGCTCTCCGGGGGCGCGTTGGAGCGCCACGAGCCGGCGGGCCGGCGGCGCCGGGAGCGCGTGTTCGGACAGCCGCCCGACCTCGTCCCGTTTGGTGGAGAGGATGCGTTCGAGCCACCCCATCGACTTCACCCCCTGTGGGCAGCGCGACGTGCTGCCTCGCGCCACCGCTCGAGCTGGGCCCCGGCAGCGCCCGAGTCCAGCAGCTGCTCGGCCCGCGCGCTGGCCTCCCTCGGCGAGGCCCCGGTCGCCACGACCAGCGCGGCCGCCGCGTTCAGGACGAAGGCGGGGCGTGCGGGGTGGGGCTCGCCCCGCAGCACCATGGTCAGGGTGGCTGCGTTCTCGCGGCCGTCACCGCCGGCGATCGCGGCGCGCTCGACCGGAAGCAGGCCGAAATCCTCCGGTCTTACCTCGAGCTCCCGCACCGTGCCTCGGTCCAGCTCGGTCACGCGGGTGGGGCCGAGGGGGCTGACCTCGTCCAGGCCGTCCACGCCCCGGACGATCCACGCCCGCTCCGTCCCCAGCTCGGCGAGCGTCAGCGCCAGCGGGCGCCGAAGGGCGTCGTCGAAGATGCCGAGCAGCTGGTGCGTCGCTCCGGCGGGATTAGCGAGGGGCCCGAGCAGGTTGAAGATGGTTCGGACCCGGAGCTCCCGTCGGACGGGTGCGGCGTGGCGCATCGCCGGGTGGTGTACGGGTGCCATCAGGAAGGTGATGCCCGCCTCGTCCAGCACGGTGGCGGCTCGTTCGGGCGGGACGTCGAGAGGGATCCCCAGCGCCTCGACCACGTCAGCACTCCCGGCTCGGCTCGAGACGGCCCGGTTGCCGTGCTTGGCGACGCGCACGCCCGCCGCTGCGGCGATGACCGCGGCGCCGGTCGACAGGTTCACCGTGCCAGCGCCATCGCCACCTGTGCCGCAGGTGTCGAGCACCGATCCGCCGCGGTGGACGACGGGGACCATGGTTCGCCTCATGGCACGCGCGGCCGCCGCGATCTGCGCCGGCGTCTCTCCACGGATCTTGAGTGCCACCAGCAGGCCGGCGATCTGGGCGGGCGTCCAGGCTCCCGCGAGGATCGCCTCGAACACGAGCTCGAGCTCGCCAGGGGCGATCCCGCCCTCCGCCATGATGGCGGCAAAAACTGCATTGAATTCAGGTATTTGACCTGACATAGCTGAGAAATCACTGGAGCGAGCTGAGCCAGTTTCGCAGCAGGGTCATGCCCTGTCGGGTCAGGATGGACTCGGGGTGGAACTGGACGCCTTCCACCCGATCCACGGCGTGCCGGAAACCCATCAGCTCGCCCTCGGGCGTGCGCGCGGTCACGAGGAGCCCAGCGGGCAAGGTCGAGGGGTCGACGATCAGCGAGTGATAGCGGGTGGCCTCGAACGGGGAGGGGACGCCCGCGAAGATGCCCTGCTCGTCGTGGAGGATGAGGGACGTCTTGCCGTGCATCAGGCGACCGGCGCGCACGACCACCGCCCCATAGGCTTGGCCGATCGCCTGATGGCCGAGACACACGCCGAGGATGGGGATCTTGCCGCGGAGCTCGGCGATGACCGCGAGGGTAACGCCGGCGTCGTCCGGGGTCCCCGGCCCGGGTGAGAGGAGGATTCCGTCCGGCGCGGCGGCTGCGATGGCCTCCGGGGTCGTGCGGTCATTGAGCCGCACGTCGGTGGTCGCGCCGAGCGTCTCCAGATACTGAACCAGGTTGTAGGTGAACGAGTCGTAGTTGTCGATGACCACGACGCGCTTCGGACCCGGTCGCATGGCGTCTCCCCGCGCAGGGCTAGCACGAAACCCGGGCTGCGGTGCGGCGAATTTTCAACTCCGTCGCGCGGATCGGTACGATCCCGTTCATGTTCGACCGCCGCCATGAAGCCCGCCAGAAGATCGACTTGTTTGTGAACAAGTACGTGGACGGTCACCCCCACCTCTGCCGCGCGCGGGACATCTCGCGCGACGGGTTGCGGGTGACCGCGGTGCACGAGCCGGAGTCCTCGACACGCTCCAGCACACTCGAGCTCCGCCTGCCGGGCGACGACAAGACCCTTTGGGTCTGGGCCGAGCAGGTCTGGCGGCGCGGCAAGGAGCGGGCGCTTCACTTCGTGGCCCTCCACGAGCAGGATCAGGCGCGGCTCGACGCCTGGATCGCCGCGCGGTGAGGGGGTGTCGCCCGCGCCCGGGCCGCTCGCCCGTGTCCGGCGCCGAGCGAGAAGCCCGGCATAGAGCCTTGCCGGGTCGAAGGGACGCCGCTACTGTGCCGCCACCCGCACCGGCCCCGTCGCTCCCGCTGCGCCTAGCCCCCCGGTAGCCAGGAAGCTCGATGGCAGAGGACAAGAAGCCCAAGATCGATCTCAAAGCCCGCCTGGGAACCCGGGCGGTTGTCGCCCAGGGAGGGCCGGCCGTGCCGCCGCCGGTCGGCATCCCCAGACCGTCGCTCCCCGGCATGACCCGGAGTCACCCTCCGGGGCCCCGTGTCGATGCGTCCGACCCGTACTCATCCATCTCGGCCGCCGAAGCGTCAGCCGGGAAGGTGGAGGCGCAGTCCATCACGGTCGAGATGAGCCCCGAGGTGCTCGCGGCCCAGAAGCGTGGCCGAGGGCGGATGATGGTGGGGATCGCGGTGGCTGCCGCCGTCGGCGGGCTGCTCGGCTTCGCCTTCGGCGACCGCTCGGCGAGCCTCAAGAGCGCGAAGGCCGCCGTGGTCGGCGCCAAGGAGCTGCTCGGCGATGTCGACAAGGCCAACACGCAGGTGGTCCAGCTCGCCGACACGCTGAAGGCGGCGATGGAGAGCCTCAGGGACAACAAGTACCCCGAGGCCCAGGTCAAGGCCCTCGGCGACATCACCATCCCGTTCGACGGGGGGACGATGGCCGGCAAGGGCATGGGACGGTTCAATTCGACCACCCAGGCGATGCTCATCCAGTACGCGAGCCGCGCTCAGGAGGCGAACGACGCCAAGGACAGGCTCCAGATCCTGCTGAGCGCCAGCCGGAAGGAGCTCGCCTCCGTCCTCGAGCAGCAGAACGAGGAGACTCGCAAGGTCCAGTGGTCGGTCTTCGTGGTGGGGGGAGCTGCGGGTCCGATGGCCGTGATGCAGCCGCTCGACCGGGCCCAGCAGTTCGCCCTCACGAAGAAGGGTGACACGACCTACAAGTGGCCCGAGGAGTTCAAGATCAAGGACGGCGGCAAGGAGATCGCGCTCAAGCGCTACACGAGCGGCGATCCGACCGGCAGTAACCCCAAGATCATCCCGGTGGATCCGACGACGCAGACGAGCGTCTGCGCCAATACGACCGTGGGGGCCCTCAGCCGGGAGGTGACCCGGGTGGAGTCCGCGCTCCGCGGCGAGCAGGGCCAGGGGGGCGCCGACGACAAGGAAGGCCTGATTCAGCTCGGTGACAAGCTGGTCGAGGAGCTGCGCAAGATCGCCAATTCGACCTAGCGGCGCCGTCCTTCTCCGCGCTCACACCGACGATCACCGGGCGGAGGCGCCCCGCGTGCGGGGCTCCCCTGGGGCGGGGGTGGCGCGTGGGGTGGCCGGATCGGTGCGCCGGGCTGCGGGCGGGCGGGTCGATGCTCCGGGGTGGCCGATCGGCTCTGGGGCGGGCGCAATGCGGACGATCTCGACCTTGAGCACACGGCGCTCGTTGGCCTCCCGCACGACGAACCGCAGCCCGTAGGCGTCCAGGGTGGAGTCCGTCGCGGGGACGCGGCCAAGGCGCTCGGTGAGGAAGCCCCCGAGGGAGTTGTAGTCGCCGTCCTCAGGGAGATCGGCGCCGAGGAAGCGGCTGAGATCGCTCACCGCCAACGAAGCGTCGACGAGGAAGCGGCCGTCGCCGAGCTCGGTGATGGGCGCTTCCTCGTCGTCGTGCTCGTCCCGGATGTCGCCGACGATCTCCTCGATCAGATCCTCGAGCGTCACGATCCCGCTCACCCCTCCGAACTCGTCGATCACGACGGCGAGGTGCTGCCGGCCGACCCGCATGTCCCGGAGCACGCTGGAGGCGCTCTGACTGGCTGGGACGAACACTGGCGGCTGGCGCATGAGCGCTTCGAGCTGAAAGGCCTCATAACCTTGGGCGGCGACGTGACGGATGAGGTCCTTGACGTGGAGGATGCCGACCACGTTGTCGATGTGCTCGCGATAGACGGGGTACCGGGAGTGCTCCTCCTCGATGACGCGGGCGATCAGGAGGTGGACGTCGACGTCGATCTCGAACGCCGTCACCTGGGTTCGCGGCACCATCACCTCGCCGGCGGTGAGGTCCCGGAAATCGAGCACGTTGCGGATCATCTCCGACTGCTCGTGATCGAGGGCTCCGGTCTGCTCGCCCTCGTTGACCATCAGCTCCACCTCCGCCTCGGCGACCTCGGTGCTCACCGGCGCGAGCCGTTGCGAGCGCCCCAGCACGGTCCCCAACGCGACGAAGGGCACGGCGAGGGGGAACACCAGCCACTCCAGGGGGCGGAGCCACCGCAGCAGGAGCGTGGCTGAGGACTCGGGGGTCCGCTCCGCGAGCGCGGTGCCGATCTGGGAGGCGACGCCGTACGACGCGAGCGCCAGCGTCGCGGCGACGAGGAGCGCCAAGGTCCCCGCGAGCCAGCCCGTCAGCGCATCGCGCAGGAGCAACGCCGAGCAGGCGATGCAGAAGACCCGGAGCAGGGTCCAGCGCGTCTCGATCGCATAACCCTCGGCGACGTAGCGCTCCAGCGCCCTCCGGGCGCTGCCTTCGAGGGCATCTGCGAGGGCCGCCTTCCGGGCGCCCGGGAGTGCAGCGAGGGCAGCGCTGGCGGCGGCGAAGACCGAGGCCGCGATGGCGGGGAGCGCAGCGAGCAGCAGGTTGGCGACGAGTTCTGGAACTGGCGAATCCAACGTGCTTCAGCCGAGGGTCCGAATGCCCTTGCTCTCCTTCGGGTTGCCGGGAATCGGGCGCCGGCAGCGCCGGGCGGCCGCACTTGCGGGCCCCCGCCCCCCGCGTCTTCGGAACCGAGAGGGTAGTCAGCGGTTCGGGGAAGCGCAACTCGTGACCCCAAACGGGCGACTCGAGGGAATGAAGCTGGGGCTCGACCGAGGGGGGAGCGTCCCGGCGCTCCCTGGTGCCTCCCGGTGCAAAGACCCTCGTCCCGTGGCGCCAGGCGGGTTCACGGCGTTGCTCGGGGCGAGAGGCGGTCATTGTCCGCAAGGGGCGACGGCTGCGGGGGCCGGCCCTGGGGCCGTAGTGCGGGAGGGGGTCGATCGCGACGGTCCCTTGGCCGAGCGCGCCGTTCCCGAGGGTCCAAGGGCCCTCGGTCCCAATCGGGAGGAGCCGGGGTGGCCGGCCGTCGAATCGCCGGCTGACTTCGGCGAAGGACCTCGTCGCGCGCCGGAGCGGGAGCCCGCGGGAGGCGAGCCGCTGGGCGTCCCGATGCCGTTGGAGCCCGCGCTCCTCCTGGCCTCGGCCGGGGGCGGGCCGCCGACGCGGGGCGCGGGCGGGGCGGACGGCTCGCTGCGGGGGGTCCGGCGGATGGCCTGGGGTGGCGACGGGAGGCGAGGGGTGGCGCGGCTCGAGATCGCTGTCGGGCCCCTCGCTGGGGCCGAGATCCTCGTGGAAGTGGTGGGGTGCGAGGTGGAGGTGTCGATCAGCGCCCCGCTCGACCCGGTGAAGCCGGACCTCGCCGAGCGGCTGCGCGCCAGGCTCGGGGACCGCGGGCTGACACTGCGAAGGTTCGATGTGACCTGAGCGATCGAACGCGGAGTTCGGTCACCCTCGCCGCGAAACCCCACGCTGCGCCGGGAAGGGTCTTTCAGGGCGGCGACGCCACTGGCAGACCGATCGGTGCGCTAGCGCGCTCGGAACCCCCGCACCACCTGGTGCTCGTCGGATCCGCAAGGCCGCCCGAGGGCGACCAGCTCGTCGGTCTGCCCGAGCCAGGCGACGATCGACGCCGGCTCCGCGGGAGTCTCCGCCGGCGGCGGGGAGGCGAAGTGCTCACGCCCGAGTCGCTTTCCCTGTCGAGCGAGGGTTTCCCCGGCGGCCGTCAGCGTCGCGGTGGGGAGCGTCCGGCGCACCACCGCCCCGAGTGAGAGCGGCGTCACGGGCCGCTCGGGGGGCCAGGTCACTGCTTCGTCGATGGTGAACGGCCCGCTCGCCAGCCGGCGAAGCGCGCGGACGTGCGCCGGAACGCCCAGGCGCTGGCCGAGATCCTGGGCGAAAGAGCGGACGAAGTAGCCCTTGGACACGACGAGCTCGACGGTGAGGGAGCGATCGCTCGCCGCGCGCAGCTCCAGGGACCGCACCGACACCGGGCGCGGATCGAGCTCGGGCGGGCGACCCGCGCGCGCCAGGCGGTGCGCGGCGCGGCCGGCGACCTTGATCGCGCTGAACGCGGGCGGCACCTGGGTGATGCGGGTGCGCTCCCCGGCGAGCGCGCCCTCCAGCACGGTCGAGGAGAGCCAGCCCGGCTCCAGATCGACGGAGGCGGTGACGGTGCCGTCTGCGTCCCCCGTGTCAGTCCCGGCTCCGAGCGCTACCTCGACGAGGTAGCGCTTGTCGTCGAGGGTGAGGTGCGCACTGAGCTTGGTCGCCTCCCCGAGCAGGACCAGCAGGACCCCGCTGGCGGCTGGGTCCAGCGTGCCGGCGTGCCCTACGTCGCGTCGCTGCGTCCATCGACGGACGGCGAGCACCAGATCGTGGCTCGTCGGTCCACAGGGCTTGTCGACGATCAGCAGCCCGTCCCCGCTCGGCGCGGGCAGGCTGGGTGGCGCACATCGCGGGCGGTCCGCCAAGCGCCCCGTGCCCTCTTCAGCCGAGCCAGACGCTCTTTCGGGAGCGGACCCCCTCGTCCAGCATCTGCTGGATGGTGGTGCGCACGTGGTCCCCGACGCGTGCCACCAGGAGATCGTCCTCGGCCGAGCCGGGACCGTACTCGTCGAGCGCCAGCGGCTCGCCGAAGCGGATGCTCCAGCGCGTCGGCGCGGGGACCAGCCCCAGCGGGCCGAGCCAAGGAAAGGTCGGTGTGATCGGGAGGTAGGCGAGCCCGAGCCAACGGGCCACCAGCTCGTCGCGGAGCAGCATCGGCCCCGTCTCCTCGGCTCCGACGATCGCGCAGGGGATGATGGGCGCGCCCGCGCGGAGCGCGAGCCGCACGAAACCACCTCTTCCGAAGCGCTGCAGGCGGTACCGGTCCCGATAAAGCTTGCGGATTCCGGCCACTCCCTCGGGGAAGGCGATCACGCCGCAATCGGAGTCGAGGAGCCGCGCCGCGTTGTCGACACAGGCCCGCACCGCCCCGGTTCGCGTGATGAACGTGCCCGCGAAGGGGAGGTAGTAGAGGAAGTCTTCAGACAACCAGCGCACGTCACGGCCGCTAGGGTGCACCAGCCGAATCGCCGTGCGGAGCATCGCGCCGTCCAGCGGCACGGTCCCGGAGTGGTTGGCCACGATCAGGCACCGACCCGTGGCCGGGACATGATCGATGCCGGTGACCTGCGTCCGGAAGTAGCGGCGAAAGAGGAAGTCCATCACCGGCTGCGCGAAGCGGCGGTCGAACCCCGGATCGAGGCCGAACTCGTCGACGTCGGGCGCGCGACGCCGACTCGCCTTGCGTTCCCGTCGCCGCTTGAGGCGCCGGTCGCGCGGGGACTCGTTGCCGTTCTCGGGCTCGTCTTCGGGCTCGGGCTCCGTATCACCGGCGTCGAGGGGGTCAGGCGTTGGGACTTCGGCGTCCAGCCCCTCGTCTATCGCGAGCGGCAGGTCCTCGAAGCCGTCGCCGGGGAACGGCTCCCCGTGATCCGCCGGGTCGTCCGCCTCCTCGACCGACCCGGGCATTGCGCGCGTCGGCTGCCTCCGGCGAGGGTCGGGCTCGCCCGGGACGCCGGAGTCGTCCAGCATCGAATCGAGGCGGGCCTCGAGGGCTTGGATCCGTCCGGCGATGTCGCCCGGAGCTCGCTCCGAGACGGGGGGCGCGTCGAAGTCTTCGAGGATCGGGAGGCGCTGCGAGCGGGCCTGGGGTGGGACCACGGCGCTGCCGAGGCCGATCGCCGCTTCGTCGCCGTAGGGCGAGTCACTCCAGCGGAAGGGCCCGGACGAGCGCATCGCCTGGCGCTGCTGCCGTGGTGCGTGGCGGAAGGAGGCCGCTACATTCCGGCGGTGGAGCTGCTCGGGGGACAGGCGGCCGATCGGGGGGCCGTGATTTCTGCGGCGTTGCTTCACGCGGGGTTCTCCGAGGCGAGGCGGGCTGCCCGCTGCCGCTTGCGGTGCGCGTACTCCATGAGCGCCTCGCGGGTGGTGTAGGCGGGGCGAAAACCAAGGACCTGTGCGGCTCGAGCCCCGTCGGCGACGCAGAGGTACTGCAGGTAGTCGAGGAACGAGGGCGGCATGTCGATGAGGCGGGTCAGCCAGAGCGCGTTCAGCAGCCCCTCGCCGGCCGAGCGCGGCAGGGGGAGAGCGGTGCTGCCCGCAAGCCGGACCACCGCGCTCAGGGGCAGGACACCGTCGCCGACGATGTTGAAGATCCCTGGCCGGTCGCGCTCGAGCGCGATCTGGAACGCACGCACGGCGTCCGCCTCGTGCACGAACTGCCACAGCGGATCGAAGCCGAGCACCGTAGTGACCAGCCGGTGCCCGAGATACTGCGAGAGGTAGTTCTCCACCGTGGGGCCGAGGATCGCCGCGGTGCGCAGCACCGTCGCCACGCGGCCGGTGCCTGGCCGCCCGAAGCGGAGCACCGCGGCTTCGGCGTCGATCTTGTTGGCGAAGAAGGGCTCGTCGCGACGGGCGCGCAGGGGGTGGTGCTCACCGAGGAAGTTCGGGTTGGTGGGGTGGGCCCCGTACAGCAGCGTGTGGCTCCAGAGGACGATCTTGCGCACCTTGGTCCGCAGGCAAGCGTTGAGCAGGCGGTCGGTGCCGATGGCCTCGAGCTCGTGCGCTCCGATCGCGTCCTGCCCGGGAGATACCGCGAATGCAGCGTGGACCACGCTGGCAGGGCGCTCGTCGCCGAAGAGCTCCGCGAGCCGAGACTCCGCTGCTGCGTGCGACAGGTCGATGGAGAAGTGGCTCGTCTTGGGGCCGCGGGTGCTCGGAGCGGCGACGTCCACGCTGAGGATCCGGCCGACGCACGGTGATTCCTCCAGCAGCCCGACGAGGCTGCGCCCCACGAACGTGGCGCTGCCGGTGATCGCCACGGTGGCGAGCGCGTCCGCCGGCGGCGCCGGGTCCGCGCCCGACGCGCCGGCGCAACCACCGTCGCGCGCGGGCACCGCCGCGGCGACACGCGTGGTCCTCGCGCCTCGGTCGGGGGTCCCGGGTCCATCGGCTCGGCCCGCTCGGATCGGCATCTCGATACGACAAGTTAGCCGAACCCACCCCGACTTCTAGCGGATTCTGTCCGGGGGCGACGGCCGGTCGGCTGGGGTTCCGTTCGGCCTCCGATGAGCTACGATCGCCATCATGGCCCTGTCGGGTTCTCCGCCTGGCAATCGGCTCGGGCCCTACGAGCTCGGCGAGCGGCTCGGCAACGGGGGGATGGCGGAGGTTTACGTCGGGCGCCGCGCCGGGCCGCACGGCTTCCAGAAGCGCTTCGCCATCAAGCGCATCCTGCCGCAGCTCGCGCTCGACTCGCGGTTCCTCGAGATGTTCTGCGACGAGGCCCGCATCTGCGCGGCCCTGTCGCACCCCAACATCGTGCAGGTGGTCGATTTCGGTGAGCACGACGGCGAGCTGTTCATGGCCATGGAGTACGTCGAGGGGGCTTCCCTCGCCCGGCTCTTGCGGGCGGTCGCTGCGCGGGGGCAGCGGTTCCCGCTCGGCGCGGCCTTGACCATCGCGTCGGAGGTGCTGCGCGGGCTGCGGTTCGCCCACGAGGCGCGGGACGAGCGCGGCCGACCGCTCAACATCGTGCACCGCGACGTGTCGCCGGGGAACATCCTCATCGGGCGGGGGGGCGAGGTGAAGCTCACCGACTTCGGGATCGTCCTCAGCGCGTTCGTGGACCGGCGGACGTACCCGGGCGAGCTGAAGGGGAAGATGGGGTACATGTCCCCTGAGCAGGTGATCGGCGAGGAGCTCGACGCCCGGAGCGATCTGTTCACGGTCGGGATCGTGCTGGCCGAGATGCTGCTCGCCCGCCCGCTCTTTCCGGGGCGAAACGAGCTCGAGATGCTGACGCGGATGTACGAGGCCGACTTGCGCGTCCTCGACCGCTACGGTGCCGATCTGCCAGCGCCGCTGATGGCGGTCCTGCACACGGCGCTGGCGCGGGACCGGGAGCGTCGGTTCCAGTCGGCGCGCGACCTCGGCGAGGCTGTGCGCGGGGTGGCGGGAGATCTCGGCATGACGCTGAGCGACGGGCAGATCGCCCCGTGGCTCGACGGGCTTGGCATCCTGCCGAGCTCGAACGACGAGCCGGAGGTCGCACCTGGCGCCGGCCTCTCGCCGCTCGCCGAGGCGCTGCGGCGCGGCGCCGCGCGCTCGCCTGTGCCCCCGGAGTCGCCGCGGAGCACGACCCCCGACCGCGCGGAGATGCCGCGGCGCAACCCGACGCCACCGCGCTTGAGCGCGCCCGCCTCCAGCCCCGCGTTCTACCTGCAGGGCGCCGGCGGGGCTGTGGCGGGGCCGCTCTCGTTGCCCGCCGTTCTCCTCGAGATCGCCACTGGCGCGGCCGGATCGAGCACCCTGGTTGCCGAGTCCGGCGCCTCTTTCGTCACGCTGGGTCGGGTGCCGGTCCTGGCGGCGCTCGCCGAGCGCCCGGCGTTTCGTTTCGATGAGCGACGCGATGGGGTAGCGACCTGGCGCCGACCGATCGAACGGCGCACGCTCCCCACCGTCCTGCTCGGGCTGGCCCGGACCGCCGCGACGGGGCTCCTGGTCGCCCGGGTGGGCGCTCACCAGAAGCGCGTGTACCTCGAGGAGGGGGTCCCGCGCTTCGTCGCTTCGACCGAGCGATCCGAGGTCTTTGGGGCCTGGCTGGTCCACGCCGGGTTGCTCGACGGCGAGCAGATCGAGCACGCCTTGGTGTATGCCGTCGAGCGCGGCCAGCGCCTCGGCGAGATGCTCGTGGCGCTGGGGCAGCTGCGTCCGACGGCGCTCCTCCGGGCGCTCATCGAGCAGGTCGAGAGTCGCTTCTTCGAGCTACTGACCTGGGGCGATGGGGAGCTCACCTTCTTCCGCGGCGAGACGTCGGTGGAGGATCGCATCAACGTGCGGGGTACGGCGATTGGGATCATGGCCGGCGCGATCCAGCGGGGCTACAGCGACGCCGAGATCGCCGCGCTCCTCGGTCCCCTGGAGCGCGAGCCCATCGCGCGCCTGCTCGCGGACGTGGACCCCACCGAGCTCGGCCTCGGCGCGGCCCAGCGGCGGGCGCTGGACCTCGCGCCGGGCGCGCCTTCGCTCCGGCGGCTCACGGCGGAGCTGGCCCGCGACGCGGCCGTGCGGCCCGAGGACACCCACCGCGGGGTGTTCATGGGGCTCGCTGCCGGGCTGCTCGTGATGCCTGGGTGGACGACGGTGGCCCCCTGACTCGGGTTGCGAATCAGCCGGTCCTGGGGCTCTCGGGGGGGGTGCTGGCGCGGGACAGCGTTCGCGCCTGGTTCCAGGACTCCGGTGGCTCCTCGAGCGTCGCGCGGAGATCGTCCAGGTTGAGCGGCTTGAAGAGGGTGGGGCAGCCCGAGTCCCGCAGGTAAGCGGCCTCCTCGGGGGAGAGGGCGCCACCGGTGCAGAAGAGGAAGCGCGCCGCGAGCATGGGATCTCGCGCCGCGACGCGGGCGTGCAGCTCGTGGCCCCCCATCCCGGGCAGGTGCAGATCGCACAGAATGAGATCGGGCTGGTAGTCTGGCGTCGAGAAGCGAAGCTCCCCCTCCGACGCGGTGAGCACCGTGTCCACAATGACCCCCTTGAGCCCTCGGCTCACAGCACGCAGGAACAACGGGTCGTCGTCGATGACCAGGATGCGCGCGGGAGGGGGCGGGGCTGAGGGCTTGTTCGGACCCGGCGCCGCCGAGACGACGCCCTGCCGCGGGAGGAGCACGCGGAAGGAGGCGCCCCCCTGGGGACGATTGGCGACCTCGATGTGCCCCCCGTGCGCGGTCACCACGTCGGCGCAGATCTTGAGGCCGAGCCCGGTCCCCTTGCCCCGCTGTTTGGTGGTGAAAAACGGCGTGAAGATGGTCCGGATGGCGTCCGGCGGGATCCCCGGCCCCGAGTCGTCCACCTGCAGCACGGCACGATCGGCGTCGGGGGCCACGCTGACCCGGATCGTGCGGCTCCCGGCCGGCGCCTGCTCGCAGGCGTCGGCGGCGTTGAGCACCAGGTTCAGGAGCACCTGCGCCAGGTTGTCACGGCGGCCCGTCGTCTGGGGGGTCGTCTCGAGGTGCTCGCTCACCTCGATCCCGCGTCGGCGGAGGTAGGGGCGTACGGTTTCCATGGCGTCACGGACGACGCTCGCGAGATCGAGCTCCACCGGTTGCGAGTCGCGGCGGCTCAATCGCTCCAGCTGATCGAGGATGCCCCGCACGCGCCCGACCGCGGTGTCGAGATCGGCGGTGAGCTCGCCGAGCTCGGACACGAGCATGGGCGACGCCTCGCCGCCACTGGCCTCCGCCTCCCGTAGGAGGCGGCGCTGCTCACCGAGTTGGAGCACCAGTGCCGCGACGGGGCCGCGGAGCTCGTGCGCGACGCTCCCCGTGAGCAGGCCGATGCTCGCCATGCGGTTCGATTCCTCGACCTCCTCCCGCCGGATGCGCTCGAGCTCGGCGCCGCGATCACGGTGGATGGCGAGCCCGATGGTGTGGGTCGCCGCCTCGACGAAGGCGATGCGCTCGGCCGCTAGGGCCGGCTCCTCTGCGGCCAGTAGCACCACCGCGCCCACGGTGACCCGGGCGTGCTCGATGGGCAGGGCAAGGGCCCCCTGAGCCGCGAGCGCCGTGACGGCCGCCCCCGGTATCGGGGGCGCAGCGCCGAGCAGGTCTGGCACCACGCGGCGCTTCTGCAGCGTCACCACCTCCGCCGCCAGGGCGTCGATGGTGTCGCGGACTGAGCTCGGGCCGGCTCCTCCCTCGGGCAGTCGGAGGGCCATCGGGGTGAGCCGCTGGTCCAGGAGGTAGATACCCCCAAAGACGCAGCCGCTCCCGGCCAGCAGGAGGTCGAGCGCGTCGGGGAGCAGGGTCGCGGTGTGCTCCTCCGTCAGTCGTCGCGCGAGCCTTGCCAGCGAGTGCAGCAGATCGAACGGGGTCGGGGACACGAGGCTCTCATGTTAATGCCCCGGCACTCCGACGACACCCCCACGCGCCGGAGTGCCGAGATCGCGCTGGGCGCGACGGACCCCTCTCGGAGCCGCCTCGGGGCGACCGGTTTCGGGCAAGGTCGAGCCTCCGCTGGCTCAGGGCGCCGTCGGTCGGAGATCCCGCGCCGGGGAAACCCGCTCCCACGCCGCCGCCACGGCGAGCAGGCGCGCCTCGGCGAAGGGGGGCGCGAGCAGCTGCAGTCCGGTGGGGAGCGCGGGGCGGTCCCCGCGCGCGGGCGTGGGCCGTGCTGGGACGCTGAGGCCAGCGATCCCAGCGAGGCTAGCCGGCAGCGTGAAGACATCCCCAAGGTACATGGACAGCGGATCCGCGATGCGCTCGCCCAGCAGGAACGCCGGCGTGGGAGAAACCGGGGTCGCGATCACGTCCACCTCGGCGAACGCGGCGGTGAAGTCCTGCTGGATCAACGTCCGCACCTGCTGCGCCTTGCGGTAGTATGCGTCGTAGTAGCCCGCGCTCAGCACGTAGGTGCCGAGCAGGATTCGACGCTTCACCTCCGCCCCGAAGCCGGCGTCCCGCGTGGCGCCGTAGAGGCCGTCGAGGCCGCCTCCGGGCGGCTCGAGACGCAGGCCGAAGCGCACGCCGTCGAAGCGCGCCAGGTTGCTCGACGCCTCGGCGGTCGCGATGATGTAGTAGGTGGCGACCCCGAAGCGCGTGTGAGACAGCTCCACGGGTCGCACCTCGCAGCCCTCGCGCTCGAGCGCGGCGATCGCCTCGCTGACGCTCGCGGCCACGTCGGGATCGAGCCCGGGCCCGAAGTACTCCTCGGGCACGCCCAGGCGGAGCCCACGCACCTCCTGCGAGCAGGCCGCGTCGAGGTCGGGCACGGGGACGGCGGCCGACGTCGCGTCGCGTGGGTCGTGGCCAGCGATGGCGGCGAGCAGGCGCGCGGCGCCGCGGACGTCGCGGGCGATAGGGCCGACCTGGTCGAGCGAGGACGCGAAGGCGATGAGGCCGTGGCGAGAGACTCGGCCGTAGGTGGGCTTGACGCCGACGACCCCGCACAGGCCGGCGGGCTGTCGCACCGAGCCACCGGTGTCCGTGCCCAGGGCGCCCGGCGTCATCCCCGCCGCGACGGCCACCGCGCTGCCGCCGCTGGAGCCACCGGGGATGCGGCGTGGATCCCAGGGGTTGCGCGCGGGGCCGAAGGCACTGTTCTCGTTCGACGAGCCCATCGCGAACTCGTCGAGGTTGGTCTTGCCGACCAGGATGGCGTCGGCGCGGGCGAGCCGCTCGACCACGGTGGCGTCGTAGGGAGGCCGCCAGCCACGGGTGGGATCCGCGGTGACGCGCCCGGACTCGGCGCGGGTCAGGATCCGCGAGCCGGCGGTGGTGGGGAGCCCGCGCGTGCAGAGGACGTCCTTGATCGCGAGCGGCACCCCAGCGAGCGCTCCCAGCGGCTCCCCGCGTCGCCGCTTGTCGTCCACCGCACGGGCCTGGTCGAGGGCCTGATCGGCGGTCACGTTCAGGAACGCTCCCAGCGCGGCGCCGCGCTCGATCGCGTCGAGGCTCTGCCGCGTGACCTCCTCGGCGCTGGCCTCTCCCGCCGTTACCCGCGCTGCGAGCTCGGGGATGCTGAGATCGAGGAGGTCGCGCGCCATCATGCCTCGTCGACGAAGGAGGGCACCGCGAACCCCTCTTCGGTGCCGCGCGGCGCCTCGGCGAGGACGAGCGCCCGGTCGAGCACGACGCTCACAGTGTCGTCCCGGAGCGGTGCCTCGGTGACGGTCACGTGGGACGTCACCGGGATCCCGGTCGTGTCGACCTCGCGCAGGAGCTCGACGTACTCGAGGATGCGCCCGAGCTCGCGGATGAGATCGTCGATCTCCTCCTCGGCGAGGGTCAACCGGGCGAGACGGGCGACGTGAAGCACGTCGGTACGGGTGATGGCCATCGGTGCGGGGGGTGGACTGCGCGGCAAGGTAGCATCCGCGCCCCAGGGCGCGAGCGATTCCCGTCGTCGCTTCCGGTCCGGCCTGGTAAAACGACGGCGTGATGCATCCGAGCTCGGATCGCGGTGCACAGGGGGGCGGGTACCCGCCGGGCGGCGGCTACCCCCTGGCGGGGTCCGGCCCCGGCGGCCAGCCCCCGGGCGGCGGCTTTTCTGCGGGGGGGCCGCCCGCCGGTGGGGGGGATCCACCCGGTGGCGGATGGCGCCCTCCAGCCCCGCCAGGCGCTGGCAAGCCGATCACTGGCGGCAAGGAGACGATGGCCCTCCACGCGATGAGCCTCGATCCTCGGACCGGGCTGCCCATCGGAGCGAGGCCCCCTGCGAGCACAGCGGCGGTCCTCGCCCTGGTCTGCGGTTGCCTGCTCTGTCTCGGTCCGCTCACCGGGCTGGTCGCGCTCATCGCCGGCTTCGTGGGCTGGCGGGCCGCGCGTCGTGACCCGCAGCGGGTGGGGGGGGAGGGGATGTCCATCGCCGGGTTGGCGTTGGGTGCGCTGAACCTCCTGCTCTCGAGCGTGTTCCTCCTGCTCTGGGCGCTCACCGTGCTCGCCGGCTCCTGAGCGGGCGTGGCCGCCGGCGCGCGGCGTGGTCACGGCATCGCGCCTGGGCGGATGTGCAGGGCCGCGACGCCGTGCGGCGGGTGATTCACGCGCCCGTGCTTGCGTGCGCAACCGGGCCGCGCTCGTGGTCGAGATGGCCCCATCGGGAGCTGTCACACGGCGTCGACCGGGGCCGAGGGACTCGGCTATTCTGCGGCGGCTCCCGGTGGCACGTTGAGCCCGGGCGGATGAAACATGGCAGCGAAGGGGGTAGCCCGACAGCTCGAGGTCGGCGCGTTGGTGCCCGGGACGCGGTACCGGGTGGTGGGTCACCTCGGCCGCGGCGGCATGGGTTGCGTCTACGAGGTCGAGCAGGTCGAGCTCGGCCGCCGGTTCGTCCTCAAGGCGCTGCTCCCCGAGCATGCGACGCGCGCAGATCTGGTTGCGCGCCTGCGCCAGGAATGGCGCGCGCTCGGGCAGCTTCGGCACCCGGGGATCGTCGAGGCGACGGACGCCGGCGTCAGCGCCGACGGGGCACCGTACTTCGTGATGGAGCTGCTGACGGGCGAGACGCTCCGGGCGAAGCTGCGGCGCGAACGCCGCCTGGGGGCCGGCGAGGCGATCGCCATCGCCATCGAGGTGCTGGAGGCGCTGGCCGCAGCCCACGACCTCGGGGTGGTGCACCGCGACGTCAAGCCCGCGAACGTGTTCATGGTCGGACCGCGGCGCATCAAGCTCCTCGATTTTGGCATTGCGAAGCTGGCGGTCGGCGGGGTGACCATCACGGCCCGCGGCGTGACCCTCGGCACCCCGCGCTACCTCTCTCCGGAGCAGGCTCGCGGCGAGCCCGTCGATGGTCGGACGGATCTGTACGCGGTCGGCCTACTGCTCTTCGAGATGCTGACGGGCCGGGGGCCCTTCGACGAGGATCGCGACCCGAACGCGCTCTTCCTCGCCCACCTCACCCGCATCGCGCCCCGTCTCGACGTCTTCCTGCCCGGGGCGGAGCCGCGGCTCGTCGATCTGGTCGCGCGCCTGCTCTCCAAGCCACCGAGCGAGCGACCCGCGGCGGCGCGCACGGTGGCGAGCGCGCTGCGGGGGCTCGCGCCCACGCCAGCGGCGGGCTGGAACGGCCCCGACGAGGATGGCGTCTTGACGCAGGCGATGGCGACGGCCGTGGCGATGAGGGCTCACGGCGCACCGTGCCCCACCGAGGTGATCTCGCTGCCGGGAGCGCGCGCGCGTGACAGTCGCTGTCTGGTGACCGAGAGGATCCCCGTCGGGCAAGGCGGCGAGGGCTCTCTGGCCCGGGCCTTGGTGAGCCTGGCGAGCCCGGAGGACCCGACACTCGTGCCCGGGACGATCCCCGCGTCGAGTGGGGCGTGGGCGCGGCGAGGGGTGGCCCTCGGGGGCGCCGCGGACGAGCAGACCTTCGTCCTCGACGCGGCGGACCTGCCCATCGCGGACCCGACCCACACCGCCGTTCGCCCTGGGCGCGGCGGGCCGATCGCGGCGGGACCAAAGGCGGCGTGGGCCGCGGCCCTGGTCCCAGCTCAGCGGATCCCCGCCACCGCGGCGATCGCCCTGCTGGTGACCTTCTTGGGCGTGGCGTCGCTGGCGCTCGGCTGGTGGATGGGCGGGCGCGGGGACGCCGGGGCCGCGCCGCGAGGGCCGATGGTGCCGGCCTCCCGCTCGCTGAGCGTGGAGTGAGGCTGTTAGCGGAGTGAAGCGCCTCGAGGGGTCGGTCGACGGCGGCCGGTCATCGCGAGCCCGCGCCCTCCAGGAGCCGTCCGCGGCGCGCGGCGTCGAGGCGGCGCTCGAGCTCGGGGGCACGGACGCTGCCCGCGCGCCGGGCCTGCTCGATGGCCTGGGCCGCGCGGGTCAGCCTTCCCGTCTGCAGGGCGGCGTCCGCGACGCGTTCCCAGTCCGTCGCGGCGCCGGACTCGCGCGCGGCGCGTTCGAAGTACGGGGTCGCCTCGTGCCAGCGACCGCGGCGGGCGTAGCGTTCGGCGAGCCGCCGTGCGGTGGCGGCGCAGGTCGCGCTGCGGCCGCAGGAGGCGGCGAGCAGCCGGCTCGCTGCCTCGGCGAGTCGGGCGGGATCGTCGGCGCGATCGGCTGCGTCCGCGAGGCGCTGCTGACAGGCGGCGTTGGCGGGCCAGCGCTCGCAGCTCGCGGCGAGCAGCTCGAGCGCGGCGCGCGGCCGGTCGGTGGCGAGCAGCAGCTCGGCGCGGGCAAGGGTGCCCTCGGGCAGGTCCGGGAGCAGCCGATCCAGCGCCGCCGCCTGCTCCTCGACCAGCGCGTGGCAACGCTGGGCGCGGTCGCCCGCGCAGGGTGAGCCGGGTGCGGCGCGGACCAGCAGCGCGGTCGCGCTGCGGGCGAGCTCGGCCCGCGGCCGGGCGTCGTCCGGGGCGCGCGCGACGGCCGCTTCCAGGAGCGAGAGCCGGGCCGCGCCGGCGCGGTCCGGCGAGAGTTCGCCGGCGCAGGCGGTGAGGAAGGGGACGCCCGCGCTCCCCGCGGGCGCGGCGCGCAGGATGGCCGCCGCGTCCTGGGAAGCGGCGACCGCGACCCTCGCGGCGGGTCGGGTCAGGCCGTGGTCCCGCGCCGCGGCCGCGGCCGCCGCGTGGAGCACCTGGTCGGAGCCGTCCCGTCCCGCCAGCAGGTGCGCCAACAACAGGTAGGGTCGCCCCGCGCTCGGGTCTCGCTCGAGGGCACGGTTGATCCAGGGCAGGGGATTGGCTCCGCTGCGCCGGGCGTGGAGCGCCGCCAGCAGGGGGAGGTACGGATCCCCGGGGTGAGCGCGGAGGGCGGTGGCAAGCTCACGCGAGAACCGCTCGCGACCCGCCGAGCCCGTCGCCAGGTACGCGTCGTGCAGTCGGTGGCGTTCGGTTTCGATCGGCCGGGTGCCGAGCGTCGCCGCGGCGGCGATCAGCGCGCAGCCGGCGACGGCGAGACCGATGGCGGGGACGGTCGGCCTCGGCGTCACCTCGGCGGAAGCCTTGTTCGCGCGGGCCGCGCCCCAGAGCGTTCCCAGCACGGTGGCAACCGCGAACCCGATCGACGCGAGCTCGAGCCCCAGGTCGAGGAGGTTCTGGGCGAAGAGCGCGATCAGGCCGACGGCAGCGCTCGCCGTGATCGGGTGGTGTCCCGCTCGGAGCCGTTCGGGGCGGAGGGTCCAGGCGAGCCCCAGCAGCGACAGCGGGCCGACGAGGACGCCCCACTCCGCGATCCACTGGACGACGAAGTTCTCCGCGTACTGATAGACGAGGTGCCCCGGCGCGGCCCGGTAGGGCGGGAACGCGGTTTCGTAGGCGCCGCGCCCGACCCCGAACCAGAGGTGGTCCGCGATCATCGGCCGCGCCCAGGTGGCGAGCAGGAGCTTGCCCGTCGTCTCGTCGAGCAGGGCCTTCAGTACCGGTGGCGTGGCGCCGAGAAGGAAGAGGACGGCGCCGGCCAGGGCCGCGGCGACGAGCGGGATCGCGGTGACGAGGCGGAGACGCGAGTGTCGCTCGTGACCCCGGCGCCGGCGCCAGAGCGCGGGCACCAGCAGGAGCAGACCCAGCAGGAGCGCGGCCAGGCCACCGCGCGACGCGCTCAGGACCCCCACCGCCAGGGTGACCGCGGCGAGCAGGGCCAGGATCGTGCGGGGGCCCGCGCGGCGCTCGGTCACGAGCCACCCGGCCCCGCAGAAGAAGCCGAGGTTCAGGTAGCCGGCGAGGTTGTTCGGGTTCAGAAACGGCGCGAGGGCCCAGGGCGGGCGCGCGGCGAGGGGGGTGTAGATCCCGTAGAGGCGCTCGGCGCCGGCGGCCGCATGCAGCAGTGTCACCAGGGCGGCGGCGGCGGCTGACGCGAACACCAGCCCCATCCCCGGCTCGGGCCCCCGTCGCCGCGCGAGGCGGGCCGCGGCGATGAAGAGGGCGCCGTATCCCAGCCATTTCAGCGCCTCGAGCGCGGTCGCTCCCGGCGCGATGGAGAGCGACGACCCCGCGGGCGACACGTCGCCGAGGAGTGTTGCCGTGCGCCGCCACGCGTCCGCGGCCCGGGGCGATAGCACCGCGACCCAGTCCGTCGGCAGGGGGGCGAACTGGAGCGCGGTGAAGGCGGCGAGCCCGGCCAGGATGCCGGCGGGGGGGGGCAACTCGCGCACGCGGGCAGCGTCGAGGACGATGGCCAGCGTGCCGGCGGCGATGGCGATGGCGGCGAAGCCGATCACCCACGGCGGGTGGACGCTCCCGACGGCCAGCATCGAGCCCACGACGGTCAGCCCGATCCCGACCCCGAGCGCGGTGTCGCCGCGCCGCGCGAGCCAAGACGGGGTGTGCGGAGCGCTCGGGGGCGGCGCGGCCAAGCGGGGCGCCGATGGGCTCGACCGGGCCGGGTCGGGCGAGGGGTCGGGCCCGGGGACTGGCCAACGCTTCAGCCCGGCCCGGGCGGAGCGGGTCGCGCGGAGGCAGAGGTCGAACGGCCTCGTCCAGCGGCGCCGGCGGAGGGCGGCGGGGTCGAGTCCCGGCCCGTAGATCGCCTGCAGCTGGCCGTCCGTGGGCAGTAGCGCGGTGCCGATGGCGCCCAGGCGCGCCCGCCAGCGGGAGCCATCCGTCATGGGGGTCCAGGCGCCGAAGAGCTTCAGGCTCGCGACGTAGTCGTCGTCGAGGGCTCCGGCCGCGAGGTGGCGGAGCAGCAGGCCCGCCGGCTCGCGCTCGTCGGGGAGCGCGCCGCGCCGCGTGAGCGCGACGAGGCGTGCGATGGCGTCGATCTCGACCGGGGTGAGCTCCCCCTCGAGCCAGGCGCGGGCGCGCGGGGGCAGAGCGTCGGCGCCCGCCGCCGCCAGGTCGTGCAGGTCCGCCAGCATGCGGGCGAGCGGGTAGGCACGCGGCGTTCGCCCGTGCTGCGCGAGCCCGTGCACCGCGGCGTGGGCCCGGACCAGATCGCGGTCGGGGATCGAGCCTCCGTCCGGCGCTGGGAGCAGGGCGCCGTGCGCCGCGAGGGTCGACCACCCCGCGTAGCGCCGCGACCCCGGTGCGCGCAGGCCGGGGATGCACAGGTGCACCTCGACGCCGATGCCGCTGGGGGCCGCGAGCAGCGGGAGCTGGTGCTCGGAGCCGGGCAGGTCGAGCGGCATGAACCCCTGCGCCACGAGCCGCTCTTGCAGGGACTTGGCCCGCTCCGGCGGGACGAGCACGTCGACGTCGCTCACGTCGCGAGAGCCGTCGTCGCAGAGGCCCATCGCCACGAGCGCCGCGTGCTTGAGCCAGACGATCGGGATCTCGGCCGCGCTCGCGACGCGCCCGATCTCGGCTCGGGCCAGGGCGGCGCGGCGCGAGCGCGAGCGCGCACCGAGCTGGGCCAGCCCGAGCCGTCGCGCTCCCTCGAGGCCGACCTCGTCCCCGAGGCGGGCGGGTGGGGTGCGCGCCGCGATCCGCGCGGCCAGATCGAGCTTCAGCGCCAGCGCGACCGCCGCGGCGGTGTCCCCCGGCGCGGCGGCGTCGCCGATCGGCCCGAACGCGCGCTCGAGGACCCAGCGGAGCTCGGACGACGGCGCGAGCGGTGGCGGCCGGAACCTGAAATCACGCATCGTCTGCCGAAGGCGCCTTGCGACGCGGCGCGGGATGAGCGATGGGAATCCTCCTGCGGGTCCCCGTCGGTCCCGGACGAAGCATAGGGACTCGGGCCGTATCATGTCGAACGATCCCGCCCCGCGCGCCAGCAACCTCACCTGGGACCACGGCCAGCTCAGCCGCGCCGACCGCTGGAAGGCGCTCGGACAGGTCGGTGCGACGCTGTGGTTCACCGGGCTCTCGGGCTCGGGCAAGTCGACCGTCTCGGCCGCGCTAGAGGTCGCTCTGGTCGAGCGGGGGGTCCACGCCTACCGCCTCGACGGCGACAACGTCCGCCACGGGCTCAATTCGAACCTGAGCTTCTCGACCGAGGATCGCCAGGAGAACGTGCGGCGGGTCGGGGAGGTCGCCAAGCTCTTCGCGGACGCGGGCGTCGTCGTGCTCGCGTCGTTCATCAGTCCGTACCGCGAGGACCGGGCGCGCTGCCGGAAGACGCACGAGGAGGGCGGGCTAGCGTTCCTCGAGGTCTTCGTCGATGCGACCCTGGCCACCTGCGAGTCGCGGGACCCGAAGGGGCTCTACCAGCGGGCTCGTGCCGGTGAGATCCCGTTCTTCACCGGCGTGACCCATCCGTACGAGCCGCCGGAGTCGCCCGACCTGCGCCTGGTCGGCGAGCAGCCGGTGAGCGAGTCAGTGGAGCAGGTGCTGGGCCTGCTGCGGGCGCGCGAGATCCTGAGTGGGCGCGCCTGAGGCGCCCGCGCACCACGGGCCGCTGCGTTCGGGCGCCGGTGCTCTACCGAATGCCAAGCTCGGCGATGGCGGCGATCAACCGCGGGTGCGCGTCGGGGTGCGCTACCACCACGCCACGGTTGCGTTCGAGTCCGCGGCCGTGACCGAACTCGAGGCGCCGTCCGGCGATGTCCGTAACGCGCGCGCCGGCCTCCTCGGCGACGACCACGCCGGCCGCGTGGTCCCAGATCCGCTCGACGTAGTCTGCGCGCGTCGGCAGCCGGAGGTAGGCGTCAGCCTGGCCCCGCGCGACCACCGCGTACTTGGCGCTCGAGTCGAGCCGGACGACGGCCGGATCGGCGCCGACCGCCGCGATCACCCGGTCCGTGTCGGAGACGTTCGAGTGCGCCTTCTCCACGGAGGCGGCCACCCGGATCGGGCGGACGAGCGCCCCGGCTCCGCGCACCGTGCGCACCGCCCCGTTACCGGCCGCCATGCAGGGCATTTCTTGCGTCCCGCCCCCGCGCTGGGCGAAATAGAGCGAGCCCTCGGGATCGGGGACGACGACGTCGGCGTCGGCATCGCGCGCGAGGTTGGGGCAGGCCAGGGCTCCGACCACCGGCGTCCCTCCTTCGACGAAGGCGAGCGCGATGGCGTACTGCTGCCCGCGGAGGAAGCCCTTGGTCCCGTCGATCGGATCGAGGGTGAAGAAGGCGCCGGTACCGCCCTGGCTGTGCCCGGTCGCCTCCAGGGTCGCGAGCAGCCGCTCGGCCGTGAGCTCGGGCCGCACGGCGCGGGCGACCTCCACCGTCGCCTCCAGGTAGGCGGTCCGCTCGGGCGCGCGCAGGAATGCGGGATCCTCCTCGGCGACCAGCCCGACCTCGGCGAACCACGGGCCGAGCGCCTCGGCGAGGGCGGCCGCGACCACCGCCTGTGCCGCGAAATCCGCGACGGTGACGGGGCTCTTGTCGTCCTTGGTGGCCGCCCGGACCGAGGTGATCTCGGCCTGAGCCCGTCGGCAAGCCGCCGCGGCGAGCAAGACCGCGTCCCGAGCGGCCGCGAGCAGCTGCGCGTGGTTCGAAGGGGCAGGGTTGCGGGCGGTCATCGTCGTCGTCGGCCTTCCCGGTTGCGGGGTTCGGAGCGGCGGGGATCGGAGCGGCGGGGATCGGCCCCGGAGTCAGAATCCCGGCCCAGAACCCCGGAGGAAGTCGCATAGCCTCCCAGAAGGCTCGGGTTTCGCCTTTACTCGCTCGGGATCGGGACGTAAAGTCCCGGCCCCTGCGAGGACCGGGCCTGCCCGGGTCCTTCGCGTACCCACCACAGTAGACACACGCCCCGAGCGCATCCGACTGGGTCCGGTGCCCGTGCGACGACCTCCGATCGAGGGGGTCGCGCCGGGTTGGCCTGGAGGCGGGGCGGAGGCTCAACCGAGACGGAGACCAGCGCACATGGCCGAATATCAGACACCCGGTGAGGGCGACCTCAGAAACACAGGCTTCGGGGATCGCGGTTCCCGCGGCGGGTTCGACCCCTCGTTCGACGACGATTCGATGGGCGAGGAGCTCCCGGAGCGGGTCACGGAAGTGCCCCGGACGGCGGTGATCGCTGGCGAGCGCGCCGCGGCCAAGGCCGCCGGCGAGCCGGTGCCGCTGCGCGATCCGCAGAGCCCGCTCACGGTGCGGGAGCTGTTCGAGTCGGGCGTCCACTTCGGGCACCAGACCAAGCGCTGGAACCCGAAGATGAAGCCGTACATCTACGGCTCGCGGAGCGGGATCCACATTGTGGACCTGGATCAGACCTCTCGGCTCTTCAAGACGGCGTTCGATTTCCTCAGCGACACGGTCGCGCGCGGCGGTCACGTGCTGTTCGTCGGCACCAAACGCCAGGCGGCGGAGATCGTCGAGGAGGAGGCGCGTCGCGCCGAGCAGTACTTCGTCACCAACCGCTGGCTCGGCGGCACGCTGACCAACTTCCGCACCATGAAGGGTGGCCTCGAGCGGCTGCGCAACCTGGAGCGCATGGCCGAGGACGGCACCTACGCGCAGCTCCCCAAGAAGGAGACCGTGCGCCTCGACAAGGAGCGGGTCCGGCTGGAGAAATACATCGGCGGCATGAAGGGGATGAGCGGCGTCCCCCACGCGATCTTCGTCATCGACCCCTCCCAGGAGGCGATCGCTATTGCGGAGGCGCGCAAGCTTCACGTGCCGATCGTCGCCATCACCGACACGAACTGCGACCCAGACCTCGTGGACTACGTGGTGCCTGGGAACGACGACGCCATCCGGTCGATCCGGCTCATCACCAGCGCCATCGCCGACGCCTGCATCTGGGGCACGGCGCGGCACCGGGAGCGGATGTCGACGAGGGGTGGCGACGAGGGCGATTCCCAGCCGACGGGGCGCAGCGGGGGACCGCCGGCCGACGTCATCTACTCGCGCCGGCCGTGAGCGGCGGGCGCGACCACCACAGACTTTTCAGCAGGGAGAGTTAGCGCATGGCTCAGGTCAGCATGGCGCAGGTCAAGGAACTGCGCGAACGCACGCAGGCGGGACTGAACGACTGCAAGGCCGCCCTCGAGGAGGCGGCCGGCGACATGGAGAAAGCGGTCGAGATCATCCTCAAGAAGGGCCTCGCCAAGAGCGCGAAGCGCGCGGGCAAGGTCGCGAGCGAGGGTGTGGTCGCCGCGAAGGTCGCTGGTGATGGCCGGAGTGGCGTGATCGCCGAGGTCAACATCCAGACCGATTTCGCGGCTCGGAACCCGGAGTTCCTCGCCTTCGTCGAGCAGGTGCTGGTGGCGGCCGAGCAGGCCGCCGACGGCGCCGCCATCGCGGTCGGCGCGCTCGAGGAGGCCCGGCAGGCGCTGGTGGGCAAGCTCGGCGAGAACATCACCCTCCGCCGCTGGCGTCGCGTCGCGGTAACGGGCCCCGGACGGGTGCAGGCGTACGTGCACATGGGCGGCAAGGTGGGCGTTCTGGTCGCGGTGAGCACCGCTGACGCGGCCGTCGCCGGTCGCCCCGAGGTGGCGGAGTTCGCGGAGAACATCGCCATGCAAGCGGCCGCGATGGCGCCGCTCTACGTCGACCGCAGCGAGGTGCCGGAGGCGTTGAAGGCGAAGCAGGCGGAGATCTTCGACGCGCAGCTCGTCGAGGAGGGCAAGCCCGAGGCGGTGCGGCCCAAGATCGTGGAGGGCAAGCTCCAGAAATGGCTCAAGGAGGTCTGCCTCCGCGAGCAGCAAAGCGTGATCGACACCGACAAGACAGTGGATCAGCTCCGCGCGGCGGTGGCCACGGCCGTCGGCGGTGCAGTGGAGCTCACCGCCTTCGCCCGCTTCGAGCGCGGCGAGGGGATCGAGCGGCCCGAGGGACCGGACTTCGCCTCCGAGGTCGCGCAGATGGCAGGGGCCGGCTGAGGGCCGCTGGTCCCGGAAAAACGCAGACGTCCGTGACGGACGGCGGTGGCTCACGCCCCGCCCGTCACGGGCCAGGCCCGGCGTGAGGCGCGGATGGGGCTCGGAGCACAACGGCGCACGGCGCTAGTGACGGGGGCGGCGGGCTTCATCGGCTCGCACCTGGTCGACCGGCTGCTCGCCGAGGGGTTCGAGGTGGTCGGCCTCGACAACCTGATGACGGGCGACCTCACCAACCTCACGGCCGCGGGGAGGGACCCGCACTTCCACTTCCAGACGGCCGACGTCCGCGAGCCGATCCAGGCCTACCCGGAGATCCTCTTCAACTTCGCGTGCCCGGCGTCGCCGGTCCACTACCAGGCGGATCCGTACGCGACGTTCACCACCAGCGTCCTCGGCGCGCTGCGGCTGTTGGAGCTCGCGCGCGGCCGGCGCTGCACCATCGTGCACGCCTCCACGTCGGAGGTGTACGGCGATCCGGCGGTGCACCCGCAGCGGGAGGACTACTGGGGCAACGTCAACCCGGTGGGGCCACGCGCCTGCTACGACGAGGGCAAGCGCGCCGCCGAGACGCTGCTCACCGACGCCCGCCGGGTCTGGGGGCTCGACGCCCGCATCGTGCGCATCTTCAACACCTACGGGCCGCGCATGGCCTTCGCGGACGGCAGGGTGGTGTCGAGTTTTGTCGTCCAGGCGCTCGAGGGCCGCTCGCTGACGCTCTTCGGCACCGGGCAACAGACGCGCTCCTTCTGCTACGTGGACGATCTCGTCGAGGGGATTGTGCGTGTGGCCCGCCTCTCGGCGCTCGAGGGGCCGCTCAACCTGGGCAACCCCACGGAATTCACGGTGGAAGAACTAGCCCGCCTCGTCCTCGAGCTCACCGGCTCGAGTGCAGCGCTCACGCACCAGCCGCTGCCCGGCGACGACCCCAAGCTCCGGCGCCCCGACATCGGGCGTGCGCGGGACCTGTTGGGGTTCGAGCCCGCGGTGACGCTCCGCGAGGGGCTCGAGCGCACCATCGCCGACTTCCGAGCCCGGCTCGGCCCCGCGAGCTCAGCGCCCGGCCCCCGCTGAAGCACGCTCCCGGGTTAGGTCCGAGATCTGGAGCCGGTGCCGGGACCGGAGCCGGTGCCGGGACCGGAGCCGGTGCCGGGACCGGAGCCAGAACCGGTGCCGCATTCCAGGAATCGTGACCACGAGGGATTGGCTCTGCAGCAAGGCTCCGTGTGCCACCCCCTCGCGGTGCATCAAGGCCGCTGCGCTTCGCTCGCGCCCTTCGGGGACCCAAGGCGGGGCCCCACGACTCGGGTCCCACTCAGCCCTGGCTGAGTGGGTTGGCGTGGGGGGCGCCTTGGGGTGCGCCTTCGGCGCAGCCTTGACCCACCGCGAGGGTGCGGCGGCGAAGGAGGGCATGCTGCAGATCCAATCCCTCGTCATCCAGTTCACAACCTCACTTCAGCCCCAGCTCGCGGCAGTCGAAGCTCGCGATGCCCGATTTGCCGATCAGCTCCGGCGCTCACTGTTGTCGGTGGGGCTGAACCTGGGGGAAGGCTACGGCGCCTCGGGAGGCGCCAAACGCCAGGCGTACCGCGTGGCCCGTGGGGAGGCTGGTGAGCTCGAGATGGGCCTCGAGATGGCCGTCGCTCTCGGCTATTGCTCAGTCAGCGCAACGCAGCGGGAAACCTTGCAGCGCATTCTCGCCACGCTTCAGAAGCTCGCTCGCCCTCATCGCTGAGGCAGCAACTCCTGCAGCCAGATCACGGTGCACGCCACCTGCACCAGCGCCAGGTAGTGTCGCGCCATCTTCTCGCCTCTAGTCGTCGGACTCTGGCACCGAGACGCGGCGGAACCGCTCGGCGAGCTCCTCGCGGAAGGTGGAGAGCTCGTCGCTGGTCACAGGCTCGAGCATCTCCGGCAGTGGCGCGGTGGGAAATCTCCGCAGCAGGTGCGACAGAATCCCGGGATCGATGCCGGCGTCCTTCTCCAGGGCCGAGGGCAGGGTGGCCTCGGGGGGCAGCGCGGCCCGATCGAGGAAGTAGAGGTCGACGAGATCGCGGGGCTCCGAACGCGACAGGAGGCACGTGAGCTTGTTCGCGCGGAGATCCGCCAGCGAATCGACGGTGATCCCGGCGATCGTGTCGCGTGGCTCGAGCGGTCGGCTGGGCTCGTGGGCGATATCGAGGGAGGTCTGGGTCGAGCCGAGGGTCAGCTGTGCGCGCACGAAGCTGCCCCCGTCGCGCACCAGCCGGAGCTCCCCGTGAAGCTCGCTGGCCGCCTTCTCGGCAGCCGACAGCACCTCGCGCACCGTCTCCCGGTCGTCACAGAACAGGTCCAGATCGCGAGAGAGGCGGTGTCGGAGGTGCACTCCGCTGAGGGCCGCGCCGCCCGCGAGACGACACGGTGCCTCGCGCTGCGTGCGTCGGACGAACTCGAGCAACGCTGGGGGAACGACCCGTGGGTCCCAATCGAGGCTCACTCGCCGAGCTCCTGGTGAACGGGGATGCGGTGGCTCATGGCGGAACAACGTACGCCCCTACTTCGCCGTGGCTTCGCCCTCGGGGGCCGCGAGCTGCAGCAGATGGCACCAGAGATCCCGTGAGCGGCCGAGGTGGCGGAACACCAGCGGCCAGAGCGTACGGATCTCCCGCGGGCTGCTGAACAGCCAGACGTCGCGCGTGTTGGCCTCGCGCAGCAGCGCGCCGAGCCAGTAGGCCCGCTCCTCGTCCGTGCCCGACCGGAGCTGGCGACGGAAATCGCCGACCGTGAGGTCGACCCACCACAGGAAATACGGCCGGGTTTCGTCGCGCAGCAGGTCGGGTGAGGTCGGCGGGAGCACCCGCGAAGAATAGCAGGCGACCCCGCCACCGGGCACGTGTCGGCGCGCCCGGGAGCGGGGCGCCCCGCTCCCCCCGCTGAAGCACGCTCCCCGCGGCCTTCACGCCGGGACGACGCGGTCGTGGGGCGTTCGATACACGCCGCGGGTGTCCACGATGAGCCTGGCGGCTTCGAGCAGCGCGGTCCAGTCGATGCTGTCGTGGTCGGTCGCGACGAGGACGGCGTCGTAGTCGGAGACGCGGTCGAGCCCGACGCTCGGGCGCCCGGCGAGCTCCGGGTAGTGCCGCGTCGCCTTGATCACGGGGACGTAGGGGTCGTGGTAGTCCACGCGGGCGCCCCACTGCGACAGGATCTCGATGATCTTGTAGCTTGGGCTCTCGCGGTCGTCGTCCACGTTCTTCTTGTAGGCCAGGCCCACCACCAGGATCCGCGCGTCCCGGATGCCGTGGCCGCGCTGGGAGAGGGCCTCGAGCAGCCGCTGGCAGACGTAGTAGGGCATCGACGAGTTGATCTCGCCGGCCATCTCGATGAACCGCGTCGGCAGGTCGAACTCCCGGGCCTTCCAGGTGAGATAGAACGGGTCGATCGGGATGCAGTGGCCGCCGAGGCCCGGGCCGGGCGTGAAGCGCATGAACCCGAACGGCTTGGTCGCCGCGCCGTCGATCACCTCCCACGGGTCGATGCCCATCCGGTGAAAGACCATCTTGAGCTCGTTGACGAGGGCGATGTTGACGGCGCGGAAGGTGTTCTCGAGGATCTT
>CAYZQO010000063.1:0-34676 GCA_964480725.1 uncultured Polyangiaceae bacterium | reverse complement strand
CCCTCACCCACCCAGCGTTGGCTGGGTAGGACCCGGAGGACGCGGGTCCCTAGGTCATTGATTTGGCGCAGCAATCAACCTGATTGCTGCTCTACGGGCCGAGGGCCTGCGCGGCGGCCTTGCGGACCGCTTCGGCGGGATCCTTCCGGGACGCCTCCGCGAGCGTCGCGCGCAGGTTCGGGTGGCTGGGCAGCCAGCCGGCGAGGACCTTGACCGCCTTGATGCGCACGCTCGGCTTCTTGCCGTCCGTCACTGTCGCTACCAGCACCCGCTCGAGCTCGACCGTCGGCTTGCGCACGGCGATCGCGTCGAGCGCCGCCAGCGCCACGGGATCGCTCCCGTCGCGGAGCTGCTGGACCAGAATGCCGTCGATGGCCGGGTGCTCCATGAGGCGGAGCGCGTCGACCGCGGCCGCGCGCACGATGTCGTTCTCGTCCGCGAGCCAGGGCCGAACCGCCTGCAGCGCGGTCGCGTCGCCGGCGTTGGCGAGCGCGCGCAGGGCATGGATGCGCAGCGGTCGCGAGGGCGCCACGGCGAGGTTGTCGATCAGCACCTTGACCAGGGGGCCCATCGCCGCGGACTCTCCCCGTTCGCGCAGGCGGCGAGCGATGGTGCCGAGCCCGTAGATCGCGTGGACGTGGAGGTCGTCCTTGCCGACGTGGGCCGAGAGCGCCGCGATGGTGGCCGCCGTGGCCGCCGGGGTCCGGATCAGGCTGGAGGCCGCCGCGCGGCGCCACTCGAGGGGCGAGCGGGCGTCGTTCATGAGCTCGACGAGGGCGGTCTGCGCCTCGGCGGTGCCGGCCGCGCTCAGCGCGTCGAGGAGCGCCCGCCGCGCGGTGCTCTCGCCCCGGATCCTGGCGACCGCGAGGGGGACGTGCTTGGGATCCGAGCGGAGGAGGGCGGCCATCGCCGTGAACGCCTTGGAGTCCGCCCGGAGGCGCGACTCGCGCTCCTCGACCTCGTGGGCAGGGAGCGGGGTTTCGTTCTCGCTGGCGTTCAGCGCGTTGGCTCGCGGATCGGCGGCCAGCGCCTCGAGCTCACGGGCCGCGGTCTCGAAGGTGTAGTCGCCGATCCGGGTCGCGTCGTAGTTCGGCCCCTCGGTCCGGGTCGCCGCGCGCGCCCCGGCCGCGAGCCGCGAGCGCTCGGCGAGCAGCGCGCCAAAGTCGAGGGTGGCCGGGAGCCGCTCGACCAACTCGAGCGAGAGCGAGGTCGACGACTTCATCGGTGTCGTCGAGGTCACCTCGACCTCGATCTGCTCTGCGGAGGTCACCCGCTGCAGTCGCGTCCGTCCATCCGGCAGCGCCAGGAGCAAGACCGTCCCGCTCGACTCCTGGACCTTGGGGGTCACGGTGGCGGCGACCCGGGTGAGGGAGAGCGTGCCGAGCGCCAGGCTCTCGTAGCCGGTCTTCCGCTTGGAGAGCTCGAGGCCCGCTCCCGCTCGGGCGTACTCCGCGACGTACTCGCCGGTGGCGTCGAACTCGTTGGCCTTCCAGGTCGTGGTGCCCGCGCTCGGCTGCGCGGCGACCTGGAGCGACGCCGCCAGCGTGCGCGCGATGCTGTCGGCGAAGCGGGACGCCGTGGGGCGGGGAAAGGTCTCCGTGACCTTGCCCCCGGCGAGCGTGAAGACGAACGGCTCGCGCAGTTCGAGCGCGAGGGCGTCGAGCTGGGGTCGCGCCGCCGGGTCCGGCGAGTCGAGCCGGGCCTGCTCGACCGTCGCTGCGAGCTGGGTCGCGCCGCCATCGAGCGGTCGCGCGTGCAGCACGAGATCGCCGCGGAGCGAGAGGCTCACCATCGCCTCGCCGCTCGAGAGCCCGATCCGGGAGGCCAGCTCGACGCGATAGCGATGGCGCTGGCCCACCTCCCAGGTCGGCGTGGGAAGGGGCTGAGTGACGGCCGCCGTCACCTCAGCGCGGCGGCCGTGGCAAGCGAGGGGCGCGGCGACCGAGAGCGACGCCGCGAGCAGAAGGGATGACGGGGGAAGCCTCACGGCGAGGAAGCTAACCCAGCGCCCGAGCCCATTCCAGCCTCCTGAAGCCGCGTCTGGGCGCCGCACGCGGGTGCGGGACCGAGTCAGCCCTCGGGGCAGTTCTCGAAGTAGAAGTAGCTGGGACCCAGGGAGCAGGCGGTGACGCCAGATTCGTCGACCAGCGTCCCGCAGGACAATTCACCCCAGACGGTGTGGGTGGCTTCATCCGCCTCCAGGATCGAATAGGCACAGGGATTCCCGCCGGCCTGCCCATATTGCTCCGGAAGGTTCGGTCCATTGAAGACGACCCCGTCGCCGTCCGTTCCCCCGACCACGTTTGAACCGCTCATCGAAAGGAACGCGCCGTAATACCCCACGCTGAGTCCGCCGGCCCACCAGTCGTCCCGCCACATGCAGTCGACCGAGATCCGATCGCCGTCGGCGTTCCGCTCCTGGTCCGCGGCGAGCGCATTGACCGCGGTGGCGGTCACGGGGTGCTGGCCGCTCACCTCGGGGACGTCGATGTAGTGGTCGGCGATACCGCAGGCGGAGCCGATGAAGTTGAGCGAGATGGCCGCTCGCAGCGCCCCGTCGTTCGCGCCGCCGGTCGCCGAGCCGCCGGTGCTGGGGGTTCCCCCGCCTCCCGTCGCGGCGCCGCCGGTGACGCCCGAGTTGCCCGAGCCGCCCGTGGCCGCTCCGCCGCTTCCCGACGGGTCGTCACTGTCCGAGCCGTCGCCGCAGCCCACCGCGAGCAAACCCACCAGACCGAGCCACCAGCCGCGCTGCACCATGAGCCGCAACCTAGCGTTGCGCCGCGCGGGAGCCAAGGTGCCGCTGCGGCATGTCGTTCCAAGTTTTGGCGAGAACTTGGAGCGAAGGGATCGCGACGTTTCCGTATGGATCTCCGAAAACCACGCATCGGGAGAGCCGTCGTCATTACGACGCGGGAAAGCCCTTGCCACCGTGCTCGATTAGCCCTCGCTTGAGCGAGGTGCGGACGCGAGCAGCGGGTAGGACGGGGGGGGCCTCACGGGGACGAAGCCAACCCAGCGTCGGGGCCTGTTCCAGCCTCTCGACGCCGCCTCTGGGCGCCGCACGCGGGTGCGGGACCGAGTCAGCCCTCGGGGCAGTTCTCGAAGTAGAAGTAGCTGGGACCCAGGGAGCAGGCGGTGACGCCAGATTCGTCGACCAGCGTCCCGCAGGACAATTCACCCCAGACGGTGTGGGTGGCTTCATCCGCCTCCAGGATCGAATAGGCACAGGGATTCCCGCCGGCCTGCCCATATTGCTCCGGAAGGTTCGGTCCATTGAAGACGACCCCGTCGCCGTCCGTTCCCCCGACCACGTTTGAACCGCTCATCGAAAGGAACGCGCCGTAATACCCCACGCTGAGTCCGCCGGCCCACCAGTCGTCCCGCCACATGCAGTCGACCGAGATCCGATCGCCGTCGGCGTTCCGCTCCTGGTCCGCGGCGAGCGCATTGACCGCGGTGGCGGTCACGGGGTGCTGGCCGCTCACCTCGGGGACGTCGATGTAGTGGTCGGCGATACCGCAGGCGGAGCCGATGAAGTTGAGCGAGATGGCCGCTCGCAGCGCCCCGTCGTTCGCGCCGCCGGTCGCCGAGCCGCCGGTGCTGGGGGTTCCCCCGCCTCCCGTCGCGGCGCCGCCGGTGACGCCCGAGTTGCCCGAGCCGCCCGTGGCCGCTCCGCCGCTTCCCGACGGGTCGTCACTGTCCGAGCCGTCGCCGCAGCCCACCGCGAGCAAACCCACCAGACCGAGCCACCAGCCGCGCTGCACCATGAGCCGCAACCTAGTCTTCCACGGCACGGAAGCCAAGCTGCCGCAGCGGAATGCCATTCCAAGTTTCAAAGAGAACTTGGAACGAAGGCGTCGCGACATTTCCGTATGGATCTCCGAGATCCACGCATCGGGAGAGAATTCGTCGCCCGCGGCGCTGAAAATCCCTTCTCGAAGCCGCTGCGTTTGACTAGCTTCCGCCCCGCGGGCGTGGCGCGCGGTGGAGACGCGTCAGGGAAGTGGCTCGGCTCGGGAGGATCCTCATGCCAATGAAGCGGGAACGAGGTCGGATGGGCGTCTCTGTCGGCAGCAGCGGTGGGTTCCAGCGACTCTGCGTCGCCATCGGCACCGGCCTGGTCGCGCTCGCGGCAGGCTGCTCCAGCCCCGAGGCGCCCACCCCCGGCAAGGTGGGCATGGCGCTCACCGCCGCGCAGGAGGCGGTGCTCGGGTTCGAGAGCCCGACCACCGACTGGACCGCGTCGAGCGGCTCCGTGGCCGCCAGCAGCAACGTCACCCAGGGCAGCCAGGCGCTGGCCCTGACGGCGTGGGGTTGGACCGAGCTGGTGTCCACGCCGCTCTCGACGCTGGGCCAGACCAACGACACCCTGCGGCTCGACGTCTCCCTGCCCCAGACGGTGAGCTGGGGTGAGGTCCGCGTCATCCTGGTCGCCCCCTCGGTCGGGCTCTGGTGGTCGGATCTGGGCGGCCAATCCCTCGCCGGGCGCCCCGCCGGGGAGTACTCGACCCTGAGCTTCCCGCTCTCGAGCGAGCTGCGGACGGCGCTCGCGGGAGACTACGGCGATCTGCGCATCCGCATCCTGCTGAACGCGCCCGGCTCGTCGTCACCGTACCTGTTCGACAACCTGGTGGTGGCGAGCAACAGCAGCCCCGACGACCCCCCCGAACCGGAGGTCACGACCCTGTCGGTGGTGATCCCGTCGACCCACGAGCGGTCGGCGATGGTGCTGTCGGCGAGCGAGCAGCTTCGGATCGACGAGCGCGCCGAGATCGGTAGCGCCGGGACCCTCACCAACGTGGCCGGCCTCGGAGCGTCGGGGGCTCAGCTCGGCGCGGAGGTCAAGGCCCACGCCAACCTGATCAGCGTGGGCGACGCCGTGTTGCGCTCCCAGGCCCGGGTTGACGGTTTCGTGCGGACCTCCGGTCTGATCGCCAAGCAGGACGGCTCGGTTCGGGTGCTCGGCGCGGAGCAGGCGGGGTGGCCCGTGACCGCGCGGACCCTCGCCTGGGAGGTGGAGTTCCCGGCAGAGGTCGTGGCGCTGCCGGATCCCATCAACACGACGATGGCGCTCGACCCCGGTCGCTACGGCGTCTTCAACGTCCACAATTCCGGGGTCGTCACCCTCCGTACGGGCACCTACTACTTCGACTCGTTCAACACCGAGCCCCAGGGCCGGCTCGAGCTCGACAACGCGAGCGGACCGGTCGTCGTCTACGTGAAGGGTGGCTTCACGTACAAGGGGGCGTTCGCCGGTGCCGAGCAGGAGGGCCAGCTTCTGGTGGGCCTCTTGGGCGGCACGACGGCGTTCCTCCAGGCGCCCTTCGTCGGGACGATGGTGGCGCCGAACGGCACCATCGAGCTGCAGAGCCCCACCTCCGGGCAGCACAAGGGGGCGTTCTTCGGGCGCGTCGTCCACGTCTTCTCCGCCTGCCACATCGAGCCGCTCGCGCTCGATTGGTCCGCCGTTTCGGGCGAGCCTCGCGACTCGGACCAGGACGGGATCCCCGACGACTCGGACATCTGCCTGGTCGATCCGAACAAGGGCGATCCGGGGAGCTGCGGCTGCGGCACCCCCGACACCGACAGTGACGGCGATCTCGTCCCGGACTGTCTCGATCGCTGTCCCTCGGACGCGAACAAGTCCGTTCCGGGCGCCTGCGGCTGCTCCGATCGGAGCGATCTGCAGCCGGCGGGGGCGGCCTGCATCGTGGAGGCCTGCGGCTTGAACCGGCAGGAGGCCACCTGCGACGGCGCTGGGTCCTGCGGGGTCCCGGACTGCGCCCCACTCGCCGAGGGCTGCTTTCATCGTGTCATCCGTGACCGGCTCTACTGGTTCTGCACCGGACCGGCGAGCTTCGATGCCGCGGAGGCGGCCTGCAACGCGGTGCCCGATCGCTCGCTGGTCGCCATCGACGACCGCGTCGAGAACGCCTGGATCAGCAGCGTGATGAAGGGCGGCGCCTGGCTCGGGGGCAACGCGCTCGACACCGCGGACGAGTGGTTCTGGAGCGCCAACGGGGAGCGGAGCGCGCGGGCCTTCTGGGCGGAGGGCGCGCCGGTGGCGCCCCGCTTCACCCATTGGGCCGCCAACGCGCCGACCGCGAGCGGATCCTGTCTCGCCATGCAGGCGGGCGGCCGGTGGAGCGACGCCGACTGCGGCGGCGCTCGTCCATTCGTCTGCGAGCAGCCGCTGCTCTACCTCGTTCCCTGGGTGGAGGTCGTGAACGAAGGGGTCTGCGATTTCTATCCAGGCCTGGACTGCCCGACGCCGGAGCAGGGGGAGAACCTCGAAGGAGACTGCGTCGACGGGGGGGCGATCGACGAGGACCTCGCCTTCTTCCCGCTGCTCGGCGAAGAGGCGACGGAGGCGGACACCGCGATCCTCCGCGAGCGCGTCGACGCCTGCAACGCGGCCTGTCCCGAGGAGCCCAGCAATCCGACGGAGGAGGCCGCCTGCGCCGAGCACTGCACGGGCCTAGCCGCAGTGCCGCCTGACGACGGCGAAGGGTGCGTGCGATTTGACGCCCAGGAGCGCCTCTGGTGCGACCTTGCTTCGACCAACGGGCAGCCGTGCAGCAAAGCCGATCCAGGGTGCGACGCGGGGGTCTGCGGGCGGGTGACCCAATGCGCCATGATGGGGACCGACGGTCTGCCCGTCGCCTGCGGTGACGCGGCCTGCACCAGCGGCGTCTGCGTGACGCGCGGCGAGCAGAGCATCTGCATCGACCCGAGCAAGCACTCGCAGTGCGACACGCGCGACGCCTCCGGGGAGAACTGCATCGGCGTCTGCTACCGGTCCTTTGCCTGCGGCGAGCCGGAAGAGAAGTGCGCTGCGAACGACGACGACTTCTTCTGGGATCGTTGCGAGCACACCCTGCTTTGCCCGGTGCCCCAACCGCCGATCGAGAGCGATCCCCGGGAGGTGGCGGACTCGAACCTCACGGAGGAGGAGGTCCTCGCCGAGACGATCCTGCCGGAGCCGCCCCCGAAGACCCCGATCCAGTACCCGACGGCCGACTCGGAGCTCGGGGCCTGTGGTGGCGAGGGCGAGCCGGACTGCCACTTCGCGGCCGGCGAGCACCCCTGGTGCCATTTCCGAGTCGACCAGAGCGAGCGGTTCGGGCGGAGCGACGTCTCCGACGCCGATGACTTCGACGACAAGCAGGGCACGACGGAGCGAGCCGGGCCGCTCTCGTTCGACTTCGATCCCAACCTGTCGCTTTACTACGAGATCCCGTCCGACAAGGACCTGCTGCCGCTCGGTGACGCAGAGTTCAAGATCGGCGCGGACGCCTCGGCCTCGGCCGGGGTCGGCTTCAATCTCTTCAAGGTGTCGGGGCACGTCAACATCCTCGACGCCTACGCGGTGCTCGTGGCCGAGCGCTGCGGGCTCACCGCGGACGCGCGCCTGGCGTTGTTCGGGATCGACTTCTTGCCCATCCTGATGGACACGGAGGACTACGCGCTCCTCGAGCAGGCGCGGCAGTTCGACGACGGCAAGGAGGAGTGCGAGGCCCTGATCGACGAGTACGTCGGCGAGGTGGGGCGTGGCGTGAAGGCGATGCGGGATGCCCAGGAGCTGATCCGGCAGCAGCGGGCCGCGATCGAGGCGGGCAACCGGCTCGCGCCCGATCTCTGCGAGCAGCTGCTGGGGGAGGGCGTCCCGGCCGACTTCCCCTCCGAGGAGCGTCCGTTCGTGAGCTGCGACGGGGTCGCCCCCGAAGAGGTGATCAACTACTTCATCGAGTACTACGAGAACGAGGTAGCCCGCCTGGCCGCCGCTCAGGGGCAGATGTTGGCCGCGTCGCTCCCCGCGGCGCCGTCCGTCAACATCCCGTTCCTCGACGACGTCAACAGCACAGTCGATGAGTCGCGCCGGGAGACGCAGCAGATCGCGAACATGAACTTCGCGATCGGTCCGGTCCCGATGAACCTCACCATCGAGGCCTTCGCCCAGTACGGGATCGCGGGGAGCCTGACGGCCACGCTGACCCCGGGCGAGCTCCTCAACGTGTACAACGGCACCGACGCGACCCTCGCGTCGGTGGACGCGACCATCACCCCGTTCGCGGGGGCGGGCGTGTCGCTCTTCCTGGGCGTCGGGTTCGACTGGGGTGCGCTCAGCGCCAAGGTCGGCATCTCCGGGGACATCACCCTCGCCAACGTGATCGTCCCGCTCTACTCGGGCGCCGGGATCGGCGTGCGGGCGGTGGCCGACGACACCGAGATGGCCGCCGACCTCACGGACAAGGTCGCCTCGACCACGAGCATGCAGTACCCAGCGGGCGGGCCGAAGCAGTACGAGTTCTTCGGGACCTACAAGTTTGGCGCGTCGGTCGAGATCCGCGACATCCTGCAGGGGACCATCTCGGCCAAGCTGAGGATCAAGTTCATGTTCTTCAGCAAGACCTGGTCCAAGGTGATCGCGCGGTTCGAATCCCCATTCGATCCGATCGTCATTCCGCTGCTACACGGGGGAGGCAACGCCCCCTTCGGCAGTGACGGGGGTGTGCTCGGTCGCGTGCGGATGCCGCTACAGTTCGTGCGGCTGGCGCGCCTCGACGATCCCGGCCCGCTGCCTCCGCTGCCCGAGCCGGGTGCCGGTGGCGCTGCCGGAGCCAGCAGCGGGAGCGGCAGCAGTCCCACCGCGACGGGTGGCGTGATGGCGACGGGCGGCACCGCCAGCGGCGGGGCAGCCGGGGGCGGAGCCGCTGACGATCCACGGTACGTCGACTATGACCCGGGGCGCGTCGAGAAGCTGTTCTATGCGGGGTACTGCGCTTGCAGCGGGGCCCACGAGCCGTGCGAGAGCGACCACGACTGTTGCGACGGTGCCAGTAGCTGCGTCTTCGACGATCTCACCGGGACGTCGAGCTGCGAGCCCTGTATCGAGGAGACGCCGTGGACGGCCAGCGGCGGGCAGCAGTGCGACGAGGACACGGAGTGCTGCGGGTATGGCGCGGGGGTGACCTGCTCGCCGCGCGTCACCGGCGGGCCGTCGTACTGCCAGGCCTGCTACGGCCAGGACGAGTCGGCCCCGGATGCGAACCACGACAACGTGCCGGACTTCGGCGAGTGCTGCAGCGAGGAGATGTTCCTCTTCCGCGGGCCGCAGAACGAGCTCCGCTATGTGCTCGAGCCCGTGTGCTCGACGCTGCGCGGGGCGGGCATGAGCTGCAACGACAACTACGAGTGCCGCTGGGCGGAGGAGCTGTTCTGCTACGAGCCGGGTCCACGGGTGGTCGGTCAGGAGACGCCGTACTGCAGCGGCAGGCGGCCCGACGGGGATTACTGCCAGAACAGGTACGAGTGTCTCAGCGACAACTGTGCGGAGAACCACTGCTTTACTGAGCCTGAGATCAGGTGAAGGCGTCCGCACGGGGGGACGGGTAACCGGGGATCCCGGTGCGTTGAGCGGTGACGGGCTGACCTCTGGCGAAGTCGGCCCGTTCAGCTCCTCGTTCACCCGGCGGTCACCGTTCGCTCGGGCCGCGGGCGCGGTGTTTTCTGGTCGAAGGCCGATGGAAGGTGCTGGTAGAGTCGTCGCCATGAGGTGCTGGAGTGTTGGCTTCTGGGGGATGCTGTTGGTGGCGGGCTGCGGCTCGCCGGACGACGGGGGGGAAGCCACGGGCTCGGGGGGGGAGGAGGTCACCGGTGGCGACGGCACGACGGGCGGCGACGGCACGACGGGGGGCGACGGCACGACGGGCGGCGACGGCACGACGGGGGGCGACGGCACGACGGGGGGCGACGGCACGACGGGGGGCGACGGGGCCGGGGGCGGAACGGGGGCCGATGCGGCCACGGGCGGCACCGGGGCAGGACCGTCGGCAACCGGCGGTGGCGGGCCCGGTGAGACGCTCCCCCCGAATCAGCTCGTGGTCATGACGCGGGCGGCCTGCGCCCTCGACGCGGCGGGGGCGATGCACTGCTGGGGTCCAGGGATCGAGGGTCAGACGCTGCCGGTGGGGCCCTTCGTCGAGCTCTACGCCGGGAGGGACGCGACCTGCGCCGTGCGGCCCGATCGCACCGTGGCGTGCTTCTACGAAGCGGCTGAGCACGGCGGCGTGCTCGAGGACACGCCGACGGTGCCGGTGGCGACGATGGCGACGGACGTGGGCTGGCTCTGCGCCATCGAGGTGAGCGGTGGGGCGTACTGCGACACGATGATCAACTACGATCCGGCGCTCACCACGCCGCCAGCGGATCCGCTCTCACGGGTTTCGGTCGGCCGGGATTTTGCGTGTGGGCTGCGCGTCAGCGACGGCGCCGTCTTGTGCTGGGGGCTGCCGGGGGACGAGACCTGCGACTCGGGCCCCGCGGTCGGGCAGCTCAACGCCCCGGCGGGAGCCTATGTGGCCTTGGCCAGCCGCAACCTGCACAGCTGCGCGATCGACGTCGCGGGACGGCTTCACTGCTGGGGCGCCGGTGAGGCCGACGACGATCCGGAGCAGCTCTGCTACAAGGTGACGTTCAATCGCGGCCAGAGTGTGCCGCCCGCGGGCACCTATCGGCAGGTGGCCGCGGGTGACTACACGTCGTGCGCGGTGGCCACCGACGGCTCACTGGCCTGCTGGGGGGCGGGGACGGCGGACCTGTGTGAGGAGTACGATTGTCGGCAGGCACGCCCGCCCGCGGGGGTCTTCGACCAGGTCGCCATCGGCTTCGGTCATGGCTGCGCGATGCGGGCGGACCGGACCATCGCGTGCTGGGGCTACGAGGGCGCGGAGGGGAGCGACGGACGGCTCGTCCCCCCGGCGCCGTTCCAGTGAGGGGACGCGAGGCGCGGGGCTCGGGCGCGAGGGTGGCATGCGCGCTGACGCGGCCGCGCTAGCGCAGGGCGCTGGCGACGCAGAGGATGTACGCCTCCTGCTCCGGATCGCAGAAGCCCTCCTTGATGGACGCGGTCCCATCCTCGACGCACTCCCAGCGGTCGACAGGGTGCCGGACGAGGCAAGCGAGGAAGGCGTCCATCTGCGCCCGACAATGCTCGCCGCTCCGCATCTCGTGGCAGTCCGGGACGCACTGGGCCTGGGCGGAGCAGCGGAGCGGCTTCGTGAGCTCGCAGATGTCGACGCAGACGTCACCCGAGGTCGTCGCGGTGGAGCTGGCGCTGGCGGCCGGGGTCGCCGGCGGTGGGGCCGGCGCGGCCGACGCTGCGGGGACTGGGGTCTGGGCGGCGCGCGCGGAGGCGGACGGGTCGGGCGCGGCGTCGGTGGGGCGCCGGCAGGCGGTCAGGCCGCCGAGGAGCGCGAGCGGGGCGACGAGGCAGGGCAGGAGGCGCGGCGCGGGCATGGGGCGCCCGCATACCGCGCCGGGCGGGTCGGGCTCAAGCTCGAGCCTGAGCGGCGCGGTCACTCCACGATCACCTGGTCGCTCGCCCCGCGGCCGAAGGTCTCCGGGTCGTACATCTCCTCGGCCTTGGGGGGCGGCACCACGAAGCGGCCGGGCGTGGTCGCGCGCGCGGCGTAGACGTACTCGTAGACGCCGTCCCAGAGCAGGGAGGTGAAGGCCTCGGCACGCTCGTCGCGGAGGTTCTGGTGCTCGTACCAGGGGCGCGACCACCACCAGGGGGAGCGGCTCTGGGCCGGGTCGGGAGCCTCGGGGACGCTCGCCGTGGTGGCAAGCTCGGGGTTGAGCGGCTCGAAGCCGGCCGGGAGCGGGTCGACCAGGGCCACGTGGTAACGGCGCGCGCGCGCCACCAGCCCGATGCGGACCCGCACCGTGGCGCCGCGTTTGACGTGCCAGGCCCCGTTCTTCCCGCGGCGCACGTCGCCGGGCCGCTCGACGGCCTCGTAGGCGCGGCTCACCGCGAAGCCGTGGTCGGCCGGGGCGAGCTTCAGGTCCTTGGGCGCGTATTGCATGCCCAGGCGGTAGTACAGGCGCCCGGGGCCCTCCTTGGCCAGCACCAGCGGCGCCGGCTGGGGCAGCTTCGCGAGGTGGTCCATGGGCACGTCGACGTGCTGTCGGTCGGTGCTGCGGCCCTGGAAGCGGTGCTCGGCGACGAGGCCGTCACCGAGCCAGGCGCGCGCTACGAAGTCCGGCGTGACCTTTTCGTAGGCTGCGAAGTAGCGGTCGAGCGCCAGGAGCACGAAGGCGTTCTCCTGCGTGTTGTACCAGGCCCCTCGCTTACGCGCGGCGAGCAGCCCCTTGACCACCTTGGGGACGAGCGAGCTATCGGGCACGTCTCCGATCATGGCCTCGAGCAGGATCCCGTCGACGCGTCGGTCCGAGTGGAGCAGGAGCCAGGCCCCGTCGTCGTAGCCGGTGACGAAGTGGGCGTTGCCCGCGGTCTCCGTCACCCGATTGCCCACCAGCCGGCGGATCACGGCGAGCTCGGCCTCGTACTGTGCGCGGCCCGTGAAGACGGACCAGAGCAGCCCCACCGCCTCGAGCGGGAGCTTTTCGAGCCCGCCTGCGGCCTCGACGAGCTTGCGCGCGGCGGCGGGGTCGGGATCCTTGGCTAGGTTTCGCACGTACAGGCCGTAGGCGCTCAGGACCTGGCGGACCTCGGTCGGGTAGGTGCCGGGGATCCGGTGCTCGACCCCGCGCACGTAGTTCATCGCGCGCTGGAAGACCTGGTCCGGCACCGGGAACCCCTTGTCTCTGGCGCGGACCAGCGCGTGCAGGACGTGGAGGCTCACGAACGGCGAGGGCTCCCGGTCCCGGCGCCACCAATCCCAGCCCCCCGACCAGTGCTGGCGGTCAGCGAGCTTCTTCATGTCCTCCTTCACGCTGGCGAGCAGCGCGGCCTTGGGTGGCAACCCCTCAGCCTGGAAGGCGTCGAGCACATCGCGGAGCGCGGCGATGGTGAGCACGCGCGAGGCGAGCTGCTCGTTGCACTCGTACGGGTACTTGACCAGGTAGAGCACGGCGTCGGTCAGCCCCTGCAGCGCGGTCGAGGAGGTGGTCAGCTCCAGACCGCCCCACTCCTTCACCGCGTCGCGCGGCCGTCGCACGGGCTGGGCGAGCGCCCCTTCGGTGAGGCTGCCGTAGGTGGCGAAGGCCTCGGTGGTGGCCGGGGTCCACACGGGCAGCTCGTGCTCGCTCGCGTCGTCGCCGGCCGCGCTGGCGGCGCCGACCTGGAAACGGGCCGTGCCAGGGCGCGCGGCGGCGGCGGGGAAGCGGACCTCCACGCGGTCGTTGGCGGGCACCTTCACCCGCAGGCCCCGCGCCCCGACCAGCTCGAGGTTGGCGGCGCGGGCGACGACGTCGGCGACGACCGGCTCCCCCGTCTGGTTCTGCAGGACGACCGGCAGCTCGAAGCGATCCCCGAAGTTGAGGAACCGCGGCGGCGAGGCCCGCACCATCAGCGGCAGGCGCGCCACGATGGCGTCCTCGGTGCTCCCGAAGCGGTCGTGCCCGGAGGCCGCCACCGCCATCACCCGGTAGCGCGTCAGGCTGTCCGGGAGCTTGACCTTCACCGTGGCGCGGCCGCGCGCGTCGGTGCGAAGATCGGGCACGAAGGCGGCGAGCGGGTCGAAGTCGAGCCGCACGGCGAGGGGGCTCGCTGCCTTGGCCCCGGGCGCGGCCGCCGCGGCGTCCTCGTGGACGGCCATGGCGGCCGGGAGCGCCGGCGCCGGGGCGGCCTCGGGCGCTCGGGCCAGCTCACTCGCGGCGCTCTTCATCGCGGAGGGCCTCGAGAGACGCTTCGGGTGCCCGCCACCGTTGGCGGTGACCGCGCCGAGGTCCAAGCCGCCCATACCGTACGCCCCCGATCCCTGCTGCGCCTGCACCTGCATCCGCGCCAGGTCCGGTCGGAGCAGCGCGATCCGGTAGCGGAACTCGAGATCCTCCGTCCCCTCGCCGCGCCGCGGGTAGAACGCCTCGAGGGGATCCGGGGTTTTGAAGCCGGTGAGCGCGAGCACCGACTCATCGACCACGATCACGGCCACCTGGGCGTTCGACACCGGGTGGCCCGCGGCATCGGTGACGTCGACGGTGAGCCGCGTCTTCTGCCCGGGCTCCGCGGCGCGCGCGGCGGGCTCGACGGCGATAGCGAGCGTGCGATCCACCGGGGGCACCGGTAGGGTCACCTCGCCCCGCGCGAAGGCGGGCCGCCGGGGGAGGGAGGGATCGGGGCGCCCGCGCTCGTCCTCGCGCAGGTCTGCCCCTACCAGATCGAGCTGTACGACGACGTTGGGGACGTAGCGAGCGAGCAGGCCGACCTCGAGCACCTCGGTCGTCTCGCGCAGGGTGACGCGCCGGATCTCCTCGATCCCGTCGCGGCGCACGGTGAGCACGCCCTCGGCGGGCGCGAAGGGTGCCATCACCAGCAGGCGCGCGCGGTCACCGCCCCGGTACTCGTCGCGGTCGGGCACCAGCTCGACCCGGCCGGCGGGGACACGGGGCCCTTCCGGGATGTCGTCGCTGAGCACCCACAGCCGGAGCTCGCTGCGGCTCTTGCGGCCATGCACGTCGGTGACGAGCGCCGTCACCAGGTGCTGACCGCCCGTGCGGGTGGGGAGGGTGCAGCGCTCGGGCTTGGTGGTCGAGGTGACGGTGCAGGTGACGGGGTCGGCCTCGCGCTCAGCGTACTCGCCCGCGACCTGCTCCCAGTCGAGGCGCGCGGCCCGGATCTCCACCGCGCGTCCCGAGACGGGGTGGCCGTCGAGATCGGCGACGAGGGCCTCGAGGGCGAGGTCCTCGCCCGCTCGCACCAGGCGCGCCGCGGTGCGCAGGCCCACGGTCACCTCGGCGGGGTGCACGAGCAGGTCGGCGCGCGCCGTCCACTCCTGCTGGTTGACGTCGGTGACGGTGGCCTCGAGCCCGAGGCGCCGCGGGAAGTACGGCGCCAGCGCGTCGAAGTCGATGCGCAGTCGGTGGGCGCCTTCCGGGCCGGTGCGGGCCCGCCACTCCTCGGGCGCGGACGGCTCCGGCTGGCTCCACCAGGAGAAGAAGCGCGGGGCCCGGCCGAAGTGGAAGCCGCCGAGGTTCGGGGGCACGAAGGCGGCGTCGCTCGCGGCGACGGTCCATTTGACGTCGGCGGCGGGCAGTCCGCCGCCGGTATAGTAGGCCGCCGTCACCGTAGCGATGGTGTGCGCCCCAACGAGGTGGGGTCCCTCGCCGACGGCGGCGCCGACCTCGAACTCGGGGCGCCGGAACTCGTCGATCCGGAAGGGGTGCGAAACCGCCCAAGACTCGCGGCGCGTCGAGAGCACGATCCTTCCCTCGCCAAGGTTGGCGTTCTTGGGCAGGTCGAAGCCGAGGTGGAAGCCGCCGGCGTCGTCGAGCACGGCGCTCCCCTTGGCGAGCTCCGCACCACGCGCGTCGTTGACGCGGTAGCGGACGTCCCGGTCGGTCCCGGCCGGGAGCGCCTGGACGTCGCCGCCGCGCCCGGCGCCGATCCCGCGCGCCCAGCCCTTGGCGTGGACGCGCTCGCCCGGCTTGTAAAGCCCCCGATCGGTGAACAGGAACCAGCGCTCGCGCGACCCGGGGAAGGAGGGGGAGAAACCGTCGGAGCCCCAGCGGGCGCTCTCGCGGGTGGTGAGGAAGGCGACCTCACCGTCGCGGCGCGCCACGAGCAGAGCGCTCGGGGCGCCGAGGGCGAGTCGGGCGAGCCCTGTGGCGTCGGTGGCGCTCCGCCCGGGCACCCCGACCAGCGCGAGCTCCACGCCCGCGAGCGGGCTGCCGTCGGCGAGCGCGCTCGCCCAGCCGTGCAGCGTGTCCTGGTCCCAGAAGGCTTGTAGGCCGATGCTCGTCGCCTGCACCCAGCAGCGCACCCACTCACGGCGGACGCCGCCCCAGGGGTCTCGCTTGGGCGGCGTGGTCGGCTCGACGATGGCAAGGACCTGCCCGCGGCCGCCGGCGAGCGCCGGACCGAGGTCGAGGCTCGTTTCGACCAGCTCGTCTGGCGCCTTCGGGGGCTTCACCACGCGGTCAGACACGAGCTTGCCGGGGGGCGCGACGAGCTTCTGGTCGTAGTCCCAGGCCTCGCGGTACCGGAGGTAGGCGGGGAAGTCCTCGGGGGTGACGCGGTAGAGGCGCACGCGCAGCGCGGGGCGGTTGACGCTATACACCGCGATCCGCTCGGGGGAGGTCGGGTCGGTGACGACCATCGCGTCCTGCTCCGGGAAGAGGACGGGCTCGGCCGCGTCGACGTCGACAGTGGCGGAGACGGCGCTCTCGAGCACCTGGCCGAAGCGGTCGCGCAGGCCCGGGAGGAGGGTCACCGTGTAGCGGGTGCGGCCCCGCGAGCGGCCGAGGATGACGAGGCGGTCGCCGCTGACCTCGACCTTCATCTGGGCGAGCGCGGGCTCGACACGGACGAGCTCGCGATCGAAGGCGCGGGCGTCCAGCGGGTTGTTGAGCTCGACCGTCCAGGGCGCGGCCGGAGCACAGCCACCGCTCCAGCCACAGCGCACCCGCTCGACGGCGAGGGGGGCGTAGGTCCGGAAGCCGAAGCGCTGCGGGGCAACGGTTTGGAGCGGCCCCTCCGCGGACGGGAGCCCGGGCTCGAAGGTGAGGGCGAAGGAGGTCGCTCGGGGGAGCGCCTCCACGGCGCGGAACGCGAGCCACCGGCCCGGCTCGGCGCCCTGGCGGAGGGCTCGGAGCGCGCGGTCTGCCTCGAGCTCCGCGTCCGTCGCCAGCCGGAGCGCGATGGGCGTCGCGTCGCCGCCGGCGCCCGCCGGGCGCAGCGTGGTGCGGGCGAGGACGGCGGCCGGATCGATGCGCTGGTCGAAGGACGCGAACTGGATCACGTCCAGGTCCTGCGGTCCGGCGCCGCTCGGGGGGTAGAAGTGCTCCACGGTCGCGCGCGGGGTGGAGAAGGTCCACTCCACGGCGCGCGGCAGGCGCTTGCCCGCCACGCTGGGGCTGCCGGCCGGGATACTCACCCGGTATGCGGTGGCCATCGGGAACCGCTCGCCGTCGGGATCGAACAGGACCGTTTGGGTTCCGATCCATCGCCATCGCCCCTCGGGTTGGGGCGATAGCTGCACCGGTGACGGGATCTTCTCGAGCTCGGTGTGCGAGGTCAGGTCGACCATCGGCTCGGAGAAGGTGACGGTGAGCTCGGGGACGATCGGGACCTCGCCCTCGGGGGCGTGGCGCTCGACCTGCAGGGGCGCGTCGGCTGGGATCGGCGCGCGCGCCGCCAGCGGTCGCGGCGCCGGCGGGAACGGGGTCTTCAGCGTCTGGCCCGGGCGCGGAGCGGGGAGGGAGCGCTCGCGCAGGGCGAAGCGCTTCACGTTCGGGGCCTTCGCCATCGGCGGCAGCCGTGCGATGAGGGCCTGGGCGTCCTCGTCGGAGAGCGAGGTCGCCTTCACACGCGCGCGCGCCGGCGGCTCGGGATCGGCGTCGCTCAGCCGGAAGCCGAGCCCCGTCTTCGACTCCTGCCACCGCACCGGTGCCGGGGGTGCCGCGGTGATCACATCCGGCGGCGGCGTGACCGGTGGGGGCCGGTGGGGGCACCCGCCGCTCATGAGCGCGGCAGCCAGCGTGAACCACAGCGTGACCGTCCGGGGCGGCGCGCTCGACGGTCTGCTGCGGACGGAACCCAAGGATCGCCTCCGAACCATGGCGGAACGGTCACGCAGCGGCCGCCGCGCCGCAAGGGCCGAGCGACCCCAGCCCGGGGATCACTCCCCCTTGAACGGCTCGACCGTGCAGTTTCTCACGCGGCAGCCCTCGACATCGACGAAGTACACCTTCGCGGGGGTCGCGGCCCAGCAGCCCTCCGCGGTGGTGTCGTGCTGCCACCGGTAGACGCGCCGTCCGGGCACACGGTTGAAGAACTCACGGGAATAGATCCGGTGGCGCTCGCTCAGGGAAACGCGCGCCTTGAAGCGGTAGAAATTCCGCACGGGCGCCGAGTCCTGGTAACCCGACGACGGGGCCGAGAAGTGAAGGGCGACGTCGAGTTTGCAGCCGTCGCCGGGCCGCTCGAGCTCGACCCGATCGAAGGTGTGGTGGTGGATCGAGGTGCTGATCGCCTGATCGATCTCCCACCCGTAGGCGATCGCCGCCGTCGTGATCCCCGCCGCCAGCGTCCCCAGCCCGAGCACGGTTCTCCATCGTGAGCCCATGAGCTTGCCTCCTGCCCGCGATTGTCGAACGACCGGGGCTCGGGCGCCACCGAGCGACGGGCGCCCCGCGCCTGGCCGCGCTGAGACGCGCGGTGGCGCTCGACCGGAGGCCCCACCGGGCCGGCCTGAGGCAGCACGAGTCGTCGGGACCCGACCGGGGTGCTCGCCGCCGCCGGCGGCCCCCCGCTCCCGTTCGGGCGCAGGTCGGGAGCCGTCGCCCCGCGGAACCGGCAGTGGAGCGGCAAGCGAGCGGCGGTGGATTGGTCGCCCGGGCGAATTGCGCTTGACTTGCAAAGGGAGGGGGCTACCCAAGCAATGGGAATGTCCAACCAGGCCTCCGCGGACGCAGCGAGACTGGACCCGGCGGGTCGTCCAGAGGGGCTCCTGGCTAACCGGTACCAGCTGATCCGGAAGGTGGGCGCCGGTGGCATGGGGACCGTCTGGCTCGCCCACGACCAGGCCCTCGACGCGCGCTGCGCCGTCAAGCTCGTGAACGCCGAGCTGGTCGCGAACGCGGAGGTCCGCGCGCGTTTCTCTCGCGAGGCGAAGCTCTCAGCGCAGCTCCGCAGCCCGCACGTCGTCGACGTTTTTGATTGCGGAGAATCGAACGGCACCCTCTACATCGTGATGGAGTGGCTGGAGGGCGAGAGCCTGGCAGCGCGGATCGACCGCGACGGCAAGCTCGACCCGACCAGCGCGTACCGCGTCGTCGCCCACGTCGCGCGGGCGCTCACGAGCACGCACTCGCTCGGCATCGTCCACCGCGACCTCAAGCCCGACAACGTGTTCTTGGTACCGGGCTACGACGAGGAAACCGCGAAGGTGCTGGACTTCGGTATCGCGCTCGACAGCGTCTACGCGCTGCGCGATCGCGCCACGCGGGAGGGCACGTTCCTGGGGACCCCGTGCTATCTCAGTCCGGAGCAGTCGCGGGGCAAGCCCGTCGATCACCGCGCGGATCTGTGGTCCCTCGGCGTGATGGCGTTCGAGTGCCTGACCGGTCAATCGCCGTTCGCCGGCGATGCGATCGGTGAGGTGATGGGGCGCATCCTCTACGAGCCGTTGCCCAACGTCACCGACTACGAGCCGACCCTGCCCGCGGCCATCGATGCTTGGTGGAAGCGCGCCGTCGCGCGGGACCGCGAGGAGCGGTTCCAGTCGGCGAAGGAGCTCGCGGACGAGTTCGCAAAGGCGCTGGGTCTCGAGCGCTCGGTCACGGTGCCCCCCCCGGCTCGCGCCCGTACCAGTTCGTTCCCCGAGATGCGCGAGTCCGGCATCTACTCACCCGCCACCGGCGAATCCCTGGTCGCTCATCTGTCGGGGCGGGCCGCCGCGCCAGGCGAAGGCGCGATCACCGCGCCCTCCGTCCCGGCGGAGGATGGAGAGCCGTGGCCCGTCAGGGCTCAGCCCCTCCTGCCCACCGGCGAACTGGGGCTCACACCCGCCTTCCGCCCGCCGGGGCCCGACCCGGGGGCTATCTCGAGTTCGCGAAACACGCCCGAGGCCATCCCGCCCACCTGGTTCCGCCGCTTCCGCCGATGGCTCGTCGTGGCGCTACCTATCTTGGCCGTGCTCCTGGTGTTGACCGGGATGTGGTGGCAGCGCGGCAAGGGGCCCGAGCCGGAGGTGCCGACACGGGAGCCGATGAGCGCGGCGTCCGAGGCTGAGCCTTCCTTGAGCGTGCGCTCCACTCCGAACGCTCTGGAGGCCGTGCCCATCATTCCGCTCGAGGAGCTCCCGAAAGAGCCCGTCGATAGGACGCGGCGCGCGCCCACGGGTCGTCCCCGATCGGTCGGCGCTGGACCGGCGAACCCGGCCCCGTCCAGCCCTGCGCCGACCACGCGCGACTACGGCATCTGAGCGGTGAGCGGACGGTCGGGACGGGCGATCGCCTGCCCCAAACACCATGGCCGCCCGGCCGTGGCGTTCCGGGACACACGGCGCCCGCCCCCAGTGCCCAGACGCCGTCTCGTTTCGGAGCATTCCAAGTCAGCCAGGAGGACCGGTTGTTAGGCCGGCCGGGCTCGGGCGCGCGCCCGCTGTTGGGGGCCCTCCAACGCGCTGCTGGGTGGACGGGGGTGCATGGCGTAAGCTGGCTGCCACCGCCTCGCTCGATTTGGGGGGAGAAGTCCTTGCTCTCGGCCGCGCTGCACCATCCAAGGTCGTCCCGTCTGCCGGGTGTGGTCGTCACTGCCGCGGCCTCGCTCGTGTGTGTGTGCCTCGCCAGCTCACCCACCTGCGCTCAGAGCGACGCCGACCGCGCCACTGCTCGCGCGCTAGCGGCGGAGGGATTCGAGGCGCTCCAAGGTGAGGATTTCGCGACCGCCGAGGATCGGTTTCGTCGCGCCGACGCGCTGGTTCACGCCCCGACCCTGGTGGTCGATCGCGGCCGCGCCCTGATCGGTATGAAGCGCTACGTCGAGGCGCAGGAGCAGTTCGAGCTGGTGCTGCGAGAGGGGGTCCCTGACGGCGCACCGCCGAGCTGGGAGCGCGCGGTGCAGGAGGCGCGGGCCCTGCTCGAGGAGGTGAAGCCCAAGATCGCGTGGCTGACGGTTTCGGTGCCGGACGTCCCCCACGCCGAAATCCGGGTCGATGGGCAGCCCATCCCGCGGGCCGCACAGGGTGTTCCCCGCGCTACCAACCCCGGTAGGCGGACCATCGACGTGATGGCCGATGGATATCGGTCCCGGCGCCTCCACGTGGAGTTGCCCGAAGGCGGCGAGGCGGCCCGCGCGGTGACCCTCGACGCGCTGCCCCGGAGGCAGCTAGCGGCGACGAGCCCCACCGATCAGCGTCCGGGACCGGAGGGCAACGACGACTGGCGCCGGCCCGCGATCTACGCGGCCTTCGGCGTGGGTGGCGCTGGACTGCTCCTCGGATCGGTGACGGGCATCCTCGCCCTGCAGCGGCACGCCGAGTTGACTGAGCTCTGCGCCGAGGGTGTGTGCCCCGCGAGCCAGGCCTCCGCGATCGAAGGCTACCATCGCCTCGGCTGGGCGTCGGGCGTGGGCTTCACCCTCGGCCTGGTCGGCGCGGCGACGGGCGCCGTGTTTTGGCTCGGGCAGCGGAGGTCGCCGGAGGCGGAGCACGCCGCTCCGTCGCGGCTTCGACTCTACCTCTCGCCGAGTGAGGCGGGGTTGCGAGGGTCGTTCTGATGGCGTCGGCTGCGCGTCTCGTGCCCGCGATCCTCGCCGCCGCCCTGGCCACGCTCTGGGCGACGGCAGGCTGTCACTGGCTCGCCGGGGATTTCGAGGTCGGCGCGGTGTCGACTGCCGGCGCTGGCGGCACCGAGGCGGGCGACGTGCCGGTCGGCGTCGCGAGCTGCGACGCCGGCGACGTGCGGTGCCAGGGGGCGGCGCTCCAACGCTGCGATCCGGCGGCGGATCCGCCGTGGCGGACCACCCAGACCTGCCCGTCGACCGTGACCTGCGACGCCCAGGCTGCGCTCTGTCACGTCTGCAGTCCGGGGGAGCATCGCTGCGCGGGCTGGGAGCTCGAGTCCTGCAACGCCGTCGGCTCCGACTTCGATCGGATCGCGCTGTGCAATTCGTCGGTGTACTGCGACGCGGTGGCGGGACGTTGTCTCACGTGCCTGGCTGGCGAGGCACACTGTGAGGGCGCCGCGCTCAGCGTCTGCAATGGGACCGGCGACGGATGGGTCGTCACCCAGTGCGAGTCCGCCGACCTCTGCAACGAGCGCTCCCAGTCCTGCCGCTGCTGCTCGCCCGGTGAGCTCCAGTGTGCGGGGACGACTCTGCGCGAGTGCGTGGCCGACTGCGCGTGGCAACCCGTCGTCGACTGCGCGACGCCGGAGCTCTGCACCGCCACGGTGCAGCGATACCCCGCGACGAGCGCGGACGGGTGGACGGGCCAGTGCGACCCCCCGGTGTGTGATCCGGGGACCTATCTCTGCGCTCCCGAGGACGGGCGCCAGCTCCTCGGGTGCCCCCCCAGCCGCAGCGGTTGGGAGGTGTTCGACACTTGCGCCACGGCGGCCCTCTGCGACGCTGCGGCGGGCGTGTGCCAGGCCGGGTGCGGGCCCGGCATCACCCCCGGCAGCTACCGGTGCGAGGGGGCTGAGCTCCAGCAGTGCAGCCTCGACGGGACCCGCTTCGAAACCGTCAAGACCTGCGCGACGGCCGACCAGTGCAACGCGACGCGCCAGGACTGTGTCGCGTGCGTGCCCGGCGAACACGAGTGCAGCGGCTCGACGCTGCGGCGCTGCACCGAGGCGTCGACCTGGGAGAGCTTTGCCGAGTGCGCCAGCTCGGTCCTGTGTCTGGCGGCGGAGGGTCGCTGCGAGTCGCCGGGGTGTGAGGCCGGTGCCTACGACTGCGACGGGACCGTGCTGCGGCGTTGCGGGCCGGACAACAGCTCCTGGGAGACCGTCGACTACTGCGTCACCGATGCGCTCTGTGATGTCGCGGGTGGGCACTGCGATCCTCCGGGATGCCCCCAGGCCGGCGCGGTGGACTGCGCGGGAAACGTGCTTCGGAGCTGCCCGAGCTCGCTCGTCGCCTGGGAGGTGCTGCAGACCTGCCCCGAGGGTTGGCTCTGCGACGCCCAGGGCCAGACCTGCCGCGGCGAGTGCCCCACGCCGCCGTTCCAATGCCAGGCTGGCGTCCCCATGGAGTGTCGCGAGGACGCCGCCGGCGTGCCCTCGTGGCAGCCCACCGGGCCTCCATGCACGACGGACCCGCTCTGCTTCGCCTCGGAGTGGGGGGCGTGGTGTCTCGAGCCCGTCTGCCAGGTTGGCGCCTTCCAGTGCACCGACGGTACCCCCCAGGTGCTGCAAACCTGCGCGGTCGGGCGGGACCGGTGGGACGACGTCGCCACCTGCGCCGGAGAGATCTGCGATCCGATCGGCGAGCAGTGCGATATCTGTGTGGCCAATCAGTTCAGCTGCGACGACGCCGAGCTCCAGCAGTGCGGTCCCGCCGGGCAGGTCCTAGAGACGCGCGGCACGTGTCGCGACGCCGCGCACTGCTACGCCTCCGGGCCCGAGGGCTACTGCTACGTCTGCGATCCGGGCGACACGCAGTGCTCCGGCACCAACCAGATCCAGGCGTGCACGGTCGACCGTGGCGGGTTCGGCGCTCCCACGACCTGTGAGTATGGCTGCCAGGACAGCCCGGGCAACTCCGACTACTGCGCGGGCTGTCCGCTCGCCGACGAGGTGGCGTGCGTCGAGGAGAGCCGGCCGGGCTCCACGCGACGCTGCCCCGCCGATCGCAGCGCGTGGGGTACGACGGAGCCGTGCGTGGCCGGACTCGGGTGCGTCAACGACGGGGCCGCCGACTACTGCGCCGACACCTGCGCGCCCAACCAGGCGAGCTGTGTGGGGGAGGCGGGGGTGCACACCTGCTCGGCGAGTGGGGATGGGTTCGACCCCACGCGCTACGAGTGCGCCGACGCGACCAGTTTGAGGCGGTGTGTCGGGGGTGTCCTCTCCGCGACCGAGGTCGTCGCTTGCCCGGCGGCAACGCCCGCTTGCGTCGAAGGCCGCTGCGTCGAGTGCACGGGGGCGACTCGACAGTGCATCCCTGACACGACGTCGCGCCGAGAATGCGTGAACAACGCCTGGCAGCTGGAGAATTGCGCCGCGCGCACGGACGGCAACGTCGTCTGCTACCAGGGTGATTGCGCGAGCTGCAACGCCGCGTCGCCCACCACCTGCCTCGACGACGACACGCGCCGCCACTGCGTCGAAGGGATCTACACGACGACCGACTGCGCGGGCGACACCCCAGCCTGCAACCCCGCCACGGGCGAGTGCGCCGCGTGCAACGCGAACTCGGCGGCCACCTGCGCCGACCTTGCGACCCGCCGGTCCTGCGCGACCAGCACGGGCACGTGGACGACGACGACGTGTGACGTTCGCTGCCTCGTCGTCGCCGGCCAGGCGTCGTGCGTCGCGTGCGACCCCGGTGCCACCCCGGCGACGTGCACGGTCAATGACGAGGTGCGGAGCTGCTCGCCCACCGGCGCCTTCACCACGACCGCGTGCCTCGATCCTGCCCCCGTGTGCACGCTCATCGACGGCGAAGCCCAGTGCGTCGGTTGCGCGAGCGGCTCCTGCACCGGTGCCACGCCCTATTGCCTCGACGGCGTCGAGTGCGTCGAGTGCGAACCCGCCTCCACCACGTGCCAGCAGGAGCCGGTCGCGGCCGGCACCTGCAGCGCGGCCGGCTCCTGGGAGTACGCGCCGTGCACGGGAGCGCTCCCGCGCTGCAGCGCGGGCCGCTGCGTGGAGTGCGTCGGCGACGACGACTGCCTCGACGTCATGGCCTGCGTGGACGGCGCTTGTGCGTGCCCGTCGCTGGCCCCGGATCGATGCGGGGACCAGTGCGTCGATATGGAGACGGACCCGGGCCACTGCGGCGCCTGTGACCGGGCGTGCGTGGCGCCCACGGGGACGTGCCGCAACGGAGTGTGTGTGAGCTGCGCGGTGGACGACGACTGTCCGGCGACCGGTCAGTCCTGTCAGAGCGGGCAGTGCCTGTGCCCAAGCGGACAGGCGGTGTGTGACGCCACCTGCGTGGACTTGAGCTCGAACGACGCGCACTGCGGCACTTGCACGACGGTCTGCGCGGCGACCCAGGCCTGCACCGGCGGTGAGTGCGTCTGCACGGATCCGCTGCTGACCAATTGCAGCGGCACCTGCGTGGACCTGACCGGGGACGACGTCCACTGTGGCTCTTGCGCGACGGATTGTACGACGACGTCGTCGCCGTATTGCCTCGACAGCGCCTGCGTCCAGTGCCGGGACCACGAGGACTGCGCCAGCACCCCCGCCACGCCCGCCTGCGACGAGAATCACGTGTGCATCTAGTGACCGTGTCTCGACCAACTCGCGCCGCGGCCGTGGCGCTCCCGCTGCTGCTGGTCAGCGTTGGCTGTCACCTGGTGTGGGGAGATTTCGAGGCCGCGAAGGGGGACCCCCCCGCCGGCGCCACCTGCACGGAGGGGCTCTTCACCTGCGATGACGCCGGCGCGCTCTTGCAGTGTCGCGACGCGGCCTGGACTCCTTTCGCGGTGTGCGGGAGGCCGGACTGGTGCCTCGCGAGCGAGGGGCGCTGCCGGGTGTGCGAGCCGGGGCGCTTCGGTTGTGAGGCGCAGCAGCTTCTCCAATGCAGCGCCGCGGGCGATGCCTGGATGCCCCTCCAGGTTTGCCCCGCGTCACTCGTCTGCGACGCGGCTAGTGGCACCTGTGCCGCGTGCCGAGCGGGCGCCGCCCACTGCACCAGCGACGGCCTGGCGCTCGAGACGTGCAACCCCGGCGCGTCGGGTTGGACATTGGAGAATTGCGGGATCGGCGGCTGCGTCGACGAGCCGGACGACTGCGACTACTGCAGCAATTGCGCCCCGGAGGGGCGGTGGGTCTGCAGTCCCTGCGGCAAGGTGCTTCTCTGCGAGGGATCCCAGTGGCGTGAGCTCGCCAGTTGCGGGCGCGCGGAGCTGTGTGTCGTCGATACCTCGAGCGGGTATTGCCTGGACCCGGGATAGACCGGGCCTGGCCTGCCGCGCGCCAGGACGGGGCTTCGGAAGGGGAGTGGGGGGCGACCTGCGCGAGCTCGAGGCCGCGCGGTTCACCGCAGTACGAGCTCCCTGAGCTCCGTGCCGCCGGCGTACGCGTAGCTCACATAGCGGTCGAAGCCGTCCACGAGGACCCCGATGGGGCGATCGGCGAAGAGACGGTGGACGCCGTCGTCCTGCACGCCAGGATCGAGCGTTAGGTCGTCCCCCTCGCGGCGGAGGGTGGGGAAGCCGAGCTGGCAGGTGTGCACGAAGAACGGCCCCGCGCCTTCTGCGGGCGCGCCCGCGGCGATGGCGACGGTGCAGCCGGGGATTTCGCCGAGATCACCCCCGTCGAGGATCACACGGGTGTCCGCCGGGGTGACGATGCGGAGAAAGTCGAAGGCGTACTGGTCGGGCGTGAGCAGCACGTAGCTGGTGCGGAACTGCTCTACTGGCGGCACGATGGTGAGGCTGGGATCGCCGCCAGGTAGGCCGCGGCGGATCCCCGCGGCCTGCTGCGATGGGGTCACGTGCCCCAGGATGATCGGGGCGTCGCTGGTGAGCACGAAGGGCTCGGTGGCAACGAGGTCGGCGTGATCGCCGAGCTGGAGCAGGGTCGCCTCGAAGGGTTCGCCGTCGACGGTCGCCCGGAGGCTCGCGCCGTCGCGGGTCGTCGCCACCACGCGGAAGAATTCCGGCTGGACGCTCGCCGGGAGTGGCTCTCCGGCGCTCACCAGTGCGGCGACGCGGTTGGCGGTGACGCTGGCCACGAAGGTGCGCCCGGCGGTGCGGATCGGATCGAGCTGCTCCTCCAGGTGGTCGGCACAGCAGGAGCGGCCCGCGAGCTCGTCGAAGTAGGGGGCGTCGCTGGCCTCGCTGCCGGTGAAGACCACGACGGGCTGGTCGGCCTCCACCGTGGAGCCGGTGAAGTCGGCGTTGAAATCATCGGTTTCAAGGTTCAGGACGTCGAAGGCGTCGAGCGTGACCTCGAGCGCCTCGCCGGGGGCGAGGGTTGGCACGGCGGGGAGACCCGCGGCGGAGGCCGCGGCCCCGATCACGCGGGTGGTCGGCGTGACGCGCAGGCGCGTACCGTTCCGGGTCCCCACCACGGCGAGGAACGCGCGCAGATCGGTGGGGTCGAGGGGGTCGAAGTTGGTGTCGGGGTCGTCGGTGGAGGCGAGGGTCTGGGGCCAGCCGAGCACGACGTAGCTCGGGGTGAGCTGGCCCGGGTCCACGACCAGGGACTCGACGGGCTTGAGCAGGGAGGCATCGTTGGAGAAGACGTCGACGTTATCCAGCGGGTTGAATTGGTAGGCGATGATCGGCACGTCGCTCCGTATCCGGTAGGCGGTGCGCGACAGCGCCGTGTGGGTGCCGGCGTCGAAGCTGCCGGGAGGCGAGCCATCGACCTCGCGGGGCCCGAGCCGGAACACCCGCAGGCCGAGCGCCGGCAACGTTGCCCGCGCCACCTCCTCGGGCGCGCTCGGCGCCCCCGGCAGGCTCTCGTCGAGCTCGACAGTGACGAGGGCTGAGAGGTCCGGCTGTGGGTTGCTGACGACCACCGCGAACTGCTGGGCGGCGGCGTTGAGGTCCGGGCCGATGTTGGCGTTGTCGAGGTCGACGGCCCAATACTCGCAGCCGACATTGCTGCGCTCCCGCGCGGCCTGCGCGCAGAGGCTGACGCAAGCGCCGCCACGGCAGGCAATTCCGTCGCCGCTGCACGTCTCGATCACCGTCTGCTCCTCGCCCTCCGCGTCGCAGCGGACGACGTCGGCCCCACCACAGGCGAGCTCTTCGGGCAGGCAATGCGCGCAGGCGCGGAGGCTCGGGGCGCAGACGAGGCCCTCCTCGCGACAGTCTTCGAGGTCGACCCAGCGGGGCTCGCCGTCGTCGAGCTCGCAGCGCTGCAGCGCGGTCCGGCAGCGGAGCTCGCCCACCGGGCAGGTCGCGAGCGCCGGGGCGGGCGGAGCCACCCAGCGCGATGTCTCGTCGAACTGGCAGGCGCCCCCGAGCGACGCGATCAGGAGGGTGAGCCCAGCGCCGCGCCCGTACGGGCAGGCGGCAGCGGGTGCGGCCAGCCTCGGGCCCCCGGGTTCACCAGTGGACGAAGAACTCGTCGCGGGCATGCGCCTCCCAGCGGCTGCTCGAGAGATCGGCGTAGCTCCAGGTCGCGAAGTCGAACTCCGGGATGACCACGGCGGTCACCACGACGGTGAGCGGGCCGCGCACGAGGCCGAGCCCCTCGCCGAGAGCGTCGAGCGCGGGGAGCTCCGTGGCCGTGACCCCCGCGGGGAGCACGACCGTCCAGGTGACGAGGTCGTCGCCGCTGGCGATCTCCACGTAGGTGAGGCTCGGGGCCCTGCCCCCGGGCGGGTGCTCGACGGCGAGCGCGCTGCCGTCCCAGGCCCCGCTTGGCGCGGGGGAGACGAGGGCGGGGACCTCCAAGAAACCCTCGATCTCCCAGGCCACCCCGGTCGAGCCGCCGGCGAAGACCCCCAGCTCGCTCGACGGCTCCCCTCCGGCGCTGCCGGTCACCGCGCGGACCTCGGTGACGTAGGTGGACCCGGCGAGCGGCCCGACGAGCGGAGGCAACCCGACGAACTCGATGGGATCGGAGGTCGGCAGGAGGCGGGTGATGGGGCCGACGGGCAGCGCGAGGTGCTCGCCGTCTCCGACCTTGACCCCGACCTTGGCCACCAGGCGGTCCGGGCCGCGCGACGACAGGTTCGGCGCGGTGACGTCGATCGTGAGCGCGTGGTCCAGCGGCACCACCACGTCGATGAAGAGCTCCCGGGACGTCCCGTCGACGCCGACGGTGACGCCCCGCAGCAGCCCGAGGGTGTAGGCGACGAAGCTCGGTGGCGACAGGGAACGATCCTCGATGCCGGCGAGCGCGTACAGCGTGTGGATCCCGGGGAGGACCGGAACAGTGAAGGTCGAGCCGAGCGCCCCGACGGCGTCCTCGGTCACCGCCTGGTCGGCGCCCGGGAGGGTGAAGCCGCGGGTGGCGCTGGCGTTGGCGATCAGCACGTAGGCGGCGCGCCGCGCGGTCGAACGTGCCGGGGCGGGGACGTTGCCAAACGGCGGGCGCTGGAACTCGTTGACCTCCGGCCAGAGCAGCTCCCCCACCAGGGACACGGCGTCAGCGCCGGAGCCGCGGCCCGCGGGCAAACCGCCGAGATCGCCGCAGGCGGGGGTGAGGACGGGATCCAGGTAGAGCGTGACGTGATCGACCGGGACCTCCACCAGCGTCATCGGCTGGTGGCAGGGGGCCGCGGCGGTCACCGTCCTCGTGGGCGCTGAGCCCGAGAGAGCGAACTCGGCACGGCCGTCCTGGCCGGTCGACGTCGCGGTCATGAGCTCCGCGTCGAGCACCACGGTGGCGCCCGGGAGGGGCGCGCCAGTGGTGCCGTCGAGCACTAGGACAGTGAGCGCCGCGTCGAGCGCCTCGCCGGCGAGCCCGCCGCGGTAGCCGTCGTCGGAGTCGCCGTAGGTGAAGGCGTCGAGGACGGTGAACGCGCCGTCGCCCGTGGCGAGCCGGACGGCCTTGGCGCCGGGGGTGCCGGGCGGGGTCGTGCAGCGGACGACGCCCGGCTCGACCACCTCGAGATCGGTGCAGGGTGTACCGTCGACGGTGACGGTCGCCGCCTCGGCCGCCGGAACGAGGGCGCCCAGGGCTAGCTCGAGGCGGGTGCCTCCCGCGGTGGGGCCGCGCGCGGGGGCCACCTCGAAGGCGTCGTAGGTGTAGGCGTCGGTGAGGGTGCGGCGGGTTGAGGCGTCGTCGCCGTTCTGTACCGTCAGGGCTGCGGGTCCCGGGGCACCGGGCGGGGTCACGACCTGCAGGCGCGTCGCGTCGACCGCGACCACATCGCCTTCGGGAACCTCCGTGTCGCCGAACCAGACTCGAGCGTCGCCCCCGAAGCCGCTGCCCCGGACGAGGACGGCGCGCCCGCCCGAAGGGGGGCCGTGGGGGGGGTCGATGCCCAACAGATCGTGCGGATCGAGCGGGGGGAGCTGGGAGAGCGGATCCTCGGGCGTCGGGACCTCGAGCAAGACGGGGTCGTCGTCTCCCTCCAGATCGACCGGCTCCGGGAGCTCGCCCGACCGGGCCATGCACGCCACCGCGAGCGCCCCCGCCGCGAGCAGCCACGAGCGCCCCCCGTGGTTGCCAGCGCGTTCACGGGGGGAGCGGCTGCGGGCGGCCACCCGCGAAGGGTAGGATCCCCTGCTGGCCCGGGCAAGCGTGGCCACGGCGCAGGCGGCGTCGCGCGTGCCGGCAGCGCCCGGGGTTTCAGCCGAGGATCGCCCGTGCGACGGCGAGGGCGACGGCCTTGCGCCCGCCGGGATCGCGGGGGCGGTCCGGAGGGGACATGCCCACGCCTCCGAACGGCGGCGCGTCCCCGCCGGGCCCCACGCACGCCGGGCACCCCACCGGGCAAGCGCAGCCCGCGACGATCCGGACGGCCCGCTCCAAGAGCTCCCCGGAGCGCTCGAAAATCCGGGGAGCGAGCCCGACGCCACCGGGGTGGGCATCGAAGAGGAAGACGGTTGGGTCAAAGGCGCCGGTACGACGGGCGTGTGGATCGCGACCGGCCGGGAGCGGCGTCGGCGCCACGTGCTTGGGCGCCGGGGGTGCTCCGGTGCGCGGTCGGAGCTCGCTGTGCGCCTCGGGCTCGTCTCCGGCGCCCCCGGCGTCCCCGGCCCCATCACCCAGCGTGCGCCCGAGGTCGCGCGGATCGCACATCAGCGCCACGGTGGCGGCCGTCTCCAGCGCCGCGCCGAGGCCGCGCAGGCCGTCGATGATGGTCGCGCGAGGGTAGGGGAGGCGGGCGAGGTCGGCCTCGCGCAGGGTGAGCCAGAACGCGGTGGTGTGCATCTGCATCTCGGGCAAGGTGACGTCGCCGTAGCCCGCGTTCTCGTGGGTGAAGAACTTGATCTTCTTGTATCCCGTCACCTTCTCCACGACCTTGACGTCACCGTGGCCGATCGGCGCGCGCCCGAGCACGCCATCGCCTACCGGATCGATCACCTCCACGGTGCGATAGGTGAGGGCGGTGGTGAAGTAGTCTGGCTTGACTCGGCGGACGAAGGCCTTGTGGTTGTCGTAGTCGAGCCGCTCGACCTGGTACTGCTCGGCGTCATGCTGGTAGATCGCCTGCTCGTGGAGCATGGTGTGCGCTGCGCGCCAGTCGAGCTCGGCGATCGTCCGGTCGGTTTCGACGTCGATGATGACGAAGTTGTCCCAGCCGATGTTGCGCAGGGAGACGTGGTTGGCCGGGAACGCCTCGCCCGCCCAGTGGAAGCTGCCGCCGGCGGCGTGCACGAGCCCGCTCGCCGCGAGGTACTCGAGGGCGTCGCGCGTGGCCTGGGCGTCGAGGCCGAGGTAAGCCTCGCCCACGGCGGGGGCGGGCCGGCTCGGCCGCGCGCCGACCGGCTCCAGCGCGAAGGGCGCCTCGAAGGTGGCGCACTTGAGGTGGTCGAGGAGGATCTCGACGTTGGCGGGGTCGATGCGCGCCTCCTCGGCGGCGGCGCCGAGGAGGAAGCCCGGCGAGCTGGCGAGGTGCTGGTCGAGCGCGTCGCTCGAGCAGACGAGCACGGCAAGGCTGGTGCCGCCCCGCCGGCCCGCGCGGCCGAAGCGCTGCCAGGTGCCCGCCACGGAGCCGGGGTACCCGGCGCAGATCACAGCGTCGAGGTCCCCGATGTCGATCCCAAGCTCGAGCGCGTTGGTGGCGACGACGCACAGGATCTCGCCCTCGCGCAGGCCCCGCTCGATGCGTCGACGCTCGTCGGGGAGGTAGCCGCCGCGGTAGCCCCTGATCGCGTCGGGACCCGACACATGGCCTGCACGCTGGCGCAGGTACTTGAGCATGACCTCCACCGAATTGCGGGACGGGCCGAAGACGATGGTGGGCACCCGGGCCTCGACGAGATCCCCGGCCAGGCGCACGGAGGCCTTCAGCGCGCTCGCTCGCACCCCGAGCTCGGCGTTGACCACCGGCGGGTTGTAGAGCAGCACGCGACGCGGCGCTTGCGGCGCCCCCGAGCGATCGACGAGCGCGATCGAGTCTGGCTCGACGTCGAGCAGGCGGGCGGCGTGCTCGCGCGGGTTGCCGATGGTGGCGGTCGCGGTGATGAACCGGGGGCGGGCGCCGTGGAACGCTGCCACCCGGCCGAGGCGGGCGACGACGTGCGCCATGTGCGAGCCGAACACGCCGCGGTAGGTGTGGAGTTCGTCGAGCACGACGTAGCGCAGGCTCTGGAAAAGCGCCGCCCACTTGGCGTGGTTCTGCAGGATCCCCGCATGGAGCATGTCGGGGTTGGTGAGCAGGATGCGGCAGCGCTCGCGCGCGGCGCGGCGCGCGTCGGCCGGCGTGTCGCCGTCGTAGACGATCGCGGGTAGCTCGATCCCTGCTTCCGCGACGAGGGCGTGGAGGCCGTGCTCCTGGTCCCGCGAGAGCGCCTTGGTGGGGTACACGAAGATGGCGGTCGCCGTCGGGTCTTCGACCAGGGCCTGCAGCACGGGCAGGTGAAAGCAGAGCGTCTTGCCGCTGGCGGTGGGGGTCGCGATGACGACGTGGCGCCCGGCGAGCGCCGCTGCGATGGCCTCCGCCTGGTGGGAATAGAGCTGGTGGATGCCGCGCGCCGCCAGGGCACGCCCGATCGCCGGGTGGAGCCCGACCGGCAGGGGAGCGAGGCTCGCCGGGCGAGCGGGCAGCTCCTGGTCCGCAGCGAGGCAGTCCTTCACGGCCCCGGCGGCCAGCCACTCCTCGAGGACGGCGTCGATGCCCAGGCGCTGCTCCCAGGGGGGCGACGGCATGGCGGGATACTAAACGGATGTGCGGTGTATGACAAACCCGGGGGCGGCGCGCGCGGGCAGCGACGGGCCGTGCTGGCCCAAACGGGCGACCTGTCGTAGGAAACCGCGGCGATCGATGAGCGACCCCAGCCAGCCCCTCCCGGGCGTATCGGACCCTCCCCCGTCGGACTCAGCGCCGGCCGTGGCCGCCGACGACGAGGGCGACCTGCCAGCGTCGGGGGCGGGCGTCGACCCCGTCGAGGTCGAGCCGGCGCCGCGCCGGCGTCGGGCGGCGCGTGTTGCTCCCAGGCGGAGCGAGGGGATCGCGACCTTCGGCCGTCGACCGACCTTCGTGTTCTTCGGCGTGGTGGCGGGGCTGTCGCTCCTCGCGGACGTGGCGACCAAGGCCTGGGCCCTGCGCGTGCTCTCGCAGCGGACGGCGGCAGAGCCGGGGATCGTCGTCATCGACCGGCACCTGACGCTCACGCTCGCGTTCAACCGGGGTGGGGCGTGGGGGATCCTGCAGGACGCGAGCGAGGTCGTGCGACGACCGTTCTTCCTACTGGTGAGCCTTGCCGCCGTCGTCTTCATCGTCTCGCTATACAGTCGGCTCCACCCCTCCCAGCGGGCGCTCACCTGGGGGCTCCCGCTCGTGCTCGGTGGCGCCCTCGGCAACCTCACCGATCGCATCGTGCGCAACAGCGTCATCGACTTCATCGACTATCGGGCAGGGTGGGTGGGGCAGATGAACGAGCTCATCGCCCGGTTGACCTCCGGCTGGACCGTCACGGAGCACTGGCCGACCTTCAACATCGCGGACGTCTCCATCTGCGCTGGGGTTTCGTTGATGGCCATCGACATGATTCTCTCGCGGCGCGGCCCACCGCCGACCGAAACCGAGCGGGCGGCCGGGAGCGAGGCCCCGCGTCGGCGGGCGCCTGCCGTCGCTGAGGACGACGCGGGCGATGAGCCGCGTCCGGCGCTGGAGGGACTGCCGGCGAGCGCCAGCGCGCCGCCGCCGTCGCCCTAACCCGGGGGATCGTCGGCGACGACCGGCCCGGCACGCGCGAGGGATCCCGATGTTCGGCCGGCTCTTCACTCTCTTCGACACCATCCCGTTTCCCAGCTACTTCACGCTGTTGGTGGCCGGTTTCGTCTTCGCCACCGCCATGGGGGCGGTGTGGGCGAAGCGGATCGGACAGGATCCGGACGTCATCGTCGATCTCGGGTTGGCGATGCTCATGGCGGGAGTCATCGGTGGCCGCCTGCTGCACGTCGTGGCCGACGGATACTTCTGGGACTACGTGCACCTGTGCACCGATCCGGCGGCAGTGAGCTGGCAGGTCACCGAGGCCCAGTGCCGGAGCGCGAGCTACGACGGGGTGTGGGATGCTGCGCTCGGGGTCTGCCACCCGCAGGCGCGCGGCACCTTCTGGGACGCGCTCGACCGCTGCACCGCGTGGGCCCAGTTCTGGCGGGCGGGGTTCGCCTTTTACGGCGGCTTTGTCCTCGCCTGCGGCACCGCCTGGTACGTCCTCCGGCGCGACCGCTTCCCGTTCTGGAGGGCCGCGGACATGGCCGGGATCACCGTGGCGCTGGGCCTGGGCTTCGGGCGGATGGGCTGCCACCTCGCCGGCTGCTGCTTCGGAGCGACGAGCGCGCTGCCCTGGAGCATCGTCTTCCCGGGTCACAGCCCGGCGAGCGAGTCGCAGTGGAAACGCGCGCTCCTGGGGTCGCCCGCGGAGCCGTCGCTCCCGGTCCACCCCACGCAGCTCTACGAGTCCGCCGGGAGCCTGGCCATCGCGGCCCTGCTGCTCCTCTATCTGCACGGCCGCAAGCGCTACGACGGGCAGGTCTTCGTGGCGTTCGTAGCCCTGTATGCTGTCCTGAGGTTCTTGGTCGAGACGGTGCGCGCCGACGATCGAGGGGCGCTCTTCGGGCTGAGCACGTCCCAGCTCATCGGGCTCGGGCTGGTGGCCGTCGCGATCACCGTTCACCGGCGGCTCGCCGCGCGCGCCAACGTGGCCACGCGAGCGGCGGGGTAGATACAGGTGGAGAGCGTCGGCGCCGGACGGGGCCGTGGCTGCCGGTCAGGGGTATGACGGACCCTGGTGAGGCTGAACGGAACGCGGTCCCTCTTACGGGAAGGTCCGCGACCGGCTAGGGTGCGCGCCATGAAGGACGCACCCGACGACCCGAGCCGCGACGACGAGGACGCGGACGAAGAAGAGGACTCTGCCGCCGAGGCCGACGCTGCCGACGAGGATCGCGCCAAGAGCGACGACGACGACGACGACGACGACGACGACGACGACGACGACGACGACGACGAC
>CAYZQO010000062.1:24435-35277 GCA_964480725.1 uncultured Polyangiaceae bacterium | reverse complement strand
GCCAGCATCGACGCGGCGACCAATCCCCAGGGCGACCGGTGGCTCCTGCCCTGCTGGGAGGCCGACACGGACACCACTGACCCCGAAGCGAAGTGGCTCTGCCAGAACCCCGGGGAGGCCTGCGACGACGTCGACAACAACTGCGACGCGCAGGTGATCGCCTCGGCCGCTGGCTTCGACACGAGCCTGGTGGACGAGGGGTTCAACAAGTGCCCCGCCTGCCCGGTGCCGGAGACGTGCAACGGGGTCGACGACGACTGCGACCTGCTCGTCGACAACGTGGCGCCGCCGCTCGACTGCGGGACCTGCGTGCCCTCGCCCGAGATCTGCGACGGCATCGACAACGACTGCGACACGCGGATCGACGAGGACTTCGCCGACATCCCCTGCGGCCTGCTCACCAGCCCCAACCCGGCCTGCTCTGGCGTCATCTCCTGCGCGGAGGAGGTGAATCCCACCGGGCTGCCGGGCGCCAGCATCGGCGCCTCCAAGACCTGGTCCGAGTGCAGCGACGACCCCGCCGCGGACGACACCACCTGCGACGGCGTGGACGACGACTGCAACGGCGTCGCCGACGACGGCGCCCTCGGCGAGCCCTGCGTGATGCCGGGCACTCCGGACGGGGTGGTCTTCCAGGACGCCGAGCACCCCGACTCGCGCTGCGTGATGGGCCACCGGCCCTGCGTCGACGGGGCCTACGCCGGCGCCTGCGTGGGCGGCGTGGGGCCGCTCGACCAGGAGTTCTGCAACGGCATCGACGACGACTGCGACGGCCTGGTCGACGAGCGCGAGGGGGGCGCGTTGTTGCCGGGCGAGGGGATCGCGGACTGCGGCACCGACGTGGGCAAGTGCCAGAAGGGCACCACCGAGTGCGTCAACGGATCGATCGTCTGCGGCGGCGACGGCGTCAACCCGGACCCGTTCGAGCTCTGCGACGGGATCGACGGCGACTGCGACGGCCTGTCCGACTCGGAGGACAACCTCGACGACGCCCCCGAGGACCCCGGCTGCTGGCCGCTCGCGGGGACGAGCTGCGTGCACGGCGATCCGGCGACCACGGGGCTCGCGTGGGATCCGCCCGACGGCGCCGATTGCCGCGGGGTCGGGTCGCTCACGTCGCCCTGCGACACCGGCACGCTCCAGTGCGTCGTCGATCGCTGGGTCTGCGACGGCGGCCAGGTCCCGTCGAACGAGGTGTGCGACGGGGTCGACAACGACTGCAACGACGAGCTCGACGACGGCGTCTTCGGCTCGCCGATCGGCGACGCCTGCGGGATCGAGACCGGCGAGTGCACCACTGGCGTCAACGCCTGCGTGGCCGGGACCATCACCTGCACGGGCCAGGGACCGGCGCCAGAGATCTGCGACGGCCTCGACAACGACTGCGACGGCGACACGGACAACGGCCTGGCGCTCGGCGCGGCCTGCGCCGTGGCCTACGACGCCGCCACCTACCCCGGCGACCGCACCCAGGGCGAGTGCCACCCGGGCCTGAGCCAGTGCGACACCGAGGCCGGCGACGGCGGCTACGTGTGCGTCGGCGGCGTCGGCCCCGCCCCCGAGATCTGCGACGGGAAGGACAACGACTGCGACGGGCTGACCGACGAGGCAGGGCCGGCGCCGGACGGCATCGACGGCACCGTCGATCCGCTGGACCCGGCCAGCCCCCCGCGCCGGATCGGCGACCCCTGCGGCACCGACGAGGGGCTCTGCGCCGAGGGGCAGCTCGGGTGCGTCGCCGGGCTGGTGGTGTGTGTCGGCGGCGTCGGCGCCCAGGCGGAAACGTGCGACTGCGCCGACAACGACTGCGACGGGGACGTCGACGAGCCGGTCGTCTGCTCGCCGGGCAAGGCCTGCGTGGACACGGGCGACTTCTGCTTCTGCCTCGAGCCCTGCACCGGCGGCGAGTTCCCCTGCCCCACCGGCTCCGAGCAGCTGCAGCTCCCCGAGAGCCACACGGGCGACGTCGGCTGCTTCTGCTTCACCGATCCCTGCGGGGACTGCTCGGGCAAGACGGTGCGCGTGAACAACGTGATCCAGTGCGCCCCCGCCGGCAGCGTCCCCGGCGCGACGCAGCTCCCCGAGTGCGTCTGCAAGGGCACGGCCGGCTGCCAGAGCCCCTGCTTCCAGGTCGAGTGCCCGGAGGGACAGGCCTGCGTCCCCACCGGCCCGGCGTCGGGCCAGTGCCAGCCACAGAACAGCTGCTTCTTCTTCGGCTGCGACGCCGGGGAGCTCTGCAGCGGCGGCGCCTGCGCGGACAATCCGTGCGACCCGAACCCCTGCGAGGCCGACGAGGTCTGCAAGCCCGACACCTCCCGCACCGAGGCGCGCTGCGTCGCCTCCTGCGCGGGCGTCGACTGTGAGCCGATCGAGCGCTGCGTGGAGGGCGACTGCGTGCCGACGGGCTGCGCCGAGCCCTGCACGGGCGACGAGGTGTGCCAGGACGACGGCGCAGGTGAATTCGCCTGCGCGCCGTCGCGCTGCGACACGACCGTCTTCCTGCCCTGCGCCGACGGGGCCTACTGCGATCCGGCCACTGGCGCCTGTGGCGATCCGCCCTGCACCGGCATCGTCTGCCCTGAGGGCCAGGTCTGCGAGCTCGGCGAGTGCGTCGTGGCCAGCACGAGCGGCCAGGGCGGCCAGGGCGGCCAGGGTGGCAGCGAGACGGAGGGGAGCGGCGGCTCCGGAGTCGCCGTCGCGGGCACCGCCGGCGAGGCGAGCGAGAACGGCGGCGGGGCGCGGGAGGACGGGGGCGACGAGGTCGAGCCCGAGCCGGAACCGCCCCGTGCGTGGGGGCTAGCGACGGGTGGCGGCGGCTGCTCCTGCCGCACGGCTCCGGGCTCGCGGTCCGCGGCCGGAGCGCTCGCGGCGCTGCTCGCCGGGCTGCTGCTCGAGCAGAGGCGGCGACGGCGACCGGACCGCGACCGCGACGAAGCGCGGGCGCCGCGCGCCCCGGGAGGTGCCCGATGACCGCCCGGGCGCTGCGAGCCCTTGGGCTCTCGCTGCTCGGCACGCTCGCGCTCGGGGCCACGGGCTGCCAGACCGAGGCGTTCTGCTGGGACGATTGCGGTCCCGCGGCGGACGGCAGCGGCGGCGGGGGGCCGATCACCGGTGCCGCCGGCAGCATCTCCTTCGTCGACGCCGGCCCGGACTCGAACCCCATCCTCAACGTCGACGCCGGCCCCGACGGTCAGGGCGGAGAGGGCGCCTTCGACGACTCGGCCTGCGACGGCGTCGACAACGACGGCGACGGCGAGATCGACGAGGACGTCAACTTCGCCAGCGCGCTGACCTGCGGCACCTGCGACAACTCCTGCCTCGAGCAGGTGCACGTGGTGGGGCCGGAGTGCGACCCGCCCGACGAGCCCGACGGGTCAGAGCCCGGCCGCTGCGGCTACGACCGCTGCGAGACGGACTACTACGATCTCGATCCGCTGGTCGGCGGCTGCGAGTACTACTGCCCCTGGAACCCCGACGGGCAAAACGACACCGACCTCGGCGGCGCCGTCGGTTGCGGCGCGGACGACGACTGCGACGGCGAGATCGACGAGGACGTCGCCACCTGCGACGACGTGGACAACTGCGGCGTCTGCGGCAGAAAGTGCGTGACCCCGAACGCCGTACCCGCCTGCGTCACCACGGCGGCCGGTGACGAGGCCTGCACCGCCGAGAACACCGCCTGCGCCATCGAGCGCTGCGACGACGGCTGGTTCGACGCCGACGGCTCCCCCGACAACGGCTGCGAGTACCAGTGCACCCCCACTGACGCCGACGGCGAGCCCTGCGCCGACCCGGACGACTGCCCGGAAACCTGCGACGGCCGCGACAACGACTGCGACAAGCTGATCGACAACACGGATCCGAGCCTCGAAGCGGGCGACGCCCGGCTCGGGCAGGCCTGCAGCGGCGGCACGCAGGGCGCCTGCGCGGCGGCCGAGCACCAGGGCCTCGCCAAGTGCATCGGCGGCCTGGTGACCTGCTGCGACCCGGACTCGAACGACCTGCTCGCCGAGAGCCCCAACGTGCCAGAGACGGGCCTGCGCAACGCGAGGTGCGACGCCGACACCGGCCCCCAAGTGATCCACGCCGGAGAGCTCGACGAGACCTGCAACGGCGAGGACGACGACTGCGACGGCACCGCCGACAACAACCTCATCGACGCGGGTTCGGCCTGCGGCGTGTCGGGCACCGGCGTCTGCAGCCTCGGGGTGTCGAGCTGCGCGGAGGGCGCGCTGCTCTGCCTCGGCAGCATCGATCCGGCCGCCGGCGATGTCTGCAACGGCAAGGACGACGACTGCGACGGCGTCATCGACGGCACGCTGCCCGCCGAGGGCGACCCGGTGGACTGCACGGACGACAGCGACTGCGACGCGGGCCTGCTCTGCCTGGCGACCGGCGTCGGGTCGGTCTGCGCGCTACCGCCGAGCGACTGGTCGGGCCTGTGCGACGAGCCGCCGGCGCTACCGGCAGGCTCCTCGGGCGTGAGCGGCTGCACCCCCGGGCAGCGCCGCTGCGTGGGCGGCACCCGGCAGTGCCTGGGCGCGACGAGGCCCCCAACCGGCACCGCCGACACCTGCGGGGTCGACAACGACTGCGACGGCGACATCGACGCCGAGACGAACCTCGACAGCGACGTGTTCAACTGCGGCGAGTGCGGCCACGACTGCACGGGCGGCAGCCCCTTCTCCAGCTGGAGCTGCGTGGACGGCGCCTGCGTCTTCGGCGGCTGCCTCGCCGGACGCATCGACTGTGACGCCGCCGACGGCCCCGGCCAGTGCGAGCGCGCCTGCGCCAAGACGAGCGACACCGAGCAGTGCAACGGCGCCGATGACGACTGCGACTGCTTCGCCGACACCCTCGATCCGGACAACCCGCCCGCAGCCCCCACCCCGGCCCAGATCTGCGGCGTCTCCTCCACCGCAACCGAGCCGGCCTGCACCACCGGCGTCACCGTCGCCTGCACGGAGGGCGCCTGGCGCTGCAGCTTCCCCGCCGGCTATTGCACCGGCGAGCACCCCCTCTACTGCGCGGGGATGTTCGACCCCTGCGATGGCCTCGATAACAACTGCAGCGGCATCGCCGACGAGCAGTTCGTCCGGCCCCTGGCCACGAGCGGCGTCAAGGGAGAGGCCTGCCCGATCGGCGTCGGCGCCTGCCAGGTCGCCGGCACCTTCCAGTGCGACAGCACGGGCGAGGACGCCGGCACCCGCACCGAGTGCGTGGGCACCCCCGCCTCGCCCCAGGAGGAAGCCTGCAACGGCCTCGACGACGACTGCGACGGCAGCGTGGATGAGGGGTACCTGAGCCCCGGGGACAGCCCGAGCTTCGTGCGGCCGGCCGTCGTGCGCGTCGACACGAGCCTCTGGATGTTCGCCTACGAGGCCAGCCGCCCGAGCGCGACCAGCACCTCCAGCGGCTCGGGCAACGGCTTCTACTTCGCGGCCCCCCCGGGCGAGACGCTCGACTCGACGGCGGCCTGCTCGGTACCGAGCCGGGTGCCCTGGGTGAACGTGACACCCTGGGAGGTCGAGCAGGTCTGCGACGCGCTGGGCGGCCGGGTCTGCGACCTCGGGGACTGGCAGGACACCTGTCGGGTGAACCAGGGCACCACGGTCGTCAACGACTGCCTCTTCGGCTACGGGCCGCTCAACCGCTGCAGCAACGACGCCGTGTACCCGCCGACCGTCGGCGGTCCCTACTGTAACCTCGCACCCTTCGACACCAGCAACACCACCGCCGGCAACCAGGACGGCCTATTGCCGACCGCCGCGCTGGCGACCGCGGGCGGCTGCGGCGCCGACTGGACCAGCGTGACCGAGCTCAACAACACCCTGAACGCCTACGACATCACCGGCAACGCCCGCGAGATCGTCCGCTGCCAGCGCGACCGCGCCGTCTGCGCCCAGGGCGTCACCGACACCACCACCGCCGCGAACACCTGCGCCATCGACTGCTGCTCGGGGACCTCCACCGTCGATGCCACCGCGCCGAGCGGCTACCAGCGGGTGTGCGGGTCGCTCGGTACGCTCGCGCGGCAGCAGCGACGCCTGAGCGGCCAGCCCTGCGGCGCCAACAGTCAGTGCTGCGACTACGACGACCGCTGCAGCACGGTGTCAGATGAGTACGGAGCCTGCGATGGGAACTACTGTCGCAACCTGGGTCAGGCCGCCAGCTGCCGCGCCCGCGGCGTGGCCTGCGACGAGTCGGCGCAGTGCTGCGGCGACGACCCCTGCGTGGAGGGGCTCTGCGGCGGCCCCACCTCGCTGCCGCACGCGGTCTACCCCCTGCTCGGCGGCGGCTACGCCACGATCTCGGCGGACAGCGCGACCTGCGATTTTGACTTCTTCAAGGTCGAGTCGAGCTTCAAGCTGTTCGACACGGGCTTCCGCTGCTGCTTCGACGCGGATCCGAGCCAGTGACCCCGTAATGAGTCCGTTCTTGCCCTCGAGAGCAAGAACCGACAAGTCAACGGCACTCCGGAAGGGGCCGCCGCCCGGTCCGCGGCGGCCGGGCGCGGTCTGGGAGCAACCAGTTGCGGTCGGCGGCCGACGAGGCGACATTGTCGGCACCCGGCCGGGACCCGTGCGGGAGAGCGCCGCCGGCCGTGCCGGCTCCGTCGATGCACAACGAACCGCTGCTGCCGTTCCAGGTCGACGAGATCTGCGCCGACCGATACCGGATCGAGCACGTGCTCGGCCGGGGCGGTATGGGGGTGGTGTACGCGGCCGTGCACTGCTTCACGGGGGGCCGGGTGGCGCTCAAGGCGCTGTACGAGCCCGAGGAGGACCTGCCGGCGCGCATGGAGCAGGAGGCCCGCGCGCTGGCGGCGATCCACCACCGGCACGTGGTGCGCGTGTTCGACGGCGGGGCGACGGCGCGGGGCGTGGTCTGGTTCGCGATGGAGCTCCTGGAGGGGCGCACCCTGCGCGATCGCCTCTTCGCGACCGGGCCGCTGCCGTTCCCACTCGCGCTCCGGTACGCGCTCGAGATCGCCGGTGGGCTCGGGGCGGCCCATGCGGCCGGCGTCGTCCACCGCGATCTCAAGCCCGAGAACGTCTTCGTCGTCGAGCCCGAGGACGAGATCCGCGTCCTCGATTTCGGCACCGCGAAGTTCCGGCGGGGCAGCCTCAAGACCACCCAGCGGATGCGCCTCCTCGGCACCTACGCGTACATGGCGCCGGAGCGGTTCCAGGGCAACCCCGGCGACCCGCGCAGCGACGTCTACTCGCTCGGTCACGTCCTGTACGAGCTCGTCGCCGGACGCCACGCCTTCTCGGAGGGGCCAGGGCCGCTGGACCTGCCACCGGCCCACGAGCTCGGCATGCGGCACATGGCGGCCGAGCCACCGCCCCTGCGACTGCACCGCCCGGAAGCGCCAGAGCCGGTCGCGGAGCTGGTGCACTGGATGCTGGAGAAGAGCCCCGAGAAACGCCCGCAGACGCTGGGGGAGGTGGTGGAGGTGCTGGAGGCGGCGCGCACGGGCGACCGCGGCCGCGGCGGGAGCCCCGCGCTGGCGGCGCGCACGGGGGCGCGGGGCGTGCGCACGGCGCCGCTCGGCTCCCCACCGCTGCGCTCGCCGCGGTCCCACGCCGCGAGCGCCGTCGACAGCGCCGCCGCCCCGCTCGCCCCCGGGCGGGGGGGCGCCGCCGCGAACGCTGCCGCTGCCCTCGCGCCCGAGGCCACGCCCCACCCGGATTGGCTCCAGCACCTGCGCCCCGGCGAGTACCCCGGCTGTCAGTCGTTCGAGGCGCAGGCCATGCTCGGAGCCGTCCGCTTCGCGAGCCGCAACGAAGGCGGCCGCGGCATGGAACGCGATCTGGCCGCCGTGCTCTCGGCGGACACGGTCCACGTGCGACGGGTCGAGGAGGCTGCGCTCGCGATGACGGCCCTCGGACGCAACGAGCGCGCGGCGCTGCGAATGCGGCTGCGCGAATGGGCCGGCGCGCTCGACGCGGGCGCGGCGACGCAAGCGCGCGACGCGGTGGCGGCGCTCGTGGAGCAGGCGCGCACCAACGCGCCGCGGACCTTCGGCGACGACGCGCTCCGCGCCACCCGGATCCTGGTCGGCGCCAGCACCTTCCCGGCGCTCGCCCACCGCGATCCGACCGCCTCCGAGGCGCTCGTCCACCTCGCGAGCGGCAGCCTCGAGGACATCCAGCTCGCGCACTTCGGGCTGCTGCTCTTGACCCGCTATGGCGATGAGGAGCAGCGCCGGATCCGCGAGGCGCTGTGGGTGCTCGCCGCCGGCAGGGAGGCCCAGCGCGACGGCGCGCGGGCGCGCCTCGGGCGGCTGCTGGCGGAGTGCGTGCTCCCGGCGCCGTCGACGCGGTCGCACCCGCACCGCGACGCGCGCGCGCGCAGCACCGGGCAGGATGGGACAGCCGCTCCCCGGCGCGGCTCCGTCTGGGCAGCGTCGATCGACCGCCGCTGGGTACCGCTGATCCTCACCGGCGCCCTGCTGCTCGGGGCGCTGCTCGCCGTGCTGGGGACGGCACCGCGCCTGAACGCCGCTGGAGACGGGCACGCGGAGCGGAGCCCCGGGGAGCCGTGGCCATGACGGACCCGGGACGCGCTCGGCCCGCCGTATCGCCGCGCCCGGCTGCCGGCCGGCCCCCGGAGGCGAGCCCGAGCCCCGCGCCGCCGCCCCCACCCCCGCCAACGGGTGCGCCGCGCGTGCACGCCGAGATCCACACCATCCCGCCCGAGTGGATCGCCTGGAGCCCACCGCCCCCCGCTGCAGAGGGGACGCCGTCGCACCCCGCGCTCTCGCCACCGCTCCCCGCCCTCACGCCATCGGCACCCCTGCTCCGCTCCGACGCGCCCCCCATCGTCGTCGGGCGCGACCACCGCGTCCTCGCGCGTTTGCAGCAGGACGACGCGGATCCGGAGGTCGCCGCGCTGCGTTCCAGAGAGACGCTCCCGGGCGATCCCCTCGCGGTGGCGGTGACGCCGGCGGGGCCCCCCGTCCTGAGCGAGCTGCCCGCGCCGGAGGACGGCGCGGCCGACGCGGCGCCGGGCGCGCGCGCGACCGACGGCGTCGTGCCGCGGCCCACCCGGGCGCGGTCGCACCTCGGGCTGGGACTCGCCATCGCGACGGGGACGGCCGCGGGCGCCGCGGTCGCGGGCCTGTTCTGGCTCAGCCCACCGGCGGCGTCGGCCCCCGCCCCGCGCGAGCAGGCGCGGGTGCTCGGGACCCGCCCCGCCTATGTGGTCCGCGCCTCGAGCCCCGCCGCTGCGCGACCGTCGACGCCAGTCGCCCCGGCCCCCGACGAGCGCGCGGTCGAAGGCTCAGTGGCGGTGGGCGCCGCGACCCCCGTCGAGGTCGAGGTGGCCGACGCGCCCCAGGCGACGGCTCCCGCATCGCGACCGGCCGCAACCACGCCCCCATCGGTCGCAACCCCGCGGGCGAGCTCTGCGCCCGCGCCGGCGGCCCGGGCGAGTGAACCGCCACCGTCGGCGACGGGCTCGAACGGGCCGCGGCTGCGGCTGGTGCGGCCGCGGGGAACGCTAGAAACGAAAGGAGACGCGCCGTGAGGGAGCTGGCTCGACGATTCCCCCTAGCCGCGGCCGCGGCCGCCCTTCTCGCGACGGCGGTCGCGCGCGCGGAGCCCGCGCCGCCCGCGAGCGACGACGAGGCTCGCGCCCGGTTCGTGCAAGCGACCGAGGCGGCGGACCGCGGCGATCTGGAGACGGCGCGGGCCCTGTACGCCAGCGTGTGGCTGGTGCGACAGACCTACGACGTCGCCATGAACCTCGCCGAGATCGAGGCGCACCTCGGGCGCGATGCCGACGCCGCGACCCACGCGGCCTGCGCGCTCGCCCTCTTCCCGCCGTCCGAGGATCCCGACACCCGCCGACACCTCGCGGCGCTGCTCGAGCGGTCGCGCGCGGACCTGGCCGAGGTCACGGTCACCGCGCCCGCGGGCGCCCGGGTGAGCGTCGACGGCGTTTTCGTCGGCACCGCGCCGCTCGCGGCGCCCGTCTTCGTGCGCCCGGGCCGCCGTGCGCTCGAGGCGGCGAGCGGCGGCCGGACCACGCGAGCGGACGTCGAAGCGAGGACCAACGAGCGCCACGCCGCCACCCTCACCTTCGGCGAGGACCCCGGCGAGGCGAGCGGCGCCGGGGCAGCGACCCCCGCCGAGTCGCCGCGCGGCGCGGGAGCCCCCGGCCCCGTGCCCGCCGCGAGCGACGCGCCAGCGCGCCGCCCGAGCGCGCTCGCACCGCTCATCGTGAGCGCCGGCGTGACCGCGCTCGGTGCGAGCCTCGGCGTCGGCTTCGCGCTCCTGGCGCACGACGCGCGCGAGGAGGCCGAGCGGCTCGACACCCCCGACGACACGCGCTGCACCCGATCCCCGACCGCCGTCGGCTGCGCCGAGCTCGGGCAGGAGTGGGACCGGGTGGATCGCGACCGGACGGCCCGCGATCTCAGCTTCGTCGGCGCGGGGGTGGGGCTCGCAGCGACCGGGCTGTTCGCGGTGTTGCTGGCGCGCGAGGGCGGGGGGAGCGCGCGCCTCGCACCCGTGATCGCGGTCGACGTCGACGCGGTGCGGGTGGGCGTGCAAGGCTCCCTGCCCGCGGGGCCGCCCGGCCACCGCGGGTGGAGGGCGGCGCGAACCCGTTAGGGAGCGCCCCCGCGCGGGGAGCCGAGGAGCCGAGGAGCCGAGGAGCCGAGAATGATGCGCCGTTACTGCTGCAGCCTGTTCGTTCTGACCATCACCGCCTGCCACGAAAGCAGCGAGGACTGTTCGCTCACCGACACCTGCCCGACGGATGCCGAAGTCATCCCGGCGGGCGGAGCCGGGGCGGAGGGGGGCGAGGGGGGACGGCCTGCGACCGGTGACG
>CAYZQO010000062.1:0-24335 GCA_964480725.1 uncultured Polyangiaceae bacterium | reverse complement strand
GCCGACGGCGCGCCGGGCACGCCCGGATCGAATCCGGGGCTGGCGTTCACGTTCCTGAACCCCGCGTTGCACACGGGTGGCAACGGTACGAGCACCCTTCCAGGGACAGGCTGCACACCGGCAAGCAATTACGCCTGCCCCGGCGGCGGCGTCCCGGGCCGCGGCGGCGACGGCGGCAGGCCTATCAGCGGCGGTGAGGATGGCAAGCCCGGCGAGCCGACCTCCATGCCCGGAGGCCAGGACGGCACCGTCGCGGAGTGCCTCGCCGATACCAACGGCCACACGGGTGCCCTTGGCAACGGCAACGTCGACGGCGCGGGCGCCACTACCCTCGGGACCCTCGATGACGGCGGCTGGGCCCCCGCCGCCGGCGCGGACGGCTCCCCCGGACAGCCCGGACAGGGCGGCGGCGGCGGCGCCTCCGTCAGCACCTCCGGCGGCGGCGGTGGCGGCGGCTGCGGCGGCTGCGGCGGCGCCGGCGCCCGCGCCGGCACTGGCGGCGGGGCCTCCATCGCCCTGCTCTCCCTCAACAGCACGGTTTCCCTCACGAGCTGCTCCCTCCTGACCAGCAAAGCCGGCCGCGGCGGCGACGCCGCTCAGGGGCAAGCGGGGCAGGATCGCGGACTGCGCGGCACCGGAACGGGCGGGGCCTGCAACGGCGGCAACGGTGGCGCTGGGCAGGCGGGCGGCGCGGCGGGCGCCGGCGCGGGCGGTGTCTCCGCCGGCATCCTCCACGCCGGCCCCGCCCCCGTCGCCGACGGCCTCACCCTCGCCTCCATCAACGTCGGAACGGGCGGCGACCCCGGCACCCCCGCCGAGGCCAGGCCCCTCACCGCCGCCCTCCCCGGCCTCGCCGACGCCATCGTCGCCCTCCCTTGACCCCCCGCGCTCCGTCCCCCGCGCCGTCCCGCCGCCAGGTGCGCTGCCACCGACGACGGGCGAGCGGGGGACGTGGACCCCCCTCGGTCCCTGAGGTTACGGGAGGTCGGCCCGGCACCCGCCCGACCAGCTTTCGGTGCAGTCGTACCGGTCCTGGCTCAAGGTGACGATCCCGCTCGGCCATTCGATGGTGCCCACCGTCCAGACCCAGTGGGAGGCGAGATCCTGGATCTCGGCGACGTGGGTGGCCCCGGCGACGTTGAAGATGAGCGTGCCGTCGGACTCCGGCAGCCCCGGTCCCCAGTGCTCCACCATCACGGTGTAGGTCCCGGGCGCCGGGCGCGACAGGTAGATGTTCTCTGGCCCGAACGTGTCGGTGTCGTCCACGTCCTTGCGCGGATTGTCGCTCGCGTCCCCGACGACGCCCCAGTCCTGGGCCCCGCTGAGGCAGGAGGTCCAGGTGCAGTCGGTGGCGTTGTCGTTGATCCGTCCGCCCTCCTTGATCAGGTGCAGCTCGTAGTCGTCACCGAGTTCGTCCCAGCTCAGGGTGAGCCGGATGTCCTCGCTCACGCAGCCGCCGCGGGTGATCTGGTAGACGACGACGGTTTCGCAGCTCCCGTCCGACCACACGAACTTGATCGTCTGCGCTCCGCAGAAGAGCGGCAGCGTCAAGGAGAACGTGCCGCTGTCGACCTCCGTCGGGACCATGCCCTCGATCGCCTGGGTGCCGTCGGTCGCATAGTACCGGCCGTCCGCCGTCGCCCCCGTCACGGTGCCGCCGAACAGATACGAGCTGTCCGCCACCTCTCCGAGGTCGAACACTGTGACGTCGCTGTCCGGCCCCCCGTCGGAGCAGCGCTGGTACTCGCCGGGCTCCACCAGGTCCGGCGCCGGGTCGTCGATGACCGCGCCCTCGGTCTGCGCCCCGGCGGCGCCCCCCTGAGGCGGCGTGGTCGCGGACCCCGCGCTACCGGGAGCGCCCGCGCCGGGCGCCCCACCCTCGGCGATGCCGCCAGTGGCGACGTTGCCGCCGGTAGCGGTCACCGCACCGCCGGTAGCGGTCACCGCACCGCCGGTGGCGGTCACCGCACCGCCCGTTCCGTCATCGCCCGCCGCCCCCGCGGTGCCGTCGTTGGACACCGCCCCTGCCCTGCCGTCGTCGGCCGCCGCCCCCGCCGCACCGTCATCCCCTGCCGCCCCCGCCGCGCCGTCGTCAGCCGCCGCCCCCGCCGCGCCGTCGTCAGCCGCCGCCCCCGCCGCGCCGTCGTCGTCCTTCGGGTCGTCGACCAGATCCGAGTCGATGACACAGCCAGTAAACGCGATCGCCAGCACCACGGAACCCGACAGGACACGCACGAGTCGACGGTCGAACATGAAGCCTCCTTCTAGAATCCTCCAAGGATTGCACCACCGCACCGATCGGTTCAAGGGCTCATCGCCGCGGGCCCATCAGATCCCTCCCACGTTCGCGCACCTCTCCCGCGGCTCGCGCCAGCGCGGCGACGCGGCCGGCGACGCTGCGTTGCGCGGACAGCGCCGTCGCGATCCGTCCATTCTCGACCCCCGTCGGGGCGCGCCACGGGAGGTGACGGTTCGGATCGTCTCGAGGCGAGGCAACCGGGTCCGCGCCGGCCCGGCTCGCGTCGATCCCCTCCCGGGCCCGGCGACGGTGACCACGCCGAACCAGGTGTTCTGCCCGACGGTCGGGCGCTACCCGTGCACGATGGGGAGGAGCACGGGATCCTGGTCGGGGACGAGGGCGTACAGCGTCTGCCTGATGCGCCGCTGCGCCCTCCGGCGCCCGTTCGGGCGCCGCAACGCAACCCCGCTCACCGCCGAGCGGTGCGCGATCGGCGAGGCGCTCGAGCGTACCCAGCTCTCCGGTCGCGGCAGCTCTCGCGCTGCGCCTGGTGACGCGCGGCTCCTGCTCCTGGCGCCGCTCGAGGTCGAGGAGACGCCCGCGGCGCGCGCGGTGGTCGAGCGCCTCCTCGCGAGCGGCGGCTCCATCGATCGGGTGGAGTACGCCGATCTCCGCCAGAGCATGCCGAACGGCGGCGGCCCCGCCTGCCCGCGCCTGCGCGTGGTCCTCACCGAGGCCGAGCGCGCGGCCGTCCGCCCCTCGCTCCTGCTCGACGCCGACCTGTACGCCCGGCTCGCCAACTGGGTCGACCGCCATTGTCGCGAATCGCTCGCGCCACACGAGCTCGCCGATCCCGCGCTGCTGCGCGAGAGCCGCGAGGCGCTGGACGAGCTGACGACCTTGCTCGGGCTCGGCGGTGGGTACTGCGCGTTTCAGCGCGGCTAGGGAGCATCCGGTGTGATGGGACCGGGGTGGGACCCGGCGCCGGGTCCGGCGGTGGGTCCGGTTGCGGGCCCAGCACCGGTTGCGGGCCCAGCACCGGGTGGCACCGTCGGGTGGGGGCAACTCTTTGGGAACGACCGGCGAGAGGCGCGGCTCCTGCCGAGCTCGGCAGGAGCGGCCGCTCTACTCGATTGGTCCCGGTGCCTCAGATCGGCGCGCCACGTTCCTTGAAATTCCTCCCATAGAGAGAGTATCTTCAAGGTCGTGCCGAGCCCCATCCCGCGCCCCGAGCTCCACCAACGAGTGCAGACGCTACTCCGACGGCAGCCGGTCGTGCTGCTCCTCGGCCCGCGACAGTGCGGAAAGACGACGCTCGCCCGCTGGATCCACGAGGCGCGTCGGGGCTCCTACTTCGACCTGGAAGACCCGAGAACGCCGCTCCGTCCGGAGATCGCAGGCGAGGTGCTCGCGCCGCTGCGGGGGCTGGTCGTCATCGACGAGTTCCAGCGGCAGCCGCGCCTCTTCGAGCTGATCCGTGTCCTCGCCGACCGGCGGCCGTTGCCCGCTCGGTTCCTCATCCTCGGCAGTGCTTCGCCGGACCTCGTGCGTGGCGCCTCCGAGTCCCTCGCGGGTCGCGTGGCTCACTGCGAGATGGCGGGTTTCGGCCTCGACGAGATCGACTCGCGCCGACGGGCGGCGCTCTGGCTCCGCGGGAGCTACCCGCGATCCTTCCTCGCCGGCTCGGATGCGGCGAGTCTCGCCTGGCGGCAGGACTTTTTGCGGAGCTTCCTCGAACGCGACGTCCCCCAACTTGGCCTCCGCGTTCCGGCCGCGGCGCTGAGGAGGTTCTGGACGATGCTCGCGCACTGCCACGGCCAGCCCTGGAACGCCGCTGACCTGGCTCGTTCCCTGGGAACCGGCGAGCACGCGGTCCGGCACTACCTCGACGTGCTCACCGCGGCGTTCATGGTGCGCCAGCTCCCACCATGGTTCGAGAACCTGGGGAAGCGGCTGGTGAAGGCGCCCAAGGTGTACGTTCGCGACTCCGGGCTGCTCCATGCGCTGCTCGGCATTCGCACGCGGCTCGACCTGCACTCGCACCCGCGCCTCGGCTTCTCGTGGGAAGGCTACGCGGTCGAAGAGACGCTCCGCCTGCTCGAGCCAAGCACCGAGGCGTTCTTCTACCGCACGCACGCGGGGGCCGAACTGGATCTGCTCGCCGTACGGGGACGGAAACGGTTCGGCTTCGAGATGAAGTACGAGGACGCGCCACGCCTCACCCGCTCCATGCACGTCGCGCTGCAGGATCTCGGGCTCGATCACCTCTGGGTCGTCTGCCCTGGCGGGCAACCGCACCCCCTCGCGGAACGCGTCACGGTCGTACCTCTCCCCCTGCTCGGCGGGGCCCTGCGACGATAGCCTGATCGACGATGTAGAATCCTCCGACCGCGCCAGCTCCGGTTGGCGGACCTACTGGCAGCGCGGCGGGTGGTCCTCACTGAGGCCGAGCGCGCGGCCGTGCGCCCCTCGCTCCGGCTCGACGCCGACCTCCACGCCCGGCTCGTCGACTGGGTCGACCGGCGCTACCGCGAGTCGCTCGCCCCCCAAGACCTCGCCGATCCCGCGCTGCTGCGCGAGAGCCGCGAGGCGCTGGACGAGCTGACGACCTTGCTCGGGCTCGGCGGCGGGCACTACGAGTTCCAGCGGGGATAGCACGCGGGGCTCCAGACGATTGAGCTTCCGCGGCAACCAAACCGCTCGCCACGCTAACCGTACAGGTTCAGCGCGCGGCCGTCGGCGGCCAGCGCGGCTTCGTGGGTGGTCTCCGCCAGGGACGGGTGGGCGTGGATGGTCCGCTGGAGATCCTCGGTGCTGGCGCCGAGCTCCATCGCCAGCACGGCCTCCGCGATCATCTCGGAGGCCGCGGGCGCCATCATGTGCACGCCCAGGATGCGATCGCTGCGCTTGTCGGCCAGGACCTTGGTCAGGCCGACCGTCGCGCTCAGGGTGCGGGCCCGTCCGCTGGCGGCCAGCGGGAAGACCCCGATCTTGTACTCCTGCGCCGCGGCCCGCAGCTGCCGCTCGGTCTTGCCCACCCACGCGATCTGGGGTGAGGTGTAGATGACCCAGGGGATAGCGTCGTAGTTGACCCGGGACCGCTGGCCCGCGATGCGCTCGACCACCATCACGCCCTCCTCCGCGGCCTTGTGCGCGAGCATGGGACCCCGCACGACGTCGCCGATGGCGTAGACGTTGGGCAGGTTGGTCCGGCACCCTTCGTCGACGTGGATGAAGCCGCGTTCGTCGAGCAGCAGGCGCACCTCGGTGACGCCGAGCGCGTCGGTGTTTGGCCGACGGCCGATGGCCACCACCAGCCGCGACAGCTCGATCCGCTGCTGGCCGCCGGGGTCCTCGTAGGTCACCTCGACGGAGTCCTGGCCCGGCCGGGCCGACAGGACGCGCGCGCGCAGGCGGATGTCGAGCCCCTGTCGCGTCATCTCCTTGCGAGCCGCTTCGGAGAGCTGCTCGTCCGCACCGGGGAGCAGCGAGTTCATGGCCTCGAGCAGGACGACCTGGCTCCCCAGGCGGTGCCAGACCGACCCGAGCTCGAGCCCGATCACCCCGGCCCCGATCACCCCCAGGCGCTCCGGCACCACCGGGAAGTCGAGCGCGCCCGTCGAGTCGACGACGATCGTGCCGTCGGTGGGGACGGCCTCGAGGTCCCGGGGGAGCGACCCGGTGGCGATGAGGATGTGCTTCGCCTCGAAGGCCTCGGGCGAGCCGCCGCCGAACGGCGCGACCTCGACGCGCATCCCCGGCAGCAGGCGGGCGGACCCGGTTATCGAGGTGACCCGATTCTTCGTGAAGAGCGTGCGGACGCCCGCGGCGAGTCCGCGCACCATCCGGTCCTTGCGCGCATGCATGGCAGCCAGATCGATGCGGACGTCGCTGGTGACGATGCCGTGCGCCCCGAGGTCCTGCCGGCATCGCCAGTACTGCTCCGAGGACTCCAGCAGGGCCTTGGAGGGGATGCAGCCCACGTTGAGGCAGGTGCCGCCGAGCGAGGGCTTGCCGTCCAAGCCCAGACCGTTGTCGATGCAGAGCACGCCGAGGCCGAGCTGCGCGGCGCGGATGGCGGCCGTATAGCCGCCCGGGCCAGCACCGAGCACGATGAGATCGAACGATGGGGCCATGATCACACCTCGAGGAGGAAGCGGGTCGGATCCTCGATCAGCTCCTTGACGGCGACGAGGAAGAGCACGGCCTCGCGGCCGTCGATCAGGCGATGGTCGTAGGAGAGCGCCACGTACATCATGGGCCGGATCACGACCTGGTCGCCCTCGGCGACGGGCCGCGGCTCGATGCGGTGCAGGCCGAGGATCGCGCTCTGGGGAGGGTTCAAGATCGGCGTCGAGAGCATCGACCCGAAGACGCCACCATTGGAGATGGAGAAGGTCCCCCCCGTGAGCTCGTCGATGGAGAGCTTTCCCGCCTCGCCGCGACGGGAAAAATCGGCGACGGCGCGCTCGATCTCGCTCAAGCTCATCTGGTCGGCGTCGCGCAGCACCGGAACCACCAGGCCACGCGAGGTGCTCACAGCCACGCCGAGGTCGAAGTAGCCGTGATAGACGATCTCGTCGGCGTCGAGCGAGGCGTTGAGCAAGGGGTAGCGGCGCAGCGCCTCGACGCAGGCGCGGACGAACAGCCCCATGATGCCGAGCTTGACCCCGTGCTTGGCGAGGAACGCCTCGCGATAATTCCGGCGCAGGTCCGTGAGCGCCTGCAGGTTGATCTCGTTGAAGGTGGTCAGGATCGCGGCCGAGCGCTGGGCTTCGAGCATGCGCTCGGCGATGCGCGCGCGCAGTCGGCTCATCTTGACCCGTGCGGTGGGCCGCTCCGCCCCGTGATCGCCCGTCGCGGGGGCCGTCCGCGCCGAGAGCGTCACCACCGGCGCCGCCTCGCCGATCCTGGACGCCAGGTGGGGTGAGTTCTCGAGGTACCTGAGGACGTCCTCCTTGGTGATCCGACCGCGGGGGCCGCTGCCCGTGACGTCGGCCGGGGACAGGTCGTGCTCCTCGAGCAGGCGACGCACGGCCGGCGCGAGGCCCGCCACGGCGTCCGTCGCCGACGAGGGCAACGCCGTGGGCGCGGGAGGTGGAGCAGCGGCGGCAACGGCGGGTGGAGCGGCGGCGCCCCCTCCCACCGGAGGTGGTGGGTCCACGGGCGCGGCGACGGCGCCCACCTCGATGGTCGCGATGACGGCGCCCCGCCCGACCGTCCCGCCCTGCTGGCAGAGGTGCGGCCCCAGCACGCCGTCGCTGGGAGCGAGGAGCTCGAGCACGACCTTGTCGGTCTCGAGCTCCGCCAGGAGCTCCCCGGCCCGCACCGGATCGCCTGGCTGCTTGTGCCAGGCCACCAGGACCCCGTCGGCGACCGACTCCGGCAGCTCGTTGACCTTGACCTCGACGCTCATCGGTCAGGACCTCCTCCCCGCGGGGGCGGCATCGGCGCGGCGAAGGGGCCGCGGGGCGTCAGCATAGGGGGCTTGGGGCATCGGGGGAATCCGTCGCTCCTCGGCGCCCGACTAATCAACGGCGGGCCCGACACCCAGCGCGAATTCCACCAGCCCCCGCTGACGCTCCAGGTGCAGGTGGTAGTCCCCACCCGACGGCGCGGCCATGGTCGGCCTCCCCGCGTACAGGAGGCGCTGGCCCGATCCGAGCGCCGCGCCGAGGAGGGGTCGCACGAACGTCCAGGCGCCCTGGTTCTCCGGCTCTTCTTGCGCCCACACCACCTCACGCAGGTTCGGGTAGCGGGCGAACTCGGCGGCGACGGCCTCGGCCGGGTAGGGGCTCAGCTGCTCGACGCGGGCGATCGCGGTCCCCGAGAGCGCCTTCTCGGACCGCGCCTCGACCAGATCGAAGTAGACCTTCCCCGAGCAGAGGATCAGCCGCTCGACGGCGTCGGGGACGGTGGTCTCGGCCTCACCGATGACCACGCGGAAATGACCGGTCACCAGCTCGTCGAGCGAGGAGAACGAGGCCTTGCGCCTGAGCCCGCTCTTGGGGCTGACGATGACCAGGGGCTTGCGGTAGGGGCGGAGGACCTGGCGCCGCAGGAGGTGGAACATCTGCGCCGCCGTCGAGGGCTGGCAGACCTGGATGTTGTCCTGCGCCACCAGCTGCAGGAAGCGCTCGATTCGGGCGGAGGTGTGCTCGGGCCCCTGACCCTCGTGCCCGTGAGGCAGCATCAGCACCAACCCGGACAATAGGCGCCACTTCTGCTCGGCGGCGACGATGAACTGGTCGATCACCACCTGCGCGCCGTTCACGAAGTCGCCGAACTGGGCCTCCCAGATCACCAGGGTGTCGGGGCTGGCCAACGAGAAGCCGTACTCGAAGCCGAGCGCGGCCTCCTCCGAGAGGATGGAGTTGATGACCGTGAACGACGCCTGCTGCTCCGCGACGTGCTGGAGCGGGACGTACTCGTCGCCGTTGCGCTGGTTCAAGAGCACGGCGTGGCGGTGAAAGAAGGTGCCGCGTCCGGAGTCCTGCCCCGACAGGCGCACGGGGTACCCCGCCTCGACGAGGCTGGCGTAGGCCAGCGTCTCGGCGAACCCCCAGTCGAGCGGGGTGGCACCGGCGGCCATCATGCGTCGATCGTCGATGATCTTCGCGACGCGCGGGTGCAGCTCGAAGTCCTCCGGCAGCTCGCAGAAGCGGGCTCCGAGGCGGCGGATGTCGGCCATGGGCAGGGTGGTGTCCACCGGGACCGTCCAGGGGTTGGGCCGGATCTCGTCGAAGAAGCGCGACCTACTATCTGCCAGGGGGCGCTGGAGGCCCGCGGCGACCTGGTGGCCCGCCTTCAAGCGGTCGCGGTACTCCTCCGCCAGGCGTTCGGGGTAGCCCGCCGGGACGACGCCCTCGCGCACCAGCCGCGCCGCGTAGCTCTTGGTCACCGGGTCGTGGCCGCGGATCAGCCCGTACATCCGGGGCTGCGTGGCCGCGGGCTCGTCGGCCTCGTTGTGACCGTAGCGGCGGTAGCAGACGATGTCGATCATGACGTCCTTCCGGAACGTCATGCGGTAATCGACGGCCAGCTCGGCGACGTAGGCGACGGCCTCGGGATCGTCGCCGTTGACGTGGAAGATGGGGGCCTGCACGACCTTGCCCACGTCGGTGCAGTAGAGCGTGGAGCGCGCGTCGAGCGGGTGGCTGGTGGTGAAGCCGATCCGGTTGTTGATGACGAGGTGGATGGTGCCGCCGGTGCCGTAGCCGCGCGTCTGCGACAGGTTGAGGGTCTCGTAGACCACCCCCTGGCCGGCGATCGAGGCATCGCCGTGCAGGAGCACCGCCATGACCCGCTTGCGCTCGGTGTCCCGGCGCCGCTCCTGCCTCGCGCGCGCCGAGCCCTGGACCACGGGGTTGGTGATCTCGAGGTGCGAGGGGTTGAACCCGAGCGTGACGTGCACGGGGCCGCCGCGCGTCGCGAGGTCCGCGGAGTAGCCCTGGTGGTATTTGACGTCGCCGGTCGCGCCGCCGAAATCATGCTGGCCGTCGAACTCGGCGAAGAGCTCCTTGGGCGCCTTGCCCATGATGTTCACCAGCACGTTGAGGCGCCCGCGGTGGGCCATGCCGATGACCAGCTCCTCGGCGCCGCGGCTGCCGGCGCCCTGGATGATGGTGTCGAGCGCGACGAGGGTGGCCTCGCCGCCCTCCAGGGAGAAGCGCTTCTGCCCCGCGTAGGCGGCGTGCAGATAGCGTTCGAGCCCCTCGGCGGCCACCAGGCGCGCGAGCAGCCCGGCCCGCTCGGCGGCCGCGAAGCTCGGCCGCGCGCGCGTCGCCTCCAGGCGCGACTGCAGCCAGCGCTTCTCGCCGACCTCGGAGATGTGCATGAACTCGGCCCCGATGCTGCCGGTGTAGGTCTGGCGGAGGAGCTCCACGATCTGGCGCAGGCTCAGCTCGGCGCTCCCCCCGAACCCGCCGGTGTGAAAGACGGTGTCCAGGTCCGCCTCCGCGAGCCCGTAAAAGCCGGGCTCCAGATCGGGGATGCTGGGCAGGGCGCGCAGCCGGATCGGATCCACGTTGGCGCGAAAATGTCCGAGCGCGCGATGGGCCTGGATCAGGCGCACGACCGCGACCTGCTTGGCGACCGTCGCCGAGCTCTCGACCTTGCCGCCGCGCGGAGCACCGTCGCCCTGCTCATGGTCGTCCAGGAGCCGGCGGATCTGGTGGGCGATGCTGGCGCGGCCGGGGGAATCGGCGCCCTTGAGCGGCTCGAAGAGCCGTTGCCAGTCCTCCGCGACCGAGGCGGGCTGGCTCAGGTAGCTCTCGTAGAGGTCCTCGACGAACTCGGCGTTCCCGGCGTGGACCGGGGTGACCGGCAGCATGGGTTGGCTCATGGCGATCTCGTGAACGGGTGCACCGGGGGATCCTGCTCGCGTTGCCTCGCGAACGGAACGCGGGACCCCGCCGCGACGGCGAGCGCCCTCGAGCGCCGGCGTCCCCCGCGTCGCGAACCCTGGCGCATGGGTCAATCCTTTGAACGCGATCCGACCGACCGCAACCCCCGCCCACGCCGTGACAGGCCCCTCGGCCGAGGGGGCTCGACGGGTTCGAGCGCGTTGACGTGGGAGGGGCGCCCACCGAGGATCCCCCCATGGTGGACGCCACGGTGGTGCTCATCCCCGGCGATGGGATCGGCCCCGAGGTGTCCGACGCCGTGCTCCGGGTCCTCGAGGCGGCCCGGGCTCCGCTGCGGTACGTCACGCGCCTGGCGGGCCAGGCTGCCCTCGACCAAGGCGCTCGAGTCCCCCTCCCCGAGGAGACGGTCAGCGCCATTCGGGAGCACCACGTCGCCCTGAAGGGCCCATGCACCACCCCCGTGGGCGGTGGCTTCAGCTCGGTGAACGTCGCGCTCCGCCAGCGCTTGCGCCTGTACGCGGCGGTCCGCCCGGTGCGGAGCTTGGCCGGGGTCAAGACCCGCTTCGACGACGTGGACCTGGTGGTGGTGCGCGAGAACACCGAGGGCCTCTACGGCGGGCTCGAGAACCGAATCACCGACGAGGTGGTGGTGTCGATGAAGGTCGCGACGCGGCAGGCCTGTCGTCGCATCGCGAGGTGGGCCTTCCGCTACGCGACCGATCGGCGGCGTCGGCGCGTGTCGCTCCTCCACAAGGCGAACATCATGAAGCTCACCGACGGCATGATGCTCGACGAGGCGCGCGCGGTGCACGACGGCGACTACCCGAACGTCGAGTACGAGGCGGTGATCATCGACGCCGGCTGCATGCGCCTGGTGAAGGACCCCTCCTCGTTCGACGTCCTGCTCTGCGAGAACCTCTACGGAGACATCGTGAGCGATCTCTGCGCGGGGCTGGTCGGCGGCCTCGGCGTCACTCCCGGCGCGAACATCGGGGACGAGGACGCCGTCTTCGAGGCGGTCCACGGTTCGGCGCCGGACATCGCGGGAAAGAACCTCGCCAACCCCCTCGCCTTGCTCATGAGCGCGACGATGATGCTCAATCACCTGGGCGAGACGCGGCGGTCGGAGGGGTGCCGTGCGGCCGCCGATCGCATCAAGCGCGCCTACGATCTCGCGCTCGCGGACGGGGCCAAGACCCGCGACCTCGGCGGTGCCCTGGGGACCCGGGAGTTCACCGACGCCGTGATCGCGCGGCTGCCTCCCTGATCCGGCAGCGCCTCCGGCCCGCACCGCCGCGGGGAGGGAGGGGGGTGCGGGCTCTGACAAAGTCGTTTGTATACTAACGACTTCGCAATACCCCCGACCCCATCCCCATCCCCGACCCCATCCCCGACCCCGACCCCAACCCCATCCCCGACCCCATCCCCATCCCCGACCCCATCCCCGACCCCATCCCGCCCATTTCCCAGGATCTTCCCCTAGCCTGGCGCAGCCAACCCGCCGTCACGCTTCGTCCGCCACCAGCTCCGATCGACGACCACGAGGAGGGCGGCGAACAAGACGAAGGCCACCGTGTGGGCGTAGCTCGGCAACGGATCCCCCGGCAGCGCCAGGTGGGAGTTGTTCAGGTGCGCCCCCATGTGGAGCAGGATGGCGATGGTCAGACTCCCCCGCGTCTTCTCGAAGAACCAGCCGAAGGTGACGCTGCCAGCCGGCAGGAAGGCGAAGACCAAGAGCAGAATGGTCAGCGGGTCCAGATCCGCCATCAGGAACATGGGAAGGTGCCAGAGGCCCCAGAGCACCCCGAGGATGACACTGCCAGCGAGCGCGCCGTAGCGGTCGCGCAGCCGCGGCTGGGCGAAGCCTCGCCAGCCGACCTCCTCACCGACGGAGAACATCACCATCGCCACCACCCGCTCCGGGGCCCGCGGCGGGTAGAGCCAGGGACCCGCGTCGGCGCCCGTGGCGAGCTCGTAGCCAGCGAGCCCGAGCACGAGGAGCGCGCCCGAAACCAGGGGCGCGACCAGATACCAGCCGACGGCGACTCCGGGGACGAAGAGCCGCCCGAACAGGGCGCGGTTGCCACTGCCGCCGCCGCGCCGGCTCGACCACGCCACCGCGGCCAGCAGCGGGCCGAGCGAGCCGAGTCCGAGCAGCGGCAGCCATCGCTCCATGGGGCCAGCGATCACCCCGAGGTGGGCCAGGAGCCCAGGCAGCTGGAGGCCCCAGGTGATGGCGAACGCGACCACGAAGAACGGCCACGTGGCGTGGGGTGCGCCCAGGCGCCGGGACTGCGCGACCGAAGCGTTCGTCATCTCCTCCTCCGAGCTGCGTCAGGTGGGACGGCCCACGGCGCCGACTCCTTGGCGTCCCGCCCCGACTATAGCCGGTCAGTGGCCGGTGACGCCGCCGTCATCACCGTGAAGCCGCCCAGGACGGCGCCCCGGCGCGATCAGCCCCCGGCCGCCCGGCACGCTCCGAGCCACGCCGCCACGTAGGCCACGGCGAGCACGGCGACGCCGAGCAGCGGCAGGAGCTCGGGCGGATCGCGGTCGAGGCTGGTCCCCAGCATGACGACGACGATGGCGAGGCTCGCCACCAGGTAGATCGCCGGCAGCCAGGGGTAGCCCGTGGCGCGGTAGGGCCGCGGGGCCGCGGGGTCGCGCCGGCGCAGCACGAAGAGCGACCCCACGGTGAGCGAGCCGGTGAGCACCATGGCGACGCTCACCATCTGCAACAGCGCGTCGAAGCCGCCGCTCAGCACCAGCACGACGCTCCACGCCGCCTGTGCCCAGAGCGCCCGCGCCGGGACCCCGGCGCGCGACGGCGCCCCGAGCCAACGGGCCGCGGCGCCGTCCTCGGCCATTGCCCGGAGGATCCGCGCACCCCCGAGCACGGTGGCGTTGACGCTGGCGAGCATCGCCGTGGCGATACACGCGGTGAGCAGCCAGCGCGCCCTGGGCCCGCCCACCCGCTCCGCGAGCGCCGAGCCCGCCTCCCCCGCCTGGGCCAGATCGGCCATGCCAAGCCGCGTGACGAAGGCGGCGCAGATCAGCAAATACAGCGCGGTGACCACCAGCGTGCCCCCGATGAGGGCGCGCGGGAGGTTCCGCTCGGGGCGGCGCACCTCGCCGGCGACGTAGATCACGTTGATCCAGCCCGAGTAGGCGAAGAAGACGGCGTTGTACGAGCGCGCGAGGTTGCCCGCTTCGAGCGGCGCGGCCGCCGCGGCGGGGCCCGGCGCGGCCGGCTCGACGAGGATCAGCGCCGCGACGGCGAGGACGAGGAAGGCCATGAGCGGGAGCAGGGTCATGGCCGTCTGCACCGCCGCCGAGAGGCGCGCGCCGGTGAGGTTGACTACGGTGAGGGCGAGGACGATGCCGGCGGCCACCCCCGAGCGCAGGGTGACCCCGAGCCCCGGCAGCAGGGGCCGGGTGAGGTCGGCGCCGATCAGGAATGGGAGCTGGTACTGGGCCAGCGCCACGGACAGGGCCGCGATCGACCCGGCGAAGATGGCCGCGAAGAGCACCCAGCCGGAGGCGAAGGCCGTCGCCGGACCGAAGGCCACGCGCTGGAAGACGTAATCGCCGCCCGAACGCGGCAGCAGGGCGCCGAGCTCGGCGCAGGCGACAGCCCCCGCGAGCGCCACCACGCCGCCGAGCGCCCAGAGGGCGAGGAACAGCCCCGGCGCGGCGACGTGCCCGGCGACCACCGGCGGCGCCAGGAAGATCCCGACGCCGAGCATGGATCCGACGACGAGCATGAGCGCGCCCGCGCCGCCGATGACGCGCTCGGGCGCCGCCCCGCCGCCGCTCACGGCAGGGCGAGCCCCAGCCTGGGCGCCAGGGCCTCGAGCGCAGGCCGCCCGAGGCGTTCGACGTCGGCGGGGTCGAGCTCCGTGCGCGCCGCGCCGAAGCGCTGACTCACCAGGAGCCGCTCGACCAGAGCCCGCTCGGCGTCGGTGAGGGGCACCACGCCGCCCTGCGCGTCGATCAACTGGCGGCGCTGGACGTCGTAGCCGTGGGTGCCGATGGGCGTACAGAACGGCTGCATCGCGCAGCCGCGCGGCTCGAGCTTGCGCACGATGACCTGGTAGCCGCGGTGCACCAGCTCCAGCCGCCGCCGGAAGGCGGTGATGAAGGCGTCGATGGCCACCGTGGGGCGGAGCTCCACCGGCAGCGCCGGGTCCATCTGCCAGTCGTCGAAGACCAGCAGACCGCCGGGCTTGAGCAGCAGCCAGCAGAGCACGGCGTCGGCGAGGACGTCGTCCGCCGTGTGCGAACCGTCGATGTAGACGACGTCGTAGCTCCCGGGCTCGAGCCGCGGCAGCAGATCCGCCGACAGCCCCTGGTGCAGCTTGAACCGCTCCGCCACCCCGGCGTGGGCGAGGTTCTTCAGGGCGCGCGCCTTCACGGCCTCGTCAAAGTACGGATCGATGCCCTCGGCGAGCGAGCCCTCCGCCGTCAGCACGTGCTTGAGCATCCAGAGGGCGCTCATGCCCTCGAAGGTGCCGACCTCGAGGTAGCGGAGGTTCGGTCGGTCGCGCAGCGGGCCGAGGTGCTCCCGCCAAACCGGAACGTTGCGCGTGAACCAGTCCTCGGTGAACTCGAAGCCCGGGCCGAAGGTCGCCTCCGGCGGCGCGGTGGGGTTGTCCGGGTAGCGCGGGTGGGCCACGGTCCGGAGGCAGGCCGCGTCGTCGGTGCGGGCGCTCGCCTCCCCCTGCGCCGGAGCCGGAGCGTCCGAGCGGGTCGTGCTGCCGGCGTTGCGGCAGGCGCCGGTCCCGAGCGTGCCGAGGGCGAGCAGGAGCGCGGCGGTCGCGACGTCGAGGCGCGGGCGTTGACGCGGGGGTCGGGGCATGGCGCCCGCATGGTACGCGACCGCGCCGGCTTGTCACCGCCGCGCGCACGCGGGCGCGGCGGGGCCGACGGCGTGACCTTCGGCCAGGGGACGATTGGCGGCGTTAGACCAGGTACCGACGAGGAGCGCGGCGAGCAGGACGGCGGTGACCAGGGTGCGCAGGGACGGCGCGGGCATGCCCGCTTCGCTTGCGAGCGCCGTGCCGACAGGGCCGGACCGGGCCAGCCCACGGAGTGGCGAGAATTCCAGCGCGGCGGCGGCGCCCCGGGCGACGGGCGCGGCGACAGATTGTCCAGGCACGCACCGCGTCGCGACAGCGTGACAGCGCGCGCACCGAGCCAAGACCCGACAGGCGGGCTACGCTGGCAGGGCCGACGGCGAGCGCGACGGCGACGCGGAGGCGACCGACCGCGGGGGCGCCCAACGACGGACGGACATGAACACCAAGCTCCTGATCGACGCCATCGTCCGCCAGACCACGGTGCTGATCGCCCAGCTCTCGACGGCGGCCGGGATCCGCGCGCCGCTCGCGCACATCGCCGACCAGGTGTTCCTCGAGCTGTCGCGGGAGATCGAGGCGCAGGGGGTGTCGCGCAAGGTCGCCGCGGACATGTTCGGGCTCGCGCTCCGCACGTACCAGAAGAAGGTGCAGCGGGTGACGGAGGCCGTGACCGCGCGGGATCAGACCCTGTGGCAGGCGGTGCTCGAGCACCTGCAGGCCGCAGGATCTGCCTCGCGACGCGAGGTGCTGGGTCACTTCGAGCGCGAGGATCCGATCGTGGTCGGCTCCGTGCTGAGCGATCTGGTGTCGAGCGGCCTGGTGTATCGGACGGGCTTCGGCGAGGGAACCGTCTACGGGATCACCCGGGACGCCGATCGCACCCGGGCGCTCCGCGAGCGGCGGCGCGAGTCGCTCGGTCCCCTGCTCTGGGCGGTGGTGTACCGCTCCGGCAGCGTGACGCGCGCTGCGTTGAAGGCGCAGCTGCCCATCGACGACCCCGAGCTCGACGAGGCGCTCGACGCCCTCGAGGCGGAGGGGCGGATCACCAGCGCGGGCGTGGGCGAGGCCGCCACCTATCGCGCCGCGGAGTTCCTGGTCCCGGTGGACGCGGAGATCGGCTGGGAGGCGGCCGTGTTCGACCATTTCCAGGCGGTGGTGCGCGCCGTCGGCAGCAAGGTGCGGCGCGGCGCGGCGCGCTCGACCCGCGACGACGTGATCGGTGGCGCCACGCTCACCTTCGACGTATGCCCGGGCCACCCGCAGCGCGAGCAGGCCCTGGGGTTGCTCGGGCGCATCCGGGCCGAGGTGAACGAGCTCTGGGACCAAGTGCAGCAGCAGAACCTGGCGCACCCGATCCCCGACGACGAGCTTCAGCGGGTGTGCTTCTACTTTGGCCAATCCGTGGCGAGCCCCGACGAGGACTAGGATGATCGATCGCCGAGCCGAGCCCAGCCGAGGAGGACGCCGCGCCGCGAGGACCGCGTGCTCGGTCGGCACGCTCGCGCTGCTGCTCGCGGGCTGCGGCGAGCCGGCGCCCTCGCCCACCGTGGGGAGCAACTCGAACTGGCTCAGCACCTGCAGCGTGGACGCCGACTGCGAGCGCGGGCTCGAGTGCCGTTGCGGCGCGTGCACGCGCCGCTGCGAGGCCGACGCCGACTGCCGCGCGCTCGCGGGCGCGCGCTGCTTGCTCGAGGACGACGCCGCGGTCCGCGCCCACTGCCAGGACGACGCCCCGCTCGACGGCGGGATGTGCCGCCCGCGCTGCGAGGCGGGGACCTGCCCCGCGGGGTGGGCCTGCGCGCTCGGCGCCTGCACGCCCCTCGCGCCCCCGGACGCCGCCGCCTGCGGGGACCTGCCCCCGCCGGACGCGGACGAGCGAGCCCGCGAGGACGGGCTGATCGACGTCGTGGAGCGGGCGCGGCGGGACGGCACCATCGCCTGCGCGGGCGGCGCGGCCGCGCCAGCCACCGACGCCGCCTGGATCGACGCGCGGCTCTTCTGCGCGGCGCGCCTGCTCGCCGTGTCCGTCGCGGCGGGCCAGGCGAGCGGCCTCGTGGACGCTGAGGGGCGGACCACGACCGACCGGATGAGCCTCGCCGGCTTCCCCGCGGGAGCCTGGGCCGAGGGCTATGCGGTGAGCGCCGCGACCGCGCCGGAGGCCTGGTCCACGATGCTCGAGGACGACGACTTCTGCGCGGTCGCGGGGAACGCCGAGCTCTCGAGCCTCGGGGTCGGCGTGAGCGGCGAGGCGTTCGTCGTCACCCTGGGAGCGCCGTAACGCGGCCCCGAGTCAGGGGCAGGGTCGCGCGCGAGCCCCGCCCTCCCGCGCACCGCGGCGGAGGCCGAGCGCGCCGAGCAGGAGCACCGCGAGGAGCGCGACCCGGGGCGAGCCGTCGCGTGCCGGCGCGGGACGGCCGACGGCGCTGCACGCGCAGCCCGCGTCGTCGTCCGCCTCGACCGGGTAGGACGCGGTCTCCTCCGGCGTGCCACCGGTCGGGACGGGCGCCGCGCCGCCGCTGCCCGTGGGCGCGGTCGCGCCGCCGGTGCTGACGGGCGCCGCGCCGCCGGTGACCGGGACCGTGCCGCCCGTGACCGGGGCCGCGCCGCCGGTCGTCACGACCCCGCCCGTCGACGGGAGCCCGCCGGTCGCCCCCCCGAGCGGCGCGAGGCCGCCCGCGGCCGGACCCCAGCCGCCGGTCCCCCCGCCGCCCGTCGCCGCCGGAGGGGCCCCCCCCGTCTCGATCCCACCCCCAGTCCCCGGCCCCGAGCCGCCGGTTTCGGCTTGCGTACCCCCGGTTTCAGCTTGCGTACCCCCGGTCCCGGGCTGCGTGCCCCCGGTTTCGGCTTGCGTACCCCCGGTTTCGACTTGCGTACCCCCGGTCCCGGGCTGCGTGCCGCCTGTCGCCGCCCCGCCCTCGCCGCTGGCCCCGCCCTCGCCGCTGGCCCCGCCGGTGCCCACCACGCCGGTGTTGGCCACGACGTGCAGGAAGCACCCCGCGCAGCTCGTCTGCACCGAGCGGCGTCCGGAGCGGTTCTGCTCCACGATGGTGACGCGATCCCCGCCAGGATCGACCGTGTCGACCAAGGCGACGTGCCCGTAGTACCCGTCGGCGCCGCACTGTCCGGGCGGGAACACGATCGCGTCGCCGTGCACGGGCGTAAAGGTCTGCTCGACCCCGCTGTCCGCCTCGGGGGCGTCGTCGCACCAGGTGCCGGCGTTTCCGCGCGGGAGCCACTCGATCCCCCAGCGAAAGTACAGGTACCGGTGCGCGAGCTCGGTGCACTGGTAGCCCCCGCTCCACTGGGTGCGCACCCAGTCGTCGCCGAGGGCCGTCGTCGACGTGTCGACGCCGTTGTTCGAGTAGATGGCCGCGTCCATCGACGCCGAGCACTGGTCGTAGGCCGGGATCCCGTCGACGAAGAGCTCGGCGGGCACGGTCTCGTCGCACACGCTGAGGGCGAGCCGCGCGCTCCCGATGGCGTCGCTGCCGTCCCCTGGATCGCCGCACGCGAGCAGCACCCCCGCCGCGAGGCAGGGGGCGAAGGTCCATCCCCGATGTTGGCGCCGCATCCCCGGAGGCTACGAGCGGCCGGGCCCGACCGTCAGGTGTCAGAAAGGACACCGGCAGTAGCTGCGTCCCCAACGAGTACGGCTGCGTGCCGCTCGGCCCGGAGTGCAGCGAGGACGAGGACGGCTGCGACGGGTCCTGCACGGACGGGACCTGCGAGATGTACCTCGACTGATCGGGCCGATTCCGGCCGGACTTTCGCGCTGCCCCAGGTCAGGACTGCCGGCCGTCTCGATGTGGTAGGGTCGGCCCGTGAAGACCACCCCGCTCACGCGGCAGCCGCGACTCCGGGTGCACACCATCGGCCTCGAGGTGCTCTCGGGTCCCGATCAGGGCCAGCGCGCCGAGGCCCAGAGCGAGGTGATGACGGTTGGGAGCGCGCCGGGCAACGATCTGGTGCTCACCGACAAGACGGTGTCGCGCTTCCACCTCGAGCTCGTCCGCACCGACGCGGGGATCCTGATCAAGGACCTGCAGTCGACGAACGGGACCATCGCCGGCCGCGTCCGGGTCGATCGGGGCGCGATCGAGCCCGGGACCACGCTCAAGCTGGGCGCGACCGAGGTGCGAGTCCTGAACGGCACCGAAACCGTGGTCGAGGTGCTCGAGGAGGACCATTTCTACGATCTGCGCGGGAACACGCCGGAGATGCGGCGGCTGATGGCGCAGATCGCCCGCATCGCCCGGACCTCGGTGCCGGTGCTCATCCTCGGGGAGTCGGGCACGGGCAAAGAGCTGGTGGCGCGGGCCATCCACGACCACAGCGACCGGCAGGCGGGACCGTTCGTGGTGGTCGACTGCGGGGCGCTCGCGCCGACGCTGGTGGCCTCCGAGCTCTTCGGCCACGAGAAGGGCGCCTTCACCGGCGCCGAGCGGACGCACATCGGCGCGTTCGAGCGGGCCCAGGGCGGCACCCTCTTCCTCGACGAGGTCGGGGAGCTCTCGGCGGAGCTCCAGCCGCAGCTGCTCGGCGCGCTCGAGCGGCGCCAGTTCCGGCGGGTCGGGGGCAAGGCGGACATCCCGCTCGACGTGCGGGTGGTCACGGCCACCAACCGGGACCTTCGCGCCGAGGTCAACGCGGGCACCTTCCGGATGGACGTGTACTTCCGGATCGCCGTGGTGGTGCTCAAGATCCCCCCGCTGCGCGAGCGGCGCTCCGATCTGCCGCTCCTCGTCGAGCATTTCGTCCGCCAGGCGGGCCACGAGGGCCCGCTCGAGGAGATCCTGCCCGCGGGCGCACTCGCCGAGCTCGACCGGCACCAATGGCCCGGCAACGTCCGCGAGCTCCGCAACTGGGTCGAGGCCACCCTCGCCCTGGGGGAGTCGCCCGAGCTGTTCGCCTCCGGGCCCGACGCCGCCGCGGACGGGCGGACGGACGCCATCGGCTGCGAGCCGGCCCTGCTCGAGCTGCCCTACAAGGACGCGCGGGAGCTCCTGCTCCGGCGCTTCGAGCGCCGGTACCTCGATCGGCTGGTCGAGCGCGCGGGCGACAACGTCACCCGCGCGGCGCGCCTGGCGCGAATGGATCGGTCGTACCTCATCCGCCTGCTGCAACGGCACCAGAAGCGCGACGGCCGCGACGGCCCCGCCGACGAGCTCGGCGAGGCCGACACGGAGGCGTGAGGCTCAATCGACCCGACGCGCTCCCCGCCGGCGAAGCGCGCCCAGGCCGAGCAGGAGGAGCTCGCGCCTGGCCTTCACTGCGCGCGGTGGCGCCCTGTGGACGGTCAGGCGTCGATCCCCCTCGGCCGAGGAGGCCAATCTCGGCCAGGGTGCAAACGACACTCGAGCGGCGGGGAGGGTACTACTCCGATAGCGGAAGGACCCAGCTCCCCTGCTGCGCGAGGGATTCCGAGTACTCGTCGCAGTACTCCTCCCGACCAAAGAGCTCGTTGGCAAAGCCGTCGAGAGCAGACAGCATCGTCGCCGTTTCCGCCTCCAACTCCTCGTCCCTGGCGATCAAGATCCCGCCCACGTCGTTGGGGTCCTCGGATAGCCCATACCGGACTTCGCAGCGCAGTCGACGGTCGGGTTCTGTCGTGTCGACTTCGTAGATCGCCACGAGGTCCGCGGCGAAAAGTGCCCGCACCCGCTCAACGTCGTCATCGCTGAGTTGTCCGGCGTGGCAGAACACCTTGGATATTGGGGTCCCGTCGTCCAACGTGCCATCGACCCACAGGCCATAGCTGGCGTCGAGATTAACCAGAAGGCGGAAGGAGCCTTCGTCGAGCGCCATATTCGTGTAGTCGACGATGAAGGGATCCAGCTGGCCGCAGCCGCCGCACTCATCGTCCGCGTCTCGACATCCAGACGCAAACGCGACGATCCCCGCGACGACCCCGAAGGTCACCGTCCGGACGGCCCGGCCCGCTCGGTAGCGTACCCACGAGGTCATCGAAGTGCTTCTCCCTTGAGTAGCTCCAGCTCCGGCCAATCAGAGGCGCTCGTGGGCACCCGCGCCGCCGGGATCCAGAAATCGGTCGCGATGGTGGAACCCTCCCTCGAGGATCGGAACGCCGCGTAACAGCCCGGTCGGAGAATCGGGTCGTCCCCGGTGTCGCGGTAGCCGCACTCGAAGCGAGTTTGCTCCGCTTCCGCGGAGACGCCGAGAACCTTGCGGAGCACCGCTTGTCTTCCGCGGACTTCCTCTATCGGCGAAACGGCGACCAGGCCACGGGCGCTGATCTCGAGCCGGGGCCACGCCGCCTCGATCAAGACCACCTCCCCGCGCGGCGACAGCCCGATGCGCAGACGCGACCCGTTCCCGAGCACGGGGACCCCTCGCACCACTCGCGCGTACTCGAGGATGTTCACCGCCACGGTTTCGGCAAGAAGAACACCCTGCGCGTCGCGGAGCCCTCGCTCCTCGCGCGCAACGTGGATGGGGACCAGGGACTCCTCTGGTCCGAGCGGGAACAGCTCGGATAGCGGACCATTTCGCAATGAGTCAACTCCCGCCACGAGCTCGTCGAGCGGCATCGGTGCCGCTTGCTCCCAGACGGACGCATTGGCAAGCCGGTCGTCTCGATACTCAAGCTCGTCGCCGTCCGCGCCGACTGCTAGGAACCACCCGGCTTCTGACCGCAGCGAGGTCCTTCCTCGGGCGTCGCGGCGCTCGGCCGATCCCTCGAGTCGAGCGACGGCGGCCAGGCGTTCAAGGGCGACGGCCAGGCCCCGCTCAATGCCGGGGCCGGGGAGTCGACGGATCACAGGCACCTCGGCGTGCCCGAGCCCCCGACCGGACGACGTCGACTGGATCGCCTTTCGCGCCTCGGTGTCTTCTGCCCTACCCGGCGTGGCCAATGAGACGGCCAGCGCAAGAGCCACGCACGTTGTCCCTGTACGCATCTTTCGCATCCTCCCTTCATCCGTTCGTGCGGCGGCTGATGCACCAGTAGTTGATCTGGGCTGGTGCGTTGCTGGCGGGATCACCGCGGCGATCGAAGCTCGAGAAGTTGTACCAGGTCATCGAGTCGAGGCGGTAGAAACAATCGGTGGAGTTCGTGCCGGTGACGAGCGCCGCAGAGTCATTGTCGGAGCTGGAAACCGAAAGACCAGACTGCCATGCAGCCTTGATCGACCAGCCGTCGTGGAGGTGGTCGGCGAACGTGGACCCGACCCAATCGTTGGCGGCACCGATATGAATGACGTCATGGCTGCCGAGGGCCATCCTGAGCCCCCCCATGAACACCGGTTCCCACCGCTGTACAGTCTTGGTGTCCCACTGCAAGGCATGGCAGGAGTAACTGGCGAAGATGCTGAGACGATCCGCGTCATCACCCAGGCGCATGAATTCCGATCCGGTGCTCCAATTGTCCTGCCACATGCTCCACCGCGCATTGGTGTCATCTGCCGAGCCGTGCGTCGCCGTGAAGAAGAGATCCACGGTGTCCAGCCCTGTCGCCTGATGGTCCCTGTGAACTGGATTCGTCGCAGTGTCGTACCAGTAGTCTACGCGGGAGGTCGTGGCGGTACCCAGATCGACCTGGAAGGCCAGTGTAGAGGAGTCGTTGAGATGAGAGACGAGATTGTTGCTCAGGTCGTATTGGCAGAGAAATGTGTCCAAATGGCTATTCTGGTAGCTCCTAACCTGATGTATTCCGAAATTGTGGCCCGACCAGGTCACCGGTTGCGCCATTTCCGCGATTCGGACTACGCTGTCCAGATCCGTCGGACTGCTGCAAGCGCTCACTCCCAGGAGACATGTTAGCCTCCACCTTCAAGGTAGGATTCGAGTGCTCCATACCAGTCTGCTCATGCTGGTCCCCTTTCTCCCCGCTGCGCTCACAGAATGCGCCCCCCCCGGCGGGCGGGTCAAGCCCGAAGTCCACTCACCTGTCGATTCCAAAATTGCCGAGAAAGCGGGAACTTGAAGTGCGGCGGGGAGTAGGAATTCCAGGTTCGCTCCCAAACGGTCCTGAAGTGGTCCGTCGGAGAGCCCCGCCGTCGCTGCTCTGCCGGCTGCAGGCCACGTATCGTGCCAAAGCCCGCCGCTGCCGACCGTGGCCATGCCGGAGCCCCAGCCCGCAGAGTGGCTCCCGCCACCGATGGCGTCACTGGCCCGAGCTGGCAAGGCGGGGGTTCCAGGTGAGCCTTGAACAGGGCCCGCTCGGACCCAACGGCGGTGGTGCGATCGCCTCCTCTTGTGGCCCGTGGATGTGTGAGACCGCACGGCTGCACAGCGAGGACGCTCGGCCAGGGGACCTACCAGCACCGAGGGGTGCTGAGAAAGAGCCCCATGCGCGGGTTCCCGATGGATCCGGGGCAGATGGCCGGAGCGGACGTCGCCGAGGCGCAGCCGATCGATTGCCCCAGGTGATCCAGAGCTGCCCATCGATGAACTCCGCGCCGCCACGAAAACGCTCCGCCACCCACGCGCGGTCCACGCAGCCCTCTCCGGCCGCACCGGCCGCGCCCGCCGAGCCGTCGCCTCCCGCACCTCCTTCCGGCGCCTCTGCTCCCCCCGCACCGCCGAAGAGCGTTCCACCAGTCGCTCCGGTCGCCTCTCCCCCCGTGTCGCCGCTCGCTCCCGTCCCTTGGCCTCCGGTGTCGACGGTCGCGCCCGTGCCGCCCTCGCTCGGCGAACCGCCGGTCGCGCTCCCCGCGGTGCCCCCGCGCGTCACCCCGCCGGATCCCGCAGCGCCGGTACTGACGGGCGCGCTGCCGGCCACGCCACCGCCGCCTTCGGGGCGGGTTCCGCCGACGGTGTGCCCTGCCTCGCCCCCAAGCGACCCGCTGGCGCCTCGTGCTAGCGCCGCGCCATCCGGGTCCTCGCCGCGTTGTCCACAGCCCCCGATGGCCA
>CAYZQO010000061.1:0-37424 GCA_964480725.1 uncultured Polyangiaceae bacterium | reverse complement strand
TGGTGAGCTCCCACGGGGGGATCTCGGCCAGCGGCGTGTCGTGGGTCGTGTCGGCTCCGTACACGAGCGCCAGCGTGGTCGGCAGGCTCAGGTGGGGCGTGAAGCGCGGTGTGACCTCGGCTTCGCCGCCGAGCAGCCGGGCGTTCACGTTGCGAAAGCCCCGGACCACGTCGGTCACACCGTCCCCGTTGACGTCCTCGCGCGACAGGACGCGCGGCTCGATGAAATCGGCGAACCAGTGCGCGTACGCCCTCGTCTCGAGGTCGAGCCACGATCGCCCCAGGCGCCCGCCCCACTCGAGCGCGAGCTTCTGCTCGGGCACGAGCGCGGGGTTGCCGACCTGGAAGCCCCCGGGAGCCGGCGCGTAGGCGAGGTACCGCTCGGTGAGCCCGGCCGCTCGCATGCTCGTCCCGACCCCGAGGTGGGTCGTGCTCCGAGGATCGAAGCGCCACTCGACGATCGCGTTCGCCGCCCCGACGACCTCCGCGTCCTCCACCTCTCCCGCGCCGGGTCCATCGAGACGCAGGAACTGGTCCCGCACCGAGAGCCCCCCGAGGCTCGGGTCCCGAGCCCCGCCGAGCGAGCTCTGGACGTGATCCAGACGGCCTCCGACCCGGAGCGCGAGCCGGTCACGATGCTCGACGCGGGCCTCGGTGAAGACGCCGAGATCCCGCTGCCGCGCGTCGGGCCAGAGGTGGTCGCGGAAACGCTGTCCCGACGCGGGCAGGAAGCGCTCGCGCACGCCGTCTCGGCGCACGAACGAGAGATCGGCGCCAGAGTCCAGCCGCACGGAGCCCAGCCCCCACTCGAACGCCCCCCGCGCACCGAGCGCGAGCACCTCGCTCTCGGTCTCGGCCTCGAGCAGCGGCCGGTTCGACTTGTGCGCGTTGTCCATCCCGTGATCGAGCGACGCGAGCGCGACGCGAACCTCGCTCGCGTGGAGCACCGGATCGTCGACGTGGACCCGATATCCCCCGTCGTAGATCCACCCGTCCGTGGACACGAGGTCCATCGGCAAGGCGGGGTAGTCGACGTCCTGGTGGCGCTGGTAGCCGAGCGTGTGCCACGCCCGGTGTCCGACCGCGGGCGACACCGCCACGGTGAGCGCGCCGCCGTACTCGGTTTGCTCCGCGGGCACGCGCCGACCGTCGCCGTCCCGGTAGTCGGCTCCGTCCAGTCCCTCGAAGCCGACCCGGCCGTCGACGACCTCGTTGCCAACCGCCACCGAGCCCCCCCCGTAGGCGCCGCGCCGGGCGCCGTCGAACCCCGCCTCGAGCCAGCCCGTCGCGCCGAGCGGTGAGTACCCGGTGTCGGTCTCGGCGACGATGCGTCCCGCGGTCCCCCCCGGTCCGAGCGTCACCGACGGGATGCCGTAGGCGATCACCAGGCGCTGCGCGAGCGTCGAACCGAGGTAGCTCACGGGCGGGTCCATGCGCCCCGGACAGGCGCCGTAGAGCTGCAACGGGCCCACCTGGGTCGCGACCCTCTCCCACCCGAGCCCGCGGATCGACGGCTCCGACGCGGCCCCACCGCGCCGCACGACCCACACCCCCGGCGTCTCGGCCAGGACCTCGCCGACGCTGGCGCGAGGCGGCCCCTCCACCCGACTCACCCCCTCGACGCCGGGCTCTTGCTGCTGGCGCACCGTGACCTCGACGCCGGGCTCCTCCGCGACCGCGACGCCACTCACCCCGACGAGAGAAGCCGCAACGCCAACCGCGACGAGGAGCACCCTTCGCTGCTCGTGAACGAACTGCATGGCTCTGGACCGCTGGGGGTCGTGGGGATGAAGCGTTCATCCGCCCAGACGGCGGGCTGAGGCTACCTGACGCCCGCTGCGCGATCCAGCTCACGCAGCGAGGCCAAAGTCTCGGCTCTCACCGAGCTCGACCGCGGGCATGCCCAGGGGATGGGTAGTCCACACCCTCAGCAGCAGTCCCTCTCACCCGCCCAGGCCTCCCGTCCTTCCTTGACGATGAGGCCGGCGCGAGCGTCGACGCGCCAGGGAAGACGCCGGCCCCGGCGCCCGGCTGCACTATGGGCCAAGGCTCGTGGCCCCCCCGTCGCCGCGCCTGAACACCCTCTCCCGATGCCACGGCAGCCAGGCGCGGTGGCCGTATCCCGCGGCGCGGCCTCGGCCGCGATGACCCGTCGATGAGCCAGGCACCATTAGCGAGTTCTCACCCCACGCTTCGGTGGCTCACGGCGCCGTCTCGGCATCCACGGGGGTGGACGCGAAGCCGAACGGTTGGCTGTAGCTGTCGCCATCGGGGCCGTCCAAGACGAACCTGACAAACGGCCTTCTGGCATAGCCGACGACGACGTCCGGGATGAATTTGATGCGCGCCGCGTGCGCGTAACCGGAGAAGTCGAACACGGCGCCCTCCCCGACCACCTCGCTTCCGGGGCCGATCCAGGTGATGGCGTCATAGTCGGCGGCGGCGACGGTGATGGTCTTGGCTTCGTTGTCCACTCCGACGGAGACGAGGCGGGGCACCCTCGCGTCGCCCGACCCTCCCGGCTCGTAGGCGAAGTAGAAGGCGCCGCTGATCTGCGCGGCTCGCAGGGCGCTCTCCGTCAAGTCCGGCGCAAGCATGAACTGGAAGTTGCGATAGAGCTCGGCGACGGCGTGCCCGTCGTCGTTGGACGACCCCCAGACCAGCTTGCCCTGGTCGTAGAACAGCGTCTCGTTGAGCTCGTCCCAGCGCCGCCGGTCGTCAGGGTATCGATCCCCAGTGTTGAATACCTCGAGCCAGATGCAAGAGGAGTACTTCTTGTAATAGTCCAGATAGGTTTCGTTTGAATAGGCGTAGCTGCCAGGGTGGTTGATCTGGGTCAGCCCTCCCTGCTCATGAACATGGGGGATTCCGGTCGCCAGGTCGAGGGAGTCCTCCGTGAAGCGGTAGAAGGCGTTGACGTGATGTGACTGCGAGTACTCGTTTCCCCTCACGGCCAGCATCCCCAGCGACTGCGGATCCACTCCATAGTCCGTCCAGGGCCAGGTCGTGGCGTCGTGGTCCGTGATCGCCAGTACGTCGTAGGACTTGGAGTGATACTGTTCGATGACAACCTCCGGGGGATCGGCGCCGTCACTGTTGGTGGTGTGAGCGTGGAAGTTTGCCTTGTACTGTCCCCACGTCGCCCAGTCGACCGCGGCGTAGGGATTGAGCATGACCGCCACCTCAATCGCCCGAGCGCCGGCCGCAGCGACCGAGCCGTCGCCGCCGGCTGCTGGCTCATCCGTGCCGCCGTCGGCGCCCCCGTCGGCATCGGTGCTGGTGTGCGCGCTCGAGTTGCCCGCCGCTCCGGCACCGGCTCCCGAAGCTTGACCCGACGGCAGCCCCGGCGAGCGCGAACACGCAACCCCGGCCACGGCTGACGCCAGGAGGGCGGTAGGGACCAGCGCCCACCCGTCCCGCAGTACTGCACCCCGTCCCAAGCGCATCCACCCGTCCTGGCCGCGGGCCCACGCTACCTGGACCGCGTCACGCGATCCAGGTCGGGCAGTGGAGGTGGAAGTTTGTTCGACCGGCGCGCCACCGGATCCTGACCCCACTCCCCAAGCGGGTGAGGGCGGTCGGCGACAGCAGGCTCCGTAGGGAAGGCACGGTCGAGCACGGAAGACGCGCCCTCCGCTATGCTCCCCGCATGCCCAGCGACGCCCCGGGGCGACCGGATCCCTGGTGGATGGAGGTCATCCAGCTCGTCCCGATCCTGTGCCTCGCGGCGCCGTTCATCGTGCGCGGCGACGTCGACCTGGCCCAGGCGGGCGTCGGGTTCTGGGTGGGCTCGGCGCTGTTCGTCGCGATCACGGCCCTCGTCGTCACGCGCGGTGGCGTCCTGAACCCGATCCTGGTCGGCACCGGGCTCTGGCTCGTCGCCGGGGCGGTCGCTTGGGGGCTGCCGCTCGCGGCGCTGCGCCAGCCGCTCGAACGCGCGCAGGGCTTCGGCCTGTTCGCGGCAGTGCTCGCCGTCGGCGTGCCGACGACCTGGCGCTCGAGCCAGGGATTCGTCGGCTGCCGGCACCCGGATCGGGCCTTCGTGCGGCGCGCGTCGCTCGCGCTGCTCGGCGTCGCGGCGGCGGCGGCAGCCTGGGCCTTCGTCTTCCGCGCGGACGTGCGGCTCGGCGGCGGCCTGCCGTTCATCGTCCTCAACGTCGCACGACGCCTCCTGATACGGCGGGCACGACCCTGAACGGCACCCACGTCTGCATTGCGAGGCGCTCACAATCACCCGATGGTCGGGCGCCGGTGACGTGCTGACTAGACCTGTCGCGGCAGATGACGCTGGGTCCCGCCGGTGCCCCCGAAGGCACCTCCGCGCCACGCGGGGGGCGCAAAGGACGATGCGTGTCCTGACACCCCGCTGCGCTACGCTCCCGCGTCGAGCCGGGAGACGTCGTACATGGCAATTCGCTCGTCGCTGGTGACCAGCGTGAGGGCGAGCCACCAGAGAAGCGCGTGCGTGTCGAGCAGGAGGCTCACGGCTCCATCCCGAAGCACTCTGCGATGTCAGACGGTAGCTCGTCGAAGTCGTCCCCGATGCGGATCTGGCCCGCCAGGGTACCTGGCCGACGCCTCTCGGCGCCCTCGACGTGCGGAACCAGGCGAACGAGCGGCTTGCCGGCGCGCCCGATGATCACCTCCTCGCCCGCGAGCGCTCGATCGACCAGCGCCGACAGCTGGGCCTGGGCCTCGCTGATGGTGGCGACCTTCATTCGGTGAGCGTAGCAGCCCGGGCCAGGCCGGACCAGGCCAGGCCAGGCCCGGTATTCGCAGCGGGCAATCAACCATCGCCCTGGTTGCGGCGCGATGCGGTCGGACTGGACTGCCGTGCACACGGAGGACTTCGAGATCTTGCCACGACGCTGGGAGGTTCGAGGGCAGACACTCGTTGCACTCGAGCGCCCGGGGGTCTTGGCGCTCCACTCGGCCATGGCTCTCCGCCGCGCTCGCGCGCAAGCCCGACATCGCAGCGCTGCTGGTGGCGATACGGCCGACCTTCGCGCTGGGACCGCTCGCGCCGCTGGGCCTCCTGCTCACCATCCTGCTGGTGCTGTGGCTGGTGCGGCGCCTGAGTCGACGCCTCGAGGAGCGCGCGGACCGGGTGGCGGTCGAGCACCAGCGCGCGCCCGGGGCGTATGCCCGTGCTCTCGGCGCGCTGTACGAGGCGAACCTGGCCCCCGCCGTGCTCCGCTCCCGCCGCACGGTGCACCCTCACCTGTACGATCGTCTGCTCGCGGCCGGCGTGACCCCGGACTATCCACGACCCCTTCCACCATCGCGCTGGGTGCACATCTCGGCCACCGTAGCGGGAGCGGCGCTCGTCGCGCTCCCGCTCTTCGGGCTGCGCCTGATCGCGAGCGAGCTGGCGAACCGCGACGCGCCGAGCGCGATGATCGCAGCGTTCGCCCTGGGGACCGGCAGGCCCGCGGCGTTCGTCTTCCTGGCGCGCCACGCCGACGAAGCCGGCGACCCGACGCGCGCACTCGAGCTCTGGTCGGCCGCCGCCGCCACCGATCCCCGCCGAACGGACGTGGTGAGGTACCTGACCATGCGCCTGGCACGCCTACGCCGGTGCGACGACGCAGAGCGCGAGCTGAAGAGAGCGCTCGCGCGCGAGCCCCGCACGCCCGAGGAAGCTCGGGATCTGGCCAAGGCCGCCGACTGGGTGAAGATGTGTCGCCGGTGACGGCTCGTCGCTCCAGACCCTTGCTCTACCCCTCCCCGTTCAGCTCAGCCGCCCACTACCAGGAATCGGACCGCCCCGCCCCGGCTCACGACCACGACCCGACGCCCCTTGCCCGCCGACCAGGCGGCGGCGAATCGCTCGACCGTGGGCACCGGCTTCCGATCGATCTCGAGGATCACGTCGCCCGGACGGAGTCCTGCCTCGGCGGCGGCGCTGCCGCGCGCGAGCGCGGTCACCACCACCCCCGACTTCACCCCGGGGGGCACGGAGAACCGACGTCGCGTCGCGTCGGTGAGCGGCTCGACCGTGAGCCCATCGAGGGGCTTGGCCTCCGTCGGCCCGGTCCGAGAGCCCGGGGCCCGCTCCGCCTCGTCCGCCAGCTCGGCGAGCTTCACCGTCGACTCGACGCGGCGACCCTCCCGGAGCAGCGCGAGCCGCGCGGTCCCGTTCGCCCCGGCGCTCGCGATGAGGTTGCGCAGGCGACCCGTCGAGTCCACCTCTTGCCCGTTCACGGACAGGATGACGTCCCCACGGCGGAGACCGGCCGCCGCCGCGGGCGCCCCGGGCTCGACGTCGACCACCAGCACCCCCCGCGGTGCCGGCAGTCCGAGCGCCGACGCCAGCTCGGCGTCGAGATCCTGAATGCCGACCCCGAGCCGACCGCGCGACACCCGGCCGCTGGCGAGCAGGCTCTCGACGATCGGTCGCGCCATGTCGGTCGGGATCGCGAAGCCGATCCCCTGGTTGCCGCCGCTCCGGGAGAGGATCGCGCTGTTGATACCCACGAGCTCGCCCGCCATGTCGACGAGCGCGCCGCCGGAATTGCCGGGGTTGATCGCCGCGTCGGTCTGGATGAAGTCCTCGTAGGCGTTGATCCCGAGATCGGATCGTCCCTTCGCGGAGACGATCCCCATCGTGACCGTCTGGCCCACTCCGAAGGGGTTGCCGATCGCCAGCACCACGTCCCCGAGCCGCAGCTTCGAGGAGCTGCCCATGGGCAGCGGCACCAGCGACCCCTGATCGCCCAGGATCCGGAGCACGGCCAGATCCGACTTCTCGTCGCTGCCGGCCAGCTCGACGGCGTACTCGCGCCCGGAGCGATCCGTGACCCGGAGCTCGTCGGCGTCAGCGACGACATGATGGTTCGTGACCACGACTCCCGCCGCGACGACCACCCCGGAGCCCATTCCCGGAGCGCGCCGCGACCCGTCGCCCGATCCCGGCGGGAGGCCGAACGGGAAGCCGAACCCCGGGAACCCCTCGGGGGCGCGGAGCACCTTCGTCGCGTGGACGCTGACCACCGACGCGGTGACCCGCTCCGCCACGTCGGCGATGCTGCCCGCCCGCCCAGGCTCGAGGCGATCGAGGACGGGGTGCGGCAGCACCGCCACCGGGGCTGGCCCGGTCCCCTCCCCCGACGAGCTGGCCGGGGGCGACGGGTGACCCACCGCGGCCGGAGGCGGCTGCCTGCGGGCGCAACCCGACATCGCGACCAGGGTCACCATCAGGAGGATCGGGGTGGAGCGGGGCAGGCGGATCTTCATGGGGCTCGGCCGCCAAACCCGTGAGGAGGGCAAAACATTCCGGGTCAGGAGGAAAACCGGGTGAAGAGGGCTGCGCGCAGCCCCTCGGCTAGTTCACGCGGAGATGGGAACAGAACGTCCGGCAATCCGGCTCCTGGTGCTGGCAGTAGCTCACCCAGCGCCGCTGGCCCCCGGGGCCATCGAAGGAGGGCAGATGGCGGGACCATCCGCCGTACGCGTCGTGCTCGGGGCCGGGCCAGTACCAGCGCGCGCTGCGCACGGCTCCCTCGTCGGCCACGTACGCGGGCAGGCCGAGCTTGCCGCCGAGATCGCAGGGAGGCAGAAGCGAACCGGCGTCGACCCCGCTCAGCTCGACCGAGACGCCGCACGCGCGATCGCTCCCGTCGAAGGCGATGGACACGCCGCCGTCCTGCCAGCCCCGCGCCGGCGCATCGAGCCAGAGCGGGGTGTCCTGGAAGGCGGTCTTGGCGAGCGAACAGCGCAGTGGCCGCGTGTCCTGGAGCTTCCCCTTGGCCTTGACGCAGGCCTCGCGCGCCTGGGCCTCACTCATGCCCAGGGCGAAGCCGAGCACGTCCCGGAGAAACGGATCGGCACCCGACTCGCTAGCGCATCCGGACCACGCCTCCCGGAACTCCTCGGCGGTGCTGGCCGTCCCCGTTGGCTCGGCGTCCCGATCGGCAAGCCCAGGAGCCGCTGGGTCGGACCGCTCGGGCGCCTCGGGTGGGGGCGGCTTCCCGCCGCAGCTCGTCAACGCCAAGGTCGTCAGGGCCGTCCACGCCAGAGCTCGCATCGTGCGAGCAGGGTATCACGGCGCGTCTCCGCCGTACGACTCGAGTACTCGCGCGTGCACACCCAGCCCAGACATTGGTCTTCTGGGCTGGGGTACATGGAGAGCATCAGATCCCGTCGGGCGAAACCGCGCCGAGGGGGCGATGGCCGAGCGGCGTGCCTCACGACTCGTCAGCGCCGTGGAGCGGGGTCGCTTCGATCCCCGGCGAGGTGGCCGCCCGCACGAGAAAGACCGCCGCCCGCGGCTCGACCTCGACCTCGATCGGAGTCTCCCCGCACACGTCTCCGTCGATCTGGACGGGCAGCGGTGGGATGGCCTCGATGCGAAACGCGCGCCCGGTGGCCGTGAGCACCCCGGGCGAGCTGAAGTCCCTCAGCAGCGCGCCCCAGAGGGCCCGCGCGATTCGCCAGGGCGAGAGCGCGGCGATGACGAGCAGATCGAGCCTTCCGTCGTCGGGCAAGACGTTCTCGCCGACGGGGATCCCGATGTTGCCGGCGAGGCAGAGATTCGACACCATCACCGTGTGGGCGGACAGGTGGATCCGTCGCCCGTCGTTCTCGATGGTGATCCGGGAGCGCTCCAGGCGCCGCAAGCTGTCCACCGAGGCCAGGACGTAGGCGCCGAACCCGAGCTGCTTCTTGAGCTGTCGGGTGGCGCCCTCGATCACGGCCGCGTCGAAGCCGGCCCCCACCGAGATCGCGCAGCACCGATCGTGACTGCGGACGTAGGCGAGATCCAGAACCAGCTCCTGGCCCCGCAGCAGAACCTCGACGGCCTCCTCGGCAGAGCGCGGGAAGGCGAACGTGGCGGCCAGGAGATTGGCAGTGCCCTGTGGCAGCTGAACCACCGGGATCCGCCGCCCCGCGTCGCGTAGACCGGTCATTGCTTCGGTCACGGACCCATCGCCGCCGAGCACGACCAGGTGGGTGGCGCCCTGCGCGCTGCCCTCCCGGGCGATCCGGCGGGCATCCCCCGCGCCACCGGTCAGCTGCTGCGTCACCTCCGCCCCCGCCTCGCGTAGGCCTGCCGCGAGCACCTCCGCCTGGTCCGTGGCGGTTCCGTCCCCCGCGACCGGGTTGACGATGAGGAGCGCGTGCATGGCCCGGTCCTGGCTCGACGTATAGGCCATGGTCGGCCACCTCACCACGCTGGCGGCTACACGGTTGGGTCTATCTGCGCCTGGGCTTGCGTCCGGTGGCCCTCGACCGCTTGGGCTGGGGCGCCGGCAGGGCGTCGGCCGTGACGCGCACGAGCTCGCAGAGCCGCTCGCTGTCTTCGATCTCATCGGCGCCGATCAGCATGGCCGGCTTGGCACCGGGATACGCCGTGCCCTCCAGGTAGCGCTCACCGAGCAGCGTTCGTCCCGGTGGTGTGATCTTGACGAAGAGCTGGTTATCGCACACCAGGGCGACGACCTTCTCGTCGTAGTAGAGCGCGTACTCGCCGAACATCTTGCGGGCGTGGACCTGCGGCAGGCTCGAGAGCTGATCGAGGAGAAAGTCGATGGTGCTCTGGCTGGTCTTCATGGGTGCCCTCCTGCTGGCTCCGTCGTCTCGAGGGACGGCCGGAAATGTCGTCCGCCCACGCGATGGCGCGGCGAGCGTGGCACGCGTCGCAGCTACCTCGCCCAGAGCGCCCCGAACTCGACCTCGACCGCCGCGAAGGGCTCCGCGCGCACGCGCACGTCGCCAGCGTGCGTGGCCCGTAGGCGGTAGCTGTCCCCGTCGAGCTCCAGCACCTCGAGCAGCTCGGCCCCGGGATCGACCCACCAGATCCACGGCACCCCGGCGCGCGCGCAGACCGCACGCTTCTCGTGGCGGTCGAAGCGCGCCGTGCTGGGTGAGAGCACCTCGCAGACCCAGTCCGGCGCGAGCTCGAAGAAGGCGACGTCAGGCAGCTCTGGCATGCGCTCGCGCCGCCAGCCGGCGAGATCGGGGACGACCACGTCGGCTTCGAGGTGTAGCTCCGGTTCGTCCAGGAGGATCCACCCACCCGGCCCACCGCGACCGCGGGTGAAGGGCGGACCGAGCTCGCCCCCGAGCGCCGAGGCCGCCATACCGTGCCGCGCCGCGGGGCGCGGCTGGACGTGGAGCTCTCCCCCCACGATCTCCCCGACGACGTGATCGGGCAGCGCGAGCAGGTCATCGGGGGTCGCCAAGCGCCGGGCCGGCTCGGACATCGCGCGCATTATAGCACCCGTCCGCAGACGGAGGCCTTCCGTCGGCGCGTCGGCGGCGCCTCACGCCGCGAACCGCCGCTCGAGGGGGCCCCGGTTCCCGCGCCCCTTGTGGCGCCGCCCGGGCTCGAGGATCCTCCGCTCATGCCACTGCTCGCCATCCGGACCTCGGCGCCCCTGCCTGCCCCTGCGGAGCGCGACGCGCTCCTGCTCCGGCTCTCCCGGGAGGTGGCGCGCCTGCTCACGAAGCCGGAGGCCTACGTGATGGTGTCGCTGGAGGGCGCCGCGATGTGCTTCGCCGGCAAGGGCGACCCCGCCTGCTACGCCGAGCTCAAGAGCATCGGGGGGATCGGCCGCGGCACCACCGCGGGGCTCAGCCAGGCGCTGTGCGCCGCCCTCGAGCAGGAGCTCGGCGTGCCCCAGGCGCGGATCTACGTCGAGTTCACCGACGTCGCCGGCGCGCTCTGGGGGCACGCGGGGCAGACCTTCGGGTAGCCGCTGGCGCTCGGTGGCCGGGGCGGTAGCCCGGATCGAGGACCGAGGTGGCGGGACCGCTCGGTGGCGGCGGGATCGCCGCGGGCCAGGCCGTCAATCGAGGCCGGCCGCGAGATCGCCCGGACCGCGGGAGATGAAGCGCAGGAGCTTGGCCTCGGCCTGGTCGGCGCGGGGGTCCTGGGCCCGGCGCAGGCAGGCGAGCCGGGAGCGGAGGACCGCGTCCGTCCACTCGGGCTGGTCGGCCCGCGCGGCCAGGGCCGCCAGGCAGAGGGCGGGATCCGGGTGCGCCGACGCCAGCTCCTGCCAGATCGCGAGGCGCGACCGCTCGGCCTGCCAGGCCGCGAGCGGACCCTTGGCGAGCAGCTCCACCGCGCGCCGCAGGCAACCCTCGTCGCCCGGGGCCGCGGTCCTCAGGGCCCAGAGCAGGAGCGAGGTCGTGCTGCAGAGCGGCAGCGCCTCGGCGCGCAGCAGCTCGAGGCCCTCTCCCGCGCGAGCCAGGGCCTCGTCGGGGCGGCGCTGCGCGAGCGCGAGGTGAGCGCGGACGGTCGCCGCCTCGGCGCGGAATCCCGCGCCCGCGAGCGCCGCCGCCAGCTCGGCGGCCCGGGGCTCGCCCCGCGTCGCGGCGAGCAGCGCGGACACGTAGCGCTCCACCGCATCGCGGACCGGGAAGTCCCCCTCCCCCCAGCGCTCCGCGGCCAGCGGCAGCGCCCCGCTGCAGGCCGCGTCCGTGGTGAGGAGGCGCCGGCGGAGCTCGGGATCGGCGGGCGGCGGGCCGAGGCTCTCGCTCGCGATCATGGCAGCGCGGGGACGGAGCTCCGCCACGCGCGCCCAGTCGACGGAACCGCGCACCGCCGGGCGATCGGCGCGCCGCGCGGCCGAGAGCGCGACCAGGCGCGTCACCAGATCTTCGTCGCCGGCGCCCACTCTCCGCGCGAACTCGTACTCGAGGGCGGTGAAGTCGTCGGTGTTGATCGGCGTGTACGGCTTCTCCGCGATGGCGGCGGCCAGCCCCTCCTCGGCCACGAAGTGGCCGAGGATCCCCTCGGCCTCCTCGGTCAGGAAGGTGCGGGTCACCGCCGCGTACACCGGCGGCTCGCGGAGCCGCGCGCGCAACCGCGGCACGTCCACCACCACCGGCTCCAGGGTCCCGAGGAGCAGGAAATCCCCGGGCTGGGTCTGCCAGACCTCCACGTGAGGGAAGACCGTGCGCAGGGTCTTGAGCACGATGCGCAGGGTGGAGACGCCGACCTCGTAGCCCTGGACCCACTGCGCGAAGTACCCGCCGGGGCGCAGTCGAGCGCGCGCCGCCAGGTAGAACTCCCGGGTGAAGACGTTGGCGATCCCGGCGCGGTAGGGGTTGCTCGGCTCGCTCGCGATCACGTCGTACTGGTCGCTGGCGGAGAGCAGCCACTCCCGCCCGTCGCCCTGCCAGACGCGAACGTTGGGGCGCTCGAGCACCTGCGCGTTGGCCGCGGAGAAGTGGCGCGCGGCCTCGACGACCGCGGGCTCGAGCTCGGCCACGTCCACCCGCTCCACCCCGTCGAGCCGGGACACCCAGCCCGCGCTCATCCCGGTGCCGAGGCCGAGCACGAACACGCGCTGCGGCGCCGGGTGCAGCAGCGCCGGCAGGAGCGCGCCCATCGCCTGGGTGCCGCGGTCGACGATCAGGGAGCCGTCCGCCTTGCCGTTGATGAGGAGCGCCAGCCCGTTGTCGCGGCCGAGCGCCACCGCCGCCTCGATGCCGTCCCGCTCCCAGAAGACGTCCCACTCCGTGTGTCGGATGCGCGCCTCGAGCTGGTTCTCGGTGAGGCCGCCGACGCGCATCCGCCCAGCGCCGATGGGGGTGTGGCGCCAGAAATCCCCGGGTCCGGGGCCGAGCAGGCAGAGCGCGGCGACCGCGGCGACCGCGAGGTTGCCGCCGAGCCCCGCGCGCACCGCAGCGCGTCCCGGTCCGGCTGCGCGCAGCAAGGCCACGGCGGCGGTCACCACGGACCCGAGGACGAGCAATCCGACGACCGCCCGCCAGGTGCGCTCGACGCCCAGCGCCGGCAAGAGCACGAAGCCGCCGAGGAGCGAGCCGACGATGGATCCGGCGGTGTTGAACAGGTAGGCGACGCCGACCTGGCGGGCGATGTCGCTCCGCCCCTGCCCGAGGACGCCGATGATGACCGGGAACTGGTAGCCGGCGACGAGCGCCGCGGGGAGCACGATGACGGAGGTGACCAGCAGCCAGCCGCCGACCAGCGACGGGAAGCCGAGCGCGACGGCGTCGCGGGCGAGCGCGGCCCACACCGCGGGTCGGTCCCCGAGCAGGAGCGGGTACCCGACCGCGAGCGCCTCGAGGCCGAGCGTCAGCGCGAGCAGCCCCAGCGTGGCCGGGCGGCGCTCGTCGCGCCGCCCGTACCCGTAGCTGCCCAGCCCGATCCCGGCGAGGGCCACCGCGAGCACGAGGCCGAAGCTGTAACCGGTGCCGCCCAGGATGGGGGCGAGGATGCGGTACCAGACGAGCTCGAGCGTGAGGAAGGCGAACCCCGCGAGCGCCGCGACCGCGAAGGCCACCCCGCTCGTCCCGGCGCGCGTCGCGACCGCGGGGGCGCCGCCGTCCGCCGGCGCGGCCACGGCGACCGGCGCGGCCGCTCGCCCCAACGACCGCGCGGCGATCGCCACCAGCAGGTTGAGCAGGCAAGCCGCCCACAGCATGAGGCGGGTGCCAAACAGCTCGAAGCCGAGGAACGTCCCCGCCACCGCGCCCACCACCGCACCCAGCGTGTTGAAGCCATAGACCAGGGCGAGCCGGCGGCGCGCCGCGTCGCCCTCCGACTCCACCGCGCGCGCCGCCGCGGGGAGCGTGCCCCCCATCACGAACACCACGGGCCCGGTCGCCAGCGTGACCAACAGCAGCCGTGCCACCGTCCCGCCGAGGAGCCCCAGCCGGACGCTCCCGCCGAGGCCGTGGTAGAGCGCGGCCCCGAGCTCGACCAGCATTGGGGTGAGGGCGGCCCCGAGCGCCACCACCAGCTCGAGGTGGGCGTAATAGAGCAGGGGCCGCGCCGAGCGCTCCACCCGCTTGCCCAGGTAGAACCCCCCCAGGCCCATCCCGCCGAGGAAGATGGCGAGGACGGCGGCCGACGCCGGCGTCGAGGCGCCGAACACCAGCCGGAACATCCGCTGCCAGGCCGTCTGGTAGACGAGCGCCGACAACCCCGACCCGAAGAGCAGCAACGGAACCCACTGCCAGCGCGCTCCCATCCTCGGTCCCATACAGCCACCGACGAGCCCCGGCCAAGACCCGGGTCGGGCCGGGCTGGTTCCGCCCGGGCCCGACGCTGGCGATGGTGGGGGCTCATCCTCAGAAGAGGGTGTAGATGAAGGGCGCAGCGCCGGTCCCGGCGAAGAACACCAGCAGGCCGAGCCCGAGGACCGCGACCACGATGGGGGCCAGCCACCACTTCTTGTTGTCGAGCAGGAAGTCGAACAGCTCGCGGACCAGCGTGGTCCGCTGGGGCTGGCTCAGCTCGGCCTCGAAATCGTCTCGCTCCGGTTCGCTCATCTCTGACCTCAGAGCTGGCGGAAGTAGCGGGTGCGGCCGCGCGCCGTGCGCGCCGGGGTGTAGTAGCTCTCGGCGGGATCGCGCCGGCGGCGCTGCATCGGATCCTCGCCGAAGAGCCGCAACGCCATGCCCACCGGGGTGATCACCAGGAAGAACAGGATCAGGTTGGCCTGCAGCTTGACCGCCTAGGTCTGGTCGTGGGGCGCGGCGGACGAGCGCCCGCGGGATCGACCGCTTCACATCGGCCAGGTCGACGCGTCGGTCGCCCGCCATGGTCACCGGTGACGCCGCGGAGGCGTTGGGCGAGCGGGTTCGGGCCGGTCTTGGCCCCCCTCGATCGGGCGTGATGCGGCGGCGACACCTACGCCAGGCAAGCTCCCTGGCCGGACCGAACGACCCCAGGTATGCTCATTGATCCACCGCTCTAGCGGAAGGAGTCGACGTGGGTAGGTTCTGTCCAGCGTGCGGGAACGAGCTCGAGCCAGATCACGTGCATTGCCCCCAATGCGGCGTGCGGCGACCAACCGCACCCTGCGAGGGCGATCCCTCCCATCCCGAAGCGAGCCCCCGCGCTGGTGACGGGACGCCGCCGCGCGCCCCTGGCGTCGGGATGATGGTGCCGATCGCGCAATCTCCGCCCGAGCCCGGGGACGTGGGGGTCGGGAGCGGCGCCGCCCCCGAACCGCCCACGACGCCGCCCGCGCTCGAGCCGCAGCCGACGACGCCCGCGCTCGAGCCGCAGCCGCCGCCCGCGCTCGAGCCGCAGCCGCCGCCCGCGCTCGAGCCGCAGCCGCCGCCGCCCCCCGCCCCCTCGTCGGCCGCGCTGTTGCTCCGCGGGCTGCTCGGCGGTCTGTGGGTGGTGGCGGGATTGGGCACCCTGCTGAGTGGGGTTCTGCTCCTCCTGGTCGCCCTGGGGCGGGGGATCCCCGACGACTTTCCGGCTTGGTGGGTGGCGGTGCCCTGGGTATTCGCCATGGGGTGGCGCTTCGCCCGCAGCGGGCGCCGACTGCTCCTCCGCGGGGCCGAATCGCCGGGGTTCGGTGGACTGACGCTGCTCTTCCTCGTCAGCGGGGCGGTCACCGCCGTCGTCACCGCCATCGGGACCGATGACGTCGTTCGGCAGGCGCTGCTGCGGTTCGCGGTCATCATCGCGGCCACGATCCCGCTGCTGATCTCGTTCGTGCTCACCGTGGCTCGCCCGACCCGGCGCCTGCTGGGCATGACGGCTCCCTCCGGCGCGGCCCCAGCCCCGGTGCCGGGGGTGCCTCTGCTCGCGTGGACCGCGCCGGTCACCATCGCCCTCCATGGGCTCGGGATCCCCCTCATCTTCGTGGGCCACGTCCGCCTGCTCGGCGAGGTCGAGTGGTACGGGGCGATCCTCCTCGTCTCCCTGGGGCTCTTCTTCGGGCTCATGGTCGCCGCCGTCGGCCAACTCCGACTCGCGCGATGGTCGATCCCCCTCGGGGGGATTACCGGATTGCTCGGGACCGCGGGCTTCGCCGGTGGCCTGGTGGGGGCGGGCGGTTGGGCGTACCTCGTGGTCGCGCGCGCTCACTGGGAGCCCCTCGTGCTCAGGGTGCTGGCGGTCGGACTCGCGCTGACCCTGGTGGGGATGCCATTTCTGCTGCAGTTTCTCACCGCCTGGCGCCACCGTTGGCACGTCTCTCCTCGGTTGCGCCGGGCGCTCGAACCCCGCGGCGACGGCAGTCGCCTTCGCCCACTGCAGGCGCTGGCCTCACTCGCGGAGGCGGTGAACGACGATGAGCCGCCACTCCGGCGGCGTCAGTTCTGGGTGGCAATCGTCGCCGTGCCGTTGCTGGCGCTGCTCGCGGCGAGCGGCCCCGTGATGCTGAGCGGCATGGTGGACGCGGCGAGCGTGCGCCACCTCGTGAACGAGACGGTCCACCACTGGGCCTGGTATGCCTTTGGCGTCGGTGGGTTGTTGCTCTGCACGATCACCATCGTCCGTTTCCGCGATCTGGCGACGGGACACCTCTGGTGGCCGCTGGTCGCGGTGCTCCCCGGGATGTTCGTCAGGGCAGCGCGGTCCACCTTTCCAGATCCCTCCCGGCGGCTCGGGGTCCGGCTCTCGGAGATGCCGATCGGAGAGGGCGCCGAGGCCCTGCGAGAAGCCACCGAGGGGCTCGGCGTCGCCGCCCTGCTGAGCGCAGGGTTGCTCGGACTGGTGGTCATTGCCGCCTCCTTGCGCGCCCGGGCGGTGGCACCGGCGCCCCGCTTTGGGTGGATGTCCGCCTCGCTGCTGGCGCTGTTCGGTGGCGCCGCCGGCGTGGCGACGGTGTCGCGCCTGGTCGTGCTCGACGCGGCCCTGCTGCCCTTGCTCTGGCTGGTCATGACCAGTCTAGCGATGGCCTTCGCCGCCGGAGCCTGGGACGACCGCAGCGCCGACGCGAGCCAACGGGTGCAGGCCGCGGGAGCCCTGGTCACCATCGCTGCGGCCGGAGCGATGGCCTCGGTGATGCTCGCGGTGGCCGGACGATCCTTCGCGCTCGCCACGGCTGCGCGGCAGCTCGGCAGCTACGCGCGTGATGCCGACGCCGCCGTCAAGCTCATGGCTCGGATCGACGGCCGCGACCATTTCGACGGGGTAGCGCGACTGATGGCGGACAGCCTCGAGGCCGCGCGGGGTGCCGCGATCTCCGGCGTCGTCGAGTGGGGCGGTGGGGTCGCGCTCTTGCTCGTTACGTTGGTCGTCACCCTGCGTGTCCCGCGACTCGTTCGCCGTCTGGGCACGGTCATCGTGGTGACCGCACCGGTGGTGTCAGCGTCACTGCTCCTCGCGGTGGCACAGACCCGTGAGCTCACCCGGCTCGCCAAGCTCGGTGAAACGAGCGACGATCTCTCCCCGATCACCGTCACGGCGACCGCCGACTTCGTCCGCTGCCCCGACCTTCGTCTCGAGCTCGGCAAGGACGGCATCCGCTTCGCGGGGCGGCGGCTCGGAGCCAGCTCCGATCTCGACTCCCCCGCGGGGTGCGCGCGGATCGCTCGTGCCGTGTCCGGCTATGGGGAGTTTAGCATCGTACCCGACCAGTCAACGACCTGGCGGAGGGCTCGTTGTCTGATGGACGCCTTGAAGGCACCGGAGCAAGGCGGGGGATCGGAAATGATCCGGTGGCGAGTGAATGAGCGGCGGACGCCGTCGACGGGCGCTCCGCCAGCGCTGGTGGCGCGCTGGCGTCCGGCGAGGAGCTGCGTGTCCCTCGTCGTCCCCAGTGGAACCCTCGAGCGTCCCCCCGTGAACCGAACCCCGGCCGAGGATCGGGCGGTGCTCGCCGCCTGCGCGGCGAACGCTGCCGGCGTGACGCCCCCCGTGGCGCCAAGCTCGCTCCCCGTCCGCCTCTCCCTGCCTCTGGCCAACGTTCGCCTCGCGAAGGAGGGCCATCGCTACGAGCTGACTCCGGGGGCCTCGCACCCGCTTTCGGCCGACCGCACCCAGCTCGTGGCAGAGCTCACGCAGCTCCTCCCGTCGGTGCCGCTGCGGGAGCTCTCGCTGGTGGCGGTGACCGCCACCGACGACGTCCCCTTGGGGGACCTCCTCGCCGCGGCGGGCGCCATCAATATGGAGCGCCCCATTCCCACCTTCCACCAGTCCCTGCCGGTCCCGGCGCCCGTCTCCCCCGTCGCGATGGCGCCGACCCGAACGGCCCGGCGCGCAGAGCCACCGCTCGCCGAGCTCGAGATCCCCGCCGGCGTGGACGAGGCCGCGCTCTGGAGCTGGCTCTGGGAACGCCGCTCTTCGCTGGCTGCGTGCCATGCGCCGTCGCTGGTGCGAGGTCGAAACCACTGGGGTCGCTTCCTGGTCGCGCTGAACGTCGATGATCGAGGGAGGGTGGCGCGAGCCGAGGTCACTCGCGCGGCGGTGCAGGATCCGACGCTACGAGCCTGCCTGGAACGGGCGTTGTCGAACGGTGGGACCCCGGTGGCCAGCGGCCCGGCGGCGGTCGTTCTCCCGGTGGATCTCTGTCCTCCGTGATTGGCCGCCACGGATCGGTGGGGTTCGAGCGCCCGCCTCCGAGGCGCTCGGGAGAGAACGCATGGAGGCAGGGCTGCGCGCTCCCGTTGACGTCAGCGCACGCGGAGGCGCCGACGGGGCCGGCTCGGCGCCGGGCAGCGGCGGGCGACGGTCGGCGCTGAGGCCGACGCGGCGTCAACCCCCTTGGTTCGCCGACTGGCGCCCCCCGGCGGCAGCGTCTCGGCCGTTCACTCGTCGTGGGCGCCGCCCGTGGTTTCGCGGTGCTTCCGAGGTGAGCTAGCATCGCCGCCGCCGGTGGCGGGCCGGTCGTCGTTCGAGCCCGCGACGCTGCCCCATGTCCCTCCCCCCGAAACCGATCACGGCCATCGCCGAGAAGTACCGCGTCATCGCCAAGATTGGTCGCGGCGCCACGGCGGACATCAACCTCGCGGTGGCGAGCGGCCCGGGTGGGTTCACCAAGCTCGTCGTCCTCAAATCGCTCCGGGAGGAGCTGCGCGGGATCGAGGGCTACGCGCAGCTGTTCATGACCGAGGCGCGGCTCAACGCGCAGCTCAGCCACCCTCACATCGTCCAGACCAACGAGATCTTCGATTTCGAGGGCCTGCCGGTCATCGTGATGGAGTACCTGGCGGGCCAGTCCCTCGGCGCCGTGGTGCGGGCGGCGCGGGCGGCGGGCGCCCGCGCGGCCTTCGACCAGACCATGCACCTGCGGGTGCTGTCCGACGTGCTCCACGCGCTCGCCTACGCTCACGCCAAGCGGGGCCTCGACGGCAGCCCCCTCTCGCTCGTGCACTGCGACGTCTCGCCGCAGAATGTGCTCTTGACCTACGAGGGGGAGGTCAAGCTCCTCGACTTCGGGATCGCGCGACAGATCGGGGCGCGCCGCGGGGACGACTCCGGCGTCGTCCGGGGCAAGCCGCGCTACATGCCGCCCGAGCAGATCGCGGGCGAGGGGATCGACCAGCGGACGGACCTCTACGCCGTCGGCGTGATGGCGTGGGAGGCCGCGGCCGGGGTTCGGCTCTGGGCGAACGCGACCGACGCGGAGCTCATGCAGGCGGTCCAGGCGGGGGAGATCCCGACCCCGAGCAGCGTGACCGAGGGCGTGGCTCCCGAGCTCGAGCGCATCGTCATGCGCGCGCTCGCGCCGGACAAGGAGCAGCGGTACCCCACCGCGCTCGCCATGCAGACGGACCTCGACTCCTTCCTCGGGATCTCGGGCACCCAGCTCCGAAGCCGGGACATCGGCGCCGTGGTGTCCCGGCTCTTCGCCGATCGGCAGGCCCAGACCGAGGCCATCGTCGCCGATCAGCTGGCCCGACTCGCGACGCTGTCGGAAGGGCAGAGCGCAGAGCTCCGCTTGGTCGATCTCCCGCAGATCGCCCTGGCCAGCGACGTCACTCCCCTGCCCGAACCCGCGGCGCGGCGGCGCCGGTTACCCCTGGTGGCGGCACTCCTCGGGGTGCTCCTGGCAGCGCTCGGGACCACGCTCCGGTTCACGCGCGGCGAGCCCGCCGAGCCCACACCGACCCCAGCGTCCCCGTCCGTCGAGGTCCGGATCACCGCCTTCCCGGCCGAGGCCACCATCGCGCTCGATGGCGTGGCGCTGGGGACCAACCCCCACAGCCAGACCCACGCCCGGTCCGCCGAGCCGCACGAGCTCCGGGTGACCGCGCCGGGGTACGAAGCCGCGGTTCGCAGCCTCACTCTGGAGGCCGCGGCCGACATCGTCATTGCATTGAAGGCGCTGCCGCCCAAAGCTTCCAGCGCTTCCGCCCCCGACGCCGGGCCCACTCCCCCGAGCGGGAGGGGCTCACCGCCGAGCGCCACGGTCAGGCCCGGCTGCGACCCGCCAGCGTACTTCGACGCCAAGGGGATCAAGCATTTCAAGCCGCAATGCCTGTGACCCGACCGAGGCCCCCGTCATGAAGGAACGCTCCCGCTCGCATCGCGGTCCACCCCTCGGGCGGGCGCGGCGTCTGCGACAGCGCTCGCTGGTCGCGCTGATGCTCGCGTCGGGATCGGCGGCGGCCGAGGCGGTCACCACGCAGACGTGCGTGGACAGCCACGTCAGGGCCCAGGCCCAGCGCCTGGAGGGGCGGCTCGTCGAGGCGTCGCAGAGCCTGCGAACCTGCGCGGACGAGGCCTGCCCCGACGTCGTCCAGCGCGACTGCGTCGCGTGGCTCGAGGAGCTGCAGAGCGAGGTACCCACGGTCGTCTTCGATGCCTCCGATCGCAAGGGACCCCTGACGGAGGTGACGGTGACCCACCAGGGCCGCGTCATCGCGACGTCCATCGACGGAGCAGCCGTGGAGCTCGACCCGGGGACGTACGACTTCGCCTTCAAGGCGGCCGACGGTCGGCGCCGGACGATCCGGGCGCTGATCCGGCAGGGGGATCGGAACCGCCCCATCGCCGCCGACTTCGCGCGCCGCGACGGTCCGGACGACGCGTGGGTGCTGCGCGTCCCCCCGTCGGCGCGGCTCTCCGGCGGCATCGCGCTGGTGGCGACCGCGACGAGCGCGACCTTCGGCGCGAGCGCGCTCCTCCGCCAGGCCGCCGCCCTGGACGACTGCGCTCCCGACTGCGACGAACGCTCGAGCTCGGTCGTCGCGACGCACGCGGCGATCGCCGACGTCGCGGGCGGGGTGGCGCTGGTTTCCGGCGTGGTCACCGTCGTGCTGGTGGCGCGGGCCTCCGGTCGGGAGCGCCCTCCACCGCCGGCGCGAGTTGCCCCCGTGCTCGGGGCGTCACCGGAGGCGGCGTTCGTGGCCGTCAGGGGGATCTTCTGATGCTCGGCCCGCCGGGGCCGAACGCCGCACGGGCCGCGGTGCGCAGCGCCGGGCGCCGCCGGGTCGCGGGGCTCGGCGGGACGTCCGCCCTGATCGCGCTCTCCTGCAGCCTCATGATCGAGCCCGACGCCCTCTCGGGCGGGTCCGACCGCGGGGGCGCGGGCGGGGCGAGCGGCGCCGACGACGCGACCGGCGCGGGCACGGCCACGGGCGGAGCGTGCGACGAGTCCTGCACCGGAACTTGCGTCAATGGGGTTTGCGTCGGCGACACCGCCGGCACCGGCGCGGGCCCATGACGCCCCGAGCGCCGCCGGAGCCCGCCGGGCGGAGGGGGTGCACGCCAACGGCCGCGGCCCGAGGCGGCGGCGGCGCTTCAGCGGGGCAAGCGCTGGACCGTGCCCTCCTCGTCGATGCGGACGGCCCCCTGCTTGAGCAGGCGCCCAACGGCGCGCTTGAACGCCTTCTTGCTGATGCCGAAGACGGCGCGGATCTCCTCCGGTGACGAGGCGTCCCCGACGCGAGGCGGGTGCGGCCGCGCGAGCACCGCGAGCACGGCCTGAGCATCGGTTTCTATCTCGTCCACGGCCGGGTGACGCAGGGACAGGGCGACCTTGCCATCGGGCAGGATGGTCACCACCCGGAAGCGCGCGGCGTCGCCGGGCTGCAGCCGATGTGGTTCGGTCGCCGGCACCCGCGCCAGGTAGCGGCGGCGCAGGATCACGAACAAGCCAACCCCCGGCTCATCGCGCCAGGCCTCGCCCTCCACCCAATCGTTCTGAACCATGTCCCGGGGTGTGGCGAGCAGCTCGCTCACGCGTTGGGTCCCCGTGGGCCGACCTCGGCCATCCAGCACCAACCCGATCGCCAACCGCGCGCCGACCTCGATGGGGCCCGTCTGCTGAGCGAGAGGGACCAGGAGATCCTTCGGCCGGCCCCAGTCGGCGAAGGCACCGAAGTGCGTCACACCGGTGATGCGCAGAAATGCCACCTCACCGACCTCGAGCCGCTGCGCGCTCTCGCGACCCGTGCCCGCGTCCGGCGCCGGGCCGCCCGCGCCGCTGAGCGGGGGAACCGGAGGTCGGGATGGCCGGGAGCGGGACGGAGCACGCATCTTCGGGTCATACCAGCTTCGGGCCGGTGCCGAGCGGCGCTAGAGCAGCAATCAGGTTGATTGCTGCGACAGATCAATGACCTAGAGCTCCGAGCTGGGAGCAGATCTCGGCAGAGGAGGCTTGGAAAGCGTCTCCTCGCCTTGCACGGAGACGTTTTCCAAGCCTCCGTCGCTGTCGGCAACCTGATCGGTGCTCTAGGATGGGCGAGCCGGCTCCCGCGCTCCCCTCCGCACCATGGCGACCCCGTCCGAAGGCACCTGTCAGATCTGCGGGCGACGCTATCGTCTCCGCGCGGGGGTGGTGCCTGAGCACGGTCATCGCCGCCCGGGCGCAGGCCGCGTGGTGGGCAAGTGTTTCGGGGCGCGGCACCCCCCCGCCGAGCTCGACTGCGAGCGGCTGCGCGCCTGGGCGCTCGAGCTCCAGCTGCGGGAGGCGCGGCTTCACGAGCTTTGTCGTCAGATCGAGGCGTGCTGCGTGAACCAGGTGATGACACCAGCGGGGGAGGCCATCGCCTGCGCCGACCCCCGCTTCCCCGCGGCCGCCGCGCGGCGCCTCGAGCTCTCCCGCACGGCAGCGGAGCTCCTGCGCACAGAGCTCCTGGAGGTGGAGCGGCGCCTCCGCCAATGGCGCCCCCGCGCCGTCCGCCGCGTGCCCGCGAAGAAGCGCAACGGGGTCTGAGCGACGTCGAGACGTCGCCACGAGCAATGAACCGCATCCCCGAACTCCTCCGCACCCCGGGCCAGACGGAGCTCGGGGTCAAGGCGACCCGCCGCCCCGACCGTGAAACCACGGCCCTGCACTCAACCGTGCGCGCTCCTAACTGAGCCGTCGACGCCGAGGGATGCCAGGTTCCACTCACCGTCAACTGCGCCGGCACGACACCGCTGCCCCACCCTGACATGGCCTCGAAACAGCAGCTACTGACCTTGCTCGCGTGGCTCCTCAGCCTCGGCGTCGTGGCCGCGTGCAGCGTGTTCACCATCGGGATGACAACGGAGTACTACGGCGCCGGGCCGCCCTACCGTGGCCGAACGACCAACATGGACAAGTGGTCTAGCCCGTTGCTGCCCATCGTCATCGTGAACACTGGCGGCATCGCGGCCATCGCGGCCACGCTCTTGGTGGCGCGTGCCCGAAGGCGGCGGCGAGAGCGCTCCTGAGAGAAACCTCGCGCCCGCGGCCACCCTTCCACTCTGCTGTCGTCACTGCCCATCGCGGCGCCATTTGCACCTCACGGCGTCACGAAATCGGCGAAGGGCACCGTCGAGCTGCCCTGAAAGCGCTGGTGGTTATAGAGCGTGACGTGCGAGCCCGACACGCGCTGGTAGGTCCAGACGTAGAGCTCCAGAATCGTGATGTCCTGCCGCTCCGCAGCGGCCCGCGTCAACTCGAAGGAGAATTGATCGGCGAGCCAGCTCCCGTCAGCCGGGCGATAGTTGGTGGAGACTGAGTTCTCGTACGGCGTGGCAGCGGCGAGCAGCAGGGCATCGGGCGCTGTCAAGTCCTCGCCGAGGACGCCCGCGTGACACGCCTCCACGGCGAGGAAGATCTGCCGATAGCGCCCTTCGGTGTGCATCGCGTTCAGCGCCTCGTCGAGGGCCTGCGGAGTGAGCACCGACGCGGAAACCTCGCGCGGGTCAGTGGCGTTGAGCGAGATGCCGTCCTGACCGCCATGCCCCGCGATGTAGACGTAGATGTTGTCCGCCGGGCCGCTATGAAGCACCGTGGGCAACGTCTCCGAGGCTCGGCCACGCAGGATGTCGAGGACGTCTCCGGGCGCTAGCGCCCGGGAGTAATCGATGCGAGCGCCGGAGCGAAGATCGTCGCCCTGGACCCGGTCTTCGACCACACCGGGTCGCGGGTTCCGCGGGTCGGCGGCGAGGTCGTCCGCGATGACCAGCACGATCCGGTCGTCGTCGAGTCCGCTAGCGCGGAGCAGCTGGTATTGAGCCAGCGCGTCCGCCTGGTGCCGGTAGTTCTCCCAGCCGCTGGAGGTGGCGAGGATCAGCGCCCACACCCCCTCCCGATCGAGGGCTGGCGGGGCCTGGTCCTGGAGCGGACGGCGCAGAGCGTCCGAGGCGACGCGCCGGAGGGCGCCGTGCTCCTCCCCGACGACTCCCGTGAAGTAGTACTCGCCGTCGACGAACTGACCGTCTTCGAGGCGCCAATGTTTGTAGAAGCCGGCGACCGGATCGGTATGAAATTCGAGATCGAAGTCGAGAGGACCACTGGCGCCGGCGATGTCGAGCGAGCGCCCTTCGCCCACGGCGCGGAGCGTCGCACCGAGGTCGAGGGGACTGCTCACCTTCTCGCCTCGGGCGTCCACGACCCTGGCCAGGGCCCGAGCCAGCGCGAGGCCCCCCTCGCCGTTCGACGCGGAGAGGCCATAGGCGAGCAAGAGCAGGGCATCGTGCACGTTGGCGGCGAACGGGGGTAGCGACTCGTCCGCCCCCATATCGCCCAGGCGGAGCTCAAACTCCGGATCCTCCGCGGGGACGAGCCCCTCCACGCCCTCCGCGGCTGCGCCGAGCGCCATCGGAAGCGTGGGTAGGTTGGCGCCGTCGCTGAAGATGACTCGGGTCTCGGGGGCGACGCGGCGGGCCTCCCGTACGATGCAGGTCACGACGTCCACGTGCAGCGCAACGGCGAAGAGCACGTCCGGGTGCGCCTCGAGCGCTGCCTCGACCGAGCTCGTGCACGCGTTCGGCCCCGACTCGTAGCGGACGATCCCGACCGGGTCTATTCCGCTCTCGTACGCGAGGAAGCCGAACCAATTGAAGAAGGTGGAGCCGTAGTCGTCCCAGGCGGTGAGGACGGCGGCCGAACGCGCCTCGCCCTCGCGGGCGACGGCGAACATGGCCTCGAGCTGGCCGGCGTCTGACTCCACCGTGCGCCAGATGTACTCCTTGCCGCCGAACGCCTTGAACACCTCCTCCGAGGTCGCCGCGGGCGACACGAGCACCCGCTCTTCGCGGATGAAACGTGGAGCGATCGCCTCGAGGTCCGCCGTGTTCGAGGCACCGACGACGGCGACGATGGACTCGTCCTCCAGCAGATCGCGCGCGGCCGTCGTGATGCCATCGGCGGCGGTGTCGGCGTAGACGAGCTCGAGGTCCCGGCCCGCGACGCCCCCGGCGCGCTGGATCTCGCGCGCCGTGTGGTCGAGGACCCTCCGCCATTCGAAGTCCTCCTCGCCCGAGAGGGGCACCAGCACGCCCACGCGGAGCGTCCTCCGTTCCGGCTCTTCGCCGTCACTGCAGCCGGAACCGGCGACGAGCGACGCCAGAGCCAGCGCGACCCGCGCGAACAAGCGCTGTCCGGCGGCCCTGGAAACGCTCATCCCCCGTCCCACTGCAAGCGGAGGTCGGGTGAGCTAACCCGGCACGCTGGCGGCGCCTCGATGGTCAGATCGACGTTCTTGCGGTCAGGTGAGATCGTGGTCACGAAGCTGGAGCACGACGGCTGGCCAAGGAACTCCACGGTCCCGTCGAGGGCAAACGGGGTCCCTTCCAGGTTCAAGTTCGCGCTGGCAGTGCCGGTCGCGGCCACGCTGGCGGTGAGCATGTGCAAGGACCTCGACAGCGCCGCCGTGTCCGTGCTCGCCGCGAACGGCACGACCTCCGCCATCGCCGCGTACCCGTCCTGGCCATAGACGACACGCAGCACCTTCGCTCCCGTCGCGTCGAAGACCGGCCTCACCTGCAGGGCGTCGAAGGTGCGCGCCAGGGTGCCCTGGGCCTCGTCCACGTGCAGTGAGTAGTTGTAGCTCGGGGCATCGCCGTTGGCGCTGGTGTTCCCGAGGAGCAGGTACGTCTTGGGGGTCGAGGTCGCCATGCCCACACAGACCGCGCGGTAGCGCTGCCGAAAGTCCCGATTGAAGAACAGGGTACGCTGACCGTCCGCGGTGACGCGGAATTGCTCGGCCAGCGCTGCGCAGTCCTCCGGCAGCAGGAACTTGCGGGTGGGCAGCCTCCGCACGAGGTCGATCCTGCCAGGGAGCCCGAGCTCGCTCGGCCCCTGCGTGCAGGCGTCCAGGTCGTTGTAGCAGGCCGTCCAGGCGTCGACGGCGGACGACTGATAGTCCACCATTGTCGCGCGCCACTCCTCCAGGCTGACCAGGCTCCAGTCGTTCGGTGCGTTGTAGGCATCGACGTCGTCACCGATGTTGTACTCGTCCGGCGCCAGCAGGACCTGGTCGAGCGCGGAGACGACGGCGGCGACGTCGAAGTAGTAGTCCTCCACCTGGGTCATGTGGCTGAGTCGGCGCTTCGTGTTGGTCGCGTTGCCCGGCGGTGACGCTGACACGGTCTCGTACGGCGCGAAGGTGGCGAGATAGCCGCAGGCGCGGAGGTCGCCGCCGCCGAAGCAGTCCGGGGAGCTCACGCGGGCGAGGTACGCGGCGTACTCTCGCTCCAGCCCGGAGTAGTCCGCGTTGAAGGTGCGCTGGCCCTCGGAGGCGCTACTGAGCACGGTCACCCGGGCGCTGTGGGCGCGGGCGATGCTCTCGATGGTGTCCACCCACTCCTCGTCGAAGACCTCGATACCCATCACCTTCCCCGAGAGCTCGAGCCGGAGCTGCTCCCGCTTGGTATTGTCGTCGACGGTGATCTCGAGCAGCCCCGTGAAATGCCCGCCCGACACGACGCTCGAGAGGTAGCGGTCCCCGCAGGCACTACGGAAGCTCGGGTAGTCGCTGGTGAACAATAGCTCGTACGCTGGCTTCAGGGTGGGCGCGACACGATAGCCGCAGAGCCGGCGCTCCTCGCGAAAGTAGACGTACAGCGTATCGTGCTTGAAGCTGGTGTCGCGCAGGAACTCGAACTCGCCGGAGACAGACACCACATCGAAACCGGCGACGGAGACGCCTGCCTTGGCGGAGGCCCCGATCCGCATCGTCGTGGTGAGCTCGTTCACTGACTCTACGAGCTCGAACGTGTAAGCAAAGGTGTTCTCGCACAGCCCTAGGAAGGGACCGTCGCCGACATCGACGCAGGGCTCACCCTTCAACGCGTAGTTCGAGGCGTCCAGGCCGACCCCGTAGGACATGTTGGTGTTGATCGGGATCGCCTCGAAGTCGCCGTAGAAGATGCCCTCTGATGCGGTGACCGAGGTGTTCTCCGGGGGGGGCTCATCGCCGAAGATACGCTGCTGTTCGGCGACGGCGAGCAGCGTCTCCGCCTCGTCGTAGAGCTCGGCGGCGGCCCGCGCGATCGCGCGCTTCGGGGGAGCCTCCGCGAGGTGCTTTGCGGCCACGCCGCGGAAGGCGTCCTCCAGGACGGCGGTCGTCTGCCGCAGCCCGACGCTGCCGCCGCTGACGGACGCGCCCGTGTCGGCGCGGTCGAGGGCGAACGCCGCCGCCACTCGGCTGGAGGCTGCATCGAAGTCCTGGGCGCGACCAGCCTCCACCAGACCCACCGCCAGCGTCGTCCACACCGAGACGTCGTCGGCGGACGGCGGCGCCGCGAAGGTGAGGGGCGTCGAGACGACCCGATGGTCCGTGGCGCGTGTCACGCCGGGCTCGGCCTCGACGACGACGAACCGATGCCGCGCGGTGCGCGTTGGCTCCAGCCGGAAACCGCCGTCGCTCTGGGTGGTGCTGGCGGGCTCGTCGTCGGTGCAGGCGAGGTCACCGTCGAGGTCGAGGCAAACTCGCGCACTGGCGAGCGCGGCGACGCCGGTCACCGGAGCGGGACCGTCACCACCACAAGCGGCGACCGCGACCGCGGCGACCACCACCGAAGCACCTCTCCACCATAGGCTCCACATCAGATCTCCCTCGATGAGCGCGGGGGCAGACGGCCGAGGGCCCGAGCGCCTCACTCACGGGTGAGGGACGCCCGGACAGCCCCGGCGGCGCCTGCGAATCAGTCCTCGCTGTAGGTCAGTCGGACCACGCCGTTCGAGGGGCGAACCTCCACGCAATCGCCCTCGACCGTGCCGCTCACCCAGGCATCGACGCTGCGCCGACCGTCCGAGAAGGTCGCCTCGCCGGTCGGCTCCTGGTCCTCGTACTCGATGTAGAACGGAAAGGCCGAGCTGCACGCGATGTCGTTCCACTTCGGCCAGTAACTGCCCCAGACATGCACGCAGTCCTCCGCGCGCTGGTAGTTGTTGGGCTCTCCCGCATAGAAGTAGCTGTTGACCTCGAGACTGGTGAGGTTGTCGCCCGTCACCACCCACTGGAGCTGCTCGTATTGTGCGGGCTGCGCCTTGTCCGTGCGCTTCAGCCCGAGCCACGACGAGCCCTGGTGCCCTTCGGCGGCCATGTGCGCGACCAGGGCGTCGTACTCGGCGCGATCGTCGATGACGACGAGGTGGCCACCGCGCTCGGTGGCGTAGGCGTCCGCCGCGTCCCAGGTCATCGCCGTGGCGACCCACTCGTAGCGCGTGACCGGGTGCGTCGCGGTCACGAAGGTGAGCTCCTCGTCCAGCACAAAGTTGGTCCCCGTCAGATCGAGGTTCGTGCGGGCGTCCAGGGGCTCGCCATGTGAGGTCGCACTGCAATCGACCGCGTTGCCCAGGCGCGCCTCGGCAAACCCGTCCTCGTAGTCGTCCTCGGCCGTACTGGTCGTCGTCTGCTCGTCGGCCTGATCATTGACGAGCTCCAGGTTGTCGTGGTTGACGTTGACCAGGAGCTTCTTGACGATGGTCGACACCGCCGAGCCGTCCGGGTTGACGGCCCGCGACATGTTGTAAGACAAGGAGCTCGTCGAGCCGCTGGTGTTGCTCAAGAGCAGGTAGGTTTCCGGCTCTGAAGACGCCATCTTCTCGCAGCTAACCTTGAACGGCTTGGTCAAGTCACCCCCGAGATAGAGCGTGGCCGTGGGGCGATCGCTGGTACCCAAGAGGCGCTGCACGTCGCTGCAGGTCGTGGCGCGCAGCAACTTGGCGCGCGGCAGCCGCCTGAGGATGCTGGTGAAGGACGGCAGCTCGTTTGCCGCCTCGGCATCCGCGTTCCTTTCGAAGTCCGAGCAGTCGTCGAAATCCGTGGTGCAGGTGCCGAACGCCGCCTCCATGATGAGCTGGCCGTCTCCGACGTTTAGGTACGTCTCCCAGACGTCGGCCTCGTCGTGCGCGGTCCAGTCGTAGGAGTCGGGGTCGACGAAGATCTCGGAGATCATCCCTTCGAGCGTGCGGTAGTCCTCGTACTGGCCCATGAGCTTGGTCGTGAACTTGAGATTCGCGATCTGCTGCTGAGCGCGCGGGATACCGTTGGTGGCGGTGGCATAGTCGGCGAAGGTCGCCGTGTACGCGCACTTCTTGAACGCGATGCTGTCGTCGTGGCACTCGTTTTCCGGGTTCGAGATGGCGTCGATGAACTGGTCGGCCGCGCCGAAGAAGTCGTCCAGGTTGTCGATCAGCTGATCGTCGTTCCCGTCGAGGCCCAGGAACTCGGGGCTCACGCCGCGGGAGCCCACGATGATGTTGACGGAGCGGTTCTCGACGACGCTCGCGAGGCCGCTCTTCAGATCGCCGCTGACCGAAACCGACACGGCGCCCTTGCCGTACTTGCCCTGGAGCTTCGCAGAGAGATCCCGCTTCTCGTCCGTGCTGGAGGTCTCGATCTTGAGCAGTCCATAATAGGCGCCGCCGGTGGTCACCTGGTTCAGGTAGCGGTCGCCGCAGGCAGCGCGGAAGGCCTCGTAGTTGTTGGTGAAGGAGGCGGTCGTCGAGTCGTCCTTCAGATAGTCGCTGGCCAGGCCCACGCCGAAGAGCTTGTAGCCGCTGAGGACGTACTCTGCCTTGACCAGGGCGAAAACAGACTCTTGGTGGCTGTGGATCTCGTCGATGAAGCGCCCCTCGAGGGAGCCCTGCACCACCGTGGTCCCGAGGTCGATACGCCCACCGACGTTGAGCAGTTCGCGCAGATCCCTCTCGGACTCCACCAGGCGAAACAGATACGAGCGCTTGTTCTCGGACATGGCGAGCGCGGGGACTGCTTGCGCGGCCGGCACGTCGAGGCAGTAGGAGCCGCTCACGATCTTCCGCGTGATCTCGTCCATGCCGACGCCGTAGCTCATCGTGCCCGCGTCCACCGGGATGTTCTGGAAGAGCTCCTCGCCGACTTGCGTTGCCTTGGGCGTCTCGTTCGTGACGGGCGGCGGCTCGTCGGCGAGCACCGACGCAACGTGGTTCGCGACCCGTTCGGCCTGGCTCAAGAAGAGCTGCGCCGCAGCCTCGACGCGCTCGCGCGTCGCCCCCTCGGGGTGCACGCCGCCGTAGGCTTGGTAGATGCTGGCGTACAGGGGCGTGGCGTGGCGCTGGAACTCCGAGATTTCGCCGTCGGCTGCGTAGCCGCTGACGAGGGACGCCTTCTCCCCGATGCCGAAGAGCGACTTGAGTCCGGATTCATCTTCGGTTGATTGCGCCGCGAGTAGTGTCGTGAAGAGCGTGAGCGCGCGGGAGTTCCGAGGGTCGGAGATAAACACGAATCTAGCGTTCGGAGCGCGACCCGAGTCCGCCCAGACGGTGTCCTGGTCCACCATCAACACCAGGTGGCGTCCGGACGCGTCCCCCTCGATCGGATCGAGCTCGTAGGCCCCGGTCTCGTCGGTTTGCGTCGAGAGCTCGCCGTCATCGAGCTCGAGATCGCCGTCCTCGTCGAGAAATACGGTCGCACCAGAGAGACCGGCAGGCCCTGTGCCCACGATGACGGTCTGAGCCTGGTCTTCCTCCTTCGAGCAGCTCGGCAGCGTGAAGGCCGCGAGCAGCATGGAGGGCAGGACGGTGAAGTTGCGAAGTCTGCGCACTATATTCTCCTCTGGTTGGGCTAGCATACGTTCCGAGCGGCTCTCCGCTGCTGCGGCAGGCGCGGTCCGACACGATGCCTCAAGGTAGACGAGATCGGCCCCGAGCGCCTCCCTCCGTTTGCGCTGACGGCACTCGCAGAGTGCGGGGTGCACCGCACGCTCACCACGCTTCGGCACCCCACGCGTGTCACTCCCACCAGCGCACCGAAACGCCCCCGTGCACGGCGCGTTGCCGACATCGCGGGAGAATCCCCCACCCATGGCGCACCGCTGACCGGATCTCGCGGGCCGCCGGTGGAGCAACCGCTCCACCACGCCGGCGTCACCGCCCGTGACCAGGCGGCTCGGTCCGGGCTGATCGGGGCTCGGGCGCTTCGCGCAGATACCGGACGTAGCGCTGTCGCTGGCGGGGAGCAGGATCGCAATCGGCCCGCCGTTGACCGCGAGCGCGCCGAGACGCGGGTCGTCGTGCACCGTGTCGCCGCGACCAGGGCCGGCGGCTACTCGGGCCGCACGACGCCGCCGCCGAGCTGGCCCTCCCGCGGGCGCGCTTGGGTCATCTCCGCTTCTCGATCTCCGCCTCCAGGAACCGCTCCAGCCGCAGCAGGTCGTCGAGCCCCATCTCCCCGAGCCCGATGCGCCGCAGCGAGAACATCAGGCTCGCCATCCGCATCGGATCGGGCTCGCTCCCCGTCCCCAGCGCCCTCAGCTCCTCCTGCTGGGCTCGATCGACGACGAGCAGCATGGGCGCCTTCTCGTCCGGGGAGAACTGGAAGAGCAGCGTCACGATCTCGCCGAGCGGTTTTTCGAATGCCCCCCACGACAGCGGCGTCCCCTCCTCCCGATACCGCAGCAGTCCCCTCCCGATCTCGACCCGCTGGTGCGTGCCGAGCGAGGCGAGCGTCGTCCCGATCACCACCAGGGCCAGGAGCCCAGCGCCGACCACGACCAGCCAGGAAACCACCGCGCCCGCGAACGGCCGCAGTCCCCAGCCGATGACGGAAAAACCCACCATCACGCCCGCGATGAGCAGGCTGCTCGCGATGGACACGCGCTTCTTCCAGCGCAGAACGGTCACCTCATCGGTTTCCAACACCTCCACGAACGCGGGGGGCTCCGGGGAGCTCGCGGTGGCCGCGCGCGACGCCTCCAGCTTCACGCGCTCCCTCAACCGCGCACACATCGACTCCGCTTCCGCCTGCTCGAAGGTCGTCTGCAGCGTCCAGCGAGCCCCATCCTCGCGCACCATCGAGCAAGTGTACTGGGTCGAGCGCGAGCGACCCGAGGTCGCCACGGTCTTGCGGTGCACCTCGAAGCCCTGGATCTGCGCGTAGGGCAGCGTCGCGCTCCAGGCCCCCGCGCCACCGGACTCCGGGGCCACGAGCAGCTGGCCAACGCCATTGTCGAAGGTGAGGGTCGGCGGGTTCTTGAACTGCGTGAGCACCAGGATCCCCGCGCAGAGGAACGCGAGCCCCCCGCCGCCGAAGAGCCCCGCCCCGGCCGCGCCGAACCCCGCCGCTCCCGCTGCGCACCCGGCGAGCCCGATGAGGATCAGGATCCACGCGAGCGCCTGCTGCGACCTCGGCGATTCCCGCAGGACGACGCGGTCGGGATGGTCCTCTCTAGCATCGATGGAATAGCTCACGATCGCGCAGTCTATCCTGGACCTCGCCGCCCGATCCATCTCGGCCGAGCCCCGGCGCAGGAACGAGGGGTTCTCGGCCGAGGGACGACGGGCGGTGTCCATCGCCGCTGGCACGTGAGCCCTGCCGCGGCACCGCGGCCACTCTCGCTGGCGCGCTCGCAGCACGGCGGCAGGCGGACGTCGCGCGGGAGGTGGGGCTCCGCAGCCGGGCTTCCCTGGGTGGTGGCGAGCAATTTCCCCTGCATCGTGAAACTCTCCACCCCCGGGAGGAGAACGGGCACCTCCTGCGGGCGATGGCCATCGCGGGTACAAGATGGGGGAAGATGTAGCGGGCTTCCCGGTGACGGCGACGAGGCAGGGCCCACGGGTGGCCGGTGGATCGGGAGCGGATCCCGGACTCCGCGAACGCGGCAGGGGACAACGCAACCAGACGTCCCGAACCCCTTTCGGCCAGCGACCCAGGGCATCTGGGGACCAGGCCACGAAGCGCAGCGCACCCACTCCCTTGCATCCGTTCCACTGTGAAGACGAGGTGAACGTCATGCGTCAATGGCAAGCCCCCTTCTCGCCCCTCGCCCAACAACCCGGGCAGCCTCGTGCGGCTTCCAGGGAGCGGGCGGAGCCTCCGGCGGTTCACCAGCGGTCCTCGGCCCACTTGCGCCCAGCCGTCGCCGCGGCTCTGTTCCTCGCCTGCGCCAACCTGAGCGGGGTTGCCCGCGCGCAGACGACCAAGACCTTCATCGATTACCTCCAGCCGACACCCATCACCTGCGATTCGCTGAGCTCCGAGACGTGGGGCGTCGAAGGCGTGCTGCCGCGTGACCTCTGCAACGGCATCGAGAGCGCCAGGGGCGCGGGGGTCCCGCCGGAGTACTACTACTGGGACGGCCAGATACTCAAGGCTCAGGACGGCAAGTACCACCTGTTCATGAGCACGTGGTCCGGGGCGGATGGCTTCAACCCGGGCTGGCTGGGCTCCGACGCCTACCACGCCATCAGTGAGCAGGGGGTGCTGGGACCCTACCGGCGCCAGGACTACGTCTACAGCAACAACGGCTCACACAAAGGGCACAACGTCTCCGCCCTGGAGCTCCCGGACGGCACCTACGCGGTCGTGGTCAGCGAGACCGTTCCCTTCACGATCTACACGTCGAGCTCGCTGGACGGTCCGTGGACGTCGTGCACCCCCCCGATCCAGGCCAACGGGATCAACTACACGGACGGCAACTTCGCCTCCAACGTCAGTCTCATCGCGCGCCACGATGGGAAGTACGAGATCGTGCAACGCCACGGGCACATCGGCATCGCGGACACCCTGTGCGGTCCCTACCTGTTGCAGAAGCCAACCTGGGCCTATCCCGCCGAGAATCGCCCGAGCATCGACAGCATCTACCCGCGTCGCACCTCGATTCCGGGCGTACCTAACCCCACCTACGCCTGGGAGGAGGACCCCCACATCTGGCGCAGCGGGGGCATCTACCACGTCCTGTATTCTGGCTCCGGAGATCGTGTCGGCTGGCACTTGTATTCGCCCGACGGCATCAACGATTGGCAAGACGGTGGCCTCTCCTGCAATCCGCGGTTGTACGAGAAGATGTTCTGCTACGAGGGGAGCACGACGTGTAACCAGTGGTACAAGATGGAGCGGCCCGGCGTGGTGCTGGAGAATGGTCACGTCACCCACGTGACCTGGGCCGTGGCCGACGTGGACAAGGACAACCAGATCCCGGGCAATTCCAATCACGGCAGCAAGATCATCGTGATCCCGTTCGACGGCGTAACATTCGATAACGACTACGGGGTGGACGGCGGCGGCGGTGCGGGCGGGGCCGCCGGGACCGGCGCGACTGGGCCCGGCGGCGGCGCCGGGAACGGGGGAGCGGCGACGGGCGGCAGCCCCGGGACCGGTGGGACAGCGACGACCGGTGGGAGCCCTGGCACGGGCGGGATCGCGGCGACCGGCGGCAGCCCCGGCACGGGCGCAACGTCGGCGACGGGCGGCAGCCCCGGGACCGGCGGGCTGGCAGCGACGGGCGGTCTGCAGTCGACCGGCGGGTTCCCAGCTACGGGTGGAATGTCCACCGGTGGCGCTCCGGTGACGGGCGGCAACGCGCCCACCACCGGCGGCACGTCGGCGACGGGTGGGATGACTGGCACGGGAGGTGCGGTGCCACCCACGGGCGGGGCGATGAGCGGCGGCACCACGTCTGGCGGCACCGCGCCGGGTTCGGGCGGTGCCATCGCCACGGGAGGCGGAGCGCTTGGCGGTGCCGGCTCGTTGGGTACGGACGGCTCGTCGGACGAGAGCGGCTGCGGTTGCCACGTTGCGGGCGAGCGCTCGAGCTCTAGCCTTTGGGCCCTGTTGGGCATGATGGGTCTGCTCGGCGTTCGCGCCGGCCGCCGCCGACGCCTGGGCTGATCCCCCCGCGGCTCGCCGCTCCGACCCCGCCCTGCTTCGGTATCGGGGCCGCGCGGTTTCGCGTGGCTGGCTCGGGGTCGGGAGCGCGCTACCGAACGATCACGGTGTCGCAGCCGATCGTGAAGAAGAGTGTGGCGCCGGGCACGCTCACGGTTTCGCAGGTGACCTCGCAGAGGTGGATCATGCCGGGGCCGTCGGGGTCGTCGTAGTACCACCCGGGGCTCCCGTCGCAGCCGGCCTCGTCCTGAACGAAGGGCGTGGTCTGCAGGACCCCCTGGGCATCGCAGATCCCGAGGTTGACCTGCATCGGGTTCAACGTCTCGCCGGCAGGGGGATCGGGGATCTGGAGGTCGCAGGGGATGACCGCGTCGGCCCGGATCGCGTTGAGCGCGGCCAGCATGGATCCTTCCACGTCGTCGTTGGTGGTGAGGTACGCCTGATCGGTGCCGCCGGCCTCGGCGATCTCGTTGAGCTGCCCGAGCGAGTCGCTCCGGCCGTTGTTGTTGGCGTCGACCCCGAGCACGTAGATCTCGATGCCCGTCTCTTCGTAACAACTGCGCGCCGCCGCGACCGCGCGGTCGATGTTGGCGTCGCAGGAGTGCTCGGGGATCCCGTCGGTCACCAGGAGCACGACGGTCTTGTTGCCCGGGTGCGCGGCGCGCCAACCTTCCACGGTGGCGCAAGCGCCCGCGATGGCGAGGTGGGTCGGAGTGCCCCCCTGTGGCATGGCAGCGTTCAGCGACGAGATCAACGCCGGGGCGTTGCCGGGGAGCGGGGCGATCTCGACCGCCGCGTCCGTGTGGGCGGCGACCGTACAGACGTCCTCGTCCTCGTTCTCGTCGAGGGCATGGTCGCCGAAGTAGCCCAGGCCCACCCCGATGCCGGCGCTGGCTGGGTCGTTGAGGAAGGTCGTCATCGCCTGGCGGACCGGGGTGAGGCGCCACTCGTCCCGCGGGTACTCCTCCACTCCGTTCGAGATGCAGCAACCCGAGTCCTCGATGGAACAGCTCATGGAGCAGGAGACGTCGAACATGACGAAGATGTCGGTGGCGACGTGCTCCCCCTCGTAGGCCACGCCGACGCACCCCGACTCGTCGGCGCTCGGCGAACAGGCGCCGGGCGTGCTGTCGAGCCCGCCGACCCCGAAGCCGCTCCCCGTCGCAAAGCTCGGTGTGAGCCCCGAGCCGCCGGTGCCACCGTCCCCTTCGTCCTCACCCCCGCCGCAGGACATCGCCAGCGCCATCGCCGCCCCACTCGCCACCACAACCGACGTCCGCCTCACCAGCTTGCGCATGTGCCCTCCTGGGGGAAATCGCCCGCTCGCGGACGTTGCCCGCGCGCGAACCAGCCGCGACGCTCCCTGAACCAGGGATCCAGTCTGCTTCGTCGCGGGCCGCTTGGATAGTCAGGCAGGAACTTCCGACCCTGGGTGCACGCACCGGCCGCGGCTCCCTCCGCGCTTGCGCCCCCGTCCGCGGCGGAGCGGGCAACCGGGACGCCATGTGCTCCGGTGTCGCACTCCTTGCGCGAACGGGTGGTCCTCAGAGCAGCCAACCGATCCGCACGTTGACGGTCGGCAGCGGGCTCTGGCCAACCCGCTCTAAGGTGCTCCGCACCTTCTCGTCGTTGGGCGTCACGGTGGCGTCGACCACCGCCTGCGGCACACCCGGCGGCACCCGGGTCGCGAAGCTCACCTCGCTCGGGGCGATCGGGATCTGCGCACCGACGTCGAGGCCGATGCTGAAGCCCGGCTTGAAGGTGTGGAACAGCCCGAGCTGCGGCGTGAGCACCATGGTCTGCACGAACCCCTCGCTCCTGAGCTCGAGCAGCGGCGGCAGCTCGGGCGCGAGCGGTTGGTACGCGCTCACGTCGAACGCCTTGGCGAGCGTGCCGGTCACCCGCTCGTACCCGACCCCGGTGCCGAGGAAGAACGCGCCCCCGAACGGGTGCAGGCGACCGTACACGTCGTACTCCTGGTAATCGAGCGTGGCCTCGCCGTAGTACGCGATGTGCACCGTGGGGATGAGCCCGACGTTCACGCCGACCGCGGCGAACCGCGTGACCTTGAGCTGCCCGCCGAAGCTGAGGAGGTTCGGCAGCCCGACGCCCACGACGGGCCCGAGTCGGAAGGGCCCGAGCAGACCGCTCTTGTCCTTCTTCTCCGCCCGGTCGTCCTCCCCGGTGACCGCCGGCGACGGGGTGGTCGTGCTGGTGCGGAGCGGCGGAGCCGGTGGGGTGGAGTTCGCGCTCGGCGAGGGCGGCGGCGCGAACGCGGGAGGGGACGGCGCCGGAGACGCGCGAGGAGGCGGCGCGGGACGCGGCGGCGGGGACGCCGGGGACGGGAAGGCGGCCGTGGGCGGAGGTTCGGCGGGGTCCGAAAGAGGGTCCGCCTCTGGTGCCGGGGTCGGGTCCGGGGTCGGGTCCGGGGTCGGGGTCGGGTCCGGGGTCGGGGTCGGGTCCGGGGTC
>CAYZQO010000060.1:0-37708 GCA_964480725.1 uncultured Polyangiaceae bacterium | reverse complement strand
CCGGGGATCGACCGGGTCGTCGACGCTTGCCGGCTCGAGGCGTCGTTCGAACCGGCGGCGCTCGACGCCGTCGTCGGCTTCGACGTGTTCCACCATCTCCCCGACGTCGAGGGCTTCCTCCGGGGCGCCGCGCGAGTGCTGCGTCCAGGAGGGCGAATTGCGCTGGTAGAACCCTGGTTCACACCGCTAGGGCAGTGGTTCTATCGACTCCTTCACCACGAGCCCTCGGTGCTCGATCCGGGCGACTGGACCCTGCGCGGCGAGGGCCGGCTCGGCGGCGCCAACTCCCGCCTGCCCACGAGCGTGTTCGGTGACGGACTCGAACGGCTCCGACGCATCGCGCCGGAACTGACGGTGATCAAGCGCGCCCCTTGCCACAAATGGGTCTACCTGCTGAGCGGCGGCCTTCGGCTCAATACGCGGGTGCCGCGCCCCTTGGCGGACGCGCTCCTCTGGCTCGATCGCCGGACCGCCGCGCTCGACGTCGTGGCGGGGATCTTCGCGCTCATCGTGGTCGAGCGGCGCGGGCTCCAGGTCGGCGCGGGGCTCGACTGACGATCCGGCGCCGTGGTACGAGCGGACCTGGAGCCCGAGCATGACCGACGCGCCCTCGTCCGCACGACCGTCGGCCCCTCCGGCCAGCGTCCGAACGCCGACGGCGGAGGCCTGGCAACGGCATTTCGAGCGCGCCGACGCGCGCGGGTCGCGCCACCGCTTCGCCGCGGCGGCCCGCGCCTCCGACCTCGCCAACGCGTTGCGACGGCTGGTGCCTGCCGATGCGCGGGTGCTCGAGGTCGGCTGTGGGCGCGGCGCGCTCCTCGCCGCATTGCCAAACGCGGTGCGGCACGGGATCGACAGCGCGCCGCGCACGGTGGCGCTAGCGCAGTCCCAGGCGCCGGGGTGCGAGATCGTGCTCGACGACGCGCTGACCTTCGACCGACCCGAGCGGTACGAGGCCATCCTCTGCGATCAGCTCTGCCACACGGTTCCCGACGTGCAGCGCCTGCTCGAGAACCTCGCGCTCCATCTCGCTCCGAACGGGCGGGTCTTCCTCACCTGCTTCAACGGGCTGCTCGAGCCTGCCTTCGCCGCCGCCGAAGCGCTCGGGGCGAAGGAGCGCACGCCGCCCATGAACTGGCTCTCGGAGTCCGACTTCGACAACCTTTTCCGACTGACCGGGCTCGAGGTGGTGCGCTTCCAGGACCGCATGTTGGTTCCCGCGCCGGGCGCCGCGGCGTTCAACCGCTACCTGGCACCGCTGCCGGGGTTGTCCCGGCTGTCCCTCTACCGGATCTACGTCCTCCGACACGCCAGCTCGGCGCCCCGACGCGAGGTGAGCGTTAGCGTGGTGGTCCCGGCGCGGAACGAGGCGGGCAACGTCGCGGACATCCTGCGGCGGGTGCCGAAGATGGGCGTTCGGACGGAGCTCGTTTTCGTCGAGGGGGGCAGCACCGATGACACCTGGGCGACGATTCAGCGGGAGGTGACCGCCTATCGGGGGCCGCTCGAGATCGTCAGTTGCCGGCAGCCGGGACGCGGCAAGGGGGACGCCGTGCGCGAGGGCTTCGCGCGCGCCACTGGCGATCTCCTGATGATCCTCGACGCCGACCTCACCGTGGTGCCGGAGGACCTGCCGAAATTCTTCGCCGCCGCCACCACCGGGGTCGGCGACTACATCCAGGGCACCCGCCTGGTCTACCCGATGGAAGGGGGGGCGATGCGCTTTCTGAACCAGCTCGGCAACGTCGGTTTCAGTCGCCTGTTCACCTTCCTACTGAACCAGAGGATCAAGGACACGCTCTGCGGGACCAAGGTGATCTGGCGGGAAGACTACCAGCGCCTGGCCGCGCGCCGCGTCGAGTTCGGCGACTTCGACCCCTTCGGCGATTTCGACCTCATCTTCGGCGCCATCAACCAGAACCTCCGTCTGGTGGAGATCCCGGTGCGGTATCGGACCCGCACCTACGGGACCACGAACATCTCCCGCTTCCGGCACGGCCTGCTGTTGCTCAAGATGAGCGCCGTGGCGGCGCGCAAGCTCAAGTTCGTCTGAGCGAGGGCGCCGATGGAGGGCTGCACGAGGTGGAGCCGCTGGGGGCGCGCGTCGCTGTACGCGCTGCCCCCGCTCGCCACCGCGGGGCTGGTCGGGATGACGCTCGCCAGGCCGGCCTGGAACGAGCCGCTGTTCGTCCACACGGCCTACTACGCCCTGCTCCTGCTGGTGGGGCTCTATGCCGGCGTCCGCCTCTCCGCGGCCGACGCGGCGGCGCTGCGCGCCTGGGCTCGTGACCACGCCGCCGGGTTGGTGGTGGCGGGCGTCGTGACCGTGGTGGCGGTGGTGACCATCGAGCCCGGGCTCCGCGTGCTCGCCGACGAGGCGAACCTGGTCGGCGTCTCCAAGCACCTGTACCGCCACCGGGTGGCCAACTTCCCGATCACCGGGAAATGGTACTTCGAGAACTACTGGACGCTCTCGTCGACCACCGACCGGCGTCCGGCGCTCTACCCCTTCCTCGTGAACCTGCTGCACCTGGTCCGCGGCTACCGGGTCGAAAACGCCTTTCACGTCAACGTCGCGGTGCTCTTCGTCCTGGTCTTCGCGTCCTACCGGCTCGCCAAGGGTCTGGGCGGCGAGATCTTCGGCCTGGCGTCGGCGCTGCTGGTGGCGGCGCACGCCAACGTCCTCGTCGCGGCGCGGTCCGCCGGCTTCGACCTGCTCGCGACCTGTCTGCTCGTCGTGTCCATCCAGAGCTTCTGCGAGGCGTCCCGGGAGCCGACGCCGCGCCGCATCGCCGTCGTGGTGCTCAACCTCGCCCTGTTCGCCAACGTGCGCTACGAGGGGTCGGCGCTGCTCCTGCTCGGGTGCCTGCTGCTGGTGGCGACCCGCGTGGTCAAGCGCGCCGGGCTCGCCGGTTTCGGGTGGCTCTACTCGATCCTGCCGGTCCTGCTTCTGCCCCGGTACTGGCAGTCGATCGCCAAGGCCGACGACTCCGAGCAGCCCCTCAGTACGTCGCTCTTCGGCCTCGGGCATTTCTGGCAAAACACCAAGGATTTTCTGCGGGTCGTGCTCGATCCGCTCGACGTCGGGGCCATGCACGCGCCGCTCGTGGTGGCCCTGGCGATCGGCGGCCTGCTGGTGCTGATCGTGCAGGGCGGCGTCCGTCTGCGCGCCCGCGCGGTCACCTGGCACGGGCTCCGCGTGATCCTCTTCGTCGCCGCGTTCTTCGGCGCCGAGATCGTCCTCTGTTTCTCCTACTTCTGGGGGCGGCCTCTGCACCCGGCGTCGGTTCGGCTGTTCCTCTGGCTCGACGTGGGCACCGCGCTGCTCGCCGCCTGGCTTCTGACCTGGATCGGCCGCTGGGTCACCGTGCCCGTGGCCGCGCTCGGCAGGCGCTCCGCGGGGCCGGTGCCGCTCGCGATCGCGGGCGCGCTGTTCACGCTGGCGCTGCCGACGGCCAGCGAGGCCCGACTCACCAATTCACTGACCCTGACCCGACAGACGGCGATGGTCTGGCGTTACCTCGCCAGCCTCGAGGAGCGCCGCATCCTGGTGCTCACGGATCGCCCGGGCATGTACACCATCCACGACTTCGGCGCGCTCGACATCACAACGCTGCGGGACAACCGGCAGCCGCTCTTCGAGCTCTCCCGGCGCCTCTTCGACGACATCTACCTGGTGCAGGAGGTTGAGCTCACCGCCCGGCGGGCGCCGCCGAAGTTCGACCCTTGGCCGGACGTGGCCACCGAGACGGTCCTGGAGTTCCAGAACACCGACTCGACGCTGGTGCGGGTCGCGCGCGTGAAGCGGCCGCTGTCCGCGGCCGCCATCAAGGGTCCCCCCAAGGCGCCGACACCGCCGTCCTCCGCGTCGGCCCCGCGCACCGAGGCGTCGACCGGCTCCGCGGCCCTGCCGCTGGCGAGCGGCGCCCCGGCGGCGGCCGGGTCCGCCGTCCCCGCGCGCTGAGCCTGCGCTCGCCGACGGCCTGCCGTTCGTCCGCACGCCCGGGCGGGCCTCGACGCGCCCGCGGGTGGGCGGGGTGGGCCGCGCCCGCAGCGGGGGGCTTGCGGTGACGGGTCGGGTTGGGGAATAACCGCGCCGGCTTCCTGGTCCAGGCCCGGCGAGACAGGCGCGTTCGGCGCCCGCAGCAGGGAAGAAACCAGCGGGTGGCACTGTGATCGAGATACGCGAACTCTACAAATATTACGGCAACTTCCGGGCCCTCGGGCCACTGGAAGCCACGGTCGAACGGGGAGAGGTCGTCGGCCTCCTGGGCCTGAATGGCTCGGGCAAGACCACGACGCTCCGCATCCTGGCCTGTGACCTGATGCCCACGAGCGGCACGGTCCGGGTAGAGGGGCACGACGTGGTGGAGGATCCACGGGCCGTCAGGTCCCGGATCGGCTACCTGCCGGACAACCCGCCGCTCTACCCGGAGATGACGGTGTCCGAGTACCTCGCCTTCGCCGCGCGGCTCCGAGGGGTCAGCCCGGGTGACGTGCCGGGCGCCATCGAAGACGCCCTGCGACAGACGCGGCTCCGCAAGCGCCGGGACGCCGTGATCGCCACGCTCTCACATGGGTTTCGGCAGCGACTCGGGCTCGCGCAGGCGATCGTTCACCGGCCGAGCCTGGTGGTGCTCGATGAGCCGATCACCGGCCTCGACCCCGTGCAAATCGTCGAGATGCGCAAGCTCGTGCGCTCCCTCGGCGGTGAGCGCACGGTGATCCTGTCGAGCCACAACCTGCCGGAGATCAGCGAGACCTGCGACCGGATCCTGGTCATCACGGACGGCACGGTGAGCGCCTCGGGGACGGAGGCGGAGCTCTCGCAGACCCTCCTCGGGCGCTTCTGTATCGAGCTCACCGTGCGTCTCCAGCCCGACCAGGCCGAGCGGCTGGAGACCCTGGTCGCCGCGGTCCCCGGGGTCGTCACCGTGACCACGTCGCGCCCGTCCGAGCCGGGGGCCAACGTGATCTCGATGCTGGTAGAGGTCGCCGAGGACGTGCGGGGGGCGCTGGTGGCAGCGCTGGTCGGCGACGGGATCGAGATCCTGGGCCTCGCCCGGAGCCAGCGCGAGCTCGAGCGCGTGTTCCTCGAGCTGGCGGAGGCGGGTGGCGAGCCACTCGCGGAGGAGTCGGACGGATGACCAAGGCGCTGCTCATCGCCGGGCGCGAGCTCGGCGCGTACCGTCGCTCGTGGCTCGGTCCCGCGATCGTCGCCGCCGTGCTGCTCACCGATGGCCTGCTGTTCTACGGCTGGGTGCTCACCGAGAAGCTGCTCAGCGCGGAGGCGCTGGCGCAGTTCTTCTATATCGCGAGCGGTCCGCTGATGATCGCGGCGATCCTGCTCTCGATGCGCCTGGTCGCCGAGGAGCGCCAGACCGGTACCATGACGCTCCTCAACACGGCGCCGATCACCGAGTTCGACATCGTGCTGGGGAAGTACCTGGCCCTGGTCGCGGTCCTCGTCCTCATGACGCTCCTGTCGGCATACATGCCCGCCCTCCTCCTGGTGCGGGGGAAGGTCAGCTTCGCGCACGTCGCGACGGGCTACGTGGGCCTCGTCCTGCTCGGCAGCGCGGCGGCGTCCATCGGGCTCTTCGCCTCATCGCTGTCACGCTCGCAGGTCGTGGCGGGGGTTATCGGGGCGGGGATACTGACGCCCCTGGTGATCCTCTGGGTGGTCGCCCGGGTGGTCGACCCGCCGCTCAACCAGTTCCTCTCGGGGCTCGCGATCCACCACGAGAACTTCCGCCCCTTCATGGACGGGGTGCTGGAGTTTCATCGGGTTGTCTACTACCTCGTCGTGACGGCGTTCTTCCTGCTCGCGGCGACCAAGACGCTGGAGGCGCGCCGATGGCGATGAAGAAGCACGAGGGCCAGCCGCTCGAGCCGGCGGTCCCGGACGCGGGCGGCGAGGGGGTGAGCGCCGTGGCGGCGACCGCCGCCCCGGACGGCGGCGACGGTGGGGACGACGAGGAGCCCGTCGGCGACGCGGGCGGCGACGTCGAGGCCGCCCGCCCCGAGGCGGTGGCGACGGGCGACGCCGGCGCGGCGACTCCGGCCGGTTCGGAGCGCAACGGAGCAGGCCCCCGAGCGCCGCGCTCGGCACCCATCTGGGTGCTGGTGCTGTACCTCGGAGGGATCGCGGTCGTGTTCCTCGGCCAGCGGGTGCTCGATTCCTGGGGAAGCCTCGCTACGGGGGTCACCGTCGTGGGGCTCCTCGCGGTGATCTCCGCCACCTTGTTCCGTTACTCCCCGCGGTTTCGCGTCGGCGGCGAGCGACGGCAGATCGAGGCCCTGCTCGGGGTGCTCAGCGTCACGGGGCTCGTGGCCCTCGGCATCTACTTCGCCACGTCGGAGCCGTTCGCCGAGCGCCTCGGGCTCTACCGGCTCGGGGATCGCGCCTTCGACCGGGTGATGGGCGTCGCCACCGTCACTTGGGTGGCGCTCGCCGTGCTGAGCGTGGTGCCCATGATCTTCGCCGAAACGGCGGCTTTCCCGATGCGCCATGCCGTGCGGCCCGAGAGCCGGCGCGTCCGCGCCGCGGCGGTCGCGGGGGTGACGCTCGCGCTGGCGGCGGTCTACGGCTCGCTGTTCGTGTACGCGGCGAGGGGCCTCGCCTGGAGCGCCGACCACTCGTACTTCAAGACGTCGCAGCCGAGCGGGTCGACGCGCGCCATCATCGCGAGCTTGTCCGAGCCGGTTCGCGTGCAGGCGTTCTTCCCGGACGTGAACGAGGTCCGCGCGGAGGTGGAGCGCTACCTCACGGCGGCCGCTGCCGGCAACCCCAAGCTCGAGGTGGAGATCAAGGACCGGCTGCTCGTGCCCGAGGCAGCCCAGAAGCTCCGCGTGACCCAGGACGGGGTCCTCGTCATCACGCAAGGGGAGGCGAGCGAGCAGGTGCGCCTCGGCACGGAGCTCGACAAGGCCAGGCCGAAGCTTCGCACCCTCGACCGAGACTTCCAAGAGAAGCTCCTCAAGCTCGTGCGCTCGCGAAGGACGGCCTACCTGACCGTCGGGCACGGGGAGATCAACGACACCGTCGGCAAGGCCGAGATGGCCACGCGCGACGCCACCATCGTCGACAAGCTGCTCACCCGGCAGAACTACACGGTCAAGACGCTCGGGATCGCGCAGGGGCTCGGCACCGACATCCCAGCGGACGCTGACGTCGTCCTGGTGCTCGGCCCGTCGGAGCCCTTCGCTGCCGAAGAGATCGCTGCCCTCCGCCGCTACGCCGAGCGGGGCGGCAAGCTCTTTCTCGCGCTCGACCCCGACGCCGAGACGAACACGGAGGCGTTGCTGCCGAGCGATCGGGACCGCGACCGCCTCGACGTCGACGAGCCCGCGGCGGTGTCGCCAGACGGCGTCCCCGCGGTGGTCGACAGTGCGAGTCCGGCCACGAGCGCAGCGCCGGCGACGAGCGCGGCGCCGGCGACGAGCGCAGCGCCGGCGACCGAGACGTCGTCGCCCATGGCCGCGGCGTCCCCGCGCCGGAGCTGGCTCGGCGACCTCGCTGGCGTCGTCGGGCTCACCTTCGATGACGCCGTGCTCGCCAACGACAAGGTTCACCTGCGGGTCCGCAGTCACCCCTCGGATCGCGCTCGCCTCGTGACCAACCGGTTCTCGTCGCACGCGGCCGTCTCCACGCTCAGCCGCAGCTCCACCCGCGGCGCCGCGGTGATGGTCGATGGCGCCGGCAGCCTCGATCGGGCCCCGGGAGCCGACGCCACCGTCGATTTCTCGCTCAAGTCGATGCCCGACACCTACCGCGACCTCGACCGGAACTATCGCTTCGACTCGACCAGCGAGAAGCGTGAAACCTACAACCTCGCGGCGGCCGTCACCCGCCGGGCGAAGTCGGCACCGCCATCCCCGGCGGCCTCCGCCTCCGCCGCGCCCAGCGCCCTGGACGGATCGGCCCCGGGGAGCGGCCAGGACGCGGGGGGGGCCAAGAACCCCGCCGACGGCGAGCTGCGCGCGTTCGTGCTGGCCGACTCCGGCGCGCTCACCGATCTGCCGATGGGCAACGTGATCGAGAACCAGATCCTGTTCGTGGACGCGCTGCGCTGGCTGACCGGCGAGGAGAGCTTCATGGGGGAGATCTCGTCGGAGGAGGATCTCCGGGTGGAGCACACCCGCGCGCAGGATCTCGTCTGGTTCTACTCGACGATCTTCGGCGTCCCCGCGCTGGTGCTGGGAGCCGGGTTACTCCTGGGGCGCCGCCGCCAACCGAAGGGAGTCGCGCGATGAAGCCGCTGCACGAGCTCGCCATCCACGCCGCCCTCCTGCTCATCGGCGCCGTCCTCGCCTTCGTGGTCTGGACCAAGGCGGACGAGGGACCGCCGGTCAAGGACGGCCTGACCGTCGAGGTCTGGGGCGGCAAGCCCGCTGAGGTGCAGAAGATCGAGTGGGAGGGCAAAAAGAAGGTGACCCTCGAGGCGCGCACCGACAAGACCGGGCGCTACTTCGTCGGCACGGTAGAGAAGCAGGTCCAGATCCTCCAGCCGAACGCCCCCGACGCCGGGGTGGAGGCCGAGGGCCCCAAACAGGAAACCGTTCGCTTCGTGGGGGGCGAGGCGGTCGAGACGCTGGCGACGTCGCTGGCGCCCCTGAAGGCCTACCGGGCGCTCGGCAACTTCGAGGAGTCCCGCAAGAAGGAGTTCGGCTTCGAGGAGGAGGAGGGGACGCTGCGCGTCACCATCGCCGGGGCACAGCGCGCGTTGATCGTGGGCGGCCCGACCCCTGGTGGTGGCGATCGCTACGCCCGGGATCCCGAGTCGAGTCGGCTCTACGCGATCAGCGGGGACCTGGTTCGGAGCCTGTCCTACGCCGAATCGCGGCTGGTGGAGCGGGCGCTACACGCCTTCCCCGACGACGAGATCTCCGCGCTGCGCGTCGAGCGCGCCGGGATGGTTCGGAACCTGGTGCGAGCCCAGGAAAAGCAGGACGGCTGGGCCGACGCCGCTACGCCCGAGGTGGCGGACGAGACGGCGGGGAACTGGGTGGCCAAGCTCGCCCAGCTCCGGCCCAGCGATTACTTCGAGACGCTCCCGTCGAACCTCGCCCCCGACTCCGTGGTTGTCCGGATCGAGTACCTCGACGGGCGCCGTCCGCGCGGCTTCCTCGAGCTGGTCAAGCTGCCGGGGGGGGACGGGAAGGACGACTTCTTCGTGCGCACGGAGCAGACCCGCTGGTACGCCAAGGTCCTGCGGAGCGTGGGCGAGCAGGTCGCGCAGGATCTGGCGAGCGTCGTCCGCTAGAGCTCGACGAGCTTCGCTCCCCCGCGGCGCACGGTCGTTAGCGGTGGCCCGAACGCCGCTCCGCGCGCACCCGTGGCAGGCGCGGAGCGGCCCAGGCTACTCTCCGATCTCTTGCTCGAGGGCGTCGAGCTCGACCTCGAGGTTCGCGGACGCCAGGCGCTCCTGCGCCTCCTCCTCGAAATCCTCCGGGGTGGGCAGCTCACCCGCGGCGAGCGTCGTGGTCGGCTCGCCCGTCGTGACGGGGGCGACGGTCGGCGCCGCGGCGGGCTTGGCGCTCGCGGTGGCGAGGGCGGTGGGCGCCTGCGTGGCAGGGAGCTCCCTCTTCTCGGGGCCGTTGCAGGCGGCGACTCCACCAAGGACCGTGAGCGCGATCAACAGCTTCATGCTTCGGTTCATGGTCGTGCCTCCTCAGCTGGCAGCGGGTTTGGGCGCCGGGGTGGGGGCCGCAGGCGTGGGCGCGACGCTGGCCGGGCTCGCGGCGCTCGGGGCCGCCGAGCCCGCCGCGCCGGGCGTGGACTTCAGCGCTTCCATGCGCTTCTCGTGGCGCGCGTTCTCCCGCTCGATGAGGGCATCGCAGCGGGCGACCTGATCGGTATTGCCCTCCTCTGCGGCGATGCGCTTGATGGCGTCCAGGCGCGCCAGACGCCAGGCGTGCATCCTGAGCTCGTTTTGCATCGGCGGCTGGGCGACGGGGTCGCCCCACTGCTTCTTGATCGCCTCCCGGCGCGCCTTGACTCGCTCGGCGCGAGTCTGGCGCGCCGCCTCGAAGTACGCCTTGGCCCGCTCGCGGCGCGCCGCGATCAGCGCCTGTGGCACCGGGCCGCGACCGTGGCCGCGACCGTAAGCGTTCCCGCGCGGTCCGGACCCCGACGGGGCTGGCGCGAGGGCGTCCCCGGAGCCGGCTGGCGCCGCCGATCCGAGCCCACGCCCGGGTCCGCGACCCTCCGGACCAATGCCGAGGCCGCTGCCGGGTCCGCGGGCATCCCCGTCGGGGCCGCTGCCGGGTCTACGAGCATCGACACCGGGCCCCTGTCCGCGGGCCGCACCCGCCGGGCCTCCGCGCGGCGCCCCGCGAGTCTCGGCGGCAGGCGCGCCTTGCCCCGCGCCGGGACCCCCCTGGGGGCGCTCGGCGGGCTGCGCCAGGGCGATGGCGGTGCCACCGCAGAGCACCAGTGCGCTCACCGCGGCGGTGATGGTTCTCGACCTCGTCATGGTTTGCAATCCCTCCTCGGCAGGAACTGCCTGCCGCCGGGGCGCATCATCGCCCTAGCGGCAGCGGTTGGCCAGCATTTGTGGAGGGCTCGCCCCGCCGACGGCGCGGACGTTTCATCCGGAGACGCACGAACGCGCGGTCGCGCCGGGGCCTTCCCGGTGAGACGGGCGCGGCTCGCAGACGGCTCGCCTCACAAGGCCGCCGAGAGCGCGTCGCAGAGGGTGCGGAGCACCTTCAGGCGGGCCGCCAGCTTGTCCTCGGCCTCCACCAGCGTCCAGGGCGCGTATTCCGTGCTGGTCGCCGCCACCATATCGTTCGCGGCGACCTCGTACAGGTTGGTCTTGGCGCGGTTGCGATAGTCCTCGGGCGTGATTTTGTACTGCTTCCAGGGCTTCCGCTCCCGCTCCTGGAACCGCCGGAGTTGCTCCTCGGCGCTGATCTGGAGCCAGAGTTTGACGAGCACGATCCCGCGATCCACCAGCTGTCGCTCGAAGTCGTTGATCTCCTTGAAGGCGCGCTGCCACTCCGCCTCGCCGGCGAACCCCTCGACGCGTTCGACCAGGACGCGGCCGTACCAGCTGCGATCGTAGATGGTGATGCGGCCCAGGCGCGGCAGGTGACGCCAAAAGCGCCACAGGTAGTGGTAGCTCCGCTCCTCGGCCGTGGGAGCCGCGATCGGGATGACCCGGTACTGACGGGCGTCGAGCGCGTGGGTGACCCGACGGATGGCTCCACCCTTGCCGGCCGCGTCCGGGCCCTCGAGCACGATCGTCACGCCGACGCCCTTCTTGGCCACTCGTCGACTGAGCTTGTTGAGGCGCCCCTGGAGCAAGGGCAACTCCGCTTCGTACTCTTCGCGGGGGAGCCGAGAGGTGAGGTCGAGCCGGTCGAAGATCGTGTTCGGATCGGGGACGTCCGGGTTGGGCGGACGCCGCTCCTCGGCCCGGCTCGGCGCGGCCAGCCGCTGGCGGATGCCGCCGACGATGGTTTCGGCCACGGTCGTGTCGCGGTAGCGGGCGTCGCTCGCCTCGACCACGGTCCACGGTGCTGCCCCGGTGCTGGTTTCCCGCAGCGTCAGGCCCGCCGTGCGCACGTGGTCGTCGTAGCGCTTGTGCTGCTTCCAGTCGTCCTTGGTGACGCGCCACCGCGTCTCCCGCTCCTTCTCGAGCTTCTCGAAGCGCGCACGCTGGGCCGCTCGCGAGACATGAAACCAAAGCTTTATCAGCAGCGCCCCGTCGTCCACCAGGGTCCGCTCCAGCGCGTGGACGCGGCCAAGCCCGGCCGCGAGCGCCGCGTCGTCGATCTTCCCGCTGGCATGTGCGCGCAGCAGGGGCGAGTACCAGGAGCCGACGAACAGGGCGAGCCGCCCGCGGGGCGGCAGCGCCATCCAGTAGCGCCAGTGCTCGGGACGCTGCCGCTCCTCCTCGGTCGGGGGCCCGAAGGCGACGGTCTGGACGTAGCGCGCGTCACCCCACTCGAGCAGACGGTTCACGCAGTCGCCCTTGCCCGCCCCCTCGAGCCCATGGACGAGCACCACGACGGGGAAGTCCGCGGCCCCGAGGTCCCGCTGCGCCGCCAGCAGTCCGGTGCGAAGCTCCGGCAACCGGCGCTCGAAATCCTCCTTGGACATGGCTCGCCCAATCTCGGCCGTCTCGAACATTTCGGGTCACCTTTCGACGTTACGGGGAGGTTGCGGCGCCAGATGGCCGGGTGCCGGCATGAGCGACGATCACGCACGGCGCGACCGGACCGCGATCCGGCGCCAGCCCGGCATCGTCGCGCCGATTTGGTTCCCGCCGCAACGGGATCCGCCATGACGGTACGTTGCCCCGCGAACGAGCCGGACGGCCGCGCCGCGCCGCGGCCCGACCGGCGGTCGCCAGCGGCGTCCTCGTCACCCACGCCGGACCCCGGCCGGGGAGGACGAAATTTCCGTGAGGGGTTCGAGGGATAGGTCCGATTCGGGCGCGGATCTGTTACGGTCGCCTCCGGGCGGAGGTGCGACGCTCACCTCCGCCGGGTGAGGATCGGCATGCTCAAGCTCGAGACGCTGAACGAGGTGCTCGCGGAGAAGCTCACGAACCCCGGCGAGGTCCTCGACGTGCTCGTCACGGCGCTCGCCAAGGGGCAGCACCCCGCTGCCGAGTGGAACGCGCTGCATGCGGCGGCGCGACGCGATCAGGTGCTCCCGGAGCTGGCGTCGGCCTACGAGGGCGCGCTCGCGGGTCGGCGCATCAAGCTCGTCTCGCCCGCCAACCAGGCGGAGGCGCACCTGCACGCCGCGGAGTTCTTCGCGGAGCAGTTCGACGACGCGGAGCGGGCGATCGGCTATGCGGAGCGGGCGCTCGGCGCGGTCCCGGGCCACGAGGCCGCCTTTGCCTTGCTGGAGCGGTTGCTGCGAGCCAAGGGCGACACGGCCCACCTGGCGCGGGCGTACGTCGAACTCGCGGGTGGCGAACGGGACCGGGAGCGACAGCTTGCCCAACTCCGCCTGGCGGCCACCTTGCTCGAGGGGCAGGACGGGGCCGACGAGATCGCGATCGAGGTCCACCAGCGGATCCTTCGCGTGGATCCGACCGACGCGGCGTCCCTCGCCGCGCTCACCGCCCGCTTCGCGGCCACCGGGAAGCACCGCGAATCGGCGCGCCTCCTCGAGCAGGCGCTCGGTCGCGTCGAGGGTGTCGACGCGCAGCCGCTCCGACGCCAGTTGATCGGCCTGTACTGCGACGAGTTCGGCGAGCCACAGCGGGCGATGCCCCACGTGGAGGCCTTGCTGGCGGAGGTCCCCGGCGATTCACGCGCGCTCGCCGCCGCGGAGGGGCTGCTCGAGAACAAGGTCATGGCGCCCCGGGCGGTGACCGCGCTCTCCGACGCCTACCTGGCGCTCGGCCGTAGCGAGGACGCGGCGGCGATGCTGACGCGGGAGCTCAAGGTCGCGCGCGGGCCCCGCAAGCTCGAGGTGCAGAAGCGGTTGGGTATCCTCAAGCAGGACGTGCTCGACGATCTGGCAGGCGCCCTGGAGCTGTTGGGGCCCGCCGTCACCGCGGATCCCGCCGACGACGACCTCCGGCGGCGCTTCGTCGAGCTCAGTCTGGGCCTCGAACAGCCGCAGGAGGCCGCCAAGCTCCTCGGTCGCGCGCTCCAGGCGACCACGGACCCCGAGGTGAGGGCGCGGATCGGCGCGACCCTGGGCATCGTTTTCCTGACCGTCGGCGACGTGCGCCGCGCGCAGGCCGAGTTCGAGGGCGTCGTCGAGGCCGGAGTGGACGAATCTGCCGTGCTGGTATCGGCGTCGAGCCTGGTCGATGTCTTCACCGAAGCGGGGGAACCGCGCAAGCTGGCCGATGTGCTGGACGTCGTCGTGCGGCTCGAGCCGCCGGGCGAAGCGCGCGTCGCCGCTGCCCGCCGCCTTGCGATGGTGTGCGACGAGATCGGGGATCCAGTCCGGGGGACGCCGGCCTGGGAGGCGCTCATCGACTCGGAGTGGGAGGACGAGGCGCTGGAGCGGCTCGAGGTCTTGCACGACCGCGCCGGACAGCAGGAGAAGCTCGCCGAGGTCCTCGAGCGCCGCGCGCGCCGGGCGACGGACCCCGCCCAGGCGCGGGCACTCGCCTTTCGGGTCGCCGATCTGCGTGCGAGCGGCAGTCGCGATCGAAACGTCGCGCTGAGGTCGTGGCACGCGTTCCTCGACGTCCACGGTCCATCCCGGGAGGCGCACGCCCGCGTGCTGCCGCTCCTCGAGCAGGAGAAGCGCTGGGCGGAGGTAGACGGCGTACTGATGGCTGAGGTCGAGCTGGCGCCACCCGAGGAGCGTGCCGCGATCTGGGGCCGCGCCGGACAGTTGCGGGCCACGCACCTCGACGACCCCGTCGGCGCCATGGCCGCGTTCGGCGCCGCGCTGGCCATCGACCCACAGGAGCCCACCAGTCGGGCAGCGCTGGAGCGGCTGCTCCAGGTCCCCACGGTCGCGGCCGCGGCCGCGACGCTCCTCGAGCCGGTCTACCGCGGCGAGGGACGGCGGCAGGAGCTCGCTCGCGTACTGGAGCTGCGCGGCCGTATCGGGCCGGAGCTCGAGCCCCGCCTCGCGGCGCTCGAGGAGGCGGCTCGGATCGCCCAGCACGATCTCGGCGATCTCGAGTGGGCGCTCACGCTGGCTGGTCGCGGCCTCGCGGCGGTCGCCGCCGAGCGCCCCGACTGGATCCCGCAGTGGCTGGAGCGTGCGCTCGACCTGGCAGGCGCAGCGGCGAACCCGACCCTGCGCGCCCAGGTGCTGGCGGAGGCGCTCGGCGACAGCCCGGTCGACGGGCCCGAGCGGCTGGCGTTGGCGCGCGCGACCGCCGAGGCGCTCGCGGCGACCGACGAGGTGGAGCGCGCTGTCGCGGTCTACCGACGGGCGCTCCGTTACGAGCCGGCCTCGACCGAGCTGCTGCAGAAGGTGGACGCGCTGCTCGCGCTCCAAGGCAGCCCAGACGAGCGGCTCACGCTGTACCGACAGGCGCTGGAGCAGCCCTGTGACCCCGGGCGGCGCCGGGAGCTGCTGCACGCCATGGCCCGCTTGCAGCGGCGGGATCTCGGGGACCTCGCCGCGGCCATGGAGACGTGGCGGACGGCGATCACGGCCGACCCGCGCGACCACGCCGCCCACCAGGGACTGGTCGAGATCTACACCGAGCAGGGGCGCTGGGACGACCTCCACGCGGAGCTCACTCGCGTCCTCGACCTGGTGTCCTCCGAGCGTCGAGGCGGGGTCCAGATCCGCATGGCGGAGGTGGATCTCGCGCGGGGGAACCGCGCCGGCGCGCTCGCGCAATACGCCCCCCTCGTGGCGGACGGAGCGCTCGACGACGTCAGGCTCGCCGCCGTGGAGGAGCTCGCAGACACCGAGGGCGCGACGCCGCTGCTGCGCGACGTCCTGGAGCGTCGCATCGCCAGCGCGGCCGAGCCGGATGCGAAGGCGACCCTCCTGGAGCGCCTGGGGACGGTGCTCGCGGAGCGAGCCGGCGATCCGGAGGCCGCGGCCGCCACCTGGCTCGAGGCGGCGCGGCTGCGCGAAACGGATGCCCCCGACGCGGCGCGGGCGCGCTCCCTCTACGAGGCCGTGCTTCGAGTGGCCCCGCGGCACCGCGACGCCGCCGATCGGCTGGTCGAGCTCTACGCGGACACGAACGAATGGAGCCGCGTGCGCACGGCGTTCGACGTGCTGGTCACCGGGGCGACCGGCGACACCGACCTGGTGACGCGGCTCGCGAGCCTCGAACCGCGGGCGCAGGCGGCCGGGCAGGGCACCGTCTTCGTCGAGCTCATCGACTCCGCGCTGGGGTTCTCGAGCTTGACCCCGTCACGGGAGCAGGAGCTCTGGCTGGTCAAGGCCCGGGTGCTCGCGACCGAGCCCGGGGAAGAGGACCGGGTCGCCGCGATCTATCGGCGTGCCATCGGCGCCGGTCTGGACGTGGCAGCCCCGGCGGCGGAGTCCTTCGGCAAATTCCTGGCCACCACGCCGCGGACCCCCGCGCGGCTCGAGGATCGCCGCTGGCTGTTCGAGTGGCGCGCCGCGCAGGTGACCGATCCGGTTTCGATCTGGCTCCTGTGGGCCGCGGTGGAGGAGCGCGAACTCGGGGATCCGGCGCGTGCCATCGCTCTGTATCGACGCGTCCTCGAGCGCGACCCGACGCGTGCCGACGCGCTCGGCGAGCTCGCGCGCCTGCTGGCGGAGACGGGGGACGCCGAGGCGGCCGTGGAAGCACTGCGGTCGCTGCACGCGACAGCGAACGGCGACGCCGCGCTGGCGCTCGAGGCGAGGATCGCGGCGCTGCTCCTGGAGCCGCTCGGTCGCTCCGAAGAGGCGCTCCAGGCCGCGCGCCGCGTCCTCGACGTGGCGCCCGCCGACGTCGGAGCGTTGGACGTCGTGCGTCGCGTGCTCAAGGTCCCGGGGTTGGCCGCCCAGGCCGCCGCGGTCCTCGAGCAGGTCGCCGCGGGGTCGGAGGACCCGGGGGTTCGTGCGGCCGTCCTCGAGTCGCTGCTGGCGCTCGACGCGGCGGGTGGCGAGCTGACCGAGGCTCGCCAGCGCTGGTTCTTGCAGCTCCTGGAGTGCCGGGAGGACGACCCGGAGGCGTCCCTCGCCGTGGCGCTCCGCGGGGCCCAGGAGCACCCGGACGCGGAGGACCTGTGGACGGCCGCCGAGCGGATCGCGCGGCGCCTGGATCGACCAGGCCCGGTGGCGGACGCCTTCGCGACAGTCCTGGAGCGGGACCTGGCGAGCGATCTGGCCGAGGCGATTGGCCGCCGCATGGTGGAGTTCTACGAGGAGTGGTTCGAAGAACCCGATCGGGTCGTGGGCCTCCTCAAGCGCGTCCTGGAGCTGGCGCCGGGGGCCGACTGGGCCTTCGATCGCCTCAAGCTCGCGTTCAACGCCGCGGGCCGCTGGGGAGAGCTCTTCGCGCTCTACGACAGCGCTCTGGCCCGAACCCCGTCCGACACGGGCCGGGTGGAACTGCTCCGCGAGGCCGCGATGGCGGCCAAGGATTTCGCCGCCGACGCCCCGCGAGCCATCGGCTATCTGGAGCAGCTCAACTGGCTCGTGCCGAGTGACGGCCCCGTGGAGGGGACCCTCGAGCGCCTCTACGAGCGCGAGGGGATGCTCCGCGCGCTCATCGAGCTCTTCACGCGGCGGCTCGCGCGCGTGGAGCCAGTGGAGCGCCAGGAGCTCCGGCGGCGGATCGCGGAGCTCTGGATCGCCGTCGGTGACGCACTGCCGGCGTTCGAGATCCTGAACGAGATGCGGACGGAGCCCCAGGTCGGGGAGGAAACCTACCGCCTGATCGAGCGGGTGGTCGAGCTCGACACGGCGCGGTCCTCGTTCGCGCCGGGGGCCAAGCCTCGCCGGGGCAAGCAGGCCAGCGTGCGTGAGGCCGGCGCGGGGCTGCTCCGGGAGTACTACGAGCGCGCCGGGCGCATCGCCGACGTGGCGCGGATGCTGGAGGTCGGGCTGGATTTCTCCCGGAGCGACCGCGAGCGCGTGATGCGCCTCACCGAGATCGTCGAGCTCCGCTTGACTCGGCTCGACGACGTGCAGGGGGCCTTCCAGAACGTGTCCTCGCTGGTAACCCTCGAGCCCGGGGTCGACGATCATCGGCGGTTGCTCGCCGATCTGGCCGGCCGGATCGACGCGCAATCGGCGCGAGCAGCCCTGCTCGCAGCGGTGGCTCGCGAGCAATCCGCCCTGCCGCTCCGGGCGCTCCTGCTCCGTGAGGCCGCCGCCGTGCACGTCGAACAGCTCGCGGAGCGGGCGGCGGCGATCGACCTGTACTTCGAGCTCTTGGAGCTCGCGGGCGCCGAGCGCGAGCTCGCGCTCGGCGCCGCGCGGGATCTCGATCCGCTGCTGGCGGAGGCTGGGCGTCCCGGCGAGCACTGCGACGTGCTCGAGCGCCGCGCCTCCCTGGAAACCGACCCCGACGCTCGCCGCGTGGCGCTGGGTGCCGCCGCCCGCATCGCGGCTGACGTCCTGGGGGACCAGGACCGCGCCGCGCGCGATCTCCGCCTCCGCCTCGACGACGACCCCACCGACCTCGAGGCGCTCGACGGGCTCGTGGAGGTGCTGGAGCGCGCCGGCCATTACCCGGAGCTGATCGAGGCGCTGGGGGCCCGTGCGCGGACGCGGACCGAGCCCGACTCGGTGCGCGCCGACCTGGTGCGCATCGCCCGGCTGTACGAGGACACCCTGCAGGCGCGGCTCCCGGCGATCCAGGCCTGGGGCGCGGTTCGCAGCCGGACCGGTCGCGACCCCGAGAGCTTCGCGGCGCTGGTGCCGCTGCTCGAGGCCGAGTCCCAGTGGTCCGACCTGGCGGAGCTGGTAGAGGTGGAGGCGGCCGAGGCCGAAGACCCGGAACGGCAGCGGGTCCTGTACCGGCAGCTCGGGGAGATCCACCGCACCCGCACGCTCCGCCCGCGCTCCGCGGTGGAGGCCTTCGTCGCCGCGGGAGAGTGGGAAGCGTCGATCGCCACCGCCGGCGATCCGGGGCTCGCGCCGGACGTGGGGCTGGCCGTCTGTCGCGAGCTGATGGAGCTCGCGGTGTCGGCGTGGAAGCAGACCCCTCCGGCCGCGCCCGGCGCGGCCCGTGCCGTAGCGTGGGCGGTCGAGGAGCTCGACGGCCGCCTCCGCGCGCTGGGGCGTCATGCCGAGGTGGCCGAGCTGCTCCACCAGGCGGCGTCACTCCCGTTCGACCGATCTCGCCAGCGGGAGCTCCGCCGCGACGCGGCGTACGTTCACGAGGACCAGCTCGGGGACGACGACCGCGCCCTGGAGATCCTGCGTGGCGTCTTCGCCGAGGATCCCGGCGATGACATCGCGACCGCGGCCGTCCCACGCCTCGCCAGGCTGCTCGAGGCGCGCGAGCTTCACGGCGAGGTCGCCGAGCTCTGGGAGGCGCAGGCCCGCGCGCGGCAAGCGGCGGGCGATCGGGCCGTCGCCGCGGAGCTGTGGGCGCGCGCAGCGGAGATCTGGGAGCAACGAGCCGGCGACGTCGAGCGGGCGATCGCGGATCACCGCTCCGGCGCGGGGCTCGGTGGCGAGGCGTCCCTCGAGGCGCTCGCGCGGATCCACCACGCACGCGGGGAGCCGCGTGCCGTGGCCGAGGCGTTGGAGTGGCTCTGCGCGCAGTCCCCGGCGGAGGCGCTCGCCGAACGCGCGCTCCGTCTCGCCGACGCCTACGTGGCGTGCGGGGAACGCCGGCTCGCGCGGGCCCGGCTCGAGCAGAACGCGGCGGTCGTTGTCGACGCGAGCGCCCTGCGTCGGCGCCTGGCCGAGCTCTACCGCGAGGACGGCGACTTCACCGAGCTGGCGACCCTGCTCGCCAGCGAGGCGGCACGAGCCTCCGACTCCCGAGGTCGGCTCGCCCTCCTGCTCGAGGCGGCACGGCTGCACCTCGACCAGCGCGGGCAGCCAGGAGACGCGGTCCCGTTGCTCGAGCAGGCAGTACAGCTCGATCCGGAGGACGCGGACCTACGCCTTTCCCTGTCCCGTGCCCTCGAGCTCGGCGGGCGCTTCGAGGAGAGCAGCCAGATCCTGCGCCAACAGATCGAGCTGTTCGGCGCTCGGCGCCCGAAGAACCGAGCGCTGGTGCATTTTCAGCTCGCCCGCGTCTCGCTGGCGGCGGGCCGTCGCGCAGACGCCATCGCGGAGCTCGGCGCCGCGAACAAGATCGATCCGGCGCACCCCGGCATTCTGCAGGCGCTGGCCCGGATCGCGCTCGAGGAGGGGCAGTACGACCGGGCCCGCAAGACCTACAGCGCGCTGCTCCTCGTCATCAAGCCGGCGGAGGACGGGGACTCGCCGTCTCGCGCCGAAGCGCTCCTCGACCTCGCGGAGATCGCCGGGAAGGGCGACGACCCGGTCCAGGCGGCCGAGTTCGTCGAGTCCGCGTTCGAGACGGCCCTCGAGCACCCACGCGAGGCGGAGCGTCTCGAGGCCTACCTCCGGGCTCGGGGGCGGCGTGACCTGTTGGCCCGGTCCCTCGAGGCGCGCGCCGAGCGGGCGGGGCGTCCGGAGGACGCGGCCCGTGCCCTCGCGGATCTGGTCATGCTGCACGTCGGCGCAGGCGGTGCGGGCAGCGCCGGCACCCCCCTGGTTCCCGACGCGATTCGCGCCCGAGCGGCGGCGATCCAGGCCGCGCTCGAGCGTGGCGGCGTCACCGCGGAGGAGCCGTGGACGGCGCTCGGGAGGATCTACGACTTCCTCGGCGACGCCGACGCGGAGGTGCGCGTGCTGGAGCGGCGCGTCGCCACCTGGCAGAAGAGCGACCAGAGGACTGCCGACCCCGCCCCGGTCTATCGCCTCGCTGAGATTCGGCTGAGGGACGCGCAGACCGTGGACGAGGGGATCGCGCTGCTGGAGCGAGCGCTCGCTGCACGCCCGGATCGGGCTCGCGCGCTCGCGGCGCTCGACGTCGCGCTGGAGCGAAATCCTGGTGCGGAGGGGCCGCTCGAGCTGCTCGAGCGCCTCGCGCGGGCGGGGGGAGACGACGCGACCCTGGCGCGGGCCCTGACGGCGCGGCTGAGCGCGCCGGTCGCGGACGGCGCGTTGCTGCGCGAAGCGGTGGCGCTGGCGGAAAAGACGGGCGACGCCGCGCTGGAGGAGCGTGCGCTGCAGCGAGGCCTCGCGCTGGCCCTCTCCGACGCCGACGCCTCCTGGGTCCGGCTGGCCCTCGCCGATCGGGCGAGTCGGGCTGGGGATCGTGAGCGAGCCGTCGAGCTGCGAGTCGAGGCGGCCGAGCTCCTGGGAGGTGACGCGGGCCGCGCGGAGCTGCTCGCTGCAGCGACGACCCTACGTGACGAGCTCGGGCTCCCGGAGCGAGCCGCAGAGATCCTCCGGGGTCTGCTCGCCAGCGAGCCGGGCGACCGGGACGCGTGGGAGCCGCTGCTGGCGATCCTGCGGCAGCTCGAGCGTCGCGACGAACTCCTAGAGCGCATCGCGCAGACGGTGCCGCTCCTCGACGCGGTGGCGGATCGGACGCGGCTGCGCCTCGAGCAGGCGAGGCTCGAGCTCGACCGCGGTGACGACGACGCGGCGACCGCGACGCTTCAGGACGTGCTCGACGACGATCCAGCCGAGGCCAAGGCCGCCCTATTGCTGGCGGGGATCCTCGAGCGGGCTGGCCGCGCAGAGGAGCTGGTGGCCCTACTGGAGCGGCAGCTGGACGGCGCGAAGGACCGCGACGATGTCGAGGCGGTCGCATCGATCCTGCTCCGCATCGGGTCGCTGCACGAGGAGCAGGGGCGCATCGACCCGGCGTTCGACGCCTACCGCGCGGTTCTCGACTGGAGCGCGCGGAACCGGCCCGCCCTCGAGGCGGTGGCTCGCCTGGCAGAGGTGCGCAAGGACCCCTACGCCCAGGCGGACGCGATGGAGTCGTTGCTGGAGGGGGTGACCGGGCCCGAGGCCGTGCCGATCGGGGTGCGCCTGGTCGCGATCCGCCGCGAGCTCCAGGATCCCGACGGCCTCGACCGGGCGCTCGATCTCGCTTTTTCCGCGGCGCCGAGCCACGAAGCGTTCCGCGAGGAGCTGATCGCGAGGCACCTAGAGCGGGGGGATCGGCCCGCCGTCGTGGCGGTGCTCCGACGGGCGGTTGCGCTCGACGCCAAGGACTCGGCGCTGGTGCGCCGGCTGATCGAGGCGTATCGCGCGGCGGGACAACCGGACGAGGCGCTCTCGATGTTGCAGGAGGTCCTAGCGGCCGAGAAGGCCAGCTCGTCGTTGCTCCCGCAGCGGGCGGCCTTGTTCGGCGAGCTCGGTCGAGACGAGGAGGCGCTGGCGGACGCGGAGCGGGCGCATGCGATCGGGCTCGTCTCGGACGACGAGCTGCTGGGGGTGCTGGAGCGTGTGGGCGCTGGCGCCGAGCCGGCACGGGCGCGGGAGATCGGGCTTCGCGTGATATCCCTGCTCGAGGCGCGGGGGGAGCTCGACCAGGCCCGCCGCCGCCTTGCCGAGCTGCTGCAGAGCGACGCCAAGGATCGGCCGGCGTGGCGCTGTCTGGCGGAGATGGAAGCGCGAGCGGGGAACTGGGACGCGGCCGCGGACGCCTTCCAGCGGCTGGTCGACCTCGAGGAGGGCGAGGCGCTGGCGACCGCGGGGCTGGAGCTCTACGACGCGTGCTACCGAGCGAATCGCCTCGCGGATGCGCTCGGGGGGCTGGAGCGAGCGCTCGAGGCAGTGCCCGGGCACACCGTCGTCCGTGCCCGTCTCCAGGAAGCTTACGAGGCGGCGGGCGAACACCGCCGGCTGGCCCAGCTGCTCGAAGCGGAGGCCGGGACGGCCACGGATCCGAACGACGCCTTCGCGCTGCTCCTGCGCGCCGGGGTTCTGTTGCTGGAGGCGGACGGCGACGCGCAGGAGGCCGTGCGGGTCCTCGAGGCCGCACGGGCGCTCGGGACGGAGAGCTTCGACGTCGTGGTGCTGCTGGCGCGCGCGCTGGGCGGGATTGGACGGGCAGAGGAGGGGATAGCCCTGCTGCGCGAGACGATTGAGGCGTGCCGGGGCAAGCGGCTGAGGGCGCTCGCGGTGGTGTACGTGGAGCTGTCGCGTTTCCACCTCGAGGAGGGGATGTTGACGGACGCCATGGACACGCTGCAGCGCGCCTTCGAAATGGACCCGCGCAACGCGACCATTGCGATGCAGCTTGGCCAGCTCGGCCTGGAGATGGAGGAGTACGAGACGGCCGGCAAGGCCTTCCGCTCCGCCACCATGATGCGGCCCTACGATCCCGCGACCGGTGAGGGCATCACCCCGGCGACCAAGGCGGACGCGCAGTACTGCCTGGCTTGGCTAGCGTTCAACGAGGGTGACGCTCGCAAGGCCAAGGTCCTCGCCACCAAAGCGCTCGCCGAGAACCCGGAGCACGAGCTCGCGAAGACCCTGCTGGCCGAGGTCGGCGGCTGACGAAGATCGCGCTGGATCCCCGTCTTGACCGCCCGGGTGGGGTGTGACAGTCGTGGGCGGGCGATGATTGGAACGAGAGGGGGATCCTCGTCGGACGAGGCCTCGCCGAGGGCGCTTGGCGAGGGCGAGACGGAGGCCGGGCGTCCCCTGGCCATTCCGTCGATTCCACCGCCGACGGACGAGATTGACGGGAACTGGGGAGCAGAAGGCGCGCAGGGGGCCGGCGCGCAGGGGGAGCCGGCGCGATTCGAGACACCGGTGAGTGACGCGCATTTCGGGGTCGGCGCGCCGACGCCTGGAGGGCTTGCGAGCGCGCTCGAGCCAGCCACCGACCTCGACGTCGAGGCGCGACCTCGGTCCTCGACCGTGGCACGGGTTCCGTCTCGCCACGCGACCCAGCTGGGGATGGCCGTCGTCGCGGCGCCGCCGGCCTCGCCGACCGGAGCCTCGTCTCCGGCTCGCCCCATCGAGCCCCCGACGGAGGAGGCCGCGCTCGGCGAGCCGGGCATCTTGCGCCCGTCGCAGGCAGCACCGATCGTTCGTGAGCAGCGGCGGTCCCCCGCCACCGTGCCACCCCTCAGCGGGTCCGGCAGGACGGTCCCCGGCACCCCGGTCCCGCTCCCGTCCCGCGCGCCGACGCAGTTCGGCTTCGCGTCACCGGTGACTCGACCGTCGGAGCGGCCAACATCGGGGGAGCCGGTGTCCCCCGCTCCGCGGCCCAGCGCCGTGGCGGCCGCGCTGGCTGCCGATCTCGACCGCCTCACTGCCGAGGCCGGCACCCCTCCCGGCGGGCACTCCCTGGCCCCGATAGCGCCGGAATCGGTGCCAACGCCACCAGCTCGAGACGCGCCAACGGCGGCGACGATCTCGTCTGGGCCCGCCCCGGCCACGACGCCGCCTTCGAGCGCTCACCCGTCCCACGCGCCGTCCGCGCCAGCGCCGTCGCTGGGGGTGCGCGTGCTTCGCCCGACGTTGCTGGGGGCGGCGGTGCTGGTCGGCGCCCTGCTGATCTGGGTCGCGATGCGCCCGAGCTCCTCCGGCCGACCACGGCCCGAGGAACGGGTCGGGGGATCGCCAGGCCCCGCGACGCCACCGGCACCCGCTCGAGCCAGCGGGCCTCCGGGGCGCGAGCGTCCCCTGGCGCCGAGTCCGGGCGCGGCGTCCACGCCCGTGTCGGTTGCCAGCGCCGTGGCCTCCCGGGCCGTGGCGGACGAAGCCTCGACGGTGCGCGTCGTCATCCGCACCAAGCCGGACCGAGCGCGGATCTTCCTCGACGGTCGGCGTGTGGGAAACTCGCCCCTCGCGGTGGACTTGCCGCGAGGGAAGGTGCGGCGCTACTCGGTGTGGTTGGAAGGGCACGCGATGCGCGCCGTGGTGGTGGACGGGTCGGCGCCGGAGATCCTCCTCGGCCTGGTGCCGGAGGCGCCCCCGCCGGCGCCGGCCCCGTAGAGCGACAATCGGTTTGATTGCCGCGAAGAACCAACGATCTGGACCACCGAGCGAGCAGCAGATCTCGCCAGAGGCGCCCTCGGAAACGCCCCCTCGCCCCGCAGAGGGGGTGTTTCCGAGGGCGGCGACGCCGCCGTTGGCAAACCAGCGGGTGCTCCAGGTCGCCGCGTCCTCGCGCGAAGGCAGCGAGTGCTTGGTGCTCCCGCCGATCGGGTGTAGAGGGCGAGCCGTCGTGCTTCGCTTCGAACCCGACGAGCTCCGGGAACGTCCCGCGGACTGCTTCGCGCTCGAACGCGATGTGAGGTTTCAGGACGTCGACGCCGCGGGTATCGTCTTCTACCCCCGCGTCCTCGAGTACTTCAGCGACGCGTTCATCGCCTACCTCAATCAGAACGGCGCCCGCCTACCCGAGGTACTGCAGGAGCGCCGCTGGGGCGCCCCCTTGCGGCACGCCGAGGCGGACTACTTCAAGCCTCTTCGCTACGGGGATCGGATCGAGGTCGCGATGGTCCGCTGCCGCCTGGAGCCGAGCGCCGTGTCGATCGGGTATCGCGTCGCACGCCTCGCCGACGGTGTCGTCACGGGCATCGGCCAGACGGTGCACGTCTTCGTCGAGATGTCGGGGTTCCAGCGTTGCCCGGTCCCCGACGAGCTTGCGCGCGCGTTCTCTCGCCTGCCGCACTGATCGGCAACGTCGCGGTCGCGCTCCGCCGTGGCTGGCTCTCCGCTGTGCGCGCTCGACGGTCGGCGCCGGCAGCGCGAAGCTTGACCGGTGGGCGAGTCCTACCTAAGTTTTTCGGGTTGGGATGGCCCGCGCGGGAGAGCCGCAGTGGTGGGGGCCCGTCTCGGGGCGTCGCCTCGACGAGAGCTCCCAGAGCAGCCTGGCCGCGCGAGAAGGAGTCGAGGATGAGAAGGCACATCGCGATGGGGTTGCTGGTGCTCGTTGGCGTCGTCGGCGCGGCCTGTTCGGGTGACGATGATGACTCGAAGGATCCGACGAGCACGGGCGGGACGACGAGCACGGGCGGGACGACGACCACGGGCGGGACGACGACCACGGGCGGGACGACGACCACGGGCGGCGCGGCGACCACGGGCGGGACGACGAGCACGGGGGGCGCGGGGGGCGACGCCGCCACCTGCGCGGATCTCCAGGCCTGTTGCGCGTCGCTGAGCGGACAGGAGCGGACCGACTGCCAGGCCATGTACGACGAGATCGTCGCGAGCGCCGACGCCGGCGCCGACACTGCTTGCTCACTCGTGTTGTTGGGCTACGCGATCGGCGGGCAGTGCTGACGAGCCGGGGGCCCGCGCGAACCAGGGCGGAGAGGCGAGGGCGCGCTGCCCCGCCGCGCTGGGATCCGCCCGGCGCTTCGCCCTCACCCCATGCTCAGCGCGAGCCCGTCGAGCGCCTGCCGATCGAGCTTCCCGTTCGGTAGTCGCGGCAACCGCTCGAGCGCGCGGAGTTCGCGTGGCAGCTCGTGCGCCGCGAGCCGTTTCCCGAGGCGCGCGCGGGTTTCACCGAGGGCGAGCGGAGCGCCGCTCCAGACCACGTAGGCCACCACGCGGAGCCCCCACTCCGGATCGGGGCGACCCGCCACCGCCGCCTCGACGACCTCGGGCAACGCCAGGAGCTCGGCCTCGACCCGCTCGGGGGCAACCTTCTCGCCCCCGGTGACGATGACCCGATCCGCGCGGCCGTGGACGTGGAGGCGACCCATCGGATCGAGGTGTCCAAGATCCCCGGTGACAAACCAGCCCTCCTTGTCCAGCGGGAGCGGTTCGAACCTCCAGGGCAGCCCGCGGGGCGTTCGACAAGGGGCGGACGCGGCCCCGCCGTCGGGGCTGCACCGCGGCACCGGGGCGCCGCCCCCGATCGCGTAGCCGGTCGCGAGAGTCGGACCTCGGACGGCGATGCGTCCGCCGCGGATGGCGACCTCGACCCCGGGCAAGGGGACGCCGGCCCCGAGGTCGCCGTGCGGCTGCAGGTCGCGGGGCTGGGTGGTCACCTGGGAGGCCGTCTCGGTGAGCCCGTAGGTCGTCAGCAGGGGCCAGCCGGCGGCGGCGGCCCGGGCCAGCGTGTCGGGTGCGCAGGGAGCGCCGCCGACCAGTACCGCGCGAACCGAGGGTGGGGGCCGACAGCCCGCAGCGAGCAGGCGGAGCACCTGCGTCGGGACCAGCGAGAGCAGCGTCACCCGCTCGCGCGCCGCGATACCGCAGATCGTCGCAGAATCGGCGCCGGGAGAGACAACGACCGTCCGCCGCGCGATCAGGCACCGCGTCAACACGGAGAGCCCTCCGACGTGCGCGATAGGGAGCGCCAGCAGCCATCGATCGTCCGGCTCCCACCCGAGGTGCGCGGCGCTCGCCCGCGCCGCTGCGGCGATCGCCCGCCGCGACAGAATCACCGCCTTGGGGGCGCCCGCGCTGCCGCTCGTGGGGAGCACCACCAGTGGCCGCTCGTCGTCAGGGAGCGAGGGGATGGCGCCAACGATGGGGCCACCCGCGGCCGTGATCCCGCTGGACGCTGGGGGTGCCTCACGCGGGGGGGGCGGGTCCCTCAGCGCCCCGTCGCGGTCGACCAGCCTGGCCCCGAGCGCGCCGGCGGCAGCGGCCTGAGCCGCGGGCGGCGAACGCGGGTGCAGCAGGAGCGTCGGTACGCCCAGAGCGAAGCTCGCGAGGAGGAGCTCGAGGGTCGCGCGGGTGACGTCTCCGACGAGCGCGATCGGCGTGGGAGCGGCGAGCGTGACGCCCATGGCGGCGAGCTCGTCGGCGCGCGCCCGCGCGCCGCGGCCGAGCTCCGCGAAGGAGACGCTGCGACCGTCGATCACCAGCGCAGTCCGCTGCCCCGCCTCCGCGGCAGCGTCGAAGACCGAGAGCGTCACGGTTCGTTCCCCTCCGCCGCGAGCGGCGCGACCCCCAGTCCCGGCTCCCGCCAGGGCTCGAGCGCGGCGCCGCGCAGCGCTGGCACCGTCCGCGCCGGCCACGCCGTGATCCCGGGGTGGAGGTCGAGCCCCATCGCCCTCCCTGTGGAGCCGACGGTGAGCGCCACCGCGCCGGCCGCGGCCAGGCCGAGCGGGCCCTCGAAGGCGTGGGTGACGATGACGTCGGCACCGACGTCGCGCGCCTCGGAGGCGAGCGCGAGCGCCCGCGCGATGCCGCCCAGGATCGTCGGTTTGAGCACGATGGCCGCGGGAAACCCGCCGCCGGCGACGGCGCGGAGCGCGCCGGGTGGGGCGTCACGGAGCGACTCGTCGAGCGCCACCGGGATCGGCGAGCTGACGAGCTGGCGGGCGATCTCGAGCGCCCCGCGATCCCCGGCGGCGGCCGCGACGAGATCGAGCTCCGCCGCGGGCTCCTCGACCAGCTCGCACCCGAGCGAGGCGAACCGCTCCAGCGCGGGGAGGGCCCGGGCCAGCGGCAGGGCGCGGTTCACGTCCAGGCGCAAGCAGAGCTCCGGAGCAGCCGCCCGCGCAGCTCGGGCGAGCGAGAGCTCGCGCTCCAGCGCGCCGGGGGCTCCCACCTTGAGCTTGAGGCAGCGGATCCCTCGCTCCCGGGCGGCGGCCGCCTCGGCGACGACCTGCGCGGGGCTCTCGCCGAGGAGCAGCACCCCGAGCGCGCGCGGGGCGGGAGCGACCAGCGCGTCGGAGACGAGCAGCGCCCAGGCGGGGACGCCCGCCGCGCGTCCCCGTAGATCGAGCGCGGCCGCTTCCAGCGCGAAGCGCGCGGCCGCGGGCAGACCCCGCCGGATCCGCGAGGTTTCCGCCAGCCACGCCGCGAACGGGGCCGCCTCGTCGATCTGGAGCTCGGTGAGCGGGAGGCGGCCGAGCGCGGCGCGGCAGTCCCCGAGCGACTCGCGCGACAGGCCGGGGAGCGGGCTCGCCTCGCCCTCGCCCACCTCGTCCCGACTCCCGGTGAGCTCGACGAGCAACCCTTCTCGCCGGAGCCACGTCGCTCGAGCATTCCTCACGGCTCGCTCGAGTTCGCCGCCGAAGCAGACCGAGCGCACGCGGACCAGCTCGATCATGGCGAACCGTTGGGGTCGAGCGCGATCCCGGCGGCGAAGAGCAGCCCGAAGGCGAGCGTCAGCAAGGCGGTGCCCACGAGGCTACGGTTCAAGGCTCGGCCCTCGTCCTTCCACAGGCGGAGAACCCGCCAGCCCGCGAGCGGCAGCGTCACGAGCGGCGCCAGGACCCGGGGACCGGCGATCCCGAGCAGCCACAGCGCTGGGGGCATCAGGTAGGCACAGACGAAGAACCCGGCGTACTCCAGCCGCGCCGCGGGCCGACCCCAGCGCACCGCGAGCGTGCGCTTGCCCGCGAGGACGTCGGTGTCCCGGTCTCGGACGTTGTTGACCACGAGGATCGCGGCGGCCAGCGTCCCCGGCGGGACGCTGGCGAGGAGCGCGAGCAACGGCACGGTGCCGTGCGTGACGAAGACCGTCCCGGTGACCGCGACGAAGCCGAAGAACAGGATGACGAAGACCTCCCCGAGACCGTGATACCCGATCGGGTAGGGGCCTCCGGTGTAGGCCAGGGCGCTCAGGATCGAGGCGACGCCGATGACCAGGATCCAGGGCCCCGCCACCGCGATGAGGTACGTCCCCACCGCGAGCAGCGCCCCGATCGCGACGCCGATCCCGCCGTACACGGCGCGGGCCGTCAGCAGCTTCGCCTGGACCGCCCGCGTCGGCCCCAAGCGCGCCCCATTGTCCGCTCCGCGCTGGTAGTCGAAGACGTCGTTGGCGAGGTTGGAGAGGATCTGGAGCAGGAGCGCCCCGGTGAGCGCGCCGAGGAGCGGGCCGACCCGCACGGCGCCCTCGCGCCATGCCACGGCCGCTCCGATGGTGACCGGCACCAGGGCCGCGGGCAGCGTCGCGGGGCGGATGGCCAGCACCCAGGCTGCGAAGGAGCCCGGGCGCGGGAGGCGCGCGCCGGGCATGGCCAGCTCGGCCCGAGAGCGGCACGCCGTGCTCACGGCAGCCGCTTGAAGCGCGAGAAATCGGGGGCCCGCTTCTGCACGAAGGCGTCGCGCCCCTCCTGGGCCTCCTCGCTCAGGTAGTACAGCAGGGTCGCGTTGCCGGCGAGCTCCTGCAGCCCGGCCTGACCGTCGCAGTCGGCGTTGAGCGCCGCCTTGATACAACGGAGCGCCAGCGGGCTGTTCAGGAGGATCTCGCGGCACCAGCGGATCGTCTCGGCCTCCAGGGTTTCGTAGGGAACCACCGCGTTGACGAGCCCCATCTCGAGCGCCTGGCTCGCGTCGTACTGTCGACAGAGCATCCAGATCTCTCGGGCCTTCTTCTGCCCGACGACCCGCGCCAGGTAGCTGGCGCCGTACCCCCCGTCGAAGCTGCCCACGCGGGGCCCGGTCTGACCGAACCGCGCGTTGTCGGCCGCGATCGTCAGGTCGCAGACGAGGTGTAGGACGTGCCCGCCACCGATGGCATATCCGGCCACCATCGCGATCACGGGCTTGGGCAGGGTCCGGATTTGGCGCTGGAGATCGAGGACGTTGAGGCGGGGAACCCCGTCGGCGCCCACGTAGCCCGCGTCGCCGCGGATCTTCTGGTCGCCTCCGGAGCAGAACGCCTCACGACCCTCCCCGGTCAGGATCACGACGCCGATCTCCGGGTCCGTCCGGGCGTCGGCGAACGCGCGGCCCATCTCGTCCACCGTCTGTGGCCGAAAGGCGTTGCGAACGTGGGGTCGAGCGATCGTGACCTTGGCGATCCCCTCCGCGGCCTTCTCGTAGCGGATGTCCTCGAAGCCCGGCTGGGGGATCCAGTTGACCGTTTTCATGAATCCAGGTCCTCGCTCAGGATGCGCGCGAGCGCCAGGGGCGATTCGTACGGGACGTGGTGCCCGACGCCGGGCACCACGAAGAGCCGGGCGTCGGGGCGCGCCCCGAGAATGCGCTGGGCATGCCCTCGGAAGGCCTCGTCGAGTTCGCCCACGACCAGGTCGAGGGGAGCCCGGCTCGCCGCGAGCCCGGGGAGCAGGTCCGGCATCTCCCCGAGCCCGAGCGACCGCAGCGCGCGCGCGAGCCCGCGGGGATCGTGCCTCAGTCGCTCGCGGCGCTGGGCCTCGCGACGCGCGGGCGGCAGCGCGGCTGAGGTCGCGAAGAGCGCCTGGCGCTCCCAGGCGTCGACGAATCGCTCGAGGTCCCCCGCCTCCAGCAGGTCCAACCAGCGCGCATCCTGCGCGCGCCTGCCGGCGCGGGCGGCGGGGCTGGTGAGACCGGGGTTGGCGCCGACCACCGTCAGGCGCGTCACCCGATCCGGTCGGCTCAGCAGCAGCGCGAGCGCGAGGCGCGCTCCCAGGGAGTAGCCGACGAGGTGGACCGGCTCGACCGTCCAGGTGGTGACGGCCTCCGCCAGGCGGGTGACCTCGTCGCCGAACGTCGACACCGCCTCGGGGCACGGTGCCTCGCCGTGCCCCGCCAGGGTCGGGCGAAGCACGGACCGCCCGGGCGGCAGCGCGGCCACGACCTCGTCGAAGGTCCGCGGGCTGCCCGTGAAGCCGTGCAAGAGGACCAGTGGGGTCACCCGAAGGCCTCCCCCGCGAGCCGCCGCGTGATCTCCGTGCGCAGCCGGGCGAGCTCCGCATGGGGCTCGCCGGGTGCGAGCCGCGCTTCCACCACCGTCACCCCGGCCGTGGCGTGCGCGGCGGCGAGGGCATCGACAAGGTCGCCCACGGTCTGAACGCAACGGTGCCGGTGGCCGAAGAGCGCCGCCGCGTGGGACAGGTCGAAGGCCTGGGGCGTCGTCAGGTAAGCGAGTTCAGCCGCGGTGGCGACGCCAGCGACCGGGAGCTCCTCGAAGATGCGCCCGCCTCCGTCGTTGATCACCACGACGACCAGCGGCACCTTGACGTGGCGAGCTGCCCACAGCCCGCCGACGTCGTGCAAGAAGCTCACGTCCCCGAGCAACACCGTGGTCGGCCCCCGGGCGACGGCCACGCCGGCACCCGTCGAGAGCAGCCCGTCGATCCCGTTCACCCCTCGGTGGGCGACCACGGGGGAGGCAACCGAGAGCCGGCGCGTGAACAGGTCCACGGCCCGGAGCGGAAGGCTGCTACCGAGGACCAAGGCGCTCCCCGGTGGCAGGGCGTCGAGCGTCGCCTCGACCACGCGCCCCTCGGTGAGCCCCGCGGGGCCTCCCGCGAGCACGGCCTGCACGGCGTCGCCCGCGAACGCCTGCAGCCGAACGAGCTTCGCTACGAACGCTCGCCGCGCCGCCTCCGCGCCCGGCGTCGGGGGAAGCTGCCCCAGGAGGAGCTCGAGGGAGAGCGTCACCTCGGCCTCGATGAGGGTGGCGGCGCCGTGGGACGGATCCGCCCATCCCTGCGGCGAGAGGACGTGGCGCTCGACGGTGGGGGCGATCCATTCGTCCCACCCCGCCGCGAGCGGAGCCGCTCCGACCTGCAGCACCACGTCCGGCGCGACTCGCGAACGGAAGCCCCGGTCGAGCAGGAGCGGCTCGATCCGGTCGCAGAGCAGCCCCTCGGCGCCGGCGGCGGCCACCCGGAGCTGACTGGTGGCCTCGCAGGCGAGCGCGAAGCCGAGGCGGCGCGCAAGCTGCCCGACGAGCGCCGGCGCCGGCGCCTGCGAGGGCGTCAGTGCGCCACAGACGATCAGACCGCGCTCCGCGCGCGCGAGTCGCGAAGCGAGCTCGACGACGGACGCGCTCGACGGCTGCACGCGTGGAGGGGCGGGGACGACGGTGCCGGCGCTGGCCGCCAGCTCCACGGCCTCCCGCGCCACGGCGCGTCCCTCGGGCGTCGTCGGGGTCGCTGGCTCGAGGGGCTTGGCGGCGCGCGCGTTGACGTGGACGGGGCCCGGGCGCGGACCCAGCGCGAGGGCGACCGCCTGCTGGACGCGACGGCAGGCCCCGCGGAGCGCCGCCGTCCGCGGATCGGGGTTGCCGAGATCGACCGCGTGGCGGACGTGCCCGTCGAAGAGGCGAGTCTGCTCGATCGTCTGCGGGGCCCCGCAGTGCACCAGCTCGTGCGGGCGGTCCGCCGTGAGCAGCACCAGCGGGCAACCCGTCGCGCTCGCCTCGATCACCGCGGGTAGGTAATGGGCCGGGGCGGTCCCGGAGGTCGACAGCAACACGACCGGGGCGCCCGTCGCCTTGGCCTGTCCCAGCGCGAAGAACCCCGCGCTGCGCTCGTCCGCCACCGACCAGCAGGTGAGCTCGGCGCGCCTCAGGCAGGCCAGCACGAACGGCGTCGAGCGAGAGCCGGGGCTCACCACGACGCCGCGCACGCCGCCTGCGACCAGCCCCGCGACGACCAGCTCGGCCCAGGGACCCAGGACCTCGGCGCTGCTCATGGGCCCCCGGCCCCAAGGGCCGACAGAAAGGTGCCGAGCTTGAGCCGAATCTCTCCCGCCTCGGCGACCGGATCGGAGCCCGCGACGACCCCCGCGCCGGCCCAGAGCTCCGCCCCCTCGGCGGAGAGGAGCCCGGAGCGGAGCGCGACAACGAAGTCGCCGTCCCCCGATCCATCGACCCAGCCCACCGGCGCCGCGTACCACCCCCGCGGCACCGGCTCGTGCTCGTCGAGCCAGGCAAGGGCCGATGCGGTTGGTGTGCCCCCGACGGCGGGCGTGGGGTGCAAGCGTTCGACGAGGCGGATCACGTTCACGTCCCGGCTGAGCTTCCCGGTGATCGGGGTCAGCAGGTGCACGACATCGCGCAATTCCCGGAGGACGGGCCGCAACGGGACGTCGAGCGACGCGCAAAGCGGCGCGAGCCGAGCGGCCACGTCCCGCACGACGAAGCCATGCTCGGTCAGATCCTTGTCGCTCACCAGGAGCGATCCCGGGTCGGAGGCGGCCCCGCGCGAGGCGGATCCCGCCAGCGCCTCGGCCACGACCGAGCTTCGGTGGCGCGCGATCAACCGCTCGGGCGTGGCGCCGAGGAAGCAGCACTCGCCGACGCGGAACGCGAAGCAGGTCGCGCTCGGGTTCTCGGCGATGAGACGCGAAAGGACCGTGATGACGTCGGGTGCAAGCTCGGCGCGCAGCCGCTGGCGGTGCGCGACGACGACCTTGCCGAGCTCACCGCGGTCGACGGCAGCGCAAGCGCTCCGGAGACAGCGCATCAGATCGTCGTCGGGCGGTACGGCGGCGAAACGAGCCTCGGGCGGCGCGGACTCGGCGCGCGCGAGCGGCTCGAGCGCCCCCAGACGCTCGGCGGCGACGTCCCAGTCGAGCAGCGGCTCGTCGCCACGCCGGGCGAGCCCCCACCAGCCCACCCCGTCGCTCGTGACGTAGGTGATCCGCGGCAGCACGAGGCGTGCGTCACCGAACTCGGACCAACCGGCGCGCGCGGCGGCGCCGGGGCCGAACGCGAAGCCCCCGAACATGCGGGCCCGCGGCGCGCCCTCCGTGAACGCGAAGCTGGTGAGATGGTCGAGCTCGGCACGAACCGCCCGCTCGACCTCCTCGAAGCGCTCTGGCCCCGTGGCGGTCACGACGGCGCTCACGCCGAAGCCCACGCAGCCGAAGCCCGAGGGATCCCGCCAGGCTACCGTGGGGGGCTCGCCGATGGCACGCGCCACGGCGACGAGGGGCGCCACGGGCGCGGGGATCCAGGCGAGGGTGAGCGGACCGTCGCCGCGACGGCCGGCTTCCCGGAGCCAGCGCTCCACGAGCTGGCGGTTCGCGGCGGGAGCGAACGGGGTGGGCGACGGGATCATGGCGGCTCACCCGCCACCCCGACGTGGAGCTGAACCGCTCCGAAGCCGAGCCTCGCGACGGCCGTCACAAGGAAGCCCGCGGCGGCGAGCTCCTCGGCGAAGCCCACGGCAGTCGGGAACGCCGCGATCGAACGCTCGAGGTGGCGATACTCGGGGGCGCCGCTCAGCGTCGCGCCGACCCAGGGCACCACTCGGTGCACGTGGAAGCGCGCGATGGGCGCGAGCAGTCCGTCGCGCGGCTCGGAGAGCTCTAGCACCACGAAGCGGGCTCCGGGGCGCAATACCCGGCGGATCTCCCGCAGCGCTCGCGCCCGTTCGGGCACGTTGCGGATGCCAAACGCCATGCAGGCTGCGTCGAAGGAACCGTCGGCAAAGGTGAGCTCGCAGGCGTCCCCCTCGACGAGGTCGATGCGATCCTGGAGCCCGAGGCGGGCGATCTTGTCACGCCCCACGGCGAGCATGCCGCGCGAGGGATCCACCCCGAGCAGGCGGGTCGTGGGGTAGCGTTGCGCCACGGCGATCGCGAGGTCGCCGGTGCCGGTCGCCAGATCGAGAACACACGCACCCTTCGGGGGTGCGAGCGCACGGACGGCCGCGCGGCGCCAGCTGCGATCCGTGCCGAGCGAGATCAGGCGGTTGAGGCAGTCGTACCGGGCCGCGATGGCGTCGAACATGCGCCCCGAACCCGCGGCAGGGCGCGACTCGGGGTTCATCACGCGCTCCCCCCCGGCGCCGGAGCCCGCCCGGCGACGACGCCGGGCGCGGCGATCGAGGCGGCAAACCAAGGCCACGGGCCAACGCTCGCCGCGATGGCGTGGGGCTCAGCTCGGCCGATCGGTGTGCCTGGGGTCAACGGTTTTCCCGAGAGGGCTCGAGCCCCCTGCCGCGGTTCTTTCGCAGGTTTTAGGCGCCCCGACGGCGCCGTCAACGGCGAACCCCACCAAGCCTTGCGGAGCCAGGACGAAGGACCGGGACGCCAGCGCGTCGGCCCGCTGCGGCGGGCGTTGCCAGCCACCCGGCGGCTGGCTCAACCGGCGCGTGACTTCTTCTTGCGCAGCGCCGTCCGCGCGCGAGCGGCGTCGCCGGGCGGTGGTCGGGGCGACGATCGACCGCGGGTCGACGCCGACTTCGAGCGGCTGCCCTGCGGCGTGGAGCCAGGGGCGGCCGGGCCGTCGCCGCCGCACCGGGCGCGCGATGCCTCCGCGAGCGCGACGGCCTTCGCCGTCTCACCCCGCATTTCGGCCACGAAGCGGCTCGGGATCGCGGGCTCAGCGCGGCCCCACTTCATCCGGGTCTTCGCCATGGTGATGGTGAGCGACTCCTGCGCCCGGGTCACCCCGACGTAGCAGAGGCGGCGCTCCTCGGCGACCTGTCCATCTCCCTCGCTGAGGGTCCGGTGGTGCGGGAGGAGTCCTTCCTCCACGCCCACCAGGTAGACATGCCGAAACTCCAGCCCCTTCGCGCTGTGGAGCGTCATCAGGGTCACCGCGCGTTCTCGTCGCGGATCGTCCTCCTCGCGGTCCTCCTCACGCCCCGCGAGGGCCGCCTCCTCGAGGAAGCCGCGCAGGGTGGGCGAGTCGGCACGGGCCGCGTACTGCCCCAGGGCGTTGAAGAGCTCCTCCACCGACGCCCAGCGAGCCTCGGCTTCGCCAGCGGTGGGATAGAGGCGCGACAGCTCCGCGCGGTAGCCGATGGCGTCGACCAGGCCACGGACGAGATCGACCAGCGGGGTGCGCGCGGCGCGGGCCCGATGCCCCTCGATCAGGTCGATGAACGCGCGAACCTTGACTCGGACCACCTCTGGCACCGCCCCCTCGGCGAGGGCGTGCGGGAGCGCAGCCCAGAGCGGCTCGCCCCGGGCCACGGCCAGCGCGAGCAAGGACTCGACGGAGCCCGGACCGATGCCGCGCGCGGGGACGTTGATGATTCTGAGCAGCGACACCTCATCGACCGGGTTCGCGAGCACCCGGAGGTAACTCATCAGATCCTTGATCTCCCGGCGATCGTAGAACGACTGTCCTCCCACCAGCACGTAGGGGATGCGCGCCCGCCTCAGCTCGATCTCGAAGGCGCGAGGCTGCTCGTTGGTGCGAAAGAGGACGGCGAAATCGCTCGCCACCGCGCGCAGCTCCCCCTCCTGATCCAGCCGACGCCGGATCTCGCCCACCACCGCCTCCGCCTCGCGGGACTCGTCGTCGAAGCGCGCGAACCGCGGCGGATCCCCGCCCGTCTTGGCCGCGCGCAGGGTCTTGGCGTGCCGCGCCGAATTGTGCGCAATGAGCCGGTTGGCAACCTCGATGATCGGGGCTCGACAGCGGTAGTTGTCCTCCAGCCGCACCACCTTCGCGTCCGGCCAGTCCCGCGAGAAGTGCAGGATGTGCTCGACCTCGGCCCCGCGCCAACCGTAGATCGACTGGTCGTCGTCCCCGACGACGCAGAGGTTGCGGTGACGATCCGCCAGCGCCCGCACGATCCGGTACTGTAGACCGTTGGTGTCCTGGTACTCGTCGATGAGCAGGTGATCGAAGCGGCTCGCCTCCGCGAAGCGAACCTCGGGATGCTCGGAGAATAGCGTCTCGACGAGGAGCAAGAGATCGTCGAAGTCGACCGCGCCCGCTGCCCGGAGCGCGGTCTGGTAGCGCTCGTAGGCGGCGGCGACGGTCGCGCCGAGATCGCCGACGGCGGCCTCGAGCGCGTCGGCCGGCCGCATCGACTGCGACTTGAAGGCGCTGATCCGCGCCACGAGATCACCGGGGCGGAGGCGATCGGTCCCGACCCGTAGCTCGCGCAGCGCCCCTCGCGCCACCGTCTCCTGGTCGCTGCGATCGTAGATGGCGAACTCCGTGGGGTACCCCAGGTGGCGGATGTGACGGCGGAGGATCCGAACGCAGAGGGAGTGAAAGGTAGAGATCTCCGGCGGCGCGACGTCCTTGCGGCGTCGCCCGAGCAGGGTCAGGGCGCGATCGCGCATCTCGCGCGCCGCCTTGTTGGTGAAGGTCACCGCCAGGATCCGATTCGGTCGGATGCCGCTCCGGACCAGCGCCGCGATCCGATAGGTGATGACCCGCGTTTTTCCGGTGCCGGCACCCGCGAGCACCAGGAGGGGACCCGACAGGGTGCGGACTGCGTCGCGCTGGGCTGCATTGAGACCGTCGTCGGGCATGCGCGCCGCTCCGTTTACGGGGCGAGGGCCCACCCGGTCAACCGCCCCCGGGAGGAGCCCTTCAGCGGCGAGCGCGTCGCTGACATTGATTGTCAGATCCGGCCCCTCACCGGGAGGCGTCCGTTCTCGGTCAACGCCGGACTACCGAGGGCGAACCCCGGACCGTTCGCCCCTCGGAGGGTGCCGCCCCTCGCCCTCACTGCCGGTGGGCCCGTGCCTCGAGCGATCGGCCTTCGAGCATCCGCCCCCGGTCCCGCAGGCCGGCTCGAAACCCGACAGGCGCATCGGGCGCTTCCCCAGGGGGCCCCCGGATCTCACCCTGGATAACTACGCAATGCTTCGTAAGTTATGGAGAATTCCGAGACACTCGGTCCAACGGCCGGGAACCGTCGGCCCCCGCGGGGTGGGTACCTTGCTGTGCCGCTGAGAGCCCTTCTTGGTGGGCTGGCCAAATTTTTGACATGCATTGTTGACACATCGCCATAG
>CAYZQO010000059.1:22770-38467 GCA_964480725.1 uncultured Polyangiaceae bacterium | reverse complement strand
CCCTAGAGCACCTCCAGCCCGTACTCGACGAACGAACTGGGCGGCAGCTCCGCGCCGGCCTCGACGAGGACGGTGTCGGTCGCGGCCGCCGGCTGGCAGGTGTACTCGCTGCCGGTCACCGTCACGAGCTGGTAGGCCGCGCCCGCGAAGGGCTCGGCGCTGGGGTTCGGACCCTGGAAGATCCGCGCGGCTCCCTCGAGCGACGTCGAGACGAAGGCCTGGGGCGCCGCGCCGGCGGCCCTCATCACCAGCGGGACCGTGCAGGCCGCGTCCGCGAAGTACGACACCCCGATCGTCTCGGGCAGGCAGCGCGTCGTGCCGTCACGGGCGGGTCCAAGCCGGCAGGCGACGCCGAGCTCGCGGTCGGTGAGGTCGTAGTGGGTCTCGTCGTCCGGAAGCACGACGGTGCCCTCCGCGTTGGCGAGCCACTCGGCATCGAGGCGCCGGCCGCGCCGCGGGCTCGACTCGAGCCGTGGAAACACGGCGGGAGCCACCAGCTCCCCCATCACGTACGGGGGACCCGTCATGAACGCGCGCCCCGCCTCCAGACACGCGCTGACCGCGTCCGATGGCGCGCTCACCGCCTCGGCGGGGACGACCTCGTGGATGCCGTAGGCGAACGGATCGAAGCTGTCGACGACGAGGCCGTACCGAGGCGGCGCGCAGGCGTCCGCCTCCAGCACCAGTTGCCAGCACTCCACCCCGTCGATGGGGTCCGCTCCGCTCCACCACCCCTGACCGTAGCTCGGGGACTCGACGCAACGGACCCCGTCGCTGGTCGGGCGGACATCGCAGGGTGCGTCGTGCTCTTGGTCGTAGAAGCCGAGGAGAGTCCCGGTGCCATCGGCCGCGGAGAGCTGGCGCCCGCCGAGGCGGCCCGCGACCGCCGCCGACTCGACCTCCGCGGCGCGCACGAAGTCGTCGTTGGCGATCGGGGGACCGAGCTCGAAGGCGCGGCCCGCGTTCACCAGGCGAAACGCGCCATCGGGCCCGAGGTACGGCTTGCCCTCGAACTCGGTCCCGAGCTCGTACAGGCGCCGACCCACGCTGCACCCGCGCACCTCGTCGAGCGCGATGTAGCGCGGCTCGAGGTCGCTGAGGAGCGAAGCCGTGAAGAGCGGCACGGTGCAGGCGGCGTCGGCGTAGAGCGGCCCCGAGAGGGGAGCGCCGGCCACGGCGCGCGGGAAGCACCGGTACGAGCCGTCGTCGGCCAGGCTGAACTCGCACTCCTCGTCGCGGGCGGTGTCGAGGTAGCGCGAGGTCCGCACCGGCGGCTCCCCCTCCGCCCGGTAGACCAGCGGCCGCAGGCGACTGCCCGCGACCACGGCGGCGTCACCGAGGTCGACCGGGGGTGGCTGCCACGGGTCCGCCGGATCCGCGACGGCCTGCCCGCAGGCGAGGAGGCTTAGGGCCAACAGGGGCCCGAGCGCTCGACGGAAGCGCACGGCGAGCGCGGGCAGCGAAGGGGTGGGAGGACGCGGGGACTCGGTCGGCATCGCGAGCCCAAGGTTGCGTCCGCGGGGCTTGGCGGCAGAGTGACAAGATCGTCATCCCCGGCCCGCTGCCGCCGAGCCGAGGTGGCTCCCCCGCCCCCGGGCGCCGGGCCCTGGTCCCACCGGGGGCCCCCTCCCGCCCGGGCCGCCCGGGGGGGTTGACGATCTTGTCACTCCCGGCGGACGGGCGCCGTCGCTACCGTCGCCGCATGAACATCGCGCTCCTGATCGGCGAGATCGTGAGACAGACGATGGTGCTCATCGCGCAGCTCGCGACGACCGGCGGCGCACGAGCCCCACTCGCGCAGGTGGCAAACCAGGTGTTCCTCGACCTGGTCAGCGAGCTCGAGCGGCAGGGCGTGAGCCGCAAGGTGAGCGCCGACATGTTCGGTATGGGCCTGCGCTCGTACCTGCGCCGAGTCCAGCGGCTCGGGGAGAGCTCGACGGAGCGGGGGCGCTCGCTGTGGGAGGCCGTGCTCGGCTACGCAGAGGAGCGTTCCCTCGTCTCGCGCGAGGAGGTGCTCCTGCGCTTCCACCGCGACGACGAGGTGCTGGTGCGCGGGGTCCTACACGACCTCACCGAGAGCGGGCTGCTCTTCGTCTCCGGGGTCGGCCCCGGGTCGATCTACCGGGCGGCCACGTCGGAGGAGCTCGGCACCCTACGCCTGCTGCGGCGCGGGGCGGGGCTCGAGGAGCTGGTCTGGGCCATCGTCTACCGGGAGGGGCCGCTGACGCGCGAGGCGCTGGTCAAGCGCGGGGGGATCGCCGAGGAGGAGCTGGACCACGCCCTCGCCGAGCTCGTGGCCGCGCAACGGGTCGAGCTCGGCGCGGGGGGCCAGTACCGAGCGCGGTCCTTCGTGGTCCCGCTGGACGCCCCCAACGGCTTCGAGGCCGCGGTGTTCGACCACTTCCAGGCGGCCGCGAAGACCATCTGTTGCCGCCTCCGCGACGAGCGTCCTCCCCTCCCCGCCCCGGCGGGGGTCGCCGAGCGGGATCTGTTCGGCGGCAGCACCTTCACCTTCGACCTCTGGGCGGGCCACGGGCTCGCCCCCGAGGTGCTCTCCTTGCTCGCCGAGCAGCGAGCGCGGCTGGGAGAGCTGCGCCAGCGGGTGGAGGCGTACAACGCCGCGCACGGGGTGCCAGCGGACTTCGTGCAGGTGATCCACTACCTTGGTCAGTGCCTCATCCCCCAGGGTGAGGGATCGGAAGGGCAGGAGAACGAGCGATGAAGCGCCTCCACGGCTGGATCTTCGGCGGGCTCTGCCTGGCGCTGGTGGCGGGCGGCTGCGGCGACACGGGCAGACCCACGGTGGGTAGCGAGTCCCATTTCTTGACGCGCTGCCTGCAGTCTTGCGGCGCGGGCTTCGAGTGCCTCTGCGGGGTGTGCACGGCTCGCTGCACGGGGAGCGCGACGTGCACGGCGTTCGCTGACGCAGCCGAGTGCGTCGCCGTGGCCGATCGCCCGGCGACGTCGGCCTGCTCGGAGGAGGACACGACCGCCTTCTGCGACGTCCGCTGCACCGCCGACCCCGACTGCGCGAGCCTCGGCGCCGGCTTCACGTGCACCGACGGCTTCTGCCGGGACGACGCCGGCGGCATCTTCACCGATGGTCGGGTCGAGCTCGCGGAGCTCTGCGCGTTCTACGTCGCCGACCTGTGCCGCGTGGAGCTCGGCTGCTACGGGTCGAGCTGGAAGTACCGGGACCAAGCCCACTGCGAAGCCGCCAAGGACTGCGCGGGCGAGGACCTATTGAACCGCGAGCTCACCGCGGGGCGCGTGACCTACGATCCGGCGGCGACCGCTGCGTGCCACCAGCGGCTGCTGGGGGATCCCTGCGCGCAAGGTCTGTTCCTCGCCGAGCCGACCCTGCCGGAGGCCCTGGCGGCGTGCGGCGCCCTCACGGGCCTCGTCGCGCCCGGCGATGCGTGTGAGGCGTCGGTGGAGTGTGTCGACGGAAATCACTGCGATTTCGCCACCGGCTGCCCAGGGGCCTGCGTCGAGTCCCCCTCCTCCCCCGAGCTCGGCAGCGTCCCGCTCGGCGGCGCCTGCACGACTGTCATCTGTGTGGAGCTCGACGACGACCCCACCAACGACCCCGAGCGATGCACGCAGTGCGCGGCCGGGCTCACCTGCTACGACGGGACGTGTCGCCCTGACTGGGGCCTCGGTGAGGCGTGCACCAGCAGCGTGGCGTGCCAGCCGTCCCTGTGGTGCGACACGACCGCGCAGCAGTGCGCGCCGCTCGCCGCCGAGGCCGAGACGTGCACCGACGCCGGGGTCGACGCCCCGCCCTGCGCGGAGGGGCTCTTCTGCTACGCCGAGGACCCCTTCGCCCTCGGCGTCTGCACCCCGCTGAGCGCCGGGGGTGGGCCCTGTGTCGACGAGCACGACTGCCTCGACGACGTGCGCTGCATCCCCGATTCGGTTGCGACCTCCCTCGGCACCTGCCGCCCGCCCGCCGCGCCGGGAACGCCCTGCACCTGGGACGCGGACTGCACGAGCGACTTCTGCGCCGCGGACGGCACCTGCCAGCTGGGCACCCCCGGCGCGGAATGCACCGGCGAGGCCTGCGGGGAGGGCCTGAGCTGCCTCGACGGGCTCTGCGTCACCGATCTCTATCCGGGCGACGCCTGCCCGGAGGGGATCGGCTGCCAGGGCTCGCGCTGCGTGGACGGCGTCTGCAGCCTCGCCGCTCACCTCGGCGAGGCGTGCGCCGTCGCCGAGGACTGCCTCTCCGCGCGCTGCGAAGGCGGGCTCTGCACCGACGCCGCCAACTGCCCGCTCGACGGATAGCGGGACGGCACCTCGCCAATGAGGGCAGCGGGCGCGGCGGGGACGTTACGATGCCGCGACGGCTCCTCACTGCTCGACGACGTACCCGGCCTCCAGATGGGCCCGGAAGTCGTCGACGTTCTTCTGCAGGACGCCGTGCAGGTACTCCACCTGGCTCTCCCAGGCCGAGAGTGTCAGGACCGGGTCCTCGTCGACGGCCGCCGCGATCTGGGCGGCCCAGGCGGTCACCTGCTGGTCCATGGCGTCGAAGTCGAACGGCCCGTCCAGTAGCTCAGCCCCGATGGCGGCAAACTCGTCCCAGCTCGTCGCGGCCAGCAGGTTGATGAACGGATCACAACCGGAGGGGATGACCGTCACCTCCCCGCCCGACTCCCACACGGTGATCGGGTCGCAGGAGAGCGGCTTCACGTTCCAGTTGGGGACCTGGCGCTCGGCGTGCCGGTTCACGGGATCCATGTACGGATCGTAGTCCCACAGCGTCTGGTCCAGATCCCAGGGGATGAGGTCGAAGCGCCCGGAGGCCCCCTGGTCGTGGTACCAGTAGAAGTTGTGGGATCGCTCCGCCCAGTAGAAGGCGGTGAAGCCGTCCCAGTTCTTGATCGCCCGGTCGACCGCCATGTACCGGAGCACCTCCTCGAGGTCGACGAACCCCGCCATGGCGTCCACGAAGGTGGCCTCCGTCGCCGCGCCGACCGCGTCGCCGAACTCGACGAACGCGCCCGCGTCGGGATCGTCGTCGGGGTCGTCGTTGGTCCGAAGCGCCTCGAGCAGCGCGTCCTCGGCCATCCCCGGCCGCGGCCAGACCTCCTTCCACAGGTCCCCGTCGCCGGCCTCGGGGTACTGGCACGCCGTGTAGCGGCCGTCGATAGCCTCGACCGCGAGCATGAGCAGCGGGGGCTCGTCGTTGATGACGAGCCTGGCGTACGCGGTGCGGGCGGTGCCGACCCCGAAGTCGTTGAACAGCGCGTAGGAGAGGCGCTCTCGCAGCTTGGTGTCGTCGTACGACATCGAGTTGAGGTTCAGCCGCTTGAGTCCGAAGAGGCGCGCCTCTGGGTCGACTTCGTTGAACTTGAGTTTCATGGAGAGCTTCTTGCACTCTCCGCTGTAGCTCCTCACCCCGCCGTAGTCGTCCCAGCAGTGGTTGAGCGAGTAGTCGCCCTTGTAGCGGAGGCCGATGGCCTCGAAGTCCTCCGCGACGTCCCCGCCACGGACCTGGAGCGACGCGGGGCGGTACACCTCGTCGTTGCCGTTGGCCTTCATGTCCTCGTAGAGCGCGGGGTCCATGGTGACGCGGTACTCGAGGATGGTTGCCGGAGCGAAGACCACATCGGCGAGCTCGCACGGACCCGCGCCCGCGCCCGCCCCGGCGGCGCCGGCCCCACCGCTCGCCGCGGCCCCGTCCCCGCCGGAGCTCGAGCTCCCGCAAGCCGGGAGCAGTGGGCTGATCAGCGCCAGCGCCGCGCGCGCCATCGTCCGTCGTCTCCCGTCCATCGTCCTCGGCTCCTTCTCGGGCCGGCACGTGCGGCGACCCCTCCCGCGCGCCGGAGCGCGAAGGTTAGGTCCGGCAGCGCGGGCGGGTCAATCTCGGGGCCGCGCCCCACTATCGATCGGAGGTCGCGGGGCCGAGCTCGGATGGCCGGGTCGGGGTACGATTTGGGGACCGGGCGCGGGCCCGGGGCGTAGCAGAGCCACGCCGCGCGGATCCGGTGTGTCGATTTCGGTTCGGGCGTCAGCCCATCGTCGGTCAGAGACTCCTTCCCTAGCAGTTGGGGGGATGTAGTGATGGCGTAGCGACGCCACCTTGCCGTCGAGCGGCAGCACTCCAAGCGGCGGCAGGTGCCGAGGGCCCCTGCGATCTCGACGGCTGCTGCCGCTTCGCAGACCTCAGCGAGGGCAGTGCCGTACCCGCGGCTCCAACCGCGCCCGCGCGCGCCCGCCAATCCCGCGCCCGCTGCGAATCTGCGCACCGCGCGCCGGCGCCCGCAGCCCAGCATCACCCCCGCCATTGCTCTGCGCCGCGAAACACCGCCTCCGGCCCGACTTCCGAGCGAAGGTGGCAGCCGCCCCCCACGAGACACGGGAGCGCGCGCCCCCGCCGCAGCGTCAGCGCCGCCACGGGCGGTTCCTCACGTCCGCGGTCACGGTGACCGCTGGCACCGGCTCGCCGAAGGTGTCGAGCTGCACTCGCTCGAGCGCGCGCCGCAGCGTCGCGTCGTCGCGCGCGAGCACGGCCAGGAAAAGCCGCGCGACGTCCTCCTGACGGGCCCGGTCCCCACCCACCGACGCCGCCTCGACGCCGAACTGCTCGGCCAGCCCCGTGAACAGCGCGCGAGCGGCATAGCCGTAGGCGCCGTCGCGGGTGCCAGCGGCGAAGAGGTGCCGCCCCAACAGGACGAGCCCCAGCACGGGCGAGTGGGGCGCCGCCACGATCTCGGCCAGGTAGGCGCGGAGCTCCTGCCGCGCGCGCGCGGCGAGGCCGCCCTCCGGCGCGTCGAGGGGGTTGTCGAGACCGAGCGCCGCCGCCAGCCGCTCCGGGACCGGCACCAGACCGCGCGCGTAGTCGAGCCGATGCTCCACCTCGTGCCGCTGCACGTTCAGGGCGTAGAGGTCGCGCAGCCGCAGAAACGCCGCCAGCCGCTCCCGCCGGCGGAGCTCGCGGTGGAGCGCGTCCCACTCGTAGAGCTCCTGGCGCGGGACCCGACGCAGGAGCTCCCGGGAGTACTCGGCCTCGGGGATCAGCCGCTCCGGCACCACCAGCTCGCGATCGAGAGCGGCGAGCGTCCGCTGCCAGCGCCGCACCAGCGCCCGCCGCCGCGCGAGCAGACGCCCCACCGCATCGACACCGACGAGCTCGGCGGGCGGGAGCGCCGCGGCGTAGCGGCGCACGAGCTGGCCACCCCTTGCCTCCAGCTCGTCGACCCAGACCGCACCGGTGTCGCGCGTGGCGCGGTCGACCAGCTCGAGCGGCTCGCCGCCGGGGAGCGCGGGCAGGACGTAGCAAACCAGATCACTCTCGACCCGGTCGAGCAGCACCAGGGCCGCCGGGGTCGGTGCCTGGGTGTAGCCGAGGAAGCCTGGCGTGAGGTTGACCGGGTCGATGCGCCAGAGGTGCACGACGCGCACCTTCGCCGAGCCCGACGTCACCGCCACGTCCCGCTCCACGTAGAAGCTCATCGTGAAGGGGACCAGGCGGCCGGCGTCGACGAACGAGAGCTCGTCCACGAAGAACGGCAGCCCGCGCCGCTCGAGCGCGTGGTCGAAGGCCACCACGGCGTTGGTGAGCGGGTAGCGGTCCGACTTGTGACGGAAGCGCGGCAGCGCCGCCGCGGCGCGCGCGGCCGCGATCACCTTGGCGAGCGCCTCGGTCCCCTCGTCGCCGAGGGCCACGCGCGCGTCCGCGGCCGTCGCGCGCCGGGCCGCGCGCTCCACCTCGGCCTCGTCACCGCGCGAGAGCGCGAGGATCACCTCGGGCAGCGGCTCGCTGAGGATCACCCCCGCGGGCAGCGCGCGGGGGTCGAAGGGGTCGGACCACCGGCTAACGACCAGGACGGCGACCAGCGCCAGCAACACCAGCGCGCCCATCGACCCCACGAGCCACGGGCCGCGCCGGGGTGGCAATCCGCCCGGAGCGACCGCCGCCTGTTCCGCAGCGATCGCGTCGGGCTCGTCGAGCCCGCTCGCCGGGTGCCCGACCGCCACCAGGAGGTAGGCGATCCGGAGCAAGTGCGGCGGCTCCTGCACCGCGGTGAGCGTCCCGGCCTGCCGGATCGCTGCGCGCAGGCGCCGCCGCGCCCGCGCCGCGATCCAGGGATCGTGCCCGCGCAGGGCGCGCAGGGCGCCCTCGATCGCCCCCGTGCGAATCCCCTCGCCGAGGGCGTGGAGGACGAGCCGCCGGACCAAGGTCGCCTCCGCCTCGCCCCGCTCAGTCGCCCGCCTCGAGCCCCGCGTCCCGCAGGCGGCGGCGCGCGGCGTCCGCCCGCAGCCCCGCGCCGATCACGACGGCGCCGAGCCCCGCCGCGACCGCCGCGAGCGGCACGATCCCGAGCCCCAGCAGCGAGAGGAGCCCGGACAGGAGGCAGTAGACGGCGAAGAGCGCGCCGAGCAGGGCCGTGAGCCCCGCGCTGGTCGTGCCCGTGATCGCGGCCCAGCCGCGGAGGCGCGCGACCTTCACGCCCGCCGCGAGGCTGGTGGTGCCAAGCAAAAACAGCAGCGCGGTGGCGACCGCCCAGACCCCACGAAAGGGCGCGAGCGAGGCGATCTGCACGCCGAGGAGGGCGGTGAAGAACCCGGAGAGGGCGAGCGCCCCACCCGCGACGCGCGCCAGCACCGTTGGGGTGATGGCGACCAGATCCGCGTCCTCGCGCCCGGCCGGCTCCGTCGCGCCCCCGTTCACCATCGGGCGCTCCCCGGCGCGGCGCGGCGGTCCATCGGGCGTCAGGATGCCACAGGGATAGAGCGACGTCACCGCCGCCGCGCCGGCGCCACCATCGATCGGAGGTCGCGGGGCCGAGTTCGGGTGGTCGGGTCGGGGTACGGTTTGGGGACCGGGCGCGGGCCCGGGGCGTAGCAGAGCCACGCCGCGCGGGTCCGGTGTGTCGATTTCGGTTCAAGCGTCAGCCCATCGTCGGTCAGAGACTCCTTCCCCAGCAGTTGGGGGGGATGTGGTGATGTCCCACCTTGCCATCGAGCGACAGCACTCCGAGCGGCGGCAGGTGCCGAGGGCCCCTGCGATCTCGACGGCTGCTGCCGCTTCGCAGACCTCAGCGAGGGCAGTGCCGTACCCGCGGCTCCAACCGCGCCCGCGCGCGCCCGCCAATCCCGCGCCCGCTGCGAATCTGCGCACCGCGCGCCGGCGCCCGCAGCCCAGCATCACCCCCGCCATTGCTCTGCGCCGCGAAACACCGCCTCCGGCCCGACTTCCGAGCGAAGGTGGGCCGCGCCTTGGCGACGTCGGCGCGGCCCGCTCACGAACCCGAGGCGGGCTCGCGCGGGGAAGCCAAGATTTCCGCCAGCTTGGAGAGCAGCGAGGTCCAGCTGAAGGGCTTCTGGAGAAACTGGACCCCCTCCCGCAGAAATCCATGGTGGGCGATAGTTTCGCCGGGGTAGCCGGACACGTACAGGACCCGGAGCGCCGAGTCCCGCTTGCGGAGCGCGTCGTACAACGCCGGCCCGCCCATCCTTGGCATCACGACGTCCGTGATCATCACGTCGATCCGCTCGTCGTGAGCGGCGACGACGCGCAGCGCGTCGACCCCATCCGCCGCCGTCAGCACGCGGTACCCTCCCTCCCGCAGCATCTGGGCGGTCCTCTCGCGCACGACGGGCTCGTCCTCGACCACCAGCACGAGCTGCCCCTCGCCCCGGTGCGAGCGCACCGGCGCCTGGCGCTCCGCGGGGACCGGAGCGTCGATGGTCACGGGGAGGAAGATCCTGAAGGTCGTCCCCACGTCCGGCTCGCTGTGCACGGTGACGTGGCCGCCGTGCTGCCTGACGATCCCGTAGACCGTGGCCAGGCCGAGCCCCGTACCCTGGCCCAGCGGCTTGGTGGTGAAGAACGGCTCGAAGGCGCGCGCGACGGTTTCGGCGTCCATCCCACGCCCGGTGTCCCTGATCGTGAGCACCGCGTGGGGCCCCGGCACCACCGGCTCGCTCGTCTCGGCGCCATCGGCCTCGAGCGCTCCGTCCGCCGTCTCGATCAGCAGCCGCCCCCCCTCGGGCATGGCGTCGCGGCCGTTGGAGGCCAGGTTCATCACGATCTGCTGGAGTTGCGACAGGTCCGCCTTCACGCGAGCGGCCTTCGCCCGCAACGAGAAGCACAGCTCGACGTCCTCACCCACCAGGCGCCGCAGCAGGTCTCGCATGGAATCGACGACCCGATTCAGGTCCAGGACCTGAACCTCGAGGACCTGCTTGCGGCTGAAGGCCATCAGCTGCCGGGTGAGCGACGCGGCCTGGGTAGCCGCCCGCTGGATCTCCTCGATGTCGCTCCGAGCCGACTCGGCGAGCCGATTCTGCATGAGCAGTAGTTCGCTGATGCCGCCGATGGCGTGCAGGATGTTGTTGAAGTCGTGCGCGATGCCTCCCGCCAGCAGGCCCACGCTCTCCATCTTCTGCGCCTGGCGCAGCTGGCCCTCGAGAGCGAGCTGATCGGTGATGTCGCGGAACGTCCAGACCTGTCCGGCGGCGCGCCCGTCGCGGCGTAGGTCGTGATGACGCACCTCCACGGTTCGTCCACCGGGCGGACTCCACCGTCTGGCGAGCGGCCCCCCCGGCGGCAGCGTGGCGGCGGCGAACGCCTCGGCCAACTCCAGGCCGGCGGCGTCCAGCATCCGCTCCCGAAGCACCGCCCACGGCGTCATCCGAGGCAGCGGCTCGGGGAGGTGGAACATGGCGAAGAACCGGCGGTTGGCGTGGATCAGCTGCCCCTCCGCGCCCAGCACCAGCACGCCGTCCGGAGTGGCTTCGAGCGTCGCGTCGAGCTCGGCCTCGCGCTCCCGCAGTCGCGCTTCCCGATCGCAGCGCTGGATCGTGTTGCCGATGAGCTGCCCGGCGATCTGGAGCAGCTTCTGGTGCTGCTCCGGCCAGCAGCGCGGATCACGGGCCCCCACCGATACCGTACCCAGAACGTGACTCGCCGTCGTGAGCGGGACCATGATCGCCGAGAAAAGACCGAGGTGCGACGCCATGCGCGCCAGGAAGTGCTCGCGCGGGAGCCGGCGGAGGTCCTCGACCAGCACGAGGCGGCCAGACTGGAGCGGCTCGAACAGTTCCGTGACGACCGGGATCGGGATCTTCTGCATGAGCGGCATGGCCGCCGGCACGGTGTCGCGGTGCCATTCCGCGTGGCACGAAACCTCCCCCTCGCGCTCGTCGAACAGGATGAGCATGACCCGATCCGCGTCGACAGCGTCAGCGAGCTGATGCAGCACCTCGGTCAGATCGCTGAAGAGGCGCTCGGCAGGGAGCGCCACCAGCCGGTTCGCCAGATGGACCAGGAGCTGCTGCAGCTCGGCGTACACCTGGACCTGTTGCTGGACGGCCCGGAGCTCTTCGGCCTCCGGAGGGCGCCGGTCGGAAGGCGGTTCGTCCGCTGATGTCGTCGATGTGCCCCGCGGCTGGGTCATCCCGCTCTTCCCTCCAACGAGTCCGAGGCCCCTCGAGGCAGAGTAGCATCAGACGCGGAGCTCCGGCGGCCGCCAGGCTCGGCACGCCGGCTGCCGCTGGCAGGTGGGGTCAGAGCGGAGGGGCGGGGCGGGGTCGGCCGCGAAGCCGCGGGAGCGGACGTTTCTCCGCAACGGTGTCGGAGGTCGCTGGCCTCTCGGTGACCGGGTCGCGCTGACGACGATCGGCGGTCGCGCACCCGCGCCCGACCCCCGCGGGAAGCCAAGGAACTTTGGCGGCGTTGTGTCGTCTATCAGCGGCACGGCAGCGGGCTCGGACAGGGAGGTCATCATGCGGCGTACGATCGGAGCGATCCTGGGTGCACTCGTCTACCTCGGCTGCGGGGGCGCCGAGTCGGACGTCGACGTCGCGGCCGCGCCGCTCACCTTCACGGGCGTCGCCGGGGACACGGACACCTGCTGGGGCGGCAAGACCTACCTCACGCTCCAGGCGGATCCCCTGGTGCCGGGGCGCTTCGAAGGCGAGAGCTACTCGGAGTCCTCGCCCATCCCGGGCTCGCCGTTCCGCGCCTCCAGCCGTGTCCAGGCGGACCGGATCGGCCCCGTGCTGCACGTCTCCGAGGTCGAGACGCTCTCCGAGGACGAGCTGCCGGACTGGCTCCGCTGGTGCCGGGCGGACTTCGATCTCGTCTGGGACGAGGGGCCGGCTGGCGTGGCGCTCACCGGCGAGTGGTATTCGCCGGAGTGCGACTGCCTCGGCGAGGTCGAGCTCGCGGTGGCTGAGTCCTGGGGCGGCTGACGCCGGCCCCGGCGGGGAGGGGCCCCCGCGACCCCCCACGGCCCCCTGGGGCGGCGCACGGGGGAACTCGCGCCCCAAGGGCCTCCCCGCCGGATGGCGGACCGAACGAGATCGAGCCTTTTCAGCGGGGCCGCCTTCCGGCGACAATGGCGGGGCGGAGTCGCCCGAAGCCCCGGCGCGCCCTGCGCCCCGGTCGAGGGTGGCCGCCACGCCGCTTGCGGTAAGGTCATGCCATGACGGTTGGACGGAACGATCCCTGCCCGTGCGGATCGGGCAAGAAGTACAAGAAGTGCTGCGGTAACCAGGCCGTTGTCGCGCACCCCGCGCCGGCCGAGGGGAAGCCCGTGGCCGCTGAGGAGACATCCGGCGGCGAGCGCCCCGCCAAGGCGACGGCACCCCGCGGGGCGGGGACGCGCCCGACGGCGGCCGCAGCTCCCAAGCCGAAGTCGGAGAAGCGCGTCACTCCCCCGCCGGTGCGGAGACGCGCCATCTGAGCCGCGCACCCCTCGCGTGGCTCGTGGCGGCCAGCGCGTGGCTCGTGCCGCTCCGGAGCGCGGCAGCGGGCGAGCCCATCGCCCGTGACGGCGAGCCGATCGCCACCTCGCGGTACGCCATCGACCTGTTCCAGGGGCCGGTGTTGGCCACAGCCCGCACCACGGGGCTGGCCGGCGCCTACGCGGCGCTCGCCGAAGGCGTGGACGGCAACCGCACGAATGCCGCAGCGCCCGCCGTGCGCCGCCCCTGGTCGCGGAACTGGTTCCACCCGGCCTTCGCGTTCGGCTTCACCCTGCCCGGGATCCTCTCGCGAACCGACTTCGACAACGACGGCGAGGTGGGCTTCGCCTACGAGGATTTCTCCTTCCTCACCGCCGGCGTCAACCTCACGCTGGGCGCCTGGGGGCTCGGCCTGCTGATTGACGCGCAGCACTACGCGCTGCGGGGTGCCGGCACGCCGGGTGAGGCGACGCGAAGCCTCGACGTCACCCTCCAGCGCGGCCACTTCCTCGGCGCCCGCTCGTTCTTCGACGGGCAGCTCGTCTTCGGCCTCGGGGCGCAGGTGGCGAGCCTGGAGATCTCGGCCGTGGCCCCCGCCGACGACGTTCGGGAGGGGGTGTTCGCGATGTCGAGCACCCGACTCGAGACCGGGATCCTTTGGGCCCCCGAGCGCCTCCCCCTCCGCCTCGCGCTCTCTGGCCGCGCCCCCGGCGAGAGCGAGGCGGATCCGCAGAACGCCGTCCTCCCCGACACCGCGGGCGACACCCGGGTCGGCCCCTTCTACCTGCCCCAACGCCTCGAGCTGCCCTGGGAGCTCGAGCTCGGCTGGGCCGTTCAACTCGGCCGGCGCCAGCTCAACACCACCTGGCAGAACCCCCGGCAGGCGCTGGCACCCCTGCGCCGGAGGATCGACGAGGAGCGCGCGGCGCTGGCGGACGCCGCGGACGACGGCTCCGGGGCGGCGCGCCTGCGCGCCGCGCGGCGGTCGTTTCGCAGCGAGCGCCACGCCTCCTACGTGGCCCTCCCGCGCCAGAAGCTTCTGATCAGCGCGAGCTGGCTCCTCTCGGGGCCCGTGAGGGACGGGGTCGGCTTCGAGAGCTTCCTGCGCCAAACCGTGCAGCGCTCCGGGCAGGTGGCCACCCTGACGCCCCGTCTCGGCCTCGAGTTCGAGCCGATCGTGGACTACCTCCAGGCGCGCTGCGGCTGGTACCTCGAACCCTCTCGGTTCGAGCGGGGCTCCCCGCGCCTGCACGGCACCGCGGGGCTGGACGTCGGGCTGTTCCGCTTCGACGCCTTCGGCCTGCTCCACCACGGCACGCGCTGGCGCGCGGGGGCCTACGTGGACGGCGCCAACCGCTACCTCGCCTGGGGCGCCTCCGCCGGGATCTGGCACTGACCCCGGCGGGGCGGAGGGAGCGGGCGGCCACGCGACGCCGCCCGCTCGTCCCGCGCGGCCTACTTGGCGACGAAGAAGGCGCCCTGGCTCGTCTCGACGGTGGCGCGACTTCCCAGCGTCAGGCCGAAGTAGCCGTAGCGCTCCTCGTAGGCCGATCCCTCGTAGAACCACTGCCATTCCGGCGCGAGCACCTCCTGACCCGCCGCCAGATCCAGGAGGAGGATCTCGGAAGAAACCCCGAGCCCCGTGGTCTGGAACGACTCGCTCCCGCGCCCGATCACGTAGATGTGATCACCCGTCACGACCGCGTCGCGCACCCGGTTGGCAGCGCAGTCGGACCCGAAGAGGTTGCCCGCCACGTTGAGGTACCCGTAGGTCTGGTGGAGGTCCCAGAGGATGGAGCGACAATCCATGCCGATCCCGGCCACGACGTCCTCGCTGAGCACCTCGTCGGAGCCGTTGAGCCCCGTCCGCACGATATCGGGGGCCGAGGTCGCGTCCCCGTAGCCCGTGAAGATCGCGGGCAACCCGTCGGCGTCGGGGGTTTCCAGATCGAGGGTCGCCACCCGGCGGCGACTCTGGGTGCGTGTCCCCGCCACGCCGCTCCAGTCCTCGGGCACCACCGAGTAGTAGCGGCTCTTGCAGTCGCCGAAGACGTGCAGCCGCGACCCGTCCGGGGACGGTCGCAGCACCGAGTAGCCGACGGCAAAGTCGTCGAGACGCGGGTCGAAGGCGGTGAGCCCCGATCCATGCTGCACCCGCTCGCCCACGGTGGGATCGGCCGCCTCGAAGCGCCATGCGGAGACGGTGCGCAGGTTGCCGACGAAGGCGTGCGTCACGCCGTCGAACTCGCCGACCCAGAGCCCCGCCTCGAGGTAGGCCGGGCTGCTGCCACACTCCGGCACGTCGCCCTCGGCGTTGTACTCCTCGCCGTCGTAGATCGTCAGCGCGTCAACGGCGCCGTCGTCGTCGAGGGTGAGCGCCCAGAGGCGGTTCAGGCCGTCGTCCTGGCGCGCGCGGCTGTTGGCGCCCGTCTCCACCAGGTACACGACGCCATCGGCCGCCATCACGCCGTCGAGGCGGACGTCGTCGAGCTCCGGCAGCACATCGACGGACAGCCCGACCGCGCTGGTGACGTCGCCGGCGTCGAGCCCCGAGAGATCCACCACCAGGAGCGGCACGTTGGGGTTGTGCGGCAGCGGGGCGCCGTCGCTCAAGCGCAGGGTCACTACCAGCCAGTCCTTGCCCCCGCTGGTGACCACCGCCGCGTGATTCATGACCTCGTCGGCGAGCTCCAGGCCGGCCTCGCGCAGATCGATGCTGTGGCCCTGCTCGACAGCGCCGTCGGCGCCGAGGGTGGCGGTGAGGATGACTCCCGGCGTGTCCGTGCCGAGGAAGGCGACTCCCTCGTGGAACGCGAGCTTGGTCAGCGTGCCCTCGTAGAGCTCCCCGTCCGGATCGGCGAGCGGAACCGCGTCCACCCCGGCCCGCGCCACGTCCTGATCGACCTCCTGCTGAGACTCGAGGTCGAGGACCCGGATCCCCTGCCCGGTGGTCGAGACGTCCTCGCTGAGCGAGGCGACGACGAAGAGCCAGCCC
>CAYZQO010000059.1:0-22670 GCA_964480725.1 uncultured Polyangiaceae bacterium | reverse complement strand
CTGCCCGGTGGTCGAGACGTCCTCGCTGAGCGAGGCGACGACGAAGAGCCAGCCCGCTTCGGGCTTCCAGGTTGGCGTGGGGTGTCGGTAGTTGAAGTAGTCGACGGCGACCGGCGAGGCCTGAGTCCCGGTGAGCGCCGTGGAGAGCTCGACGTCGCCGTCGACCTCTACCTCGTAACCCTGCACGCGGGCGGGGTAAGTGACGCCGCTCGCCGCGAGATCCTTGACGCCCATCGTCCAGTCGTAGTTCGACAGCGTACGGCTGTCGTCGTGATCGATGACCGGCAGCAAGTAGTAGGTGCCCGCCTCGACCCCGCAGAACTCGAAGGGCTCGCCGTCGAAGCTTCGCTGCTGCAAGGAGCCGCTCTCGTTGAGGTGGCTGCGCACGGGGTCCCCGGCGTCCGAGCAGTCCGGGGTCGTGCAGAGCAGCGCGAGCACGCTGCCCTGGCCGCAGGTGTCCTTGGTCGGGTCGTCGACCTCGCGCCCGCAGGGCGCGTTGACCACCACGCTCGGCCCCGTGGGCTCGGGCGTCGCGTGCAGATCGTCGAGCCGCACCACGCCGGACACGCGGTTGTTCGCCGTGTCGGGACAGCCGTCGCCGGGCAGGGCCCAGCCGCTGCCTCCGCCGCCGGTCCCCGCGCCGCCCTGCGGCTGCCCCGCCGAGCCGCCCTCGGCCTGCTCACCGCCGGTGGCCTGCTGGCCGCCGACTGAAGGCACGCCGCCCTGACCCGAAGCACCGCCCTCACCCGGCTCGCCACCCTGGCCCGGCCCGCCGCCCTGGGGCTGCGCACCGCCCGTGGCCTCGGCCCCGCCCTGCGGGGCCTGGCCGCCCGAGGTCGCCGCGCCGCCCGGAGCCTCCTCGCCGCCCTGCGCGCTGCCCCCGGTGGCGCTGCTAGACCCCGCGCTGCCACCCTCCGACCCCTCGGCGCCGCCCCCGCCCTCGTCGGCGCCGCCGCTGCCGGCACCGCCGCCGTCATCGTCGTCGGAGCCGCAGGCCACCGTCAGGAGCGGGGTCGCGCACAGGATCCAGGCCAGGGTTCGCATCGCGGTCGGTTGCAGTCTTCGCATCGGTCGTCCTTCCTCCTCGTGCGCTCGCGCCACGGGTCGCGCGCGGCGCAGTTGGCGCGAATGCTACGGCATCTCGGGGCCGACGAGAACCCGTTCGGCGAGCGCTCGGCGAGATCGGCCGAGCCGCACCCGCGCAAGTTGTCGCACCCGTGAGCACCGCTCCGCACCTCCCCCCCGCTCGGGGCGCCGTCCGCTCGGCGTGCCTTCGCTCCCGGGCAATTCGGTCCAGGCGCCGCGGCCGGCCGCTCACCGCCAGGCGACGCGGAGCGACTCGGTAGCGCCCAAGCGACGCCGCTCGACCCGCGGAAAGTTGGCGTCGAGCTCCGCGTCCACGCGCTTGACGAAGGCGAAGTAGTCCCCGCCCTCGAACCACTCCGCCGCCGCGACGATGGGGTTGCGGTTCTCGTGGTAGTCGATGACCACCACCGCCTCGCGAACCACGCGACGGAGCTCCGCGTAGACCCGCACCCGGTACTCGGGGGGCAAGCCGTGCAGCGTCGCCGCCAGGATGGCAACGTCGATCGACTGGTCGGGCAGGAAGCCCATCGCGTCGGCAGGCGCCTCGTGGACGGGCACGCGAGGGAACCGTGCGCGCGCGATCCGCGCCATGGCCCGGGAGGGCTCGACGGCGACCGGGTCGCAGTCGCGGCGCACGAGCTCGGCGAGCAGGGTGCCGACGCCCGCGCCCACGTCGAGCACACGGCGCCCGCCGAGCGGCACCAGCTCGTCCAGAACCGCCAGCGCGCGTCGCAGGCCCGCGCGCCGAAACGGCTCGAGGGCGATCATCACGGGCGTGAAAAGCTCCCACTTGAGCGAGCCGAGCGCGGGCATCGAGCGAGGAGGTAACGCCCGCGCGCAGGTCGCGCAAGCCTGGGCTGGGTGGCGAGGCGGGACGCACGCCCGCGGGTGACGGCGAGCGGACCGTTCCTGCGCTCCGCGCCCGATCCCGTGCCCTCCGCGCCCCGCGCGGGTACGCTCGGGCCTCGCCCATGCGCGCCGCCGCCCTCGCCGCCCTCGCTGCGCTCCTCTGCACCAGCTGCATGGGGGCGCGCTACCTGCCGCAGGCCGTCGGCGGCCAGCTCGCGCTGATGACCGGGGGCCGGCGGCTCGAGCGCGTGGTCGCGGCGCCGGACACGCCACGGGAGACGGCGGCGCTCCTCGGCGAGGTGCCGGGGATCCGCGCGTTCGGGGCCGCGCGGGGGCTCTCGCCCGATCGGAGCTACCGGCGCTACGTCGACCTCGACCGCAAGCACGCGGTGTGGGTGGTGTCCGGCAGCCGCCCGCTCGCCTTCGAGCCCAAGGTGTACTGGTTCCCGATCGCGGGCAGCTTCGCGGCCGTGGGCTGGTTCGCGGAGGCGCGCGCGGAGCGGCACGTGGCGCGGCTCGAGCGGCGCGGCTGGGACGCGGACGCCTTTGGCGCGGACGCCTACTCGACCGGCGGCTGGTTCCGGGATCCGGTGGTCTCGACCATGCTCGCCCCCGGCCCGGCCGCGGCGGGGATGCTCGCCAACGTGCTCCTGCACGAGTCGCTCCACGCCACCGTCCTCGTCCCCGGCCAGACCGCGTTCGACGAGAGTCTCGCCAGCTTCGTCGCCGACGAGCTCACCCTCGAGTTCCTCGCCGAGCGGTTCGGCCCCTCCTCGGCCGAGCTCGACGCGTACCGCGCCGCGGACGCGGCGTGGCGGGCGCGCCTCACCCGCCTGCTCGACGCCCACGCGACCCTCGAGGCGCTCTACGCGAGCGAGCGGCCCGAGGCCGAGAAGCTCCGCGAGAAGGCGGCCATCCTGGGGACGCTCACCCGGGAGCTCGCGCTCGACCGTCCCGCCAACAACGCCACCCTCCTCGGCGTCAAGCTCTACGGCACCGGGTTGGCAGAGCTGGCGGAGCTGCTCGCCGTGTGCGGCCGCGACTGGCCGCGCTTCCTCCGCGCCGTCGGCAGCCTGCGCCCGCGCGACTTCCCCGCCCCGCAGACGGAGGACTTCACACCCGTCATCGAGGCGCTCGTGTCCTGGGGCTGCTCGCCGCTGCGGTGACGGCGCGCGCGGCGGCAACGGCCGCTGTCGCCCGAGCTCACACGGCCACAACGGGCGGGCGGAGCGACTTGGGCGGCAGGGTGAGCGCGAACTCCTCGGCGGCGAGCCCCGGCCGGAGCTCGTCGCGCTCGCCGGTGGGCGCGAAGCCCGCGCCACGGAGCAGCGCGGCGGCCACGGGGCAGCCGTCGGGGACCAGCACCGTCACCTCCCGCACGTCCCCCGCGCGCAACCAGGCCAGCGCGGCGCTGACCAGCGCGCGGCCCGCCCCATGCCCCCGCGCCTCCGGCGCGATCCAGATCCCGCCCAGCCGCCCCGCCGCCTCATCCTGACGGATGGCGAAGACGAAGCCGATCCACTCCCCGTGCGCCTCGGCGATCAGCGTTGCGTCGCCCGCCGCGACCCGCGCCTCGAAGTGCCGGCGCCAGGCCGCCGGTGAGACGCGCTCGTGCTCGGCGAGGGTCTGGCGATAGGCGCCCGGCGCGTCGGCGAGGGCGCGGGCGCGCAGTCCCCGCAGCGCCTCGACCTCGTGCGGCGCGCAGGGGCGCACGACCACGGCGAGGCGCGTGCTCGTCGGAGATCCCTGGGCCATGAGGCCGCCGAGGATACCCCGGGCCGGGCCCGGCGATCCACTGCGGCGCGCGAGCGTCCGGTCCGAGCGGGGGGCTCACGGCTCCGGCGACGAGAGCTGAGCGCCCCGCGCGCGCCCCGGCGCCGCCGCCTCACGCCGTCGCCGGGCCCCCGTCGGGCATCGCGATCCCGCAGATCTCGTGGAGGGGAACACCCGTGCGCCGTGACCGTTTGAGCTGCGAGTAGCGCCAGTAAGTGTAGATCACGGGGATGATCTCGAGGGTCAAGAACGCCGATGAGAGGAGGCCGCCGACCATCGGCGCGGCGATCCGCTTCATCACGTCGGCGCCGCTGCCGGTGGCCCAGAGCAGGGGCATCAGCCCGATCAGCATGGTGCCGACCGTCATGAGCTTGGGTCGGACTCGCTGCACGGTGCCCTCGGTGTGGGCCTTGATGATGTCCTCGAGGCTCCGGAGCCGCCCCTCGCGGAGGCGCCGCTCGAAGGCGTGATCGATGTACACGATCATCACCACGCCGGTCTGCGCGGCGAGCCCGACGAGGGCGATCACTCCGACCCACACGGCGGTGGAGAGCCGGTAGTCCATCAGGTAGAGGAGCCAGACCGATCCCACCAGCGCGAAGGGGATCGACAACAGGACGATCAGGACCTCGGTGAGGTTCTTGAACTGGAAGTAGAGGAGCAGCGCGACCAGCATCAGCGCCAGCGGAACCAGGACGGCCATCCGCCCGCGCATCTGCTCGAGGAGCTCGTACTGGCCCGTCCACTTGAGGTACATGCCGGGGCCGAGCGCGAAGGCGCCGCGCTGCCGCGCCTGCTCGACGGCGGCCTTGGCGTCGTCCACGTAGCCGCCGAGGTCGCGGTCGGCGGCGACGTCCACGTAGACGTACCCCACGAGCAGGCCCGCCTCGTTGCGCAGCATCGGCGGTCCGGAGACCACCTTCACCTCGGCGAGCTCCCCGAGGGGGATCCGCCCTTCGACGGCGCGCTCGCCGTCGGGGATCGCGCCCACCCCCATCGCGCCCATGCCCGCCGACGCGGCGGAGGCCGCGGCAGCCCCGCCCGGACGGATGGGGACGAGCACATTGCGGATCCGGTCGGGACTGGAGCGAAAGTCCTCCTTGTACCGCACGTTCACAGTGAAGCGGTTTCGTCCCTCGACGGTCGTGGTCACCACCTCACCGCCCACGGCCGTCTCGAGCGCCCCGTTCACGTCGGCGACCGACAGCCCGAACCGCGCGAGCGCCTCGCGGTTGGGGACGACATCCACGTAGGTGCCACCGAGCGACCGCTCGTAGAGCACGCTGCGGGTCCCGGGCACGTCGCGCAAGAGCGCTTCGAGCGTCGACCCGGCGCGGTCGATCGCGTCAAGCTCGGTCCCGAACACCTTGATCCCGACCGGCGTGCGCACGCCGGTGGTGAGCATGTCGACGCGCCCCTTGATCGGCATCGTCCAGGCGTTGGTCCACCCCGGGAGCTGCATGGCGGTGTCGAGCTTGGAGACGAGCTCCTCCCAGGTCTGCTGGCGCTCCTCCGGCCAGAGCCGCGCCAGCGCCGGCCGCGTGAGGTCCGGCGCCCACCCCGAGTGCCAGCGACGCTGCTGCACCCGCGGCCACTCGGCGGGCGGCTTGAGCTTCACCACCGTCTCCACCATCGAGAGCGGGGCCGGATCGGTGGCCGTCTCGGCTCGCCCAACCTTACCGAAGACGCGTTCGACCTCGGGGAACGCCTTGAGGATCTGATCCTGCCGGATGAGCTGCCGCTTGGCCTCCTCGATGGAGATGCCGGGGAGGGTCGTCGGCATGTAGAGGATGTCGCCCTCGTTGAGGGGCGGCATGAACTCGCTGCCGAGCTTGAGGAAGGGAGGGATCGCCGAGAGTACGGCGAAGAGGCCGATGGCGAGCGTCGTGAACGGGCGCCGGAGCGCGACGTACACGAAGGGCGCGTAGAGGCCGATGATGAACCTCGAGACCGGGTGGTCCTTCTCGGGCCGGATCCGACCGCGGATGAGGAGGTCGCGGAGCGCGGGGGCAAAGGTGACGCTGAGGAGGGCCGCTGCCAGCATCACGAAGGTCTTGGTGTAGGCAAGCGGCTTGAAGAGACGACCCGCCTGGCCGTTGAGGCCGAAGACCGGGATGAAGGAGATGGCGATGATGAGCAGCGCCGAGAAGATCGCCGGGGTCACCTCCTTCGCGGCCTGGCCGAGCAGGCGCGTGCGCTCCTTCTCGCTCAGGTTCGGCGGCGCGTGTTCGAGCTTCTTGTGCGCGGCCTCGATCATGACGATCTCGGCGTCCACCGTGGCGCCGATCGCGATCGCGATCCCACCGAGGCTCATGATCGTCGCCGGCACGTCGAGCAGGTACATGGGGATGAACGCGAGCAGGACCGCCAGCGGCAGGGTGATGATGGGCAGGAGCGCGCTGCGCAGGTGCAGGAGGAAGAGCAGGATGGTGAGGGCCACCACCACCATCTCCTCGAGCAACGCCCCCTTCAGCGTGGCGATGGCGCGCTCGATCAGGCTCGAGCGATCGTAGGTGGTGACGATCTTCACCCCCTCGGGGAGGCCGAGCTCGATCTCGGCGAGCTTCTGCTTCACCCGCCCGATCACCTCGTAGGCGTTCTCGCCGTGGCGCGCGATGACGATGGCGCCGACGGCCTCGCCCTCGCCGTCGAGCTCCGCCAGCCCGCGGCGGATGTCCGGCCCGAACTGCACGTCGCCGACGTCCCTGACCCGCACCGGGGTCCCACCCGCGCTGCGGATCACGACGTCGCCGATGTCGCCGAGCTCCTTCACGTAGCCGCGGCCGCGGACGAAGTACTCCCGCCCGCTGAGCTCGAGCACACGCCCCCCGACCTCGCTGTTCGACTGGCGCACGGCCGCGGCGACGTCCTGGATCCCGAGCCCGAAGGCGCGGAGCCGCTCGGGATCGACGGTGACCTGGTACTGCTTCTGGAAACCGCCGACGCTGGCGACCTGCGCGACGCCGGGGACGCTCTCCAGCGCGTAGCGGAGGTTGAAATCCTGCAGGGTCCGGAGCGACGCGAGGTCGTGCTTACCGGACTCGTCCACCAGCGCATACTCGAAGATCCAGCCGATCCCAGTGGCGTCCGGGCCGAGCTCCAGCATCGAATCGGCCGGGAGCGCGGCCTGGGTGCGGCTCATGGTTTCGTTCACCCGCGACCGGGCCCAGTAGACGTCGGTGCCCTCCTCGAACAGCACGTAGACGAACGACATCCCGAACATCGAGTAGCCGCGCACCGCCATCACCTTGGGGGCCGCGAGCAGGGTACTGGCGATCGGGTAGGTGATCTGGTCCTCGACCAGGGTCGGTGAGCGCCCCTTCCACTCGGTGAAGACGATGACCTGGGGATCGGACAGGTCGGGGATGGCGTCGAGCTTGATGCTCCGGAGCGCAGAGTAGGCGCCGATGGCCGCGGCGAGGTAGGCGAGGATCACCAGGGTGCGGTGCTTCGCGCAGAGGTCGATCAGCTTGCCGATCACGCGGGGGTGCCTCCTCGCTGGGTGCTGGCTACCGTTCAGGCGCGGCGCCGACGACGTCAGTGCCGGTGGGTGGCCGCGGCGGGAGGGGCTCCGCTCCCCGCCGAGGTCGGCGTCACCTCGGCGGCGACGCTGCTCGAGATGGAGGCCCGGAGGCGGCTCTCGGAGTCGATCAGGAAGGCGGCGCCCGACACCACGGAGTCCCCGGCGCTCACCCCGGAGCGGAGCTCGAAGCCCCCGTCGGTCTCCCCCGCGACGTCCACGCGGCGCGGCTCGAACCGCCCCGGCGCGGTCACCACGAACACGTACTGCTCGTTGCCGGTGTCGATGAGGGCGTCGGTGGGGACGACGACCGAGCGCCCCGCGACGGCATCGAACTCGACCATCCCGTACTCCCCGGGGAAGAGCGAGAGGTCGACGTTCTCGAGCGTCATCCGGACCCGCGTGGTGCGTGCCTCCACGTTCACCTGCGGGTAGACGAGGTCGACGACGGCCGTGGTGGAGAACGACCGCGTCCTCGATCGGAAGGTCCCCTTGGTGCCCACGGTCACGGCCCCGATCCCGCTCTGGAAGAGGTCCGCCACCAGGTATACCTGCGAGAGATCGACGATCTCGTAGAGCGCCATCTCCGGCGTCACGAAGGACCCGAGGAGGACGTTCTTCTTGGTCACGTACCCGCCGATCGGGGCGGAGACGGCCGTGCTCCGGAGCGGCTTCTGCTCCGCGATCACCCGATCCGCGACCCGCCCGGAGACCCCGAGCAGCTCGAGCTTGCGGCGCGCGCCGCGGTCGCGAGCCGCCTGCTCGCCGCCGAGGCCGGTCCAGTTCTGCGTGGCCAGGAGCTCGCTCTGTGCCTGGTAGATCTCGGGGCTGTAGATGGAGAGCAAGAGCTGCCCGGGCTTCACCTTCACCCCCGTCTGCCCCACGGCGATGGCCTCGACGTAGCCCGCCGCGCGGACGTGCACCTCCGCCACGTTCTGCTCGGGCGCCTCCACGATGGCGGGGGCACGCAGGGCGCCTCCCGTGGGGCGCTCCTCCGCCTTGGCCGTGCGGACGCCGATCGCTTGCACCCGATCGAGCGCGAGCACCACCGGCGAGACCCCAGCGGGCGCGGGCGGCGCGGCAGATCCCGCGGGCCCGGCGGGCGCGCTCGAGCTGGTCGGCGCCTCGATGCGCTCCGCCGACACCCGCTCGAGGGTCATGTGGCAGATCGGGCAATCGCCCGGGTGATCGGCGACGATCTCCGGGTGCATCGGGCACTGGTAGAGGACGGCGGCCGTCCCCGAGCTCGCCGCCGTCGCGAAGGAGTACCAGCTCCCGATGGCGAGCAGGACGCTGAGCCCTAGGATCACCCAGCGGACCGCGGCCATCCGGTGGACGCCGCGCGGCGGCGGCTCGGGCGCGGAGTCGTCGTCCGACGCGGTGGTGTCGTCCCGCGCGAGAACGTCCGGCGGGGGGACGGGCGGCAGGCTGGCCGTCGGCAATGGATCAAGGGACATCTCGCGTTCCTCCCGGCGGGGGCCGACCCGAGCGCCCCGCGGCGAACCGAAGCTCGGTGAGGGCGTGCTCGAGCTCGGCGCGCGCCATCACGATCTCGACCTCGGTGTTCGCCACCGCGGTGCGCGAGCCGAGCACCGCGAGGATGTCGGCGGTGGAGCTCTCGTATCCCGCGAGGGCGGCCAGCTCCGCGCGCTCGGCCGCCGGGAGCACCTCGGTCCGGATCGCGTCGAGGCGCCTCGCCATCGCGGCCGCCATGGCCGCGGCCGTGGCCACCTCCCCAGCGATCTGTGCGCGCGCGGCGTCCTGCTCGTCGAGGGTGGCCTCGACGAGGGCTCGGGCGGCGCGGCTTCGTGTCTCGCCAGCGCCCCAGAGCCACGGCAGCGTCGTCGAGAAGGACGCGCCGAAGGCATGCTCGGGCATCGGCTCGGTGGGGGCGAAGTAGGCGACGCCCGCGGTCATCGTCGGCGCGCGCGCCATGCGCGCCTCGGCAAGGGCCTCCGCCTCCGCGGCCTCACGCCTCGCCAAGGCGACCCGGAGCTCGGGACGGGCCGCGTGGGCTTCCGTGACGAGCGCGCGGGTATCGGCACTCACCCGGATCGGAGGCGGGGCGACCGGAGGCCCGAGCGCTGCACCGGGCGGGCGCGAGAGCAGACCGTTGAGGCGCGCGCGCGCCAACTCCACCTCCCCGCGCGCTAGGGCCAGGTCGGGCTCGATCATCGCCACCTCCCGCTCGGACATCGCGACGTCGGCGAGCGCGCCCCCCGCCGCGTAGCGCGCCCGGGCGAAGTCCACGACCGTCGTCGCCGCTGCCCGGTGCGCCTCGTGCACGCGCACGAGCTCGGTGGCCTCGACGTAGTCGGCGAATGCGTGCTCGACATCGGCCGCGAGCCGGGAGACCAGCTCGTCGCGCATGGCCTCCTCGACGTCGGCGCCGGCGCGCACCGCGCGCGCCCGCTCCCGGCGGACGCGCCCGCCGGTGAATTCCTGCGCGACGCCGACCATGACCATGGCGGCGCGGTTGACCGCGTAGGGCTCCATGACGGGAACCTGAAGGATCTGCACCTCCGCCATCGGGGGCGGCAGGCGGGCCTCGGCCTCGCCCTCGATCCGCAGGGCTCGCGCTCGCGCCCGGTTCGCCGCCAGAGCCGGGCTCCGCGCCACCGCGAGTTCGACGAGCGTCTCACGAGTCACGATACCAGCGAGTCGGAGGCCGTCGTCGCTGCCCGGGCGCGCGATGGTCGAGCCGCTCCGCGTCGCTCCGGCGCCGCCGGCGCGGGTGGACACCTCGGACTGCCCGCGGGCGACGCCCGGGCCGAGCGCGAACGCGGCGGTGAGGATCGCGGCGCAGACCCGGCCGGATCCGCGCCACGCGAGCCGCTGGCGGACCAGAGGAAGGGGGTCGCGCGCATCGAACATGCTGTTTCCCGTGGGTCAGCCCGGATAGGCAGCTCGGTGGCGCTCCGTGACCGAGTTTTTCGACCTTCGCCCGCGCCGAGCGCCCCGCGGTGGCGGGCTCGGCCTCACTTGACGACGACGGTGCTCGCGAACATCCCCATGCCGCAGGTGTAGTGGAGCGTCCGCGCCTCGCCGGTGGGGATCTCGACGTCGACGGCCTCGCCGAGAGGCAACGCCCGCTTCAGGTCGAGCTCCTTGAACGCCACCTCGGTGGCGCAGGTCTGGTCCGTATTGCGGGTGAAGCGGAGCTTCGCGGGCCGATTTCGCGCGACCTCAACGTGGCTCGGGACGAACCCGTCCTTGCCCGCGGTGACGGCGACCACCTGCGTCGCACCCTCGGCGACCGGCGCCGATACCGGCGCCGCGGTGTCGCTCGGTGAGGCTTTCCCTCTGTCGCAGCCGCTCGCCACCACGACGATGGCGGCGAGCGCGGCGACGGTGGCATGGGTCCGCGGACGGCTAACAGCAACTTGGGAGGCGATGACCGACATGCCGGTATTCATGGGGCCCTCCCGCAGGGATGCACCCCCCTTGGCACCCCCAATTCGACGGGGTCGCTCCAGCTATCGGGCGAGCGCTCCCGGGGCCCGCGCGTCCCCTCACCCGGGCGCTGGGAGCGCGAGCTCGCCGCAGGCCGCGCGCAGCGCGGCCTCGGTGCCGTGCTCGGAGGGTGAGAGGCGCTCCCAGCCGCCGTAGAAGAAGCGGCGCATCATGTGGTCGTGCCGCACGGTGAAGAGCGCCGTGTAGAAGCGGTTGGGGGGCAGCTCGAGGAGCCGGCGCAGGTGGCGCCGCACCAGGGGCTGCTCGGCGGCGAGCCCGAAGAGCCGCTGGAGGTTGGTGAGTCGACGGCGATCCGCCGCCGAGAACGACCGGAACGGCGTCGCCGCGAAATAGGAGAACCCGAGGCGATCGAAGCCGCCGTCGAAATGACCGTGACGAATGGCCCAATCGGCCAGGGCCGTCCCCGGGTACGGCTGGAGGATGGTCGCCCCCGCATGGTCGACACCGGCGGCGACGTTGAGGGCGAGCGTGCGCAGGGCGTCGTCCAGGCTCTCGCCCGGGACGCCGAGCATGTTGAAGCTCATCACCCGGATCCCCTTGGCCTTGAGGCGACGGCAGCCGGCGAGGATGTCGGCGTCGGAGGCCACGCGCCCGAGGACCTCGCGCCGCAGCCGCTCGGTGCCGCACTCGATCCCGACGCCCACGCTGACGCAGCCCGCGTCCACGAGCGTCCGCACCACGCGGTCGGTGGCTCGCTCCGCCCGGAGCTTGCAGAAGAACGGCAACCCCACCCGGCGCCGGTAGACGGCGCCGAAGGCCTCGAGCCAACGCTGGCTGGTGACCAGGTTCGCGTCGAGCAGCCACACGATGCGCATCGGCCAGCGCCGGTGGACCGCGAGGATCTCGTCCGCGACCGCCTCCGGATCGCGCACCCGCACCAGCGGTCCCTCACCGCGGTGCCACTCGTTGAGCCGATGGTTGAAGCAGTAGGTGCAGCGGTAGGGGCAGCCGCGCGTCGCGAGGAAGACCCGCGAGGGGAGCTTTCGGTACTGTGGATCGTCGTAGAACAGGTCGTAGGCCGCGGGGGCGAGGGCGTCGAGATCGCGCACCGGGGGCCGCCGCGGGCCGCGCTCGACCGGACCACGCCCGTGGTCGCGCCGGATCCAGAAGCCGCGCGGCACCTCCGGGAACCCGCGCTGCCAGAGCTCGAGCGCCTCCGGGAACGACTCCTCGCCCTCCTCGAGACAGATGCCATCGAGCGGCGCCTGCTCGAGGACGCGCGGAAAGAAGGTCGCGTGCGGACCGCCGAGGAAGATCCCCTGCTCCGGCCCGGCGGCGCGCAGGGCCCGCGCCCACTCGAGGTACACGCGGTGTAGCCCCGTCGTCGCCGAGAGCCCGACCACGTCCGCGGCGCGCACCTCGGGATCGGCCGCCACCGCCTCGCCGCTCCGGCCGTACACCATCGACACGTGGTGCCCATGCCGACGCAGCGCCCCAGCCAACGTCATCAAGCCGTAGGCCAGCGGCTCGGCGGCGCGGAGCGAGGCGAAGACGACGCGCACGCGCTACTCGTAGATCACGTCCCAGAGATCCGCGTCCCGCACACCGGCATCGGGGGGCTCGTTCACGACGCTGCCGCTCGGGGGGCCCGCGTCGACCGGCGGGGTCCCGCCCACCGCGCCGCCGCTCCCATCCACGGTCCCCCCGGTCCCGACGCCGCCCGTCACCGGCGCCGTGCCGCCCGCCCCCGCGCCACCGCCACTGGCGCCGCCGGTCAGGCCGTCCGCGCCGCTGGCGCCCGGGGCCGGCCGGCGCCCCGACGTCGCACCGCCGCAGGCCTGCGCGACGACGCTCACCCCCGCGAGTCCCACGAACCAGCCGAGCTTGAGGATCCGTCCGAGCGCGCCCATCGCCGCCGCCTCCACCGGGAGGCTAACCCAGATTGCGCCCGCGAACGAGCGGGCCGCAGGCCCCGCCGTTGCCACCCGCAAGTCCCCGGGCTTCCGCCCCCACCTCGGGCGACTAGGATCCCGGTCACCATGACGCGCGCCGTTCGATTCCAGCGCCACGGCGGGCCCGAGGTGCTCGCGCTCGCCGACGTCGCCGTCGGCGACCCGGGCCCCGGCGAGGTCCGGCTCCGCCACACCGCGATCGGGCTCAACTTCATCGACGTGTACCACCGCACCGGCCTCTACCCGGTCCCCGAGCTCCCGAGCGGCCTCGGCGGCGAGGCAGCCGGGATCGTGGAGGCCGTCGGCGCGGGCGTCACCGAGGTCGCGGTGGGGCAGCGCGTCGGCTACGCGACCGTCCCACACGGCGCCTACGCCGAGGCGCGGCGGGTCCCCGCCGAGCGGCTGATCCCCCTGCCCGACGGGATCGACGACGTGACCGCAGCGGCCATCCTGCTCAAGGGCATGACGGCCGAGTACCTCATCCGGCGGACCTTCCCCGTGCGGGCGGGAGACACCGTGCTGTTCCACGCGGCGGCAGGCGGCGTGGGCCAGCTCGCCTGCCAGTGGCTCGCTAGCCTCGGGGCCACCGTCATCGGGACCGTGGGCTCGGAGGCCAAGGCGGCGATCGCGCGCGCTCACGGCTGCCACCACGCCCTCGTCCTCGGCGACGGGCCGCTCGCGCCGCGGGTGCGCGCGCTCACCGGAGGACGCGGGGTGCCGGTCGTGTTCGACTCCGTGGGGAGAGACACCTTCCTCGCGTCGCTCGACTGCCTCCGCCCGCGGGGCACGCTCGTGAGCTTCGGGAACGCCTCGGGCAAGGTCGAGCCCTTCGACCTCGGGCTCCTCGCCACCAAGGGGAGCCTCTACCTGACGCGCCCGAGCCTGTTCACCTACGTCGCGACCCGCGACGAGCTCCGCGCCAGCGCGGCCGCGCTCTTCGACGTCGTCCTCACCGGCGCCGTGCGCGCCACCATCGGTCAGCGCTTCCCCCTCGCCGCTGCCGCCGACGCCCACCGCGCCCTCGAGGCTCGGGAAACCCACGGCTCGACCGTCCTCGTGCCGTAAACCGCGCCGGGGCGAGCGCGCCTCACGCCACACCGCGAGCCGACGCAGGCGACGATCCTTCCCCTCTGGTGGGACGAGCGTCTTCCGTTACGGCGGCGACCTGTCCTGGCGGTGGTCCCGCGGTTCGGTCCGCAATCGGTCCAGGTGCTCCGCGGGGAGGCCGAGCAGGCAGGCGATCGCGCGATGCGTCTGGCGCAGGATCGGCTCCGGGTCGAGGTCCGAGGGTGCCTCGTGCGCGAGCCACGCCGACACCTGCGACACGATCACGACCAAGAGCCACGCCGTGGCGTTTGGATCCTCGACGGCGAGGTCGCCGCGGAGTCGCAGCAGCCGCTCGACGGCGGCGATGCCGTCCAGATCGCCCGGGTGCGGACCCGGGACCTCGCCACCGAGGCCGCCGAGCTCATGGACGAGCGCGCGCATCAGCGGCGGATCCTGTCGGTGCAGGGCGATCATGCCTCGCAGCAGCGCGTCCATGGCGGCGAGCGGATCCCGGCGCACGTCCGCGAAATTGTGCATGTGGTCCTCGACCAGCGCGTGCACCTGGTCGTGGTGGCGGCGCAGGATCTCCCTGAAGATGGCGTCCTTGTCCGCGAAGTACTGGTAAAGCGATCCCACCGACACCCCCGCGACCCGAGCGATCTCGTTGGTTGAGGCCCGCGCGTAGCCGCGGGTCACCAGCAGGCGACCGGCCGCCGCGACGATCGCCTCCACGGTGTCGCGGGACCGCCGCTGCGCAGGGCTCCGACGAGGCGGGGAAATCTGAGCGACTGCACGCTTTTCTTGGCCCCGCGGCGCGCGAAGGCGGTCCTTCCTGCCCCCGCGTGGCCTTCTCGTGACGCGAGTTTCCTCAGGCACTGCAACGACGCATGGTAGCTCAGCACGCGAGCCAAGGCTCGCTTTTCCCGGAGGCTCCGCCATGTCCGCCGTCCCATCGCCCGCCGTCACCCCAACGTTGCCCATCCCCTCGAGCCACCGCCCCCACACCTGCCCGCCTTGGATCGCCTGGCTCCTGGCGAGTCCGATCCGCCGCCTGCTCGAGGATCCCCGAGCCACGCTCGGCTCGCTGGTGAAGCCCGGGCAAACCGTGCTGGAGGTCGGGCCAGGGTATGGGTTTTACACGCTGCCCGTCGCCGAGCTGGTGCAGCACGGGCGTGTCGTCTGCGCGGACGTGCAGCCCCGGATGCTCGACGAGGTGCGGCGCCGGGCACGGCGTCGCGGCCTCGAGTCACGCATCGAGCTCCGCCGCGTCCACGACGCCGACCTCGGTGACGACCTGAACGGCGCCGTGGACCTCGTGCTGGCGTTGAACGTCGTGCACGAGGCGACCTCGCCAGCGCGGCTGATATCGTCGATGGCGCGGACCCTCCAACCCGGTGGGCGCCTCCTGCTGATCGAGCCTCGCGGGCACTGCCCTGAGGACCTGTGCGCCGCCGAGCTGAGGTGGGCCGAGGCGGAGGGCCTCCGGATCGTCGAAGTGAGCCAGACCCGCTCGATCTCGCGGGCGGTGCTGGAGCGGTGACGACCCCGGCGAGATGGCGCAGCTCGCAGGGTGAGCCAGCAATGGGCCTAGAGCGGCAATCGGAATGGGCCTAGCTAGGGTCCGAGGACCGGCAGCACCGTCGCGGCCGACGACCGGATTGGTCCGCTAGGGCGCGGGGGGCTCGCTCCAGAGGCGCCGCGCGAGCGGCGGCACGGTAGCGCAGAAGAACGCCTTGATCTCGTCCCAGAGCGCCGGCGTCATGCCACGGGGAAACACGGGGTCCACCTCGGCGTCCTCGAAGTACGTGAGTGATCTGAGGACGTGATAGAGGTCGGCCTCGGCCAGGCCGAAGCGCCGCGGGTAGTCGCGCAGCGCCGCGTCGAGGCAGCTTGGATCCGCGCGAGCCATGGCCGACAAGTCCCAGAAGTCACGACGGATCCCCCGCCGGGCGATGGCAGCCAGCTTGTTGGTCCCGAGATCGCGGAGCCCGGCCACCGGATACTCAGCAGGCCCCACGGCGACGGGCTCGAGGAGCGGGTACGGGTGGACCACGAGATCGATCGGCACCTCACCCGCGCGCAGGCTCACCGCCGCCGAGGACGCGGCCACGACCTCCGCCCCGAACTCGGCGAGGATCGCCCGGCGAGCGCTCTCGAGCTGCGAGGAGCCCTCCGCGCAGAACAGATCGAGATCCAGTGAGGCCCGGTGTCCGAGGTGGTGCGCGACCGCGCAGCCCCCCGCGAGGTAGAACGGCTCGAGCGCCGGCAGCCGCTTCAGGCGGGCCAGGGCGGCGAGCTGCTCCGGCGAAAGGCAGGTGGGGTCGGCCAATCCTCTTGCTCCGCTCGCAGATAGACGCGCCAGAAGGCGAGGGTTCGGGGGGAGAGCTCCGTCGTGACCGTGGTGCGGAGCAGCTCGTGGATGCGCTGCTCTCCGTACTGCTCGAGCAGCCAGCGTACATCACGCAGCCGGCCCTTCTCCAGCACCCGGAGGATAACGAAGCGCGCGTGGTGGTCGAGCTCCAAGGCCTCGGGCTCGACGTCCCAGAAGAGCCACCGCATCGCCTCCGGCACCACGGCAGGACCTTACCCCAGAAGCAGCGGCGCTTCCGCCCCCCGACGTGATGGGCTCGTCCCGCACTGTTCTGGGGGCTGGCGGTGGACGGGGCGGAGCAGGCCCCTGACGGAGGCGGGATGGGACAGCGGGGTGCACGATTGCCCGGAGTGCGCCCCCTGATGCCCGGACGACGGGTGCGCTACCGTATTGTGCGCGATCCGGCGCGCGCTCTTCGACGACGGCCGCGCGCCGCCGTCCCCCGCCCCGGCGCTGACGCGGCCCCACGCAGGACAGGGCGACCAACACGAGCAGCGGGAGCGGACCGCCAAACCTCCCCGGTGAAGGTGCGCCGAGGGTACAACCGTTCGTCGCGACGGTCGCGCTCGAACCGTCGCCCGAGGCCGCCTCGGGGCGTACGGTCGCCGTCACCGAGCAGATCGAGCTACCGGGGAACAGCTCGAACGTCTCTCGCCGCTCACGTTGCTCGACGGCGGTCAGCAGCTGCCGCACCACCGCGATCTGCGCGGCTTCTTCGTAGCCGGTGGCCTCGTACTCGGTTTCTCGGTGGACGCGCTGGCAGTCTCCGTCGGCGTCGTAGTCGCGCCGCCCGCGCGCGAACACGCCGACCAGGGCTCCCGTGCGATCGAACACGCCTGCCCCGCTGCTCACCGCGAAGGTGTCGCTGCTCAGGGTGAACGAATCGCCGCGGCTCAGCCGTGGATCGACGACCCGAGCCCCACCGTCCACCTTCACCGGCAGGCCCGCCGGGTATCCGATGACGGTCACGGGCTCGTCCGCTTCGACTGGGGCGTCTCGCAGCACGGGCAGCTCCTCGACGGGCAGCGTTCGCTCGAGCCCTACCAGCGCGAGGTCCACATGGCAGGCCGAGTCCGCGGCTGACTGTGCCAGCGCCAGGACCTCATCGCAGCCGTAGACCTCCTCCTCGGCCACGGTGACGGGAGCGGCCGGGTCCAGGACGGCGTAGCCTCGGACATACACGTTGTTCTTGCAGTCGGGCTGGCCCCCGGCATCGACCCCCAGGCAATGCCCGGCGGTGGCCACGACGCCGGGCGCGACCAGGACCCCGCTGCAACTGGCCGCGGCGGTCTGATCCGCGAAGCGCTCGCCCGCACACAGGGACTGAAGGGTGCCGAGCGAGGGAGCCTCGACAGCGTACGCCCCCTCTTCGACCGGCCGCAGGCGCTCCGGCGCCATCAGGGCGATCGCGAGCTCGCGGCCAAGAGCCACGAACGGTTCCTCCGCCTGATACAGCTCCACCCGATCGTCCTCGCCGAACACGATCGGCGCCGTGACGGTCGCCACCTCCGCCGGGACGCTCTCGACGGCGCAGGCCACCGTGAGCGGTGCGACCGCGAGCAGCAGCCGGGTCGGTCCCACTGGACCTAGCCGCGTCGGCTGGGATCGGTCGCCCAACGAGTCAGGGAGGACGGGATGCCGGGGCGCTAGAGGTAGCGCACGCAATGGTTGGTCCCCACCAGCAGCGTATCACCCAGCAAGACCCGCAGGTTCGTCGAGTCGTCACACTGGACGGTATCGATGGCGGCGATTTCTCCAGCGGGCATCTGGTCCAGCGAGCAGTAGCGCGGCTCGCCCGTCATCAGGTTGTTGTGACGGAGGACCTCACCCGTCTTCGTGATCGCCGTGGCACCTCCGAAGAGCACGGAGTCCAAGGCCAATGCCACCAGCTCACGCGGAACCTCGCAGCCGTACAGGTCGCCCTGGACCCCGAGCGCGGCCTGGATCCGCCCCTCGCCGACGATCACCCCGCCCAGATCGGCAGTACTGGCCCAGGTGAGGGGGTCGGTCCCAAGCGGCGGTTGCGCTTCCCAGGGCAAGAGGACGTACGCATCGTCGACGGCCCGCTGGAACCACTGCCCATCCTCGCCCACCGCGAGCGCCCAGCCCGAGGAGATGGACACGTGGTTCAGCCGCAACCCCTCGGCGACGGGGATCTCGGCCTGCCACCCGTCGCGGAAGCAGAATAGCCCGTTGCCGTAGGCGCACACCGCGGTTTCGGCCGACGTGACGTCGAGCACCAGGGCGCGCGCGTCGAGCTCATCGGGCAGCTCGGAGCCCGACCAAGCGGTGAGCTCGGTCGCCTGCTCGTCGCCGCGGAGCAGGCTACAGCTCGCGCCCGCGTCGTCGCACACCAACACGCTCACCGTCCAGCGGCTGACTCCGTCGCTGTCGAGCGCCACCGCGACCGGCGTGCCGACTCCGCTCGGCACCGTCCAGACCGCCTGGGTCTGGCCCGTCACCTCCTGCTCAAGCTCGTTGAGCAGGGCAACGACCTCGTAGCTCGCGTCGCCCCGGTCAACCACCACGGCGCGACCCCCGAGCGCGACGAACCGCGCGCTCGGGCCGAAGGCCGCGGCGTCGAGCAGCACCTGCCACACCGCGAAGGAGGTCGCCGGGCAGCTCCCGACCTCCTCGGTGCAAGTCCCCGCGGCGCCGGCCGCGCCGGCGTTTCCAGCGGCGCCGGCCGTGGCGGCATCACCACCGCCTCCACTTCCCGCGCCCGTGCTGCCACCCTCGGCCGGCTGCGCCGGCCTCGAGCCCTCGCGCTTCCCGCCGCAGCCCTGGACGGCCGCCATCACTACGACGCCGACCAGCGCGCTCAGCCCAAGTGCCGTCATCCTCATCATCCTCATCGCGAGCCTCCCGCTGCCAGACCAAGCGTCCGCACCACGCGAAAGCCGGTGTACTGCCCCGCGCCTTCATTGGAGCTGCGCTTACCGGACACCGCCAGCGTCGGCCAGAAGTCGAACGAGCCCCCCCGACTGGTCCGGAACATGGGGAAGCCCTCCGCGTCCGGAGCGTCTCCGTAGTGGGCGTGGGGCGAGGTGAGATCGAGCGGATCGGTGCCGCCCCCCAGCGGGTCCGTCTGCCGACCGGTCCCGTAGCCGAGCGGGTGGTAGCGATCGTTGCACCACTCCGCCGCATTGCCGGACATGTCGTACAGGCCGAACCCGTTCGGCCGCTTCTGCGCCACGGGGTGGGGCTGGCCGCCCGCCACCTTGTCGGCCGTGGCGGGCCCCAGGGAGTTGCCGCAGTACCAGCCGATGGCGTCGAGGTTCGGGTCGAGGTTACAGTGGCTGTCGATGCTCTCCGGGGCGATGTTGCCCGAGTAGTAGTCCGTGCGCGTCCCGGCCTTGGCCGCGTACTCCCACTCGGCCTCGGTCGGCAGGCGGTAGCCAGGGCAGTGGTAGACGCTGTCCGCGTTGATCCGGATCGACTCGCAGCGCAGGTTGTCGCCGACGCCGCGCACGCAGCCGTCGAGCAGGTAGCAGGGCTCGAGCCCCTGGCGCTCCGAGAGCAGGTTGGTGTACGCGGCCGCGTCCTCGAAGCTCACCCAGAGCACCGGGCAGTCGGCGTCGAGGCACGCATCCCAGCCCTCGGGCGCGACGTCGGGCGCGCTGGCGTGAAAGGCCCGGACCCAGTCCACCCGAGGCTCGGGCAGCCCCAGCGCGAGCCACTGGGCGCGGGTCACCTCGGTCTCGCCGATCAGAAACGCGTGGGTGAGCTCCACCTCCGTCTCGATCGTGGAGTACGGGGTCGCGACGAGCGAGTCCCGCGGAATGCCGATGACGAAGCAGCCCGCGGGGATGGTGCAGAGCCCCGCCTCGCAGGTGGCGGTCACCGGCGGGTGGACGCAGTCCGGCCCGGGCAGCGTCGCCGTTCCTCCGCCGCCCCCGGCCGCCGGCGCGGCGCCGCCGCCCCCGGCGGCGGCCGCCCCGCCGCCCGGCCCCGTCCCCCCTGACCCGGTGCTCCCGGGTGCGCCGCCCGTCTCCGGGGCCCCGGCGGCGGCGCTCCGCCGCCCATCGGTCCTCGAGCAACCGACCAGGGCGGCCGCCAGACACGCTGACCAAGCCAGAGGGGAGAGGCCGCTCATGTCACACCTCCCTAGTGATTGACGCCGAAGGCGTCGCCCTGGTTGGCCCACGCCAACGCTTTGGCATGGTTCGCCCCGAACACCGCGCTGGCCGCGGCCGACGTGTTCGACCACTTGACGGTCGTGGTCGCGCCGCTACAAGACCCGCCGCAGGCCTGCTGGTAGACAGACTTGAAGTCGGCGTAGGCGTAGGCGTCCTTGTTGTCCAGCCGCCAGTAGAAGTTCATCCAGTCCCATTCGACGCCCCTCGTGGTCGCGGGACAGTACGTCTCCATCCAGAGGATCGGGGTGTAGCAGGCCTTGGCGTTGGGCACGGGCTGCACGACGCCGTTCCCCATCTTGAACTCCTTGTAGTAGACGAACGTGCAGTCGGACTGGCTCCCGACGTTCAGGTTCGTCGAGCCGAAGAACTGCGCCCAGCCCTCAACCTGCGCGCTGGCGACATGGTGTCGGCTCTGCAGGCAGTGCAGCTGGTTCGCGCTGAGGACGTGCTTGCACTGGCAGAGGTCGCTCGGCGCGTCGTTGTCGTAGGAGTTCGCTGGCATCCCGAAGAGCGCGCGCATCACGACGTGACCGAGCTCATGGGACGTCACGAACTTGAACCACCCCAGGTAGACCCCGAAGTTGTCTTGCCCGAGCCAGACGTTGTTTCCGCTGGCACAACCACCCGTGCTCCCTGGACAGTTCTGGTTGACATAGACATTGCTCGTCGTTCCACTGGGCCAGCCCGTCGTCGATCGGTAGAGGGTGTTAGCAGCAGCGATCGCGGCGCTGGACACGGTGTCCGCACCGAACCCGTCCAGGGTGATGGTGCCGCCGGAGCCGCTGATGGAGTAGCCCTGCCAGTACCAGAGGAAACCGCTGGAGTCGGTCGGGGTCAAGTTGATGGTGACGTTGGAGGCTGACCGGTAGAGCGCAGTCGTGACCCAGCCCTTGTAGGTCCCGTTCGCGTGGTTGAAGTACGGGGAACACCCCGCAGAATCTAGCCAGCCGGACCAGACGGTGGACCCCGAGGCGTTCTGAACGACAGCGTACATGTAGCGGGCGGGCTCGTGCCCCGCGGAGGTAGAGGTGTGGCCGATCAGATAGTCCTCGCCCATCTTCGCGTCGATGTACGAGTAGCCGAGCTTGTAGCAGACCTTGTAGTTGCCGCCTTTGTCGACGAGCTCGTCGCTGGTCGAGCTCATCGCTTCTGCACGTTCCGCGTCCGACACCTCGCTCGTGTCGGGCGTCGTGCTCGGCACGCGCTGCTCCGCCGGGTTCGGCAGCTCGGGGAGTTGCGCAGCGATCTGCGCCGTACGGAGCGCCCCGGCATCGACGGCATCGGCCTTGCCCGAGTCGTCGACGAGGCGAGCGGCCGAGGGGCGGCGAGCCGTGAGGGCAGCGAGCCCGCGGGCGGCGTTGGCGCGGGCCTCCTGCTCCTGTCCGCGCACGCGCGCGCTGGCAAACCCCGCGCTGTGCTCCACCCAGATCGTGGGCGCGGGCGTCATCCGCTCGACCCCGTCGACCCCGACATAACTGGCGGTCACAAGCAGGTCAGCGGAGGCGCCGACCAGTTGCACGGGCAGCGCGGTCACCGGGATCGCCCTAGTGACCGTCGCCCTCGCGTTCACGCGAACGGCCTGAGGCAGCCGCGCCGAGCGAGCGTTCCCGCTCCCCACGGCGTGAAGCTCGACATCGATGGCCTCGTCGGTCGTGTTCTCCACCTCGAGCGCGAGGGCCGCGACCGACCTCCTGCCGTCTAGCGCAGACCCCCAGCGCAACACGATCGGCGGAGCCGAGGGAGAGTCCACCATCCGTACGTCTGAAGATACCGCAGCAGAGAGATCACCGCTTGCTGGGGGGGGGCTTCTTCTCCACAGCCCATCGCCAGCGGGAGCAAGGCGGCGAACCAACCCTTGGCCCACCAATGATCGCCCCCCCGTCTCTTCATTCCTCCGTTTATGCGAGTCACATTCCCGCGCAAAGCAACGTGTGATGGCCTCCCACGAAGTGGCATTGATGTCCCCTTCCTTTCTTGTCGGACCCCTTCCGACCTGGGGCGACGGTAGGGGTGCGCGGAATGCCTGTCAACAGGACGGTCCTACGGCTCGGGGACGGTGACCTCGATGCCAAGAGGAACGGGGAGGATCTCGACGGGTTCCAGGGGACTCTTGGCCTTCTTCCGGGTTCCTGTCGAAAACCGCCAGGCGCGCGGCCCTCGAGTGCGCCGCGCTCCTCGGCGACGCATTGGCTGGCGACGGGCACGCCAGGTTGCCCGTCGCTCTGGCACCGCCACGCCCCACGGCCCGGCCCTCTCACGTGAGGGGTGCGCCGACATGCACTGTCCGGTGCGGTGTCTGGTTCACGATCAGAAACGGAGGCGGGAGCACGAGCGGGTTCGGGTTCGCGATCCGAAGCAGGAGTAGGCCCAAGACCTGAACTCGCACCCCGACCTCCTCCCGCTCCGGCTCGCGCTCCACTGCCGTTCCGTAGGCCCCCAGGATTCGTCCCGCCCGGCGCCAGCGCCAGTAACCGACGATCGGGGGTGCCCGGAGGGCGCCCCCTGATGCCCGGATGACG